>NZ_CP047654.1:1403390-2105085 GCF_030408915.1 Corynebacterium guangdongense
ACGCGGCCGACGGACCGGCGGCGTTCCTGTCAATTCCCGGTGGCCGACTCGAGGGTGAGGACGCGGCCCGGGTCTTCGCGGCGGCCGCGGCGCTGGGCGGGGAACTGTCCGTCACCGCCCGGGGCCGGCTGCTGCTGCGCTCGGTCGGCGACGTCGAGGCGCTGCGCGCGGCCTGGCGGGAGCATGGCAGCCGCCACCGTGTCCTCGCGACGCCCCGCTCCGCCGCGGCGCTGTCGCACGCCCGCGAGATTGCCCGCCTGCTTGACGACGCGGGCCTGCCCCGGACCCTCACCGTTGGCATCGACGACGGCACCGGGGACGTCGCCACGCAGCGGCTCCACGCTCTGCTCACCACCGACGTCTCCCCGGCGGAGGCGCTCGCCCGTATCGTTGGGGCGGGCCCGGCGCACCGGCGCAGCCCCGGACCGGTGACCCCGCCCATCGGCTGGCTGCCGCTCGAGGACGGCCGCGTCGACCTGGCCGGGGTGCTTCCACTGGGGATTTTCCCGCCTCGGCTGGCGGAACTGCTGGCCGCCCTGGCCCGCCCGGTCACCCTCACCCCCTGGCGCTCGCTCATCATCCATGACCTGCCCGAGGGGGACGCCGACGCGGCGGTGAGGATTCTCGCCCCCTGGGGCGTGGTCTTCGACGCGGGGTCGCCCTGGCTGAAGGTGACGTCGTGCGTCGGCAGGCCCGGGTGCGCGCACGCGCTCTCCGACGTGCGCGCCGACGCCGCCCGGCTGGCCTCCGCAGGCCCTGCGGAGCGCGTCCATCTCATCGGCTGCGCGCGCGGCTGCGGGCGCCCTTCCGGGCACTTCCTCGAGTACGAGGCGCACGCGGAGGGTGAGTACGAGACCGCCTACCGCGGCATGTGACGCCAGATCGGGCGCGGGACCAGCCGCATCACCCCCGCCAGGACGCGCAGCGCACCGGGGACCCAGAAGGTGCCGGGCCGGCCAGCCCGCACGCGGGCGACGACTGCCTCGGCGACCTGGGCCGGGGTCACCGACATCGGTGCCGGCGTCATTCCCTCGGTCATGGAACCGATGACGAAGCCCGGGCGGGCGACGTAGAGGCGCAGATCCGTGCCGTGGAGGCGATCCGACAGGCCCTGGCAGAAGGCGTCCAGGCCGGCCTTGGTCGAGCCGTAGACGTAATTGGCCCGGCGGGCCCGCCAGCCGGCCACGGAACTGAAGGCGACGATGTCGCCGGAGTCCATGTGATCGGCCAGGACGGTGAGCATGGACACCTGGGCGGTGTAGTCGACGGTCGCGATCTCGGCGGCGTGGGCCTCGTCGGCTTCCGCCCGGGCCTGGTCGCCGAGGATGCCGAAGGCGACGACGGCGATGTCGACCTTCTCCCCCGCTGTTCTCTCCGCCTCCTCGACGAGGCGCCGGTGACCGGTGAGGTCGGCGGCGTCGAAGGGCAGGACATGGCGGGAGGCCGCACCCGGGAAATCGGGTACGGCCTCGGGGCGCCGCGCCGCCGCGACGACCGTGCGCCCCTGGCACAGGCGCTGCACGGTCTCGGTCCCAATGTCACTGGTGCCACCAAGCAGGAGAATCATGGTGACCGATCGTAGCGTCCCCGGGCGCCGGACGCCTCCTAGGAGGCGATCTGGTAGCCGGTCATCGACAGCGAACCCCAGGTGCGCATGTCGTTGAAGGCGGAGACGGTCTGCGCCCTGCCGGATTCGCTCATCCCGGCGGTGACGCCGGCGACGTAGGCCAGCGGCAGGAAATGGTCCGGGGTGGGCACTGCGGCCTGGAAGGCCTCATGCTCCAGGAGGGTCTCGAAGCGTTCCGGGGACGCCAGCATGATCTCCTTGGCGGACTCGTCGAAGGCGTCGGCCCACTCCATGCCGGTGTCGCCGTACTTCGGCGCGGCCATGCGCAGGTTGTGCACGACGTTGCCGGAGCCGACGATGAGCACGTTGTTCTCGCGGGCCAGGCGGGCAAGCTTCTGGCCCAGCCGGAGGTGGTGGGAATAGGGCTTGGTGCCGTCGATAGAGAGCTGGACGACCGGGATCTTCGCCTCCGGGAACATGTGCTTGAGCACGGACCAGGTGCCGTGATCCAGGCCCCAGTTGTAGTCGGACTCGACGAGGTCGGGCTTGGCGACGTCCTTGACCAGCTCGGCGATCTCCGGGTCGCCCGGGGCGTCGTACTGCACGGCCATGAGCTCCGGCGGGAAGCCCCAGAAGTCGTGGATGGTCTTGGGGTTGGTCATCGCGGTGACGCCGGTGCCCCGGGTGTACCAGTGCGCGGACACCGAGAGGATGGCGCGCGGCGCCTGGTTGGTCTCGATCTCCTGGCCGAGCTTCTGCCAGGTCTGGGTGAAGGTGTTGTCCTCGATGGCGTTCATCGGGGTGCCGTGGCCGACGAACAGTGCGTTGGTGGTTGTCATGGTCGCTACCCTAACATCTTTGGTTGAAAATTCAAGGGTTTGGCGCCCGCGTCGGAGACGACGACGATGTCCTCAATCCTCATCCCCCACTCGCCCGGGCGGTACATCCCCGGCTCCACCGAGAACACCATGCCCTCGGCCAGTTCCAGGTCGTTGCCGGCGATGATGAATGGCTGCTCATGGAGGGAAAGACCGATGCCGTGACCGGTCCGGTGCGTGAAGAGGTCACCGAAGCCCGCCTCCGCGATGATCTCGCGGGTGACCCGGTCCACCTGCTGCGCCGTCACGCCCGGGCGCACCGCCGCGACACCGGCCGCCTGCGCCCGCTCCAGCACCGCGTAAGCCTCGAGGAAATCCGCGGGCGCCGGCGCTCCCGGGACGACGTAGGTGCGGGTGCAGTCCGAGTGGTAGCCCACTCCGACCGAGCCGCCGACGTCGACGACCACCGGATCCCCGGCCCGGAGCACCCGGTCGGAGAAGGAATGGTGCGGGTTGGCGCCGTTCGGGCCGGAGCCGACGATGATGAAGTCCACCGCATCGTGCTCCGCCAGAATGAGGTGGCTCAGCTCCGCGGCCACCTCGGCCTCCGTGCGCCCCGCCCGGAGCAGCTCCGGCACCCTGGCGTGCACCTTGTCGATGGCCCGGCCGGCGAAGGCCAGCTGTTCGATCTCGGCGACGTCCTTGACCGTGAACAGTTCCGCCAGCACATCGGTGGCCAGCACGAAATCTCCGCGCAGACGCGAGCGCAGCGCGATGACGTGGTCGGCGGTCAGGCTCGAACCCAGCCCGACGGGGCCCTCGGCCAGCAGATCCGCCACCAGCTGGTGCGGATCCTCACCATCGGACCAGGCCCGAATGTCGAGCTCCAGGCGTCCGGCCTCCCCGAGGTCGCCGAGGTCGGTGCCGGGAACCACGACGGCCACCGAGCCCGGGGTGACGACGACCGCCGTCAACCGCTCGTGGGAGGAGACCCAGCTGCCGGTCAGATAAGCGAACTCCGGGCCGGTGCCGATGAGGATGCCGGCCAGCCCCTTGTCGCCGACCAGGCGCTGCGCCCGCCGCAGGCGATCGGCGTACACGGAGCTGTCAAACGTTGCTGCAATCATGTGGCCCACTGTACGGGCAACTAGGCTCGGGCCCCATGGCCCGACCCGTCACCGTGAAGTTCACCCAGCACCAGTCCTACTGCTCCGGCGTGCTCATCGCCGACGACCTCGCCCCCGCCCCCGCCCGGGCCAGCGACCTGGTCCTGACCTGTGGACATTTCTTTCGCGGTCGCCGTGTCGAGGACGGTATCCGCGCCGCCAGCGGCCCAATGTTCACCAGTGACGTCGTCGACTGGGCCAACATCCCCGGCACTGACCTCGCCGTCGTCCGGCTTGCCGCCCCCGCCCCGCCCCGGGACCTGCCCGGGCTGGCCCACCGCCGCCCTCGCCCCTTCAGCGCCTGCGCGACGCACGGCTTCGGCGGCGGGCGCCGCACCGCGGTGGAGAAGATCGGCTGTGTCGTGGGCTGGCTGCCCTTCTCCATGTCGCGCGATCTGGGCACCGTGGTCGCCCACCCCGCGCTGACCTACAGCGCGCCGAAGGTGGTCAAGGGCGACTCGGGCGCGCCGGTCATCGTCGACGGCGAGGTCGCCGCCGTCCAGTCCTTGGTGCTCGATCCCCTCGGCCGGAATCTGGGCGTGGCCACGGTCGGCATGGTCGGCCCGATGCGCCGACAACTGGCCGCGGCCGTGGAGATACTCCGGGCCCGCCAGCGCGCCTAGGTGCCGATCGCCACCACCCCGCGACGGGCGGCGTCGATGGCGCGCCGGGCCGTGCGCCGGGTGTCGTCGGAGTAGGCGGTCTTGGCCACCTGCTCCAGCAGATCGATGACCTGCAGGACCGACCGGACGAAGTCGCCCGGGGTCAGCTCCGCGCCGGATTCGGCGGCCGCGGCCAGGCAGTAGCCCAACGGCGCGCCCGCGGTCCACTGGTGCATGGCCAGGGCGAACTGCGCCTCCGGCATCGGGGAGGTCGGCAGCTGGTGCCGGCGCTCGTCCGAGGCGAGCTGTTCCCACACCCGCTCGGTGCCGTTCATGGCGTCGACCATCGGGTCGGTCGGCGCGCTCGGCTCACCGTGCGTGGTCTTGCGCGGCTCGAAGGCGCACATGGAGACCACGCCCGCCAGCTCCGCGGGGTCCAGGTCGTCCCAGATGCCGCGCTTGAGGCACTGGGCGACGAGCAGGTCCGAGGCGTTGTGGATGAGCGCGAGGCGCTCGCCCTCGTCGGTGACGTGCGGTTCCCCGCTCTCGACGCCCACGTAGTCCAGCTCCGTCAGCAGGTCGATGATGCGCTCGAAGTGGCGGCCGAGCGTGTCCGACGCCTCCGAGACCTTGCCGCGCAGGCGGGCCAGATCATTCTCCGCGCGGTGTATCTTCGCGCCGAGGTGGGCGGCCTGCTCGCGTTCCACGGCCTTCCAGTTGTGCACGGGGTGGTTGTGCAGCGCCTCCCGCAGCGCCACGACCTTCTTGGAGTCCCGGACGCGCGCTTGGGTGCGCATCTTCTTCGGGCGGTCAAAACTGTCGCGCCGAAAAGCCTCGACGACGAAGCGGGTGTTCTTCCGCGGGTGATGGGTGACGTTTTTGGGCAGCCGCATGCGCCCGACGACCACCGGCGGGTTGGCGAAGCCCGCGGCGTCGATGCGCCCGGACCAGCCGCGTTCGGTGGTCACCCAGGGTCGCGGATCCCTGGCCTGGCTGGCCGGGGTGACGACGGTGGCCAGAATCGGGTGCTTCTTGCCCGGCATGGCGATGACGTCCCCGACCTGGAGTTTGGCCAGCACGGTCGTTGTCTCCAGCTCCCGCTGCTCCATCGAGTAGCGGCGCTGGGCCTTCTCCTCCGCAGAGAGTTCGGCGCGCAGATCGACGTACTCCATGACGGCGTCGACGTCAGCGTCGTCATAGGGTAGCTGGGCGCGCAGATCGCTGAGCTTGCGCTCGGTGCGCTCGATGGTGCGCACGTCGTCTACGATGGAGCCGTCCGACTGGTACTGGGCGAAGGACTTCTCCAGCAGCCGCACCGACCCCTCGAAGCCGTTCATCGCCAGCAAGTTGATGGCCATGTTGTAGCCGGGGGCGAACGTCGAGATCAGCGGGTAGGTGCGTGTCGACGCCAGACCAGCCACCGCTCGCGGATCCATCGCCGGGGACCACTGCACCACGGCGTTGCCCATGGTGTCGATGCCGCGACGACCGGCCCGCCCGGTCAGCTGGGTGTACTGCCCCGGCGTCAGGTCGACGTGGGACTCCCCGTCGTACTTGACCAGTTTCTCCAGCACGACGGTGCGCGCCGGCATGTTGATTCCCAGGGCCAGGGTCTCGGTGGCGAAGACGACGCGCACCAGCCCTTTGACGAACAGCTCCTCGACGATGTGGCGGAACGCCGGCAGCATACCCGCATGGTGGGCGGCGAAACCGCGGGAGAGCACGCTGCGCCACTGGCGGAACCGCAGGACCTCGAGGTCCTCCTCCGGGATGCCCTCCACGCCGGCGTCGATGATGCGCTTGATCTCCTCGGATTCCTCCTGGTCGGTCATCACCAGGCGGGAACGGTGGCATTGGGCCAGGGCGCCGTCGCAGCCGGCGCGGGAGAAGATGAAAAAGATGGCCGGAAGCATGTTCTGCCCCTCCAGCACCTTGACCACGTCCGGTCGGCCCACCGGCTGGAACTTGTCCTCCTGGCGGGGCGGGCCGCTGCGCGCGTCGCGCCCGAAACGCCCGGAGTGGCCGTCCGCCTGGCCCCGCGATTGCGCGCTGCGGGCGCGGAAGCCACGCCCCTCCCGGTAATCCTCGCCCGAGGTGTCGGTGGACTGGATTCGCTCGATGCGGTTCTCCAGGGCGATGTTGACGTCGTCGGTGCCCGGCTCGAACAACGGGTAGATGCGCCGACCCACGAGCATCCACTGATCCAGCGGCACCGGGCGATGATCGGAGACGATGACCCGCGTATCGCCGCGGACGGTGGCCAGCCAGTCGCCGAACTCCTCCGAGTTCGACACCGTCGCCGACAGGCCGATGATGTTGACCGACTCGTCCAGGTTGAGGATTATCTCCTCCCACACCGCGCCGCGCTCGCGGTCGGCGAGATAGTGGATCTCGTCCATGACGACGTGGGTGAGGCGATCCAGGGCCGAGGACTGGGCGTAGATCATGTTGCGCAGCACCTCGGTGGTCATGACGACGACCTCGGCTTGCGCGTTGATGGAAACGTCCCCGGTCAGCAGCCCGACGGACTCGGCGCCGTGGACGGCGACCAGGTCGTGGTACTTCTGGTTGCTCAGCGCCTTGATCGGCGTGGTGTAGAAGCACTTCGTGCCCTGGGACAGCGCCAGAGCGACCGCGAACTCGCCGACGATGGTCTTGCCCGCTCCGGTGGGGGCGCAGACCAGGACACCGTGACCCTCCTCGACCGCCTGACATCCCTCCAACTGGAAGTCATCCAGCGGGAACGCGAGACCGGCGGTGAATTCGTCGAGGTAGCTCATGGGTCCCACAATACGTGGGACTAGAGGACGTCGTCGAAAGTACCGGGGCCGAAGGATTCCTGAGCGGCGGGTCCCGCCGCCGGCCTGTCGTCCTGGCGCGACGGCGCCGGTCCCGCACTCGGGCGTGGCGACGCGGAGGCGGGGGTGGAACCGCCGCCGGCGATCGGGGCCGCACGTTCAACCGCATCCGGGGTGTAGTCGAGCTCGGAGGCCTCCTCGTCGTCGAGGTCGCTCCAACCAGCAATTTCGTCGTAGCCGGTGCGCTTGTCGTTGAAGCGCACGAATTGGAAGGACAGCTCCACGAGGATGTTGACGGCCACCGCCATGATGAGCATGGAGAAGGGCTCACCGCCCGGGGTCAGCAGCGCGGCGAAGATGAACACCCCGATGACGACGTAGCTGCGCTTGCCCTGGATGGCGTCGTAGTGCAGCAGGCCGACGATGTTGAGCATCATGATGATCAGCGGCAGCTCGAAGCTCACGCCGAAGATGACGATGAGCGCCAGGACGAAGTTGTAGTACTGGCCGCCCGTCAGCGCCGCGATCTGTGCCTCTTCACCGATGGTCAGGAGAAACTCCAGGCCGATGTCGATGATGAAGTAGGCCAGCAGGGCGCCGGCGACGAACAGCGTGACCGCGATGGCGACGAAGGACATCGTCCAGCGGCGCTCGCCCTTGTGCAGACCCGGCGTGATGAACGCCCAGATCTGGTACAGCCAGACCGGGGAGGACACGACCAGGCCCGCCAGGGCACCCACCTTCATGCGCAGCAGGAACATCTCGAAGGGGCTGGTGGCCAGGAGGCGGCACTCCCCGTCGTTGGAGAAGTCCGCACGCATTTCCTGCGGCAGCGAACAGTAGGGTCCGCGCATGATCTCACCGAGGGTCTGAACCCCCGGCGGGGACCAGGCGTACCAGATGAAACCGAGGATCGTGCCGGCCAGCAGCGCGAGCACGGAGATGATCACCCGGCGACGGAGCTCGCGCAGGTGCTCGACGAGCGCCATGTCACCCGTCGGGTTCGCCTTCCGGCGACGCTTCTTGCGCGCGAAACGACGCCTCGATTCAGCCGAGGCGGAAGCAGAGAGGGACTGCTCGGAGGAGGACATGCAGCAACTACCTTTCCCCGCGTCGGGGCAGGGACTTTAGAGAACCGAACTCAGGGCGGTGGGACTTACTGGTTGTTCTGGTTCGGGTGCTGCTGGTACGGCTGCTGCGGCTGCTGGAGGCGCGGGTCCTGCGCCGGCTGCTGCTGCTCGATCTGGCGGGGCTGGTTCTCCGGGGAGTCCCAGAATTCCGCGTCGTTCTGCTGGGCCGCGGCCGGGGCCTGCGGCTGGTCGTCATTCTTCATTTCCTTGACCTCGGACTTGAAGATGCGTGCGGAGCGTCCCACGGAGCGGGCCAGGTCCGGCAGCTTCTTTGCGCCGAAGAGAAGCACGATCACGACCAGAATGGCGATGATTTCCCAGGGTCCCAAGTTCATGTGACGTAATGCCTTTCGTGAAGCGTGATGCGAAGGGCGGATCACTTTCCGCCCGACGGCTCATAATATCGGTCCAGGCCCGATTGCGCTCGGCGAGCAACCGCCCGAACGAGTGATTCCGGTCCCACCACGGTTAAACGGTCCGCCTGACCGAGGCAGAAACGAATCAACCACTCCTCGGAACCATATCGCAGGTGCGCGTCAAACCACCCATCCCCGCGCTCCTCGCCGAGGGTGATCGGCTCGTAGTGGACCAGCCACGTCGCGTCGGATCGGATCCGGATCTCGGCGACGTGCCCGAAACCGAAATCCTCCCCCAGGGTCGACGGGTGCGACTGCGCCTCCTCGTCGAGGACGACGAGGTCGCCCATCCGGTCGAGGCGGTAGGTGCGGTAGCCGCTGTCCCCCTCCCCGGGCACCACATCAACGTCGACGCCCTCCAGGTAGGTTTCCCCGTCCCGGACGAACACCGACACCGGGTCCACGCGGCGCGGGCGGGAGGTGTTGGAGGAAAGGCTGAAGTAGTCGAAGCGGAGGCGGCGGCCTGATTCCAGCGCCTCGGCGACCAGCGCCTGGTGGGTGGCCTCCTCCGGGTCGGGATCGGCCATCGCGTCATAGATGGCGGTGGCGTGGGTGTCCATGATTCCCCGCAGCTTCCGGGCGGCGGACTCCACGGCCTGGCGGTCGACCAGGCCCGGGGAATTCTCCAGGGTCTCCAGCATGAGCAGCAGCGTGCCGGCCTCGGTCGGGGTCAGACGCAGCGCGTGACCCAGCCCCTGGTCCTCGATGATGGTCACGGCGCGGTAGTCGTAGACGAGGTCGAACATCTCCTCGGTGTGCCGGCCGACGCCGCTGGTGTGGAGGCGGGCCAGGTCCTGGAGCAGCTCCTTGGGCTCGCGGCCGAGATCGCGGGCGGCCTCGAAGACGGAGCGGTGCGGGTGGGCCCGGAAATACGGCAGCAGGTTGAGGGCGCGGACGACGTCGTCGAGCTTCTCGGGCGATTCGCCGCGGCGTGCTGGGCTCGGCTCGCTCACAGGGCCTCCTTGAGCAGGTCCCGGATCTGGTCGCGGAGGTCCTCGGGTTCCAGGACCTCGACGCCCGGTACATAGCTGGCCGCGGTCCGGACCAGCCAGTCGCGCTCCACGTGGGGCATGCGCACCAGCTCAGGGTCGTCCGGCTGACGCGTTCCGGCGTCGGCAAGTTCCTTGGCCGTGCCCGCCGGGACCCGCACCAGCGCGTCGACGAAGTCCCGGCCCTGGGCCAGCGCCGCCTTGACCACCTCGAGGAGATCCTCCGTGGGCTCGATGTGCTCGGCGCTCGTGCGGCGCAGCCCCTTGACGCCGCTGCAGCGCAGGGCCCGGAAACTACGAGGCGCGCCGCGGTCCACGTCCCAGCCGACGAGGTAGATGCGGTTGTTCCAGTGGACGACGCCCCACGGATCCATGGTGCGGCGCACGCTGGGCCGGGTGGGGATCGGCCGGTAGTCGAAGCGCATCCGGATCCGGTGGTGGATGCAGGCGCTGACGTCGCGGAGGAGTTCCGGGGACAGCCGGTCGAGGTCGGTGTCGGCCTGGTAGATCGGCGCGTCGGCGAGATCGCGGGCGGCGCCGGCGGCGGCCAGCTTGGTCCACCCCGAGCGGGCGAACACCCCCAGTTCCCCGGAGCGGCCCATCTCCCCGGCCATCCCCAGCACGCGGGCCTCCTCCGGGGTGAAGGTCACGGCCGGCAGCTCGTAGGACTCCTTCTCCACCGCGTAGCCCGACTCTGTCTGGACGACCGGGACCCCCGCCCGACGCAGCGTTTGGATGTCGCGCTGGAGCATCCGGGCGAAGGCCTCGTCAGACTGCTGCGGCGAATATCCGTCGACGTTGGCGCGAATCCACTCGGACTCGCGGACCTGGCCGGTGCCCAGGAGGGCGAAGGCCAGGTTCGTCAGTCGCTGAATCATCTGCGGGTCGCTCACTACCCCATCTTCTCTAACAACGCGTCGACGCGCTCGTCGACCGCGGAAAAGGGGTCGGCGAGCTCGACCATGCCTCCGCCCTCGCCGTTGAGCTTGAGATGCACCCAGTCCACGGTGACCTGGGCACCGGTCTCGCGGGCCCTGGTGAGGAAGCGGCCACGCAGCGCGGCGCGGGTGCTCTGCGGCGCGGTGGTGGTGGCCTCGAGGATCTCCTCGTCGGAGACCCAGCGATCCACCAGGCCCCGGGCCTCGAGCATCGGGTAGATGCCGTGGGCGGGGCGGATGTTGTGGAAGCTCAGGTCCAGCTGGGCGAGCCGGGGGTGCGCCCAGTCCCCGCCGAGCCGGTCCCGGTACCGGCTGAGCAGATCCAGTTTGATCGCCCAGTCGATTTCGCGGCTGATGCCCGAGTAGTCCTGGCTGCGCACCGCCGCCAGGGTGCGGCCCCAGAGCTCGACGACACGCTCCATCTCCGGATCGCGTTCGGCGGGCCGGTCCTGCAGCCACTGGACGGCGGCGCCGTGGAAGATCTCCTGGATGGCCAGCGCGGTGATCGTCCCGCCGTCGCGCAGCTTGACGGGGGTGGCGCCGGTGATGTCGCGGGCGATGAGGCGGATGTCGCCGATCGGGTCGGCCAGCTCCAGGTCCGGCAGCTGGGCACCGGCCTCGAGCATCTCCAGGACCAGCTGGGTGGAGCCGACCTTGAGCGCGAGCGTGGGCTCGGCCATGTTGGAGTCGCCGACGATGACGTGCATGCGCCGGAACCTCGAGGAGTCCCCGTGCGGCTCGTCGCGGGTGTTGATGATCGGGCGTGAACGTGTGGTCGCCGAGGAAATGCCCTCGAAGACCTGGTCCGCGCGCTGGGAGACGAGGAAACCCTCTTCCGTGACCAGGCCCGCCCCGCAGATGAGCTGGCGGGTGATCATGAAGGCGAGCAGCTGCTTGCCCAGCGTCTTGAGCACCATCTCGCGGCCGATGAGGTAGTTCTCGTGGCAGCCGTAGGAGTTGCCGGCGTCGTCGACGTTGTTCTTGATCAGATGGACGTGACCGCCGATCCGCTCTTCCTCGAGGGCCTTCTCGGCCGTGTCGGCGAGATCGTTGAGGATCCGGTCCCCGGCCCGCTCATGGGCGATGAGCTGGCCGAGGCGGTCGCACTCGCCGGTCGCGACCTCCGGGTGCGAGCCTACGTCGAGGTACAGGCGCGAGGCGTTCGGGATGAAGATGTTCGTGGAGAAGTACTCCGCGACGATCGGCCGGAACAAATACCGCGCCGTGTCCTCCGGCGAGAGCTTGCCGGCGATGCCGTACTCCGTCTCGATGCCGGTGATACGGCGCGTGTAGATCACTGGCCGCCCTTCTGGACGTAGCCGCGGACGAACTCCTCGGCGTTGGCCTCGAGCAGACCGTCGATCTCGTCGAGGAGGTCGTCGGTGCCGGAGGTGTTGATCTGGGCCTGGCCGCCGGACAGGGCGTCAGCGTCATCGGCGGAGTCGTCTCCGCCACCCGGGGTGATGTTCTGCTGCGGATTGGTCATGGCCTAGATGTTACCCCGAGAGGCCACCCATGCCTCGAGACCGCCGGCGGCCTCCACCTCCTCGCGCGTCGAGCCGTCCACCTCTATGAGTTCGACCCGGGTGCCGTCGGCGAAGGTGATCAGCTGCCAGGACGCGGAGGTGATGTCCCTGGCGTAGGCCTCGCTGATCTTGCCGCGTGCCCAGGCCCGGGAATCCGCCGGCGGCTCGGCGGCCGCACGGTGGATTTCCGCCGGCGAGACCAGCGTCTCCATCCGTTGCTTGCGCACCAGCGCGTGGTAGAGGCTGCGGGAGGGATCGATGTCGGCGTACTGCAGGTCAATGAGCTTGAGCTTGGCGTCGGACCATGCCACGCCCCGGTCCACGTAGCCTTTGACCAGGGCGTACTTGGCGGTCCAGTCCAGCAGGTGCCTGGTCGACAACGGATCGGCGAGCATGTCGAGGATCCTCCCCCACAGCTCGACGACCTGCTTGTCGACACTGGTCCGCGGCGTCACGCGGGCCAGATACTCCCGCTGAATCTCGCGCGCGGTGAGCCGTCGGCCGTCGGCGAGCTCGAGCTCGTGGACGCAGTCGAGATCGCGGGAGACGTGGCGCAGCTCCGTCACCGCGTCCCTCAGCCGCAGATCCGAGAAGTCCACCCCCTCCTCGATCGCGTCGATGACCAGGCTGGTGGCGCCCAGCTTGAGGAAGTTGGAGTACTGCGACATGTTCGCGTCGCCGACGATGACGTGCAGTCGGCGGTAGGTGAGGAAGTCGGCGTGTGGCTCGTCGCGGGTGTTGACGATGCCGCGGTTGAGCGTCGTCTCCAGGGAGATTTCCTGCTCGAAGTAGTCGGCGCGCTGGGAAATCTGGAAGCCGTCGACCTCCCCGGCGGGTCCGATGCCGACGCGGCCGGCGCCGGCGTAGATCTGGCGGGTGGTGAAAAACGGGATCAGCGCCCGGGCGAAGCCGTCGAAGTCGGTGGTGCGCAGGAACTGGTAGTTCTCGTGGCTGCCGTAGGAGGCGCCCTTGCCGTCAACGTTGTTCTTGTAGAACTTCAGCGGCGGACACGGGTCGTGTCCCGCGAGCACCGAGTGCTTCTTCTCCCACAGCCCCGCGATGTCCTGGGCGGCCTGGTTGAGGATGACGTCGCCGGCGGCGTCCCAGACCATCGCGTCCCACGCGTTGGCGCACTCCGGGCTCGAGTACTCGGGGTGGGCGTGGTCGACGTAGTAGCGCGCGCCGTTGGGCAGCACGACATTGGCCACGCCGATCGCGTCCGGGTCCACCACCGGGGTGGTCGAGTAGCGGCGCAGGTCGAAGCCCCGGGTGTCCTTGAGCGGCGCCTCCCCGGCGTAGTCCCACCGCGAACGTGCGCCGGTGTGCAGGCTGGCGTAGGCGACCACCGCGTGGGTGGAGGTGACGATCGGCGAGATCGACGGGTCCTCGCAGGTGATGCCGTATTCGGTTTCGGTACCCAGGTAGCGGGCCATGCAGTTTTCCTTGTTCCTTTCAATTGACCGACGGCCGACGTCCGATGTCGGCCGGGCGGGCTCAGCTGAGCACGCGGGCCTCGACGATGCGGGAACCCCGGACGCCGGAGATGCGTGACCAGGCGTCCGGGTCGTTGGTGTTGGGCAGGTCCTCGGACTCGTCCTGCTCCATGATCACGGCGGCGCGCAAGTGCTCGGCCGTGAGGCCGGCCACCTCCGCCTCACCGGCGAGCGACGAGCCCACCGTTTCCTTGATGGCGAGTTTCTTCGCCCGGTCGACGACGTTGGCGATCATGGCGCCGGAAATGAAGTCGCGGTAGTGCAGCGTCACCTCACCGCCGTCGATGAGGCGCAGCTGAACGTAGGGACGGTCGGCGAAGAGGGCGTCGACCGTGGCGTCGACGAGCTCCTCGCGCGTGGCCGCCAGCGGCAGCCGCCCGGTGATGTAGCGCCGCGTGATGTCGCGGGCGCCCTCCCGGTCCGGGCGGTCGACGCGGATCTTGATGTCGAGGCGGCCCGGGCGGAGAATGGCCGGATCGATGAGCTCCTCGCGGTTGGTGGCGCCGATGACGATGACGTTGCTCAGCGACTCCACCCCGTCGAGCTCGGTGAGCAGCTGGGGCACGACGGTGGTCTCCATGTCCGAGGACACGCCGGAACCGCGGGTGCGGAAGATCGACTCCATCTCGTCGAAGAAGACGATGACGGGTTGGCCGGACTCGGCGATGTCGCGGGCACGCTCGAAGACCAGACGGATGCGGCGCTCGGTCTCGCCGACGAACTTGTTGAGCAGCTCGGGTCCCTTGACGTTGAGGAAGTGGCTGGAGCCGCCGCCGAGCTGATTGGCGATCGCCTTGGCGATCAACGTCTTGCCGCAGCCCGGCGGGCCGTAGAGCAGGATTCCCTTCGGCGGGTGCAGCTCGTAGCGGCGGTAGAGCTCCGGGTAGGTGAAGGGCAGTTCGATGGCGTCGCGGATCTGCTCGATCTGCGCGTCCAGGCCGCCGATGTCCTCCCAGGCGACGTCGGCTACCTCCTCCAGCGAGAGCTGGTTGACCTCGGTCTTGTCGATGATCTCCGTGGCCAGGCCGAGCTTGGTGTCGACCAGCAGCGTGTCGCCGGCACGGGCGGTGTCCATCAGGGGTTCGGCCAGGGAGACGACGTTCTCCTCGCCGCTCGCCGACGCCACGATCGCCCGGTCTTCGCCGATGCGCTCCATCAGCTGCGCCAATCCCCCGGTCTCCTCGTAACCGCCCTCCTCGACGATGATGAGACCGTCGCCGAGACGCACCCGCATGCCCGGCTTGAGGCTGTTCGGGCTGACGAAGGGCGAGATCTTCACCCGCAGGCGGTGTCCGGAGGCGTTGAGGATTTCCGCCTCCCGGTGCCGCTGGCCGTAGGCGAGGAAGGTCCCGTAGGTGCTCGCCGGCTCCGCGAGTTCCTCCAGCTGCGCGTTGAGCTGCTGCAGCTTGTCGCGGGAGTTCTTCAGGGTCTCCGCCAGCCGCCGGTTGCGGGCGGCCAGTGTCGCTTCCCTGCTCTGGCTGTTCGGTGTGTCGGGCTCCATACTTGACGAGCCTAGTCGCCGGGCCTATCGACGCGCGCGTCGCTGCGGGCGGGGCGGAGTCACCCCGTCCGCCAGGCGGCGGGTCCACACCAGGAAGGCCGTGTGGGCGTTCATGCGGTGCTCCGGGCGAGTGGCCAGGCCCTCGACCTTCCACTCTCGCAGCAGCGTCTCCCACGCGCGCGGCTCGGTGAAGCACTGCAGCTCACGGATCTTCTCCATGGTCTTCATCAGCTGTGGGACGGTGGCCACGTAGGTCATGAACACGCCGCCCGGGATGAGCACGTCCCGGACGGTCTCCATGAACTCCCAGGGTTCGACCATGTCGAGGATGACGCGGTCGACCTTGCCGCCGAGATCCTCCGGGGTGATCTCCCCGAAGTCGCCCAGGCGCGGCGACCACCACTGCGGACGCTCGCCGAAGTAGTCCTCGACGTTGGCCACGGCGTAGTCAAGGTGATCGTCGCGGATCTCGTAGGAGAACACGTGGCCCTCCGGGCCGACGGCGCGCAGCAGGCTCATCGACAGCGCCCCGGAGCCCGCTCCGGCCTCCAGGACGCGCGCGCCCATGAAGATGTCGCCCTCAACGAGAATCTGGGCCGAATCCTTCGGGTAGATCACGGCGGCGCCCCGCGGCATGGACAGCACATGGTCGACCATGAGGTGACGGAAGCACAGGTACTCGGTGCCGAGCGCGGATTCCACCACCGACCCCTCGTCCTTGCCGATGATGTCGTCATGGGCGATCGCGCCCTTGTGGGTGTGTTCTTTCGCGCCGGGGGTCAGGCGGACGGTGAGGTGACGACGCTTCGGGTCGGTCAGCTGCACCTTGTCGCCGGGCTGGAAGGGGCCGGTGTAGGCCATGCGGGGTTCCTTTCTCGCGGATCGACTCATCCTAGCGCGGGCGCGGTGCGCGCGGTCAGTTCCCCCGGTGTGCCACCTGCGGTTTTGCCCCGGCAGCCCGACGTGGCCCCGGTGAATGCCCTGGCCGGCGGAAATGTCCTCGCTGCGTGGCCGGTCAAGCGATAAACTGGCGGGCATGACTGGAATTGAGGAGAAGAACTCCGACATCTCCGCGGCGATTTCCGGGCTCGCCCGCTCCCGGGGCCTGACCGTCGCCGTCGCCGAGTCCCTGACCGGCGGGGCGCTGAGCGCCGAACTGGCCGCCGCCGAATCCTCCTCGGAGTGGTACGCCGGCGCCGTGGTCGCCTACCAGTCACGCACCAAGTACGACGTGCTCGGTGTCGCGGAGGGGGCTCCGGTGATCACGGAATCCGCCGTCCTGCAGATGGCCCGGGGGGTGCGCGAGCTGCTGCGCACCGACGCCGCCGTGGCCGTTTCCGGGGCGGGCGGTCCGGAGGGCCAGGACGGGCAGCCGGCCGGAACGGTGTGGATCGCCGTCTCCGTCGGCGAGGACACCCGCACGGAGAAGCACCTGTTCGACGGCTCGCCGGAGGAGATTCTCGCCCGCACCACGACCAGGGCGCTGACGCTGCTGCGGGAGACGATCAAGCGCGGCAGCGCCTGAGAAACGCCGCCTAGAGATCGACCAGGTAGGCGTGGAGGGCGCGAATGAAGTTCTCCAGGTCACCGACCGAGACCATCTCCCGGGCGGAATGCATGCTCAGCAGCGGGACGCCCACGTCGACGGTGGGGATGCCCAACCGGGTCGCGGTGATCGGGCCGATGGTGGATCCGCACGGCACCGCGTTGTGGGAGACGAAGCGCTGGATCGGAACGCCCGCGGCCCGGGCGGCGTTTTCCCACCGGGCGACGCTGGACGCCTCCGAGGCGTAGCGCTGTTTGGCGTTGAACTTGGTCACCGGGCCGGCGCCGAGCAGCGGGCGGTGGGTCGGGTCGTGCTTGCCGGCGTAGTTCGGATGCACCGCATGCGCCGCGTCAGCGGAGACGCAGGAGGAGGCGGCGTACATCCGGCGCTCGTCGCGGCCCAGGGCGCGGGCGGTGCGCACGAGCACGTCCTCCAGGATCGGGCCCGCGGCGCCGGTGGCGGAGGCGGAGCCGACCTCCTCGTGGTCGAAGAAGGCCAGGACCAGGACGTCGTCGCCGACTTCCTCGGACGCCACCGCCCCCAGGTAGGCCTGCAGCCCCGCGTAGACGCTGGAGAGGTTGTCGAGGCGCCCGGCCATCACTGCGTCATTGAGGAACTCGCCCTTCTGGGCGTCGGCGGTGATGAGGTCGTGGGAGATGATGTCGCTGCGGTCGACGCCCAGGGTGCGGGCGATGGTGCCCATGATCGGCGCCGGGGTGATCGGCTGCACCGAGGTCTGCGGATCGACCTTGGGATCGCGGTCCAGGTGCGGCGCCAGATGCGGGATGCGGGCGATGGGGCCGGTGTTGACGAGACGCTGGGAGCCGTCGGCAAGCAGCACTCGCCCGGCGACGGTGAGTTCGCGGTCGAAGAAGGAGGTGATTATCGGGCCACCGTAGACCTCCACGGCGATCTGGTGGAAGCCGTGCGCATCGAACTCCGGGTTCGGCTTGAGCCAGAACCCCGGAGAGTCCGTGTGCGCGCCGATGATCCGAAACCCCCGTGGCTCGGCCACGTCCGGCACCCACCACGCCATGACCGCGCCGCCGCGGACCAGGTAACGCCCGCCGGCGGCCTCCCACTCGGCGGTCTCGTCCTGGCGGGTGAAGCTGGCGGCCTCGAGGGCCTTCGCCACCTCCTCCGCGGCGTGGAAGGAACTCGGTGATGCGGCGATGAAGTCGATGATGGGGCGAACGTCGGGTGTCAGGTTCATGGGCTCAACTCTGCCACGAGCGCGCGTGGACCGTCGGCGGGGCGCGTCACGGGACTACTCGTCACGGGCCCGTGTGAGCGCCGGAAATACGCGCCCGCACGCGCGCCGATTATGGTTGAGCCCACTATGACACCCCGACCGATCGCCCTGTCCCCCTCCCGAGCCAACGACTACAAGCAGTGCCCGTTGAAGTACCGCCTCCGGGCGATCGACAAGTTGCCGGAGCCGAAGACGCTGGCCCAGGTCCGGGGCACCCTCGTGCACGCCTGCCTCGAGGACGTGCACGGCTGGGAACGATCGCGACGCACCTATCCGGCGGCGGTTAAGCGCATCAGGCCCAACTGGGAGAAGATGTGCGCGGAGGACGAGGAGATGCTCGAACTCGTCCCGCCGGAGCAGACCGAAGAATTCTTCATCGAGTGTCGGACCCTCCTGCGCGGCTACTTCGAGATGGAGAACCCGCAGGGCTTCGACGCCCACGAGGTCGAGATGTACGTCAACACCGTGCTGCCCAACGGTGTGCCCGTCCGCGGCTTCATCGACCGCGTCGACGTCGCCCCCACCGGCGAGGTCCGCGTCGTCGACTACAAGACCGGCAAGAAGCCCTCGCCGCGCTTCTCCGACGAGGCGAAGTTTCAGATGCGCTTCTACGCGCTGGTCTACTGGCGGCTCTTCGACGTGATCCCGGCCCAGCTGCGTCTGATGTACGTCAAGGTCATTGACTCGATGTTCCTGGCGCCCTCCCGGGAAGAACTGGAGTACTTCGAGCGTGACCTCGGCGATCTCTGGGCGCGCATCGAGGGCGACGGGCGCGCCGGGTCCTTCCGGCCGAAGAAGTCGAAGCTGTGCGGCTGGTGCAGCTTCCAGTCGCTGTGCCCCGAATTCGGCGGCACTCCCCCGGACTACCCGGGCTGGCCCGGATCAGCGGCCGAGGACATCGCCGCCGACGCGCATGAGCGGGTCGAGGCCGAGGGAGACGCCGAGGAGAGTTAGAACAGACCCGAGATCCTGCCGTCCTCGTCGACGTCGATGTTCTCGGCGGAGGGGCGTTTCGGCAGCCCCGGCATGGTCATCACGTCACCGGTCAGGGCGACGATGAAGCCGGCGCCGGTGCGCGGAATCAGCTTGCGCACATGAAGGGTGTGCCCGGTCGGGGCGCCGAGCTCGCCGGCGTTGTCCGAGAAGGAGTACTGGGTCTTGGAGATGCACACCGGGTACTGGTCCCAGCCGTTCTCGAGGATCTGCTGCAGATCCTTCTCCGCGTTCCAGGAGAAGTTGACCTCGCCGGCCCGGTAGACCTCGCGTGCAATGGTCTCGATGGAGGCGCGCACGCCCTCGGCGGGATCGTAGAGCGGCGTCGACTCGCCTTCGACGAGGCTGTCCAGGACGACCTGGGCCAGTTCCAGCGCGCCCTCGCCGCCCTTGGCCCAGACCTCGGCCTCGGCCAGCTGGACGCCGAAATCCTCGGCCCACTGCTTCATCCAGGCCCGCTCGGCGTCGGTGTCGGTGGCGAAGAGATTCAGGGCGATAACCGGGTTAACGCCGAATTTGCGGATGTTCTCCACGTGGCGGGCCAGGTTGGCGACGCCCAGCTCCAGCACCTCAACGTTCTCTTCGGTGAGCTTGTCCTTCTTGACGCCGGCGTTGTACTTGATGGAGCGGATGGTCGCGGTGACGACGGCGCCGGCGACGTCGAGCCCACCGAAACGGGCCTTGATGTCGAAGAACTTCTCGCCGCCGAGGTCGGAGCCGAAACCGGCCTCGGTGAGCACGATGTCGCCGTACTTCAGGGCCGCACCGGTGGCCAGGAGCGAGTTGCAGCCGTGGGCGATGTTGGCGAAGGGGCCTCCGTGGACGAACGCCGGGGTTCCGCCGAGCGTCTGCACCAGGTTCGGGTTGAGCGCATCCTTGAGCAGCGCGGTCAGGGCGCCGGAGGCGCCGATCTGATCCGCGTTGATGGCGGCGCCGTCGAAGGAGTAGCCGATGGTGATGGCTCCCAGGCGACGCTTGAGGTCGGCCAGATCGGTGGCCAGGCACAGGATCGCCATGATCTCGGAGGCGGCGGTGATGGTGAAGCCGTCCTCGCGGGGAATTCCGTTGGCCTTGCCCCGCAGACCGATGACGACGTTGCGCAGCGCGCGGTCGTTGACGTCGAGGCAGCGCTGCCAGGTGATCTGGCGCGGGTCGATGCGCAGTTCGTTGCCCTGCTGGATGTGGTTGTCGATCAGCGCGGCCAGGGTGTTGTTGGCGGCGGTGATGGCGTGGAAATCACCGGTGAAGTGGAGGTTGATGTCCTCCATGGGGACGATCTGGGAGTAACCGCCACCGGCGGCGCCGCCCTTGATGCCCATGACCGGGCCCTGGGAGGGCTCACGCAGCGCGACCACTGCCTTGTTGCCCAGCATGGACAGTGCATCGGTCAGGCCGATGAGCGTGGTCGACTTTCCCTCTCCCGCCGGGGTCGGCGAGACGCCGGTGACCAGCACCAGCTTGCCGTTTGGGCGATCCCAGTCGAGCTTGGTGATGTCGACCTTGGCCTTGGTGGTGCCGAAGGGGATGAGCGCGTCCGACGGGATGCCGGCCCGGTCGGCGATGCGGGTGATCGGCTCCAGGGTGTGCTCCTGGGCAATCTGAACGTCGGACTTCATGGTCGTGGGCTCCTTTAGGGCTGGTGGGGATCACTACGCAAAAAGCATAAGCGCAAAAGTCGGGCCGGCGGACGGCTGTCGGCCCGGGAAGGTCGGGGCCGAATGAAAGCACCAAAGGCCCGCACGTGTCCATTCTGCGACATGTACGGACCCTCACTGGCATCTCCGTCCTGTGATTTTGCTCTCACCGGCGCCGTGGCCGATTAGTTGGTGGGACCTTCCGGGTAGGTCTTGCCGGCGAAGGTCGGGTTGACCAGGTTCTCCTTCGACAGCACACGGTCCAGGGTCTCAACGTCCAGGAGCTTGCGCTCCAGGACGATCTCGCGGACGCTGCGCCCGGTCTCGAGCACCTCCCTTACCACCAGGTCACCGTTGTGGTGACCGATGAACGGGTTGAGGTAGGTGACGATGCCCGCGGAACGCTCCACGTAACCGCGGGTGACGTTCTCATTCGCCGTGATGCCGTCGACGCAACGCGAGCGCAGGGTCTCGGAGGCGGCGGTGAGGAAGCGGATGGACTCGAACAGCGCCTGGGCGATCGCCGGCTCCATGACGTTGAGCTGCAGCTGACCGGCGTCTGCCGCCATGGTCACGGTGTGGTCGTTGCCGAAGACCTTGAAGCAGACCTGGTTGACGACCTCCGGGATGACCGGGTTGACCTTGCCCGGCATGATGGAGGAACCCGCCTGCATCGCCGGGAGGTTGATCTCGTTGAAGCCGGCGCGCGGTCCGGAGGACAGCAGGCGCAGGTCGTTGGAGATCTTGGAGAGTTTGATGGCCGCGCGCTTGACGGCGGAGTGGGCGTGGACGTAGTCCCCGGTGTCGCTGGTCGCCTCGATGAGATCCTTCGCGCCCTTGATGTTGAGCCCGGTGACCTCGCCGAGCGCCTTGACCACTTCCTCCTGGTAGCCCGGCGGTGTGTTGACGCCAGTGCCGATGGCGGTCGCGCCCATGTTGACGGCGAGCAGGGCCATGGCCGCGTTCCGCAGGACGGCCTCCTCCTCCTCCAGCGTGCTGGCGAAGCCGTGGAACTCGGAGCCGAGGGTCATCGGGACGGCGTCCTGCAGCTGGGTGCGGCCCATCTTGAGGACGTCCTTGAACTCCTCGCCCTTGGCGCGGAAGGACTGCGCGAGCTCATCGAGCTCCTCGCTGAGACGCTTGAGCGCGAAGTACAGGCCGATGCGCAGACCCGTCGGGTAGGCGTCGTTGGTGGACTGGCTCATGTTGACGTCATCGTTGGGGTTGATGATGTCGTAGCGGCCCTTCTCGTACCCGAGGTGCTCGAGGGCGAGGTTGGCGACGACCTCGTTGGCGTTCATGTTGGTCGAGGTGCCCGCACCGCCCTGGAAGACGTCGATCGGGAACTGGTTCATCGCCCGGCCCTCGTAGTAGATACGGTCGCACGCCCAGACGATGGCGTCACACTTTTCCTTGGGCAGCACGCGCAGGCGGTAATTCGCCAGCGCGGCGGCTTTTTTCGCGGCCGCCAGGCCACGGATCATGTCCGGAAGCTGGTTGATGGTGGTGCGTGAGATCGGGAAGTTGTTCGTCGCGCGCTGGGTGTGGATTCCGTAGTACGCCTCGGACGGAACCTCCAGCGTGCCGAGGAGATCCTCCTCGGTACGGGTGCCGGCTACCTCAGTCATGGGGGGAGACCCTTTCTCAATCGAAGTGATACCCCCTCCACCTTAGCCAACCCTGGCCTAAGACCGGCCCCCGGCTCAGATGCGGGCGATCCGCAGCTCCGAGGCGAGGATCGCCTGGGCGCCGACTGCGTGGAGCTCATCCATGATGTGGTTGGCTTCCTTGCGTGGCACCATCGCGCGGACGGCGACCCAGTTCTCCCGCGACAGCGGGGACACGGTCGCGCCGGACAGGCCCGGCGTGATGGCCTGGGCGGCCGCGAGGTCGTCGCGGCAGACGTTGTAGTCGATCATCAGGTAGTTCTGCGCGGTGAGGATGCCGCGGATGCGGCCGAGGACGCGGCGGTCCTCATCGGTGAGCTCCCGGTCCGCGCGCTTGACGACGACCGCCTCCGAGTCGACGATCGGTTCGCCGAAGGGGGCGAGCCCGTGGGCGCGCAGGGTGTTGCCGGTGGAAACGACGTCGGCGATGACGTCGGCGACGCCCAGCTTGATGGAGATTTCCACGGCGCCGTCGAGGCGGGTGACCTCGGCGCTCATGCCGTGCTCGGCCAGGAAGGTGCGCACCAGGTTGGGGTAGCTGGTGGCGATTCGCTTGCCGTCGAGGTCCTGCACGGTCCAGGTCTCGTCCTTCGGGGCGGCGAAGCGGAAGGTGGAGCCGCCGAAGCCCAGCTCGAGGACCTCCTCCACGTCCGCCAGTGAGTCTCCGGCGAGATCACGGCCGGTGATCCCCAGGTCGATCTGACCGTTGGCGACGTAGATGGCGATGTCCTTCGGGCGAAGGAAGAAGAACTCCACGTCGTTGACGGTGTCGACGATGTTGAGTTCCTTCTCCCGGCGGCCCTTGTAACCGGCCTCCTTGAGGATGGCGACGGCGGCTTCGGACAGCGCCCCCTTGTTGGGGACTGCGATGGTGATCATGTGTGCGGTGCTCCGGGGTTTTTAGAGGTACTTGTAGATGTCGTCCAGGGTCAGGCCACGCTTGACCATCATGACCTGGGTCCAGTACATCAGCTGACTGATTTCTTCAGCGAGCTCATCGTCGGACTGGTACTCAGCGGCAATCCACACTTCACCGGCCTCTTCGATGACCTTCTTGCCGATATGATGCACGCCCTTGTCGAGTGCGTCGACGGTACCGGAGCCCTCGGGGCGCTCGGTAACCTTGGCGGTCAATTCGGCAAACAGAGAGTCAAAGTTCTTCACGGTCAGTAAGACTAGCCCACCACTGCCCCAGCGTCCGCGCAGAGACACCGTCAAAGCCGATCTCCCCCGCCAAAGAACGGATCGGGACTACACCCGCAGGGGGATCATCGGACAGTCCGATCACCTTCGCCCCGGACGCCGCGGCGGCCGTCATGCCCGCGACGGAGTCCTCGAAGACCAGGCACTCCGAGGGGTGCCTGCCGACGCGGCGGGCGGCTTCCACATACATGTCCGGGTAGGGCTTAGCCCGGGTGACCTCGTCACCGGTGATGGAGTCGACGAAGAACTCCCGGCCGACGGCGTCGATGGAGGGGTCGGCGAGTTCACGCTCGGTGTTGGTGGTCACCAGCATCGGCAGGTCGGCGGACCTGAGCTCGGCGAGCAGCTCACGCACCCCCGGGTTGGGTGCGAGCCGACCGGCCATGAGCTCGGCCATGCGGTCGTACATCCAGCGACGCTCGACGCTGTACTCGACGTCCACCCCCGCCCACTCCGACAGAATCGACAACGTGTTGGCGAAACTGCCGCCCACGGTCTTCTCACGGACCTCGGGGGTGATGCGACGGCCGAGCTTCTCGCTGAGCTCGAAGGTGGCGATGCCCCAGAGGGGCTCGGAATCGACCAGCGTGCCGTCCATGTCCCAGAAGATGGCCGCCGGCAGCCTGTTTCTAGTCGTCAAAGCTCGGCAACTCCGCCAGCGCCTCGTCATCGGCGCCGGTGGCCCCGGCCGCGGCGACGATGAGTTCCTGGATCTCCTCCCACTCCTCGGGCTCCAGGATCGCGTCCTCGTGCCGGGAGTTGAAGGCGCGCAGCCGATCGACGGATGCGTTGACCACCGTAGCCAGGGCCTCCCCGTCCGGATCGTCGGGCAGCAGCTCAAGGGCGTCGAGCATCTTCTCGAGGATGCTCTTGAGCTCGGGCAGCGCCTTCGCGTCGAAAGGGGCTTCCCAGAACTCGGTCTCCCCCTCCTGGAGGTAGGAACCGGTGGCGAACTCAGTCAGGGTGGCGATGAACTGGTCCACATCCGACTGGAAGTCTGAACGAATCGTCATGCTGGCCATTCTCACTCAAAATCCACGCAAGCGCACGCCAAGCAGCGCATCGGTCGCGGAGGCGATGAGATCGGCGGCCTCATCCTCGTGGTCGACGGCGGCGGCTGAGCGTTCGGCCCACGCGTCGAGGACCGCGACCGCCCCCGCGGTGTCGAGGTCGTCGGCCAGGCGCTGACGCAGCTGGCGGACGGTGTCCTCGGCGTCAGCAAGCGAGCCGGGTGTGGCCAGGGCCCGGCGCCAGCGGGCGAGGCGGGCCTCGTTCTCCTCCAGCAGGTCCTGGGTCCAGTCCCGGTCCTGCCGGTAGTGGTCCGCGTAGATGCCCAGGCGGATCGCCGAGGGGTCATGACCGGCGGCGGTGAGCTTGTGTACGAACACGAGGTTGCCCAGCGACTTCGACATCTTGGTCCCGTCCAGGCCGATCATGCCGGTGTGGACGTAGTGGTTGGCCATGCGCTCGACATCGTGAGCGGCTTCCGCGTGCGCCGCGGAGAACTCGTGATGCGGGAACTTCAGGTCGGAACCGCCGCCCTGGATGGCGAAGGAGTCTCCCAGGCGGTTGGTCGCGATGGCCGAGCACTCGATGTGCCAGCCCGGGCGGCCCGCCCCGAACGGGGACTCCCAGGCCGGCTCCCCCTCCCGGTGGGCGCGCCACAGCAGTGCGTCGAGGGGATCCCGCTTGCCGACGCGCTCCGGGTCACCGCCGCGCTCGGCGAAGAATTCCTCCATCTGCGCCCGGGAATAGTTCGACTCGTAGCCGAAGTCCGCGGTCGCCCCGATGGACGCGTAGACGTCCGGGTACTCCGGGTCGTCGACGACGTAGGCCGCGCCGGCGTCGAGGAGCTTCTGCACCATGTCGACGACTTCGTCGATGGACTCGATCGCGCCGATGTAGTCGCGGGGCGGGATGACGGCGAGCGCCGCCATGTCGTCGCGGAACAGGTCGATCTGGGAATCGCCCAGCTCCCGCCAGTCGACGCCGTCGCGCTCCGCGCGTTCGAACAGTGGATCGTCGACGTCGGTGATGTTCTGGACGTAGTGGACGTCGGTCCCGTTGTCCCTCATCACCCGGTGGATGACGTCGAAGGTGACGTAGGTGGCCGCATGCCCCAGATGCGTGGAGTCGTACGGGGTGATGCCGCAGACGTAAAGGCCGGAGCCGTCGACGGGCTTGATGATCTCATCAGCGCTGTCGTACAGCTTCAGTGGCACCGGGGAGCCGGCAACGGCGGGGACAACGGGTTCAGGCCAGGAATGCATAGGTGTCACCCTAGTACGGCTGCAGAACGCCGAGCACCAGCAGGAGCATCACGAGCAGGCCGGCCGGGATGCGGTAGGCCGCGAACCAGGAGAAGGAATGGTTGGCGACGAATTTCAGCAGCCACGCGATCGAGACGTAACCGAGGACGAAACAGATGATCACACCGGTGATGAGCATCGGCCCCGTGGCGGCCTGGCCGGCCTGGGGGGCGAAGGCGTCGGGCAGCGAGAACAGGCCCGAGGCCAGCACTGCCGGAATGGCGAGCAGGAAGCTGAAGCGGGTGGCGACCTCCCGGTCGATGTTGAGGAAGAGCCCGCCCGAGATCGTGGAGCCGGAGCGCGAGACGCCCGGAATGAGGGAAAGACACTGCCACAGGCCCATGATGATCGCGTCCTTCATCGTCATCTCCTCCAGGGTGCGCTGCTTCTTGCCGAACTTCTCGGCGGCGATGAAGACGAAGGAGAACAGGATCAGCACCGTGGCGGTGACCCACAGGTTGCGTAACTGGTCACGGATCAGATCCTGGAACAGGAAGCCGATGAGTCCCACCGGGATGGTGCCGACGATGACCATCCAGCCCATCCTGTAATCCTGCCCGCGGGCGTCCTTGTTCACCAGGCCCCGGAACCACCCGGTGAGAATCTGCCAGATCTCCCGGGCGAAGTAGACCAGCACCGCGGCCTCGGTGCCCAGCTGGATCACGGCGGTGAAGGAGGCTCCGGCGTCCTGGCCCCAGAAGAGCTCGGAAATGATGCGGAGGTGCCCGGAGGAGCTGACGGGAAGAAACTCCGTCAGTCCCTGAACGATGGAAAGGACGATGACCTGGCTCCAGGACATCATCTCCCCGGCTGCTGAGGCAGCGTCTGATGCTGCAATGTAGGTCGTAGTCACCCGGAACACCCTACAACTTTCGCGCCATGCCACCGAGTAGGCTTAACCGGTGTGTATTCCCGAATCCGTCGAGCCGTCACCGGCTCCATCGTTGCCTCCGCCCTGGTTCTGACCGCCTGCCAGCAGGGCTCCTCCCCCGACCCGGCCCCGGAAATGGGTAACGCCACCCCGGCGGCGTCCCCGGAGTCCGAGAACCCCGCCGGCGAGGTCATCGCGGTGGGCCAGCCGATCACCGACCTCGTCGCCGTCGGCGACGTACTCGCCTACCGCACCGAGGGTGCGTTGACCATCGGCACCGTCGACCAGCTCCGCAATGATGAGGCGACCACCGTCGAGATCGACCCCTCCTGCGGTGACCTCAACGAAGGGTCGGCTGACTTTGTCCTGGCCTGCGGCGACACCGTGCGCATCATCCCCGCGGACTCCCCCGCCGATGAGCGGGTCCGCCAGCTGGAGGACCCGGCGACCACCGCGGCGCTGGCCGACAACATGCTCGTCGTCGCCAACGGCGAGGCCTCCAACGTCACCATCTACCGGGAGGACGCGGACCCGAAGACGATCCGCGTCGAGGACGCCACCGACCAGCTCATCACCGTCCCGCGCGCCGACGGCACGGAATCCGTCGTCCGCACCAACCGTGAGACGACCATCATCCAGAACATCGAACTGGACAAGAACCGCCAGGGCGGCACCCTGCGCGTCGGTCTGGGCGTCGGACAGATCGCCCCGGGCGCCGACGGCCTGGTCATCGCCGCCGACACCATGGGTCCGCAGATCGCGGTCTACGGCTACGAGGCCGCGATCCGCCTGCAGCAGACCGCCCCCACCGAGGCCAGCCCGTGGGGCGCGGCCTGGGATCCCGCCCGCGAGCTGGCATGGGTCACCTCGACCGCGGAGAATGAGGCCATCGGCTACCGCATCGCCGACGGCGTGCCCGTGGAGACGCAGCGCTTCCCCACACTCGCCGACGCCCAAAACATCCGCGCCACCACCGACGGCTCCGTCGTCGTGGCCTCCGCCACCGGCGAGGGCCTGCAGATCGTCAGTCCCGCCGAATAAGCCCCAAGGAGACCGCCCATGTCCCGTCTGTATCAGGCAGCACTCAACGTCATGTTCCGGATTCCGCCGGAACGCATCCACGAGATCATCAACGTGTGTCTCGGGGCCCTGCAGAAGACCGGGCCACTCAACCGCGGCCTGGGTGCGATCCTGCCGGTCACGGATCCGGTCCTGTCCCAGCAGGTCCTCGGCACCACCTTCCCTCGCCCGCTCGGCCTGGCCGCCGGCTTCGACAAAAACGCCGCAGCCCCGGACGTGTGGTCGCCGCTAGGCTTCGGCTACGCGGAACTCGGTACTGTCACCGCCCAGGCGCAGCCCGGCAACCCCGCCCCCCGACTGTTTCGCCTGAAGCCGGACAAGGCTCTGCTCAACCGGATGGGCTTCAACAACCGCGGCGCCTCGCAGGCGGCCCGCAACCTCGAGGCTCGCCGCTACGGCGACGTCGTCGGCATCAACATCGGCAAGACCAAGATCACCCCCGCCGAGGAGGCGGTCGGAGACTACGTGGCGTCGACGCGCCAGCTCAGCCACCTCGCGGATTTCCTCGTGGTCAACGTCTCCTCCCCCAACACCCCCGGCCTACGCGACCTGCAGGCAGTCGAGTCCCTCCGGCCCATCCTGACGGCCGTGCAGGCCGCTGCCGAATGCCCGGTCCTGGTCAAGATCGCCCCCGACCTGGCCGACGAGGACGTCGACGCCGTGGCCGACCTGGCCCTGGAAATCGGGCTGGACGGCATCGTCGCGACCAACACGACGATCTCCCGGGAGGGCTTGGAATCTGACACATCGGGGCTGGGCGCCGGCGGCGTTTCCGGCCCCCCGGTACGCGCCCGCGCGCTGGAGGTCATGGATCGTCTGTACGGGCGTGTCGGCGACCGCCTGGTCCTCGTCGGCTCCGGGGGCATCTCCGACGCCCGCGACGCCTGGGAGCGCATCGGCGCGGGAGCCACGCTGCTCCAGGGCTACACGGCGATGATCTACCAGGGCCCGGAATGGATGCGCGACGTCCACCGCGGCCTGGCCGAGCAGGTCAGGGCCCACGGCCTCAGCAACATCTCTGAGGCCGTGGGCAGGAAATTGGAGTGGCGCGACTAACGGGTTACTCCGTGGCCTCGTACCATCCCCACAGCACGGCACGGCCGATGCTGTGGAAGTAGAGGTTGAAACCGAGCACCGTGGCCGTCGACTCTGGGTCGATGTCGAGCTCCTCGACGTCGACCGCGTGGACCGCGTAAAGATACCGGTGCGGGGCATGACCAGCCGGGGGGTTGGCGCCGTAGTGGCGTCGCTCCCCGGCGTCGTTGCTCAGGGTGACGGCCCCGACCCCGAGGTCGGCCAGGGCGCCGGCATCCGACGGCAGCTCCGCGACGTCCACTGGGATGTTGAAGGCCGCCCAATGCCAGTAGCCGGAGCCGGTGGGTGCGTCCGGATCGAAACAGGTCACCGCGAGGGACTTGGTGCCCTCCGGAAGATCCGACCAGGACAGCTGCGGGGAGACGGACTTCGGCGCCCGCAGTTTCTCGTCGAGTTCCGCCCCGTCCTCCAGATCGGTGGACGTGAGAGTGAACTCCGGGAGAACCTTCAGCGGCGCGTACGGATCCGGACCGGGAAAACGTGCGTCTTGTGCGTAGGAGTAGCTCATGTCCCCGTTGTACACGAAACCCCCGATCCGAGACCCAGGCTGCCCCCTCGAACGACATCGATGTAACTCTCTGGCCAGGCGATTTGTGTCCTTCCGGGGTTCGGGCTAAATTATTGCAAGTACCGCAACGGAGCGCGCCGCAAGGCAGTGCCCGGAACGGATACAACACCCGAAGCCCGGGTGGCGGAATGGCAGACGCGCTAGCTTGAGGTGCTAGTGTCCTATTAACGGACGTGGGGGTTCAAGTCCCCCTCCGGGCACAGAATGAAATCCCGTCTCATCGACACGATGAGGCGGGATTTCTCCGTTTTCCTTGATGACCCCCTCGCCTGAAACGACCTGGCCTCGCCCAGGCTCGGCTTTCCGTCCACTGAAGTGGCAGGTTCGCCCGACCCCCTTTTTCGGAAACAGAAAAACCCGGCCGGCAGAATCACTGTTCCGTCAGCCGGGCCCCGCGCGGCCACTACTCCTTGTCGGCTTCGGCCTTGGTCTCGTGGACGGTGCCGTGGGTGTGCTCCGGCGCCGCGTAGATCGAGTAGAGCTTCACCGGCTCGTCAAACTCGTTGACGAGGTTATGCCACTTGCGTGCCGGGACGAAGACCGCGTCATCGTCCCCGACGATCCTGTCGATGGCCAGGTTCTCCGGGCCCTCACCGATCATGACCCGGGCCCTACCCTGCTCCAATCGAAGGAACTGGTCGTGACCGTCGTGAATCTCGGCGCCGATCTCACCCCCCCCAGCCGGAATGGCCATGACGGTCATCTGGAGGAGCCTGCCCGTCCACAGTGTGTCGCGGAAGGCGTCGTTGGCGCGGGTAGCCTCGTCAATGTTGAGGGTGTACGGGTGCGGGCCATGGTCGCTGCGAAGGTCGCTCATGGTCTGCTCCTCTGATTGATCGGGTTTTACCCGTTTCAGCTTAGGGATTGATTGATTAACTGACCACGAGCCATAGGCTTGCCTAGGCAGCATCGAAGCGTCCGCGGGCCGACGCGCGTCGCCACGCGGGCCGCGTCGGGACACCTTCTAGAATCAGAATGATGACATCACTGCGGAGCCTCCGATCCTTCCTCGCCTCAGTCGCGCAGGACGCGATCTCCCGCATCCGTGCCTGGCCCCGCGCCAAGCAGCTCGCCGTCGCCCTGGCAGTGACGCTGGCGGTGCTCGTCGTCATCACCTTCGACGTCCCGCCCCTGTCCACGCTGCGGGATTGGGCGGGGACGGCAGGTCCCTGGTTCCCGGTCGCCTTCTGGGCCGCCTACGTGGTCATCACCCAGCTTCCCGTCCCCAGGACCATCTTGACCCTCTCCGCGGGGGTGTTGTTCGGACCGTGGACGGGAATTGCCCTCGCCCTGTCCGCCACGGCCGCCTCGGCGGCTCTGAGCCTGACGGTCGTCCGGTTCTTCGTCGGGGACTGGATTCGCCCGTACCTCACGCACCCGGCGGTCGCCGGCGTCAACGAGCACCTTGAGCGGCGCGGCTGGGTGGCCGTCCTGAGTCTGCGGATGATCGCCGGCGTGCCGTTCTCGATCATGAACTACACCGCCGCCCTGACGTCGATCAGGCTGCTGCCCTTCACCGTCGCCACTTTCTTCGGATCGGCGCCGGGCACGATTGCCGTCGTGCTTTTCGGCGACACACTCACCGGAGAGGCGGATCCCGTCATCATCGTCATCACTGTGGCGCTGGCGTTGCTCGGCGTGACCGGGCTCATTCTCGACGCGGCCACCCCGGTCAAGTCCAAACGCTAGACCACCGATAGGATGGATTCCATGTTGGCCATCCATGCACGTTACCGGGGGCGGGAACGACGACGGGCCGAACTGGTCCGCCGTTCCGCCGAAGCGCTTTCGCGACTTGACGGGGTCGCCGGATTCGAGTTACTCGGAGTCGAGGACATCCGCTCCACCGTCGACGATCCCGAGACCCTGGCCAACGTCGTGATGGCCCTCCTGTCCGACGGTTCATGGGCCATCGGTATCGGCGTCGACACCGCGGAATGGGCCGAGGACGCCGCCACCGTCGCGCTGGGCGCGGGTGGCCGAGCGGGCGTGGTCAAGGCACGTGTTCGTTCTCCCCACGCCGGTACTCTCGGGGAGGACATTTCCGCGGCGTTTCTTCTCATGTCCCACGTGCTGGCCAAGCGCACCGTCGAGGGCCGGGAGGCCACGTCGCTGGTGCGCTCCGGGCTGAACCAGAATGAAGCGGCCGCGGAGCTGGGCATCTCCAAGCAGGCGATGTCCCAACGTCTGCAGGCCGCCGGGTGGCAGGCCGAGCAGGCCGGCTGGAAGCTGGTGGTCAACCTGCTCACCCTGGCCGGGCAGACGCGCTAGAACTCCTCCTCGCGCCGGAGCGACTCCTGGGCCGGAAGGGACTCGCCCCGCGCCTGTTCCAGCTCCGGCGCCGTGGCGGCCGAGGACCGTGGCGTGGCGCCCGCCGCCTCATCCGCCTGCGCGGCGAGTTCGTGGACCTCCGGGTCGATCGGTTTGTTGGCGACGGCGTTGGCGGCCGCCACGGCCCGGGCGATCTCCGGCGAGGACTCGGTGTTGAACCACTCGTCGGTGTCCTCCTCCGGCTGCGCCATCCGGCGGGTCGCGTCATCGACCTGCGGCGGCTCGTAGCGGAAGACCCCCTGCTCATCCTTGGTGGCGAAGGACTTGGCGAATTGCTCGAGCGTGTCACCCAGCTGCGAGGGGATCATCCACATCGTCGACGCCTGGCCGTCGGCCATCTCGGGGAGCTTCTCCAGGTACTGGTAGGCCAGCACCTCGGGCGTGACCTGCGAGGCCTTGATCGCCGCGTTGATTTTCTGGATGGCCCGGGCCTCGCCCTGGGCGTTGAGGTAGCGGGCCGCGCGGTCACCCTCGGCCTTGAGGATGGAGGCCTGGCGGTCGGCCTCGGCCTTGAGGATGGCCGCGTGCTTCTCGCCCTCGGCCGAGAGGATGCGGGCCTGCTTCTCGCCCTCAGCGGTCTTGATGTCGGACTCGCGGCGCCCCTCGGCGGTGAGGATCATGGCGCGCTTCTCGCGGTCTGCCTTCATCTGCATCTCCATCGACTGCTGGATGGACGGTGGCGGATCAATGGCCTTGAGCTCGACCCGGCTGATGCGGATGCCCCACTTGCCTGTTGCCGCGTCCAGCTCACCGCGCAGACGACGGTTGATGGTCTCACGGCTGGTGAGCGACTCCTCCAGGGTCATTCCGCCGACGACGTCACGCAGGGTGGCGACGGAGATCTGCTCGACACCGTATATGTAGTTGTCCACCCCGTAGACGGCGCGGGCGGCGTCGTTGATCTGGAACGTGACGACGATGTCGATGGCCACTGTCAGGTTGTCCCGGGTGATCACCGCCTGCGGCGGGAAGGAAACGACGCGCTCGCGGGTGTCCACGCGAGCGCGGACCCGGTCGATGAAGGGAATCAGCAGCGAAATGCCGCCGGAGATGGTGCGGGTGTAACTGCCGAGGCGCTCGACGATGGCCGCCTCACCCTGCGGGATGACCACAATCGACTTGATGACGATGATGACCACGAAAACGAGTATGAGAAGTAGGACTATCAATCCGGTCATGAGGTTAGGGCCCCTTCCACACGACGGCGGTGTTGCCGTCGATGCTGACGACTGTGACGGTCTCGCCCTCAACGAACGAGACGGTGGGATCCAACGCCTTGGCGGACCAGATGTGGCCCTCCAGGCGAATCTGGCCGCCGTCGCCCGAAACATCCTCCAGGACCTCGGCGGTGTGCCCCACCAGGCGCCGGTCGGAGGTTTCCAGCTGTCCCGGTCGTCTCATCCGCTTCTTCAGCGCCGGGCGCACGAAGACGAGCAACCCGAGAGCGCTGATCGAAAACGTAATGACCTCGGCCCACAGGGGGATGTCCGCCACCGCGACGCCGGAGGTGATCAACGCCGCCCCGGCAAGCATCAGCAGCGTGAATTCCCCGGCCGCCAGTTCGAGCAGCGCCAGGACAATGGCAACGATCAACCAGATAAGGGCTCCCACACCTGCCAGGCTACCTGCAGAAACTAAAGAAGATCGGCCTTTGAGAGTTCTGGGGTGGTCACGAAGTCGACGAGGCGCTCGACGGCCCCGATCAGGGTGGCGTCGAGGTCGCGGAAACTGTTCACCGCGCTGTAGACCCGGCTCCACCCTTCCTTGGGGTCCGACCAGCCCACCCGCCGGCAGATGCCCGTCTTCCAGTCCTCCCCGTAGGGCACCTCCGGCCACGCCCGCAGGCCCAGGCGCTCCGGTTTCACCGCCGCCCAGATATCGATGTAGGGGTGGCCGGTCACGAGAACGTCGGGCCCGAGGGACTCGGTCAGCCGCGACTCCTTCGACCCCTCCACGAGGTGGTCCGCCAGCACTCCCACCCGGCGTCCCGGGCCGGGCTGAAACTCGGCCAGCCGGTCCGGGAGGTTGTCCAGGCCCTCGATGAATTCCACGACCACGCCCTCCACGCGGAGGTCATGCCCCCACACCTTTTCGACGATCGCGGCGTCGTGGAGTCCCTCCACCCAGATGCGCGAGGGCATCGCCACTTTGGCAGTGACGTTCTCCACGCGTCGGGAGCCTGAGTTGGAGCGGCGCGGCGCCTGTTTCTGCACGTGCCGGGTCAAGCTCACACGCTTGCCTTCGTGGAGGAAACCGCCGCGAATCATCTGGAACAGCCGAGTGCGACCGTGCCGGTCCTCCAGCCGGACCAGATCTCCCTCGTGGGTCTTCAGCGTTTCCACGACCGCGCCCACGAAGTCCTCGCCGAACACCTCGATGATGAGGCCGGGCTGCGCCGGCAGGATCGGATACTCGACGGGACGAGTGCGCTTGTGACCGGAGAAGATGTCGCCTGAGTACCTGTTCATGGCCGGAGAGTCTAGCCACTAGACTCACCGGCCATGGATATGCGCGCCGAAGTCTGGTCCCCTCTGCAGAACACCGCCGTCTGGCTGGGCGCGTGGCTGTACGGCCACGAAAGCACCGACGACCTCCTGGACGCGCTGCGCGACCTCGGCGGGAGCCAGGAGCTTGCCGACGCCCGCCCGCTCACCGACATGCTCGCCGGCCTCCGTGCCGTCGCCGACTTGAAAAGCGAGGAACCGGTCGTGCGCCTGGTCCTCGCCGGTCCCGGCGAGGCGATTGCGCTGCCGGCCGGGTCGGAGGCCGCCGCCATGGCGTCGACCAACGGGGCGGGCGCCGTCATCGTCCGGGACGCCGACCGCGAGCACGCCCACGTTCTGGTACCGGAGATTGACGCGACCACGACCCGCTGGCACTGGTTCACCCATACCCACCCATTGCCGGCCGCGGCATGGGTGAGCCCCGGTGAGGCAGACGCGCTGCTCACCCAGGCGACCGAACGGGCGGCCCGCATGATCGAAGCCCTGGGCTACCGCACCGACGCGCTGGCCAATCCCCGTCTGACCGTCGGCGCGCTCTCGGATTTCTACGACACCCCCGGACTGCCGTCAGCGGTGCCGGCGCGGGCGGCCAAGCTGTTCGCCCGCGCGGATCGCGTCGCGGCGATCGTGGAAACGGTGACGGCCCGGATGGGTGACCACTCGCTTGACCCCCAACTGCTGGGCCTGTGGCGTCACATCCGGACCGCCCGCATGGCCGGGGTGACCTACTGCGTCGCCGAATTCTCCCGCTGAGCCCCCACGGCGACCTCGTCGCGCTGGGAACAGCAGCCCGGGGCGCAGGCGGCGCCGTTGACGGTGGCCCCGGAGACGGTGACCTCGCCCAGGCCCGCCCACGGCGTGCCCTCGATCTGCTCGGTGATGTTGTCCACGATCATCCGCGCGAAGCGCTTGTCCGGGCCCGCGGTCCTGGTGCGGTGGACGGTGACGTCAATGGCGTCCGCGGCCTGCTGGAGTTCAGTGTCGAGATCCCAGATGACTTCCATGTGATCGGAGATGAAGCCGACCGGGCACACCACGACCGACTTCACGCCTTCGGAGGCGGCGATCTCCTCGGTGTGATCGACGATGTCCGGCTCCAGCCACGGGGTGGCGGGGTTGCCGGAGCGTGACTGCCAGACGACGTCGTACTTCTCGACGCCCGCGGCCGCGGCGATCAGCCGGGACGACTCCTCCACCTGCCTGGAGTAGAGGTTCTTGTCGCCGGAGCGGCCCGATTCCTCATCCGCCCTGGTCGGAACGGAGTGGGCGGTGAAGAGCATGCGGGTGGCCTCCCTGCGCTCAGCGGGAACCTCCGCGAAGGATTCGCGCACCGCCTCCGCCATGATCTCGATGAAGGTCGGGTGGTCGTAGAACTGACGCAACTTGGTGAATGTGACCTCCGGCAGGCCCCGGGCCGCCAGGTGCTCGCGCATCTTCTGGATGTCCTCGTCGTACTGCCGACAGGCGGAGTATCCTCCCCAGGCGCTCGTAGCAAAGACCAGGACGTTGCGGTGGCCGTCGGCGGCGATCCTTTCGGCGGTGTCGTTGGCCAGGGGGTGCCAATTGCGATTGCCGAAGTAAACCGGAAGGTTGAATCCCCGGGCCAGCAGCTCAGCCTTCAGGTTGACGATGATCTCCAGGTTGAGGTCGTTCAACGGGCTACGCCCGTTGAAGTGGAAGTAGTGCTCCCCAACCTGCTTCAGGCGCTCGTCCGGAATCCCCCGGCCGGCGGTGACGTTGCGCAGAAAAGGGACGACATCCTCGTTACGCTCCGGCCCGCCAAAGGACAGGACCAGGACAGCATCATATTCACGGTTCTCGGTCATGCGCTTAGGTTACCAACTTTCGGTGGATCCATAGAGTCAGGCTGGCGGCCTGCCCGAAAACCGGGGTTAGATGAGCCGGACCGCGTACGGGGACATGCCTGACCAGCGAACCGGGGTCGTCTGGACTACGCCACCGGAGGACGGGGCCTCGATCATCATGCCGTCACCCAGGTAAATGGCGACGTGCTGATCACCGCCGGGGCCGTAGAAGATGAGGTCACCGCGCTTCATGTCCTGCGGGTCCACCTGTTCGCCCCGCTGGTACTGGTAACCGGTGTAGTGCGGAAGGGAGATGCCCGCACCGGCGAAGGCGAAGAGGGTGAAGCCCGAGCAGTCAAAGCCGACCTTGCTGTAGTCGCCGTGGGAGTCGGCGGTGCCGCCGTCACGGATACCGGCGGTCGGGCCGGCGGCGTTGCCGCCGCCCCAGGCGTACGGGGTGCCCAGCTGGGACTCGGCACGGGCGATGACGGCCTCAATACGCGCGTCCGCTCCCGGCTCCACCAGCCCGGCGGCGGCGTCGGTGACGCTCTCGGCGGTGTCGATCTCCGGGAGGACGGTCTGCAAGTCCCCCACGTTCAGACTGCTGCTGGTGCCGCCGGTGGCGGGCTGGCCCTCCGTGGCCGCCGACTCCGTGGCGGGGATGGCCCCCAGGAACTGGGCGACCTCGGTGACGAGGCTGGTCGAGGAGCCGCCGGCCGGCGCCTGGGTCTCCGACTGGTCGGCCACCTGCTCGACGGGGACCTCGGTGGGTTCCTCCGCGGCGGGGGCGTCCGACTCCTCGCCGAGGGTGAACTCCGCCGAATCAGCCGCGGCGCGCACCTGCGGCGCCTGCCGGGCGGCGATTCCGGGCTGTTCGACCAACGCCTCATCGTCTCCGCCGACGGCTTCCCCACCGTCGGTGAGCGCCAGGGGCACATAGGGATCGGCCAGCGACTCGTGCTCGGGCTGCGACGCCGCCACCATCGCTGCCGCCGCGGTGGCCGGCGATTCGTCGACGGCGGCGACCGCAGCGTCGACCTCCACACCCGATCCCTCAGCGTCACCGGCGATAACCTGCGCCGGCGCCGCCTCCTCGGGCTCCTCTGCGGGTTCCACGCGGCGCTGGGCGTCGAGCTCCGCCTGGGCCTCGTCGCGCTGACGAATCAGGGCGTCACGCTCTGCCAGAGCCTTCTCCAACTCGGCGCTGTTTTCCGCGAGGCTGGCCTGGGCCTGCTCCTCGGCCGCGATGGCGGCGGCCGCGCGGGCGTCGGCAAGCTCAGCCGCCGCACGCGCCCGGGACTCGGAGTTCGCGCTCTCCGTTCGTGCGTGATCCAGCTCATCGACGACGCGCTGCTGTTCGTCGGCACGCTGGCGCAGGAAAGTGCGTCGGTCGAGCGCGTCCTGGGTGGCGTCGTCACCGGTGAGGCCGGCGGCGGAGGTGCCGCCTCCCTGGCGGTAGGCGGCACGGGCGATTTCGTCGAGCCGGGCCTGCGCCACCTCCAGCTCCGACTGGGAGCCGGTCAGCTCATCCTCCGCGTCGGCGGCCCCTTGCCGGGCCTGTTCGGCCGCGCCCTGGGCGTCGTCAAGGTCGACGAGCTTACGGTTCACCTCTTCGCGGAGGGAGCCGAGAATGAGTTCGAGACGGTCGAGGTCATTTTGAGCGGTGGACACCTGGCGGACAAGGCTGGAAATGTCGTCGGTCGGCGACGCCAGCGCAGGAGTCATCGTCGACCCGACGCCGAGGCCGATGACGACTGCGACAGACGCGGTGAAAACGCGTCGGCGTGCTGCATGAGCGACAGTGCGAGTAGGCAGGGACACGGGGGTTCTCCTCCCGCCGACGACTGCGATGAGGGGTGTGGTCGGACCGGGGGCCGACCGTCCCGCCCGTGGTTCGTCGACCGGCACACCAGTTTTCGGCATGGATCGACCACGGCAGGAGCGAGCGAGAGCGCCTCAGGGCACGCGAATGACCCTACGTAGAGGAAATCCGCCTGACGCGTTCTCGTCGTCAAGGCTTCTCGGTTGACACCCCATCAGTGTCGGCAGTGGTGATGTGAAGTGGATACGGACAGAGGTGACTCACGATTCCGACCACTCGTCGAATGCCCTGGCCTTCTCCGCGCCTGGCCTGCTTCCCCACATGCCCGTGCGTCGTTCTCCGCGATCTCACCCGTACCGCGCCTCCGGAAATTCCGGTGGCACGACAAGAGTAAAGATCTCAACCATGACACTCAGGAGTTGTCGGTCGACTCGTGAGCCGACACCCGCACCTTAATCCACTTGTTATATTCCCCGCATCTGGAACCACACGCACCCCAAGGTTAAGTGTCCAGACATGACGAATTTAGGCCCGGCGACCTGCGGGAACCCGCGGAACGAACCCAACGCGTGACCTTCCTCACTTTCTGCACGGTAGGTCACGGCCAGGTTACGGCCCCGTCAAGCGCTTTCGCTTGACCTGGGCGGCGGAGGCATAGGTGACCACGACGATCGCAACGACTGCGGCGAGCGTCAGCACGAAGAACGGCAGCCACTGCCCGCCCCCGCCCGCCTGCGTGTCCAGCTGGAGCAGCAGGTGGCCGAGCCCCTCCACGTAGTCCGGGAATGCCAGCAGCTGCCCCTGGGTGGATTCGATTTCCGCGCGCGACAGGGACTGACTGACCATGGCGACGGAATCCGGGCCGCGGACTATCACCGTCTCCAGCGAACCGGCGGAGTGATCGAGCGCCGCCTGGCCGACGTCACGCAGCTCCGCACCCGAGCCGGGACCCGCGACGATGTACCCGGTCCGGCCCGCCGGCCCTTCCGCCCCCAGAAGGAGTGAAGAGAGCTGGCTCGCGAGCGCCGCGTCGACGGGGGCCTCCGGGGTGAACGCGACGGCGTCGTCGGCAAGGTCAGCCGCGAGGTCGTCGACGGCAATATGCTGGGAAATCATGTCGCCAAGGCTAGTGGGGGCATCCTTTTGGGGGTGGAAAGACTCGCCACGACGCGCCAATATGGATAACAGAACGTGCGTACTGTTATTCTTGCCGGACAAACGCTTGGGCCACTACCTACACTTAATGGGTGTGAACCAGACGCGTGCCCGCCTCCCCCGACGTGGGTGGCGACGGACATGACGTTCACGCGTTTAAGACGTACCAGAAACCGAGAAATTGGAGCAGAAGAGTGACTGAAAGCCTGAACTCCTTCGACGCCAAGCGCACCCTCGAGGTTGGCGACAAGTCGTACGACTACTTCGCCCTCGACGCCGTGCCGGGCATGGAGAAGCTGCCGTACTCCCTCAAGGTGCTGGGTGAGAACCTGCTGCGCACCGAAGACGGCAAGAACGTGACCACCGAGCACATCGAGGCCATTGCGAACTGGGACGCCTCGGCAGAGCCGTCCAAGGAGATCCAGTTCACCCCTGCCCGCGTCCTCATGCAGGACTTCACCGGCGTCCCCTGTGTCGTCGACCTGGCGACCATGCGCGAGGCAGTCTCCACTCTGGGCGGCAACCCGGACGACGTCAACCCGCTGAACCCGGCCGAGATGGTCATCGACCACTCCGTCATCGTCGAGTCCTTCGGTCGCCCGGACTCCATCGACAAGAACGTCGAGATCGAGTACCAGCGCAACGAGGAGCGCTACCAGTTCCTGCGTTGGGGCGCCGAGAACTTCTCCAACTTCAAGGTCGTCCCGCCGGGAACCGGCATCGTCCACCAGGTCAACATCGAGTACCTGTCCCGCGTCGTCTTCGACAACAACGGCGTGGCGTACCCGGACACCTGCATCGGCACGGACTCCCACACCACCATGCAGAACGGACTAGGCATCCTGGGCTGGGGCGTCGGTGGCATCGAGGCGGAGGCCGCCATGCTCGGCCAGCCGGTCTCCATGCTCATCCCGCGCATCGTCGGCTTCAAGCTGACCGGCGACATCCCGGTCGGCGTCACCGCGACCGACGTGGTCCTGACCATCACCGACATGCTGCGCAAGCATGGCGTGGTCGGCAAGATCGTCGAGTTCTACGGCAACGGCGTCAAGGCCGTTCCGCTGGCAAACCGCGCCACCATCGGCAACATGTCCCCGGAGTTCGGCTCCACCGCCGCCATGTTCCCGATCGACGAGGAGACCATCAAGTACCTGCACCTGACCGGCCGTGACGAGGCGGACATCGCCCGCGTCGAGGCCTACGCCAAGGCCCAGGGCATGTGGCTGGAGCAGGACGCGCCGGAGGCAGAGTACTCCGAGTACCTCGAGCTGGACCTCTCCACCGTCGTTCCGTCCATCGCCGGCCCGAAGCGCCCGCAGGACCGCATCCTCCTCAACGAGGCCAAGACCACCTTCCGCGAGCAGCTCAACGACTTCACCGACTCCCCGGTCGCCGAGGACCGCTCCCCGGCCGCCGAGAAGATGGGCGCCGAGGGCGAGGCCCAGGCCGACTCCGGCGACAAGGCCGAGAACCCGAAGATGCTCGTCGACGACTACAACTCCGCCTGGCCGGGCCACGGCGAGTCCGCCGCCGAAGGTTCCGCGGGCCGTCGTTCCAACCCGGTCAAGGTCGAGTCCGGCGCCGGCGGCGAGTTCACCGTCGACCACGGCATGGTCGGCGTCGCCGCCATCACCTCCTGCACCAACACCTCGAACCCGTCCGTCATGATCGGCGCCGCTCTGCTCGCCCGCAAGGCCGCCGAAAAGGGCCTGCGTTCCAAGCCGTGGGTCAAGACCATCATGGCTCCGGGCTCCCAGGTCGTCGACGGCTACTACAAGCGCGCTGACCTGTGGAAGGACCTGGAGGCCGTCGGCTTCTACCTCGCCGGCTTCGGTTGCACCACCTGTATCGGCAACTCCGGCCCGCTCCCGGCCGAGGTCTCCGCGGCCATCAACGACAACGACCTCGCGGCCACCGCGGTCCTGTCCGGCAACCGTAACTTCGAGGGTCGCATCTCCCCGGACGTCAAGATGAACTACCTGGCGTCCCCGCTGCTCGTCATCGCCTACGCGATCGCGGGCACCATGGACTTCGACTTCGAGACCCAGCCGCTGGGCCAGGACCAGGAGGGCAACGACGTCTTCCTGAAGGACGTCTGGCCGTCCACCCAGGAGATCGAGGACACCATCGCCGGCGCCATCTCCCGCGAGATGTACCTGGCCGACTACGCCGACGTCTTCAAGGGCGACGAGGCCTGGCAGAACCTGGACGTCCCGACCGGCAAGACCTACGACTGGGCCGAGGACTCCACCTACATCCGCAAGGCCCCGTACTTCGACGGCATGCCGACCCAGCCGGAGCCGGTCTCCGACATCAAGGGCGCCCGTGTCCTGGCGAAGCTGGGCGACTCGGTCACCACCGACCACATCTCTCCGGCCTCCTCCATCAAGCCGGGCACCCCGGCCGCGAACTACCTGGACGAGAACGGCGTCGAGCGACAGGACTACAACTCCTTCGGTTCCCGTCGCGGCAACCACGAGGTCATGGTCCGCGGCACCTTCGCCAACATCCGTCTGCGCAACCAGCTGGTCGACGTCGCCGGCGGCTACACCCGCGACTTCACCCAGGAGGGTGCGCCGCAGGCCTTCATCTACGACGCCGCCCAGAACTACAAGGCCGCCGGCACCCCGCTGGTCGTCCTTGCCGGCAAGGAGTACGGCACCGGTTCCTCCCGTGACTGGGCAGCCAAGGGCACCAACCTGCTCGGCGTCAAGGCCGTCATCACCGAGTCCTTCGAGCGCATCCACCGCTCGAACCTCATCGGCATGGGCGTCATCCCGCTGCAGTTCCCGGAGGGCGAGTCCCACGAGTCCCTGGGCCTGGACGGCACCGAGACCTTCGACATCTCCGGCATCACCGCCCTCAACGACGGCGAGACCATCCCGCAGACCGTCAAGGTCGTCGCCACCAAGGAGTCCGGCGAGACCGTCGAGTTCGACGCCAAGGTCCGTATCGACACCCCGGGTGAGGCCGACTACTTCCGTCACGGCGGAATCCTGCAGTACGTCCTGCGCAACATGGCCAACGTCTAGGATCAATCCTGACGCTGAACGCAGGCCACCCGCGCTGATCTTCCCGAAGATCAACGCAGTCCGTTGGCCCTGACCTCAGGGCCGGCACGGCAAACAGGGCTGTGTCACCGGTGTTTCGCACCGGCGGCATGGCCCTGTACTGTTCCCACCCACCAATCCCCGATCCGGGAAGGAGTCCAAGGATGCCGGTCATCAGCGACGATGAGCTGAACCGCAGGCGCGAGGAAATTCTCGAGGGCGCCCGTGGCTGTTTCGCGGAGCACGGTTACGAAGGGGCCACTGTTCGACGACTCGAGCAGGCCACCGGGAAGTCGCGGGGAGCCATCTTCCACCACTTCGGCGACAAGGAGAGCCTGTTTCTGGAGATCGCCCGTCAGGACGCGGCCCGGCAGGCACAGGTTGTCGCGCGCGACGGCCTTGTTGAGGTGATGCGTGATCTGCTACGCCACCCCGAGCGGCACGACTGGCTCGGCACCCGCCTGGAGATCGCCTCCATGCTCCGCACCGACCCGGATTTCCGCGGCAAATGGGAGGACCAGCAAGCGGTGCTCGACCAGGCGGTCCGTGAGCGTCTGGTCGCCAACGCCCGGGACGGACGCCTACGCGACGACGTCCCAGTCGAACGGGTGCAGATGTTCCTGGAGACCGTGATGGACGGTTTCGTCTCGCGCCTGGCGTCGGGCCACCCCACCGAGGGCCTGGACGAGGTTCTCGACATGGTCGAGGATGCGGTCCGCAAAAAGTAGCGCCGCCACGGTGTGAGTCCCCGCGAGCTCCCCGGAGAGCGCGGGGACTCACCCATTGCTCAGGAGTCGACGAAAGCGTACGTCCCGGAGGTCTGCTTTGGCTCGAGAACGTGCTCCACGAGCGTGTCGGCGACGAGTTCGCGCGAGGTGGTCGCGTCCTCGATGTCGGAATCATTCGGGATGGGGCGGCCACCCCGGGAGGGCTCGACGGTGAGTTTCGCCGGCGCCAGTATGGTGTGGCTGAAGGACGCCCTTGACAGTCTCTCGCCCACGGCGCGCTTGGCCTCGACGTAGGCGGCCCAGGAGTTCGTCGCGGGATCGGCCTCCGAGGTCATCCGGTCCCAGCGGTAGTAGCCGATCGTGAGATAGAACGGCGGCTCGTCCATCGTGTCGAGTGCCTCGATGACCCGGAGTTCGCCGTCGCGGTCGACCGCGGTGGTCACCTCGGGGCCACTCCTTCCCCCGTTCCCCGCCGACCAGATCACACAGTCGTACCCCTCGAACAGCCGCGCCCAATCCTCGGTGGACTGCTCGGTGATGTCGCGGATGACGACCTCATCGGCGCCGAGCTTCTTAAGCACCCGTTCGTAATCCTTGTTGCGGACCACAGCGGTAGTGGTCAAGCCCGCAGCCTTGAGACGAGGCAGCGTCAGTTGACCCACTTTGCCGTTTGCGCCGATGTACAGAACGTTCCCAGTGTTGTTCGCCATGCTTCCTCCCGTGATCGGTTTCTACCTGCCCTTGACGGTAGGCAGCTTCCCGGGATTCCGCCAGGTTTTCTGCGCTTTTCGGTGCCCCCTGGGCCCCATTCCCCGCAGATAACCGGCCATGGCCCAGCCCTGGAGCCTGTTCAGCGGCGCCCACACCGGTCGGGACACGGCGGCGACCGTGGCGGTGACGGCTCCCGCGTCGTCGAGGCGGACGACGAAGGCCTCCTCCCCGCTGAGGACATGGCGCGCGCCGGCGCGATAGACGAACTCGTACTCGCCGTCACCGAGCCTGTCCTCGATGACCTCACACCAATTGGGCAGGCCGAGAATGCGCAGTCGGACGGCCGCGTCCCGGCGGCGGAATCCGATTCCGATGCCGCGGTGCATTCGGCCGGAGCGAATCCGGACCACCGCCTCGTCGAACACCCCTCGACCTTGGCCCAGAATCAAGGATCGGCGGACGCAGGCCCAGCCGGCGACGCGGAAACCGGGGTCGTCGACAAGCCTGAGGGCTTTACTTCGCACCCCTATTTGCGGCCGAAGGCGAAGTAGGCGGCCGGGCCGATACCGTTGACGGCCTGGGCCAGAGCCCAGAGCCATTTGGGCCCGCGGACCCGGTCGGCGGGGCGGCGGGAGATGTCGCGCAGCGCGGCGACCTTGGCGGCGACCTCCACCGCGGCGGCCAGACCCAGGCCGACGCGGGCGCCGGTGGGCAGGTCAGTGAATTCACGGCGGAGCTGGTTTGGTTTGTCTCGGAATGTCATGGGATAAGTCTATCCACTCAGCGATAACATGGCTCCCATGTACGCCATCATGACTGTCACCGGTGCGGACCGCACCGGCATCATCGCCGCCGTCACCCACGCCCTCGCTGAGCGCGACATCAACATCCTCGACGTCTCCCAGACGCTCATGGACAAATGGTTCACCATGATTCTGCGCATCGGACTGCCCGAGGCCGCGTCGATCGGAGAGCTGCAGCGCGTGTTCGACGAACTCGGTGAGCGCGAGCGGCTCGAGATCCGGGTGCAGTCCGAGGCCATCTTCAAGGCCGTCAACGAGATTTAGGGGTCACACACCAGTGTCATTGAACTTCCAGTCCCAGGGCATCCTCGACACCATCGAGATGATCGAGAAGTACCGTCTCGACATCCGCACGGTGACGATGGGCATCTCCCTGCTCGAATGCACCCGCACCACCATGGCCGAGACCGCCGAGGCCGTCTACGACCGCGTGACGACGCAAGCGGCCCGACTCGTCGAGGTCTGCGAGGGGATCGAGGCCGAGCTCGGCATCCCGATCGTCAACAAGCGCATTTCCGTCACCCCCATCGCGCTGATCACCGCCGGCGTCGACGGTTCCCCGGTCGAGGTGGCCCGCGCCCTCGACCGAGCGGCCGCCACGACCGGCGTCAACTTCATCGGGGGCTACTCAGCGCTGGTGGAGAAGGGCGGCACCACCGCCGACAAGGCGCTCATCCGCTCCATCCCAGAGGCCCTGTCGACGACCAACCTCGTCTGCGGCTCCGTCAACGTCGCCTCCTCCCGCGCGGGCATCAACATGAACGCCGTCGCGGAGATGGGCCGGGTGGTCAAGGAGGCCGCCGAGCTGACCCGCGACGACAGCGCCATCGCCTGCGCGAAACTCGTCGTCTTCGCCAACTCCGTCGGCGACAACCCCTTCATGGCCGGCGCCTTCCACGGCATCGAGGAGCCGGACGCCGTCGTCTCCGTCGGCGTCTCCGGCCCCGGCGTCGTGGACCGCGCCCTCGGCTCCCTGGAGGGCGCCACCCTGGATCAGGTGGCGGAGGAGATCAAGAAGGCCGCCTTCAAGATCACCCGCACCGGCCAGCTGGTCGGCAATCTCGCCGCCGAGCGCCTGGGCGTGCCCTTCGGTATCGTCGACCTCTCCCTGGCCCCGACCGCCGAACTCGGCGACTCGGTCGCCCACATCCTCGAGCACATGGGGCTGGACCAGGTCGGCACCCACGGCACCACGGCCGCGCTCGCCCTGCTCAACGACGCCGTCAAGAAGGGCGGCATGATGGCCTCCGCCCGCGTCGGCGGCTTGTCGGGCTCCTTCATCCCGGTCTCCGAGGACAAGGGGATGATCGATGCGGTACGCACCGGTGCGATCAGCATCGACAAGCTCGAGGCGATGACCGCCATCTGTTCCGTCGGCCTCGACATGGTCGCCATCCCGGGCGCCACCCCGGCCGAGTCCATCGCCGGCATGATCGCCGACGAGGCCGCCATCGGCGTCATGAACCATAAAACCACTGCTGTGCGCGTCATCCCCGCCCCGGGCACCGTCGCCGGTGACGAGGTCAACTTCGGCGGACTGCTCGGCTACGCCCCGGTCATCCCCGTCAACCAGGTCGGCAACTCCGGCTTCATCAACCGCGGCGGATTCATCCCCGCCCCAGTGCACGGGTTCCGGAACTAGGCCGGAGCCGACTAACCCCAGGTTTTCCCTGGGGTTTTCTCCTTTTCCATCCGACGCCGGACAAAGAGCCGGAATATCTCCGCGCGGTCCAGCTCACGCGTCCGGCGTGGGCCGGGCCGAACTGCACCCGCCGAACTGCACCCGACAAATTCTGATGTGCGTCCTTAGAATGGAATCGTCTGCCAGCGAAAGGACCTGCCAGGATGACCTCATCCACGCCAACCGTCTCCGGGGAACCCCTCCCCGACGCCCATGCCCTGACCACCGAGCAGGTGCTGGGGCGGCTGGGGACCTCGCGGGCCGGGCTGAACTCGGGCCAGGCCGCCGCGCTCCTGGAGCGCCACGGCCCCAACGCCCTGCCGGAGGCCGAGCAGGAGACCTGGTGGCAGCGTCTGCTCCGCCAGTTCAATGATCCGATGATCTACGTGCTCATCGCCGCGGGCGTCCTCACTGCCGTGCTGGGCCAGGTCATCGACACGATCGTCATTTTCGCGGTGGTCCTCGTCAACGGCCTCGTCGGTTTTCTGCAGGAGGGCCGGGCCGCGGACGCACTGGCCTCGATCAAGAACATGCTGTCGCCAGAATCCGAAGTCCGGCGTGACGGCGGTTGGGTGAAGCTGCCCTCCGAGGAACTGGTCATCGGTGACGTGGTCCGCCTCCGGGCCGGGGACAAGGTGCCGGCGGATCTCCGGCTCCTCGAGGTCGCCAGCCTGCGGATTGAGGAATCCGCCCTGACCGGGGAATCCGTCCCCTCGGAGAAGAGCCTTGAGCCCGCTGCGGGCGACGCCGGCGTCGGCGACCGTCCCGGCATGGCCTTTTCGGGTACCACCGTGGCGGCCGGCACGGGCACCGGCGTCGTCACCGGCACCGCGGCCGGCACCGAGATCGGCAAGATCACCACGATGCTCGACGACGTCCAGCAGGTGGAGACGCCGCTGACCCGGGCGATGGGAAGATTCTCCTCCATGCTCGCCATCGTGGCGGTGGTGCTGGCCACCGCCATGATCGTGGTCAGTTGGGCGCTCTACCGCACCGGTCTGGTCGACCTGCTGATGTCCGCGATCGGCTTCGCCGTCGCCGCGATCCCGGAGGGCCTGCCCGCCGTCATGGCGATCACCCTGGCCCTGGGCGTGCAGACGATGGCGGGCCGGAAGGCGATCACCCGCCGCATGAACTCGGTCGAGACGCTGGGATCGGTCACCACGATCTGCACGGACAAGACCGGGACCCTGACCCGCAATGAGATGACGGTCCGCGCCGTGGTCACCCGGGACTCGACCTACCAGGTCACGGGCACGGGTTACGCCCCCGAGGGCGAGGTCCGTCTCGACGGGGAAACCGCGGCCCTGGATGATCACCCCGACCTGGCCGGGATGGCCCGCGTCGCCGCCTACGCCAACGACTCCGACGTCGTCGAACAGCCCGACGGCTCGTGGGCGCTCCAGGGCGAGCCGACCGACGGCTCCATCACGACCTTCGCCATGAAGGCCAACTACGACAACACGGGCCGCCGCCTGGACGAGGTGCCCTTCGACTCCTCCTTCAAGTACATGGCCAGCCTCGACGAGGTCGGCGACGACCTCGTCATCCACCTCAAGGGCGCCCCGGATCGCCTCCTCGACCGCGCCGACTCCCAGCTCGGTCGCGACGGCACCCCCCAACCGCTGGAGCGTGATTTCTGGGAGCGGCAGATCGAGGAGTTGGGCTCCCGCGGGCTGCGGGTGCTCGCCGCCGCCTATCGACGCGCCGACGCGGGCTCCCTGTCCGTGGCCGAGGTCGACGCCGGCGGTTTCACCTTCGTCGGCCTCTACGGCATGATCGACCCGCCCCGTGGGGAGGCCGTCGACGCCGTCCGCCAGGTCCAGGAGGCCGGCATCACGGTCCGGATGATCACCGGCGACCACGCCACCACCGCCGCCGCCATCGCCGAGGAAATCGGCATCGCCAGCGGCGGAACGCTCACCGGCGCCGACATCGAGGACGCGTCCGACGAGGAGCTCCAGGAAATGGTCCGAGAGGCCAGCGTGTACGCCCGCACCTCCCCAGAGCACAAACTCCGGCTGGTCCGTGCCCTGCAGGCCAACGGCGAGGTCGTGTCCATGACCGGCGACGGCGTCAACGACGCGCCCTCACTCAAGCAGGCGGACGTGGGGGTCGCGATGGGCGTCAAGGGCACTGAGGCGACGAAGGACGCCGCCGACATCGTGCTTGCCGACGACAACTTCGCCACCATCGCCGACGCCGTGAAGATGGGCCGCACCATCTTCGACAACCTGCGCAAGGCCATCGTGTTCATGCTGCCCACCAACGGTGCACAGGGTCTGATCATCTTCGTGGCGATGCTGGCAGGCATGACCCTGCCCATCACTCCCCTGCAGGTCCTGTGGGTCAACCTCATCACCGCGGTGACACTGTCCCTGGCGCTCTCCTTTGAGCCGAGCGAGCCGGGCATCATGCAGCGAAAGCCCCGCGATCCGAAGGCGGGACTGCTCAACAGCGAATCCGTCATCCGCATCCTCTACGTCTCGCTGTTGGTCGCCGGCATCACCATCGCCGCGTTCCTGTGGGCCGATTCCGCTGGCTTCAGGATCGAGGAATCCCGCACCTTGGCGGTGAACACTCTGGTCGTCGCGCAGATCTTCTATCTGTTCACCGCCCGCTTCACCAGGGTCAGCGCGCTGCGCAGCGAGCTGTTCACCACCAACCCGATTTCCTGGCTCTGCGTCGCGGTCATGTTCGCGCTGCAACTGGTGTTCGTTTATGTCCCGGGCATGCAGTACGCCTTCGGTACGACCGCCGTCTCCCTCCGGTCCTGGCTCATCCCGGTGGTCGCGGGCGTGGTCGTCTTCGCGGTCGTGGAGGGCGACAAGGCGATTCGTCGGGCACGCCACCGAAACTAGGCCGACCTCACAGAACTCCAATCCAGGGCGGCGACGGCGGATCCCGTTCAGGGAACGCGGCCGTCAGGCGCTAGGCCAGTTCCACGATCTCCATGTACTCGTCCGACCACATGTCCTCGTCGCCGTCGGGCATGATGATGACCCGCTCCGGGGACAGTGCCTTGACCGCGCCCGGGTCGTGGGTGACCAGGACGACGGCGCCGGTGTAGGTGCCCAGCGCGTCGAGCACCTGCTCGCGGGACTGGGGGTCGAGGTTGTTGGTGGGTTCGTCGAGAAGCAGGACGTTGGCCCGGGAGGAGACCAGCGTCGCGAGCGAGAGGCGGGTCTTCTCGCCACCGGAGAGCGTGCCGGCCGGCTGCTCCAGCTTGTCGCCGGAGAACATGAAGGCGCCGAGCAGGCCACGCAGATCCTGCTGGTCCGCGTCGGGGCAGGCGTCGATGGTGTTCTCCCAGACGGTCTTGGCGCCGTCGATGTTGTCATGTTCCTGAGCGAAGTAGCCGATCTTCAGGCCGTGGCCGCTGACGATGCCGCCCTCGCCGTCGGTGCGCTCGACGCCGGCGAGCAGCTTGAGCAGCGTGGTCTTGCCGGCGCCGTTGTAACCGAGGACGACGACGCGGGATCCCTTGTCGATGGCCAGGTCCACGCCCGCGAACACCTCCAGCGAGCCATACATCTTGGTCAGGCCGGTGGCGTTCATCGGGGTTTTGCCGCAGGGTGCGGGCTCGGGGAACTTGATGGAGGCCACCTTGTCGGCGACGCGGACGTCGTCGAGCTGGTTCATCATCCGATCCGCACGCGCCAGCATCTGCTTGGCGGCGGCCGCCTTGGTGGCCTTGGCGCCGAGCTTGGCGGCCTGCTTCTGCAGTGCGGAGGCCTTCTTTTCGGCGTTGGCGCGCTCACGGCGGCGACGGGCCTCGTCGTTGGCGCGGGCGTCCTTGTACTTGCTGAAGCCCATGTTGTAGACGTCGGCCTCGGCGCGCACCGCGTCGAGGAACCACACCTTGTTACAGACGGCGTCGAGAAGCTCGACGTCGTGCGAGATCATGATGAGCCCGCCCTCATGCTTCTGGAGGAAACCGCGCAACCAGGTGATGGAGTCCGCGTCCAGGTGGTTTGTCGGCTCGTCGAGCAGCAGGGTCGTCTGCGATTTGCCGGAGCCGTTGGTCGCGGCAAAGAGGATCTGGGCCAGCTCGACGCGACGACGCTGACCGCCCGAGAGCGTCTTCAGCGGCTGGTCGAGGATGCGCGCCTCCAGGCCGAGGTTGTCGCAGATGGCGGCTGCCTCGCTGTCGGCCTCGTAGCCGCCGAGGGCGGCGTAGCGCTCCTCCAGCTTGGAGAAGCGTGCGATGGCCCGGTCGCGCTTCTTCTCGTCATCGGTGTCCATGTAGCCCTGCTGCTTGCTCATGGACCGGCGAATCTCGTCGAGACCGCGGGCGGAGAGGATGCGCTCACGCGCCGTCTGCTCGACGTCTCCCTCCTTGGAGTCCTGCGGCAGGTAGCCGATGTCGCCGGAGGAGATGATCTTGCCGCCGTAGGGTTCGGTCTCCCCGGCGAGGATGCGCATGGTGGTGGTCTTGCCGGCGCCGTTACGCCCGACCAGCCCGATGCGGTCACCCGGCTGGACGCGAAGATGCTGTCCGGGGGCGGTGAGGAGGGTGCGCGCGCCGACGCGGACTTCAAGATCATTGGTGACAATCACAAGGGGTAACTGTAGCAACCGTGTCAAATGAGCCGAAATATGCGATGACGTGCACGAACGTCGGGAAATGCCGATCGGCCCGCCCCCTGTGACGTGTGCTCAGGGGGCGGGCCGGCGCGGCGGGTTCGACTAGACCGCGAAGCCGAGGGCGCGCAGCTGCTCGCGTCCCTCCTCCGTGATCATGTGCGGGCCCCACGGCGGCATCCAGACCCAGTTCAGCTCCAGCTTGTCGGCGGCGCCGTTGCCGACGACGGCCTGGGCCGCCTGGTCCTCGATGACGTCGGTGAGCGGGCAGGCCGGCGAGGTCAGGGTCATGTTGATGACCGCGGTGGTTTCGCCGTTCTCCTCCTCCATCCAGATGTCATAGACGAGGCCGAGGTCGACGACGTTGATGCCCAGCTCCGGGTCGATGACGTCGTGCAGGTACTCCTCGACGTTGCCGGCCTGGATGATCTGGTCCTCGGTCTGGGTCGGTCGCTGCTGGTCCTTCGGGCCGTCGAAGTTCGACGAGCTCTGCGGCTCAGGTGCGGTCATGGTTATTTCTCTCCTTCATTGAGTGCGTCAGACGTCGCCGCCTGGAACGCCTTCCATCCCAGCAGCGCGCACTTGACGCGGGCCGGGAACTTAGCGACGCCGGAGAAGGCCACACCGTCACCGATGAGCTCTCCGTCGCCCTCCTCCTCCCCGCGGGAGGTGATCATCTGCTCGAATGCGGCGAGCTTCTCCATGGCCTTATCGACGCTCTGGCCGATGACCTCGTCGGTCATCACCGAGGTCGAGGCCTGGGAGATGGAACAGCCTTCCGCGTCGTAGGACACGTCCTCGACGACCTTGCCGTCATCGGAAAGCCTGACGCGCAGCGTGATCTCGTCGCCGCACGACGGATTGACGTGGTGAACCTCGGCACCGAAAGGGTCACGCAGACCGGAGTGCTTCGGGTTCTTGTAGTGGTCCAGGATGACCTCCTGGTACATGGCTTCCATGCTCATCTACTTCACCCCAAAGAAATTCTTGGCCCGTTCGATGGCGTCGACGAGGGCGTCGATCTCGGAGCGGGTGTTGTACAGGTAGAAACTAGCACGCCCGGTCGACTGGCAGTCCAGGCGGCGGTGGGCGGGCCAGGCACAGTGGTGCCCGGTGCGGATGCTGACGCCGGCGTCGTCGAGCAGCTGGCCCAGGTCGTGCGGGTGGACTCCGTCGATGGTGAAGGAGATGGCGCCTCCCCTGTCCACGGCCTCCGTCGGCCCGGCGATGCGCAGGCCGGAGATCTGGTTCATCCGTTCCAGGGCGTAGGCGGTCAGGTCGTGCTCATGGCGCTGGATGGCGTCCATGCCGATCTCCGCGAGGAAATCGACGGCGGCACCGAGTCCGACGACCTGGCTGGTCATCTGGGTGCCCGCTTCAAAGCGCTGCGGAGCCGGCGCGTAGGTCGACTGGTCCATCTGCACGACCTCGATCATGGAACCGCCGGTGAGGAACGGGGGCAGCTTGTCCAGGTGGTCGCCGCGGCCGTAGACGGCGCCGACACCGGAGGGGCCGAGCATCTTGTGGCCGGAGAAGGCCGCGAAGTCCACGCCCAGCTCGGTGAAGTTCACCGGCATGTGCGGAACGGACTGGCAGGCGTCGAGCACGGTGAGCGCGCCGACGGCCTGGGCACGGCGGACGACCTCGGGGACGTCGGTGACCGCGCCCGTCACGTTCGACTGGTGGGTGAAGGCGACGACCTTGACGGTCTCATCCAGCTCGAGGGAGTCGAGGTCGATGCGGCCGTCGTCGGTCATCTCGTACCACTTGAGGGTCGCGCCGGTGCGGCGGCACAGCTCCTGCCACGGAACCAGGTTCGCGTGGTGCTCGAGCTCGGTGACGACCACCGTGTCCCCCGCCTGCACCCGCAGCTCGCCCGCACGGTCGTCGCCCAGGGTGTAGGCGACGAGGTTGAGCGCCTCGGTGGCGTTCTTGGCGAACGCGATCTCGGTGCCCCTGGCACCGACGAAAGCGGCGATCTTGTCGCGGGCGCCCTCGTAGGTCTCCGTGGCTTCCTCAGCGAGCTGGTAGGAACCGCGGTGGACGGGAGCGAAGGTGTGGAGGACGAACTCCTCCTCCGCACGCCAGACCCGTTCCGGACGCTGTGAAGTGGCACCCGAGTCCAGATAGACCAAGGGCTTGTCGCCGCGCACGCTGCGTCCGAGAATCGGGAACTCGGCGCGGATGGCGTCGACGTTCAGCGTTCCGTCAGGGTTGACGTACGTCATTTCTCTCCTTTTGCTATTACCTCAGGGTGATGATCTCGGCGGCGCTTAACCGACGAACTGCTCGTAGCCCGCGGCCTCGAGGGCGTCGGCCAGCTCCGCGCCGCCCGTCTTGATGACCTGGCCGTTGGCGAAGACGTGGACGTAGTCCGGCTTCACGTACTCGAGGATGCGCTTGTAGTGCGTGATCATGAGGATGCCGCCGTTGGTCTCCTCCTGGTAGCGGTTGATGCCGTCGGAGACGATGCGCAGGGCGTCGACGTCGAGGCCGGAGTCGGTCTCATCCATGATGGCGAACTTCGGCTTGAGGATGCCCAGCTGCAGGACCTCGTGGCGCTTCTTCTCGCCGCCGGAGAAGCCCTCGTTGACGGAGCGCTCACCGAAGGACTTGTCCATCTTCAGGTTGTCGCGTGCCTCGTTGACCTCCTTGACCCACTCACGCAGGGCGGGGGCCTCGCCGCGGACATGGGTGGCGGCGGTGCGCAGGAAGTTGGAGGAGGCGACGCCCGGGATCTCGGTCGGGTACTGCATCGCCAGGAACAGGCCCGCGCGGGCGCGCTCGTCGACGTCGAGCTCCAGGATGTTCTCGCCGTCCAGCAGGACCTCGCCCTCGGTGATCTCGTACTTCGGGTGGCCGGCGATGGCGTAGGACAGGGTGGACTTGCCGGAGCCGTTCGGGCCCATGATGGCGTGGATCTCACCGGACTTGATGGTCAGGTTGACGCCGTTGAGGATCTTGATCGGCTCGGCGCCCTCCTCCGACGGGAGGACCTGGGCGTGGAGGTTCTTGATTTCGAGAGTAGACATCTTCTAATCTTCCTTCTTTAACTCAATCAGGTGTGGTTGGGCTTACGCGCCGAGCTCGTCGACAACGCGGTTCTCGAGCTCTTCGCGGATGGACTCAACCGGCACCCGGTTGATGACCTCGGTGAAGAATCCGCGGATGATCATGCGGCGGGCATCCGCTTCCGGGATACCGCGGGACATGAGGTAGAAGATCTCCAGGTCGTCGAAACGACCCACGGTGGCGGCGTGGCCTGCGCCGGCGATCTCGCCGGTCTCGATCTCCAGGTTGGGGATCGCGTCTGCACGGGCGTTGTCGCTGAGGACCAGGTTGCGGTTGGTCTCGTAGGTGTCGGTGTTCTGCGCGTTGGAGCGAATCAGGACGTCACCGACCCAGCACGTGCGGGCTTCCGCGGCGCGCTCCTTGGACTCGGCCTGCAGCGCGCCCTTGTACAGGACGTTGGAGCGGCAGTTCGGCTGGGAGTGATCCACCGTCAGCCGGTTCTCGATGTACTGGCCGGAGTCGGCGAAGTACAGGCCGGAGAGCTCCGCGTCGCCGCCCGGGGCGGTGTAGGTCACGCGCGGAACGATGCGCACGGTCTCGCCGCCGAAGGTGATGACGGTGTGCTTGATGGTGGCGTCGCGACCGACCTGGATGCGCTGGTTGGACAGGTGGACGGCGTCGTTGTCCCAGTTGGCGTCCACGACGACGTTGACCCGCGCGCCGTCGCCGACGAGGAACTCCACGTTGTCGGCGTGGGTGCCGGAGCCCTCGTAGCGCAGGACGACGGTGGACTCGGAGTGGCGGCCGAGGTCGACGGTGGTAGCGCCGAAGGAGGTCACGCCCTCCCCCTTGCCGGAGATGGTGATCACGACTGGCTCGGCGAGGCGGGCCTCCGCCGGAACAGTGACCAGGTGGGCCTCCGGCATGGAGGTCCAGGCCTGGGCCGCGACGCGATCGACTGGGGCGCCGGCGACGCCGACGCGCTCGTCATCCTTGGCGACGGCCTCGAAGGTCACGTTCTCCGGTGCAGACACGGCGATCGCCTGACCGGTGGCGTCGGCGAACTCGCCGTCGTGGAGGCCGCGCAGGCGACGCAGCGAGACGAAGCGCCAGACCTCGTCCTTGCCCTTCGGGACGGCGAAGTCCTCGACGTTGAATGAGGCGAAGACGTCGCCCTTGTTCGCGATGCCGTCACCGCTGGCAACGGTCTTCAGTGGTGCAGTCACTCTTAACCCACCGATCCTTCCATCTGGAGTTCAATAAGACGGTTGAGCTCGAGCGCGTACTCCATCGGGAGCTCCTTCGCGATCGGCTCGACGAAGCCACGGACGATCATCGCCATGGCCTCCTCCTCCGGGATGCCGCGGGCCATGAGGTAGAACAGCTGCTCCTCGGAGACCTGGGACACCGTGGCCTCGTGACCGAGGGTCACGTGGTCGTTGCGGATGTCGTTGTACGGGTAGGTGTCCGAGCGGGAGATGTTGTCCACCAGCAGCGCGTCACACTCGATGTTGGAGTACGAGTGGTGGGCGTTAGCGTTGATCTGCACCAGGCCGCGGTAGGACGCCCGGCCGCCGCCGCGGGCGACGGACTTCGAGACGACGTTGGAGGAGGTGTACGGAGCCATGTGCACCATCTTGGCGCCGGTGTCCTGGTACTGGCCCTCGCCGGCGAAAGCGACGGAAAGGACCTCGCCCTTGGCGTGCTCGCCGGTCATCCAGACCGCCGGGTACTTCATGGTGACCTTGGAGCCGATGTTGCCGTCGACCCACTCCATGGTGGCGCCCTCTTCGGCCTTGGCACGCTTGGTGACCAGGTTGTAGACGTTCTGGGACCAGTTCTGGATCGTGGTGTAGCGGACGCGCGCGTCCTTCTTCACGATGATCTCGACGACCGCGGAGTGCAGGGAGTCCGACTTGTAGATCGGGGCGGTGCAGCCCTCGACGTAGTGGACGTAGGAACCCTCGTCGGCGATGATCAGGGTGCGCTCGAACTGGCCCATGTTCTCCGTGTTGATGCGGAAGTAGGCCTGCAGGGGGATGTCCACGTGGACTCCCGGGGGCACGTAGATGAAGGAGCCGCCGGACCAGACCGCGGTGTTCAGGGCGGAGAACTTGTTGTCGCCGGCCGGGATGACCGTGCCGAAGTACTCCTTGAACAGGTCGAAGTGCTCCCGCAGTGCCGTGTCGGTGTCGACGAAGATGACGCCCTTCTCCTCCAGGTCCTCGCGGATCTGGTGGTAGACGACCTCCGACTCATACTGCGCGGCGACACCGGCGACCAGGCGCTGCTTCTCGGCCTCCGGGATACCCAGCTTGTCGTAGGTGTCCTTGATGTCCTCCGGAAGGTCCTCCCAGCTCTGGGCCTGGCCCTCGGTCGACCGCACGAAGTACTTGATGTTGTCGAAGTCGATGCCGGAGAGGTCTGCGCCCCACGTCGGGACCGGCTTCTTGTCGAAGATGTTCAGTGCCTTGAGTCGCTGCTCAAGCATCCACTCGGGCTCGTCCTTGAGTGCGGAGATGTCGCGGACGACATCCTCGCTCAGGCCACGTCGTGCAGATGCACCGGCCTCGTCGGAATCGTGCCATCCGTATGCGTAATCACCGATCGAGTCGATGATCTCGTCATCGCTCATCGGGTTTTCGAGGCCCGGTGCGGGCTTAGCCTGGGTCATGATCCGCTCCTTTCAGTTACTTTTCATCTTTGTCGCGGAGGCCCCTGCGTCGGGGTCCGTCCTCCACGGCGGCGAGTTCGTCCAACGCATCCAGCGTCGCGTTGGTCTTCAGCGGAATATTGGTCGTGCAGATGCCGTGGCCGTCAGTGATTGAGGCGAGCGGCTGGACGTGCAGGCCGACCAGCGACGAGATGACCTCGTGCTCGGCCTCACATAGCTCCGGATGCTCACCGGCGACGCTGGCCACCGGACAATGGTGCTGGCAGATCTGGATGCCGTTGCCGGCCCGGGTCACGGTTGCCGCGTACCCGTTCCGGTCGAAGGCCTCGGCCAGTTTGCGTGTCGTCTCCTCCACGGAGTCCTCGGACTCGTCCGCGGGATCCACGTCGGAGACGATGTCCTCGACCCGCTTGCGGGCGAAGGCTGCCACGGCATCGTCCCCGCCGAATTCGCGCAGGCTGTTCAGCGCGTCCGCGGCGAGGTCGTCGTAGGCGTGGCCGAACTGGCCGCGCCCCCGATCCGTGAGTCGGTAATGTTTGGCGGGGCGGCCGCGGCCGACGGACTTGCCGTCCCGCCACTCCACCACCTCCGCCAGACCATCATCGACGAGAATGTCTAGGTGCCGACGAACGCCGGCGGCTGAAAAGCCGAGGGAACCGCCCAGGTCGGACGCTGTTGATGGGCCATGCTTGAGGAGGTGGCGCAGCACCTGGCTGCGGGTCTCCCCTTCGACTGATCGAGTTTCCGGCGACGGGGTCTCGCCCGGCGACTTCTGTGCGCCATGTCCCTGTGCCATATACTCTCACCACCCGTTCTTAAATCTTTGTCGGACCAAGCCGGTCCCCTTTAGACAACAATAGTGTTCCGTAAATATTCCGGCATGTCCACCTGTGCCTGTCCCGGCGTGTCGCGCAGGGGGAGAAACGTAGGATGGGCCGACGTGAGCACACCCAACCCATCCCGCGCGCGAACCGGCCGACGGGGGGTCCTCAACGGGACCCTGCCCCGCCTCGGGCTGCCCGGCTCCCGGGCCGCGGCCCTGCATGATGCCGAGCATGAGGACGCCCACGTCGCCTCGTCGGCCCGCCACCTGCACCGCTTCGCGGTCCTGCGCTGGATTGGCACGGTGGGCACGTTATTGATCGCCGTCGGCGCGCTGGGGGCGGGCGCCCTGCCGGTGGTCGCCAACCCCTACGTCCACGCCCCGCTGGGCTCACTGATGTCGCGCATGCTGCAGACCTCCTCGATCGTCGTGTTCGTTGGGGTTGCGCTGATGGTGGTTTCCTGGGTGCTCATGGCCCCGGTGGTGGGCGCGACGCGCTCGGCCATCACCGTGCCGCTGGGCCACGTCAAACGCACTTTCGTCGCATGGACCCTGCCCCTGTTGGTCACGGCCCCGCTGTTCACGCAGGACATCTACTCCTATCTGGCGCAGGGCTCGATCGTCGCGCAGGGGATGGACCCCTACGCCGCCGGACCTGTCGAGCTGCTGGGGACGGAAAATCACCTGGCCCGGTCGGTGCCGTTCATCTGGGCGCAATCCCCCTCCCCCTACGGGCCGGTGGCTCTCGGCCTCGCCGCGGCCATCAGCGTCCTCACGGCTGACAACATCATGCTCGGCGTCATCGCCCACCGGCTGGTCTCGATCACCGGCCTGGTCGCCGCCTCCTGGGCCGTCTCCCGGCTGGCACGCCGCTGCAACGTCTCCCCCGTCACGGCACTGTGGTTGGGCATCCTCAATCCACTGACCATCCTCCACCTGGTCGGGGGTATCCACAACGAGTCGATTCTCCTGGGTTTACTCCTGGTCGGACTTGAGGTCGCGCTGCGCGGCATCTCCCGCCTGGAACGCGGCCGGAGGCGCAGCGGATGGGCGCTCACCCTGTTGTCCGCGGCGCTGATCACCTGTGCCGGCCTGGTCAAAGTCACCGGCTTCTTGGGCCTGGGCTTCACCGGTATGGCGCTGGCGGCTTATTTCGCCCGCGGGGGTGTGAATAAATGGGCGTCAATCCTTGCCGCAGGACTGGTCAAGACGCTGGCGCTGGTCGTCACCGTCGCCGTCGCCTCCGCGGTGACCGGCATCGGGTTGGGGTGGGTCACCGGCCAGGGCGGGGCGGCCACCATCCGCAGCTGGATGTCGATGACCACCGACCTCGGGGTGGTCTTCGGGTTCCTCGGCATGCTGCTCGATCTCGGCGACCACACCGAGGCGGCCCTCGGCATCACCCGCACCGTCGGCCTCGCGGTCGCTGCCGGCTTCATCGTCCGGATGCTCTTCGCCACCTATGACGGCCGCATCCACCCGGTCGGCGGTCTCGGCGTCGGCACGCTCGTGCTCGTCGTCCTTTTCCCCGTCGTTCACCCCTGGTACCTGCTGTGGGCGATCGTCCCCATGGCGGCGTGGGCCAACCGGATGTTCTTCCGGGTGGTCGTCGTCGTTTATTCCGCGCTCATGTCCTTCACCGTTCTGCCGCGCGGTCTGGCCCTGCCGCCCGACACGGTCGTCACCATCTATCTGGGGGCCATCGTGTCCGCGCTGACCATCCTGGCCGCCGGGTGGTTCCTACTTCGGAAACTCCGCTGGATACCCTAGACTGTGCAGCCGTGACTACTACTTTCGACGGACCCGCGCTGACGTTGACCGACGTGGTCAAGTCCTTCGGAGGCACCAGAGCCGTCGACGGCCTGACCATGGATGTGCAGCCGGGCACCGTGCTCGCGTTCCTCGGCCCCAACGGCGCCGGCAAGACGACCACCATCGAAATGTGCGAGGGATTTTTGGCCCCGACTTCCGGGGAGATCTCCGTGCTCGGTCTCAACCCGGCCACCCACCCGGAGCGGGTTCGGGAGCGCATCGGCATCATGCTGCAGGAGGGCGGCGCCTACAACGGCGCCCGCGTCGCGGAGATGATGCACCTGTCCGCCTCCTACCACCACAACCCCCACGACCCTGACTGGCTCATCGGCCTCCTCGGCCTCGACGGGGTGCGATCGACGGCTTATCGACGCCTCTCCGGCGGCCAGAAGCAGCGCCTGTCCATCGCCATGGCCCTGATCTCGCGCCCGCAGATGGTCTTCCTCGACGAACCGACCGCCGGCATGGACGCCCAGTCCCGGCTGGCGGTGTGGGATCTCATCAGGGCCCTCAAGCGCGACGGCGTCACCGTCGTCCTCACCACGCACATGATGGACGAGGCCGAGGCGCTGGCCGACGACGTCGTCATCATCGACCGCGGACGCGTCGTCGCGCAGGGTTCGCCCGCCGAACTCACCGCGGGTGACGCCACCCGGGCCGAGGAGCTCCTGCTGACCACCGACCGGGACCTGGACGTGAGCGGCATGAACGTCCACGGCCTGACGATGACGAGGCCGCTGCACTACCGGGTGGCCGCCCCCGCCACCCCGGAGCTGCTCGCGGCCGTCGCCGCCGGCGCCGCCGCCCAGGGGGTGCTGCTGCGCAGCGTGGCGGTCACCCACCGCAACCTGGAGGACGTTTTCCTGGACATCACCGGTCGAGACCTGAGGAGCTGACCCCCGTTGACTGAACGCACCATCCGCCGGGAACCCGCCGAGACCCTGGCCGCGGCCTTCCCCCCGGGGACTTTCACACCGGCCCCGAAGCACGCCTCCCACGCCGCCATGGCGCGGGCGCAGGGGCTCATCGAGACGAAGCTGATGATCCGCCACGGTGAGCAGCAGCTGCTCAACCTCATCGTGCCCTTGGCCATGCTCATCGTCGCGGCCTTCATCCCGGTGCTCGGCGAGGAAACGGGGGTCGCCGAGGTTTTCCCGATGATCCTCGCCGTCGCCGCCACCTCCGCCGGTTTCACCGGCCAGGCCATCGGCCTGGCTTTCGACCGGCGCTACGGCGCACTCAAACGCACCGGCGCCTCGGGCGTTCCGGCCTGGACGATCATCGTGGGCAAGATCCTCGCGGTCCTGGCCATGGTCGTCATTCAGATCCTCCTGCTGGGCGTCACCGCCCTGATTCTGGGCTGGCGCGCCGACGCCGTCGGGGTCGTCTTCGGTCTCATCACCCTGCTCGTCGGCGTCACCGCGTTCACCTCCATGGGCCTGCTGATGGGCGGCTCGATGTCCGCGGAGGCGGTGCTGGGGCTGGCCAACCTCGTGTGGCTCATCCTCGTGGCCCTCGTCGGCTGGGTGCTGTACTCGCAGGGGCTCGCCGACGCCGGCTGGTGGAACCTCCTTCCCTCCGTCGCCCTGGCCTCCGGCCTGACCGTGGCGTTCGGGGGCGCCGTCCCCTGGCTCCAGCTGGGGGTCCTGACCGTCTGGGCGGCGCTTGCGTCGGCTGCGGCGGTCAAATGGTTCCGCTTCGACTAAATGAGTTTTCCCACGTCCGCCCCGCGCGCCCGCGGGGCCGGGCGAATCACTCCGAAAGGTACGCTTGACCACCGTGAGCACCTCAACGACTTCCTCCTCCCCCGCGCGGCGGACCCCGACCGGGACGGGCCCCTCCCTCCGGCTGCAGCGCATCCTCGCGCTCGTCCTCCTGATCGCCCAGGGCAGCATCACCGTCACCGGTTCCATCGTCCGTGTCACCGGCTCCGGGCTCGGCTGTGACACCTGGCCCAACTGCCACGAGGGCTCCCTGGTCCCGATGCAGGGCGCGGCCCCCGCCATCCATCAGGCCATCGAGTTCGGCAACCGCCTGCTGACCTTCGTGCTCGCGGCCATTGCGCTGGCCCTGTTCATCGCCGTCCTGCGCGCGCACCGTCGCTCCGAGATCCTCTGGCTCTCCTTCCTCTCCGGCCTCGGCGTCATCGTCCAGGCCGTCATCGGCGGCATCTCCGTCCTGCTCGACCTGCAGTGGTGGGCAGTCGCCATCCACTTCCTGCCCTCGATGATCCTGGTCTGGATCGCTGCGCTGCTCTACATGCGCATCGCCGAGCCCGACGCCGCCGAGCCGGTCCGGCGCTTCCCGGGCACCATCCGCACCCTGGCCCTGGTGGCCGCTATCGCGTTGTCGCTCGTCCTGGTGACCGGGACCATGGTCACCGGCTCCGGCCCCCACTCCGGCGACGCCGGCGTGGGGATGGACGGCCGTCTGGAACTCGACACCAAGATGCTCGCCTACGTCCACGCCGCCAGCATGTACCTTTACCTGGGCCTGACGATCATCACCGTCGTCATGCTCCACCGCACCAGGTCCCCTCGGGACGCCGTCCGTACCAGCTGGGTCCTCATCGCGATGATCGTCATCCAGTGGGCCATCGGCGTCACCCAGTTCTACCTGGGGGTGCCGCGCTGGACCGTTCCGGCCCACATCGCCATGAGCTCCGTCGTGGTGGCCTTCACCGCTTTCCTGTGGGCCCACGGCCGACGTCGGCTTCCGGTCCTGACCTAAGAACCCCAGGACGCGCCACCGCCCGCCGGTGGCGCGTTCCTCGTTTCCGGGGTGGATGGGGCGCCGACGGCCCGGGCCTCCCCGGGGCGCTGCGGGCAGCTGCGGACGTCGACAAGCAGGCGGGTCCGGCGGAAACCACCGGGCCCCGGCCACGCTGTGCGCGCGGCCGGGGCCCGGTGCTCCTCGGGAGTTGGAGGAAAGCCTAGAAGAAGGCGATGTTCCAGCCGAGTATCTCGGCGAGGGTCGGCAGGTTGACGACCGCGTCGACGGAGAGACCGATGAACAGCAGCGCCAGATAGTTGTTCGAAAGGATGAACAGGCGCAGCGGCTTGACCTCTTCGCCGCGGGCGACGTCGCGGTGCAGCTTGGTGGCGACGGCGATGAAGACGACGCCGGTGAGGATCGCGGCCACGAGGTAGATCCAGGAGGCGGCCGGGATGAGGAGGAGGGAGGTGATGACGGTGAGCCAGGTGTAGAGCAGGATCTGGCGGGTCGTCTCGACCGGGGAAGCGATGACCGGCAGCATCGGAACCTCCGCCTTGGCGTAGTCGTCGCGGTACTTCATGGCCAGGGCCCAGGTGTGCGGCGGGGTCCAGAAGAAGATGATCATGAACAGCACGATCGCCTGCCACCACATGTCCGGCTGGCCGTCCTGGGCGTTGTCGCGGATGACGGCCCAGCCGACAAGCACCGGCATGCAGCCGGCGGCCCCGCCCCAGATGACGTTCTGCCACGTACGACGCTTGAGCCACTTGGTGTAGACGAAGATATAGAACCAGTTCGTGATGACGATGAACAGGGCCGCCAGCCAGGAATTGCACAGCAGGCCCAGCCACAGGACACTGATGACAAGCATGGCCCAGGCGAAGACGGTGGCCTTCTGCTTGGTGACCTTGTGGCGTACCAGCGGGCGGGCCCGAGTGCGGCCCATCTTCTGGTCGATGTCGTAGTCGGCGACCATGTTGAAGGTGTTTGCGGCGGCCGCGCCCATCCAGCCACCGATCAGGGTGCCCAGGATCAGGAGCAGCTGCTGGAGGTCGGGCAGGCCACGTTGCGCCTGCAGCATGGCCGGGATTGCGGCGACCAAGAGAAGCTCAATCACCCTTGGTTTCGTAAGCGCAATGTAGGCCTTAATGATGTCCAAGGGGACTTCCTCCAGTGATCTCTCAAAGAGTCTCGGTCGCGGGCAATAAAACGAGGCGCTCTCCGCATCAGCCTCAGCGACATGGGCCGCGGCCTGTTTGGGCGCCTACGTGATCAGTCGTCGGGCACTGTCCAAAAGTTCCAGAAGTAATCAACCTCACGATTGGGCGCGGAGGATCATTCCGGGCAGTGGTCCCACAGTCTATCCCCCACTCAACCCGGTGGATAATCCACGTCCCCCACTGCCACCCGACCCGTCGGACGCCGCCCCCGAACCAGGTACCTCACGTTACAGCGCCCGGAACCCGGTGCGGTGGACCACATTTTCACGGACGAAAGTCAATGGGTAACATCAATAGCGCACGGAAAACCACTATGCTGGTTACTGTCGTAAATGTCCGGAGAAAATCCGGTCCCGTAGCCGAACGATTATAGCGAGGAATCCCCTGTGACACTGTCACCCGAACTGAAGGCTCTGACTGAGCGCCACTACCCGTCCGACTGGACGGACCTCGACACCAAGGCCGTCGACACCGTTCGTGCCCTCGCCGCTGACGCCGTCCAGAACGTCGGCTCCGGCCACCCGGGCACGGCCATGTCACTGGCCCCGATGGCGTACACCCTCTTCCAGCGCGTCATGGACCACGATCCCAGCGACGACAAGTGGGTCGGCCGCGACCGCTTCGTCCTCTCCCCGGGCCACACCTCCCTGACCCTCTACCTCCAGCTCTTCCTGGCCGGCTACGGCCTGGAGATGGAGGACATCAAGGCGCTGCGGTCGGAGAACTCCCTGACCCCGGGCCACCCGGAGTACGGCCACACCAAGGGCGTCGAGATCACCACCGGGCCGCTGGGCCAGGGCCTGGCCTCCGCGGTCGGCATGGCCATGGCGGCCCGCCGCGAGCGTGGGCTTCTCGATCCGGAGACCGCCGAGGGTGAGTCCCCGTTCGACCACTTCATCTACGCCATCTGCTCCGACGGCGACGTCCAGGAGGGCGTCACCTCGGAGGCATCCTCCATCGCCGGCACCCAGGGTCTGGGCAACCTCATCGTCCTCTACGACGACAACCGCATTTCCATCGAGGACGACACCGTCATCGCGTTCACCGAGAACGTCGCCGACCGCTACCGGGCCTACGACTGGCACGTCCAGGAGATCGACGGCGGCGAGGACGTCGCCGCCCTCGAGGCCGCCATCGCCGAGGCCCAGAAGGTCACCGACAAGCCGTCCTTCATTCGGGTGCGCACCGTTATCGCCTACCCGGCCCCCAACGCCCTGAACACCGGCGCCTCCCACGGCTCCGCCCTGGGCGCCGACGAGGTCGCCGCCACCAAGGAAATCCTGGGCCTGGACCCCGCCCAGACCTTCCACATCGACGACGAGGTCCTCGCGCACACCCGCCGGGCCATCGACCGCGGCGCCGAGAAGCGCGCCCAGTGGCAGCAGAAGTTCGACGCGTGGGCCGCCGCCAACCCGGAGAACAAGAAGCTCTTCGACCGCCTGAGCGCCGGCGAGCTGCCGGAGAGCTGGGACGCCGAGCTGCCGACCTGGGACGCCGACCCGAAGGGCGTTGCCACCCGCAAGGCCTCCGGCGCCGTCCTCCAGGCGCTGGGCAAGACCCTGCCGGAGCTGTGGGGCGGTTCGGCCGATCTGGCCGGCTCCACCAACACCATCATCGAGGGCGAGAAGTCCTTCGGCCCGGAGAAGCGCTCCTCCGACACCTTCGCCATGTCCCCCTACGGCCGCAACCTCCACTTCGGCATCCGCGAGCACGGCATGGGCGCCATCCTCAACGGCATCGCCCTGCACGGCCCGACCCTGCCCTACGGCGCCACTTTCCTGCAGTTCGCCGACTACATGCGCCCGTCGGTCCGCCTGGCGGCGCTGATGAACATCGCCCCGGTCTACGTCTGGACCCACGACTCCATCGGCCTGGGCGAGGACGGTCCGACGCACCAGCCGATCGAGCACCTCGCGGCCCTGCGCGCCATCCCCAACCTGGCCGTCATTCGCCCGGCCGACGCCAACGAGACGGCCGCCGCCTGGGTCGCCACTGTCGAGAACCGTCAGGGCCCGCGCGCGCTGGCGCTGTCCCGCCAGAACCTGCCGGTTCTCGAGGGCACCAAGGACAAGGCCCGGGAGGGCGTCGCCCGCGGCGCGTACGTCCTGATCGAGTCCTCCGCCGACACCCCGGACGTGATCCTCATGGCCACCGGCTCCGAGGTCCAGTACGCGGTGGAAGCCGCCGCCAAGCTCGAGGGCGAGGGCACCGCCGCCCGCGTCGTGTCTGTTCCGTGCATGGATTGGTTCCTGGAGCAGGACGAGGCCTACCGCAACGAGGTCCTTCCGCCGGAGGTCAAGGCCCGTGTCTCCGTCGAGGCCGGCATCGCGATGCCGTGGTACCGCCTGCTCGGCGACGCCGGTCGCGCCGTCTCCATCGAGACCTGGGGTGAGTCCGCGTCCGCTGAGGTTCTCTTCGAGAAGTTCGGCTTCACCACCGAGAACGTCCTCGCCAAGGCCCGCGAGTCCCTAGCCGCCGTCGGCAAGTAGCCCCCCACACATCTACAAGGAGTTTGAGCATGACCACCATTGACGACCTGTACCAGCTCGGTACCTCCACCTGGCTCGACGACCTCTCCCGCGACCGCATCAAGTCAGGCAACCTGGCCGAGCTGCTCGAGACCAAGTCCATCGTCGGCGTGACCACCAACCCGGCCATCTTCGCCTCCGCGATGAGCAAGGGCACCGCCTACGACGCCCAGATCGCCGAGCTCAAGGACGCCGGCGTCGCCGTCGACGAGGCCGTCTTCGCGATGAGCATCGATGACGTCCGGGACGCCTGCGACATCCTGGCCCCGGTCTACGAGCGGACCGGCGGCAAGGACGGCCGCGTGTCCATCGAGGTCGACCCGCGCCACGCCGCCGACCACGCGGCCACCATCGAGCAGGCCCGCGACCTGTGGGCCAAGGTCGACCGCCCGAACGTCATGATCAAGATCCCGGCGACCGACGAGTCCATCCCGGCGATCTCCGACGCGCTGGCCGAGGGCATCTCCGTCAACGTCACCCTGATCTTCTCTGTCGACCGCTACAAGCAGGTCATCCACGCGTTCAAGGACGGCATCAAGCGTGCCGCCGAGGCCGGCAAGGACGTCTCCACGATTCACTCCGTGGCGTCCTTCTTCGTCTCCCGCATGGACTCCGAGGTCGACAAGCGCCTCGAGGCCATCGGCTCCGAGGAGGCCCTGGCGCTGCGGGGCAAGGCCGGCATCGCCAACGCCCGCCTGGCCTACGCCCTGTTCCTCCAGGAGCTCGGCGAGGATTCCGGTCTTCCGGCCGGGGCCAACCCGCAGCGGCCGCTGTGGGCGTCGACCGGCGTGAAGAACCCGGAGTACCCGAAGTCGCTCTACGTCTCCGAGCTGGCCGGCCCCAACACCGTCAACACCATGCCGGAGGCCACCATCGACGCCGCCCTCGCCGAGGGCAACCTCCACGGCGACACCCTCACGGGCACCCAGGACGAGGCACAGCAGGTCTTCAAGCAGCTGAAGGCCGTCGGCATCGACATGGCCGACGTCGTCCGCGTCCTCGAGCAGGAGGGCGTCGACAAGTTCGTGGACGCCTGGAACGACCTGCTCGAGTCCATGGCCGCGAACCTCAAGTAACGTTACGCAGCGTTCTGACCGTCAGACCCATCCGTGATCCCCTACGGATGGGTCTGTCGGTTGACAGGTAGAATTTAGAGACCGAGAACAACCGCGAAAGGACCAACTCGTGTCAGATCCCCAGAATGGTTGGGTCAACCCCCTCCGCAGTGACATTGACAAGCGTCTCCCCCGCATAGCCGGGCCCTCGGGCATGGTCATCTTCGGGGTCACCGGCGATCTGGCACGGAAGAAGCTCCTGCCAGCGATCTACGACCTCGCCAACCGTGGCCTCCTCCCGGCCGGCTTCACGCTCATCGGCTTCGGCCGCCGGGAGTGGAGCAAGGAGGAGTTCACCGAGTACGTCCGCGCGGCCGTCGAGGAGGGCGCCCGCACGAAGTTCCACCAGTCCGTCTGGGAGCGACTCGCCGAAGGCATGAACTTCGCGCAGGGCAACTTCGACGACGACGAGGCCTTCGACAAGCTGGCGGCCATGCTGGCGGAGATGGACGCCCACCGCGGCACCGGCGGCAACTGGGGGTTCTACCTGTCCATCCCGCCGAATTCCTTCGCCGACGTCTGCCACCAGCTCGAGCGCACCGGCATGGCCAAGGCGACCGAGGAGTCCTGGCGCCGAGTCATCATCGAGAAGCCCTTCGGCCAGGACGAGGAGTCCGCCAAGGAACTCAACAACATCGTCAACGCCGTCTTCCCGGAGGAGTCGGTCTTCCGCATCGACCACTACCTGGGCAAGGAAACGGTGCAAAACATCCTGGCGCTGCGTTTCGCCAACCAGCTCTTTGATCCGCTGTGGACCTCCCAGTACATCGAGCAGGTGCAGATCACCATGGCCGAGGACATCGGCCTGGGCGGGCGCGCCGGCTACTACGACGGCATCGGCGCCGCCCGTGACGTCATCCAGAACCACCTGCTGCAGCTGCTGGCCCTGATCGCGATGGATGAGCCGGTCTCCTTCTCCCCCGACCAGCTACGCATGGAGAAGGTCAAGGTCCTGCGTGCCACCCACCCGGTGTACCCGTTGGACGAGACCACCGCCCGGGGCCAGTACACGGCCGGCTGGCAGGGCTCGGAGAAGGTCGTCGGTCTGCGGGAGGAGGAGGGCTTCGACCCGCAGTCCAACACCGAGACCTACGCCGCCCTGACCCTGGAGGTGCAGAACCGCCGCTGGGCCGGTGTGCCCTTCTACCTGCGTTCCGGCAAACGTCTGGGCCGCCGTGTCACGGAGATCGCCCTGATCTTCAAGAACGCCCCGCACCTGCCCTTCGACGCCTCCGACATCAGCGCCCTGGGCAACAACGCCGTGGTCATCCGCGTCCAGCCGGACGAGGGCGTCCTCATGCGCTTCGGCTCCAAGGTCCCGGGCACCGAGATGGAGGTCCGCGACGTCAACATGGACTTCTCCTACTCCGAGGCCTTCACCGAGGAGTCGCCGGAGGCCTATGAGCGCCTCATCCTGGATGCCCTGCTCGCCGAGTCCAGCCTCTTCCCCACCAACGAAGAAGTTGAGCTGAGCTGGCAGATCCTGGATCCCATCCTCGACTTCTGGGCCGAGGACGGGCGTCCTGACGAGTACAAGGCGGGCACGTGGGGCCCGGAGAGCGGCGATCAGATGCTGGCCCGCAACGGCCACGCCTGGCGTCGTCCGTAGCAGCCAGCCGGTCGAGACAAGAATCGAGAGCATCGAACACATGATTATCACGCTCAACAACACCACCACCAAGGAAATCGGCGCCACGCTGCTCGCCGAGCAGGACAACCACTCCCTGGCGACGGGCCGCGTCCTCACCCTCATCGTCCTGGCCCGTGCCGACGACGACATCGAAGCCATCCTCACCCCGGTCCGCGACGCCTCCCACGAGCACCCGGCCCGCGTGCTCGTCATGCTCACCGACACTTCCCGCACGGAGTCCCGTCTGGACGCACGCCTGATCGTCGGCCGCGACTCCGGCGCCTCCGAGCTCGTCGTCATGAAGCTTTCCGGCGAGATGGCGGAGCACCCGGCGTCGGTGGTCACTCCCCTGCTGCTGCCTGACACCCCGATCGTCGCCTCCTGGCCGACGACCGCCCCGACCCGACCGTCGAAACACCCCATCGGCAAGATCGCCCAGCGACGCGTCACCAACGCCCGCCACAATGTCTCCGGCAACGCGCTGCTGCGCCTGTCCTCCGGCTACTCCCCAGGAGACTCGGACATGATGTGGTCGCGCATCACCAACTGGCGCGGCATCGTCGCCTCCGCGCTGGATCGCTACCCCCACGAGGACGTCTCCAGCGCCCTCGTCTGCGGCCCCGCCGACAACCCCTCCGTCGACATCGCCGCCGGCTGGCTGGCCGACCGTCTCGGCGTGCCGGTGGAACGCCGCGTGGAGGAGAAGATGGCCAACTCCGACGACGAAATCGACGTCGACGAGATCTTCCCGATCCGCAAGGTCGTCCTCGAGCGTGAGTCCGGACCGATCGTCATCCGCGTCCAGGACCCGCAGACGGTCCGGCTGTCGGTCCCGGGCAGCCCGGACGCGCTCGTGGCCATGAGCGTGCGCTCCGACGCAGACTGCCTGGCTGAGGAGCTGCGCCACCTTGACGCTGACCGCGCCTACGCGGCCGCGCTGTCCGGGCTGGGGTCCGTCACGGTCCGCTAGGCTCGGGTCTAAGCCTGGGTCGCGGGCGTCCCCGCCCCGCCCCACCCGATCAGCAAGGAGTTAACCGAGATGGTTACCGTTCATCCCGTCGCAGACCTCGACACCCTGGTCACCACCGCCGCCGCCCGATTCCTCCAGGTCGTGGCGTCCGCCCAGGCGGCCGGCACCGCCACCCATCTGGACGGCATGGTCCGTGTGGTCCTGACCGGCGGCACGGCCGGCATCCGCGTGCTCGACGCCCTGGCGCAGTTCGACGCGGCGGCCCAGGAGCAGGCGGACACCTTCCCCGCCCAGCGCATCGACTGGACCCGCGTCCACGTCTTCTTCGGTGACGAGCGCAACGTGCCCGTCACCCACGAGGACTCCAACGAGGGCCAGGCTCGTGCCGCGCTGCTGGATCACGTCCACATCCCGGAGGAGCACATCCACGGTTACGGCCTCGGCGAGAAGGACATGGAGACGGCCGCCCGTGACTACGAGGCCGTCCTCGCCGAGTTCGCCCCCAACGGTTTCGACGTCCACCTGCTCGGCGTCGGCGGCGAGGGGCACATCAACACCCTCTTCCCCCACACCGAGGCGGTCGCGGAGCGGGAGCGCCTCGTGGTCGCGGAGTTCAACTCCCCGAAGCCGCCCGCGGAGCGCGTGACCCTGACGCTGCCGGCCGTGCGCAAGGCGCAGCGGGTCTGGTTCCTCGTCTCCGGGGCGGAGAAGGCGGAGGCAGCCGGGCACATCGTCGCGGGTTCCGATCCCACCGACTGGCCGGCCGCCGGCGCCGAGGGCTACGACGAGACCCTTCTATTCGTCACCGAGGATGCGGCGGGCGAAATCCCGGCCAATCGGAAGTAGCCCGACCGAAGGACGACGATCGCCCCGAACCTCTGTGGAGGTTCGGGGCGATCGTCTGTGAGCCGTCGCGGCCGCCTAGCTGTAGGCGGTCACCAGGTTCAGGGCGATGATGGCGATGAACCAGATCAGGCCCACGACGATGGTGTAGCGGTCGAGGTTCTTCTCGACGATGGTCGAACCGGAGAGGTTCGACTGGACGCCGCCGCCGAAGAGGCTGGAGAGTCCGCCACCCTTGCCCTTGTGCAGGAGCACGAAGACCACCAGCAGGAGCGAGGCGATCGCGAGGATGATCTGCAGGGTCAGAACCATGAAAATGTACTTCCTTTGAGGGCAGCTGACGGAATGAACTTCGCATCAGTGTACACGCCCGCCCCACCCACCAATCTCGGCGGGGCACGCGCGCAACTAGTAGTTGACGGGGCCGGCGGCGGCTGCGGCGAGCTTGGCGAAGCCCTCCCCGTCCAGGGAGGCGCCGCCGACGAGGCCGCCGTCGACGTCGGGCTTGGAGACGATCTCGTGGACGGTCTCGGTCTTGACGGAACCACCGTAGAGGATGCGGATGCCCTCGGCGACGGCGTCGCCGGCCAGGTCACGGATCAGGCCTCGGATGGCGGCGCAGACCTCCTGCGCGTCCTCGGCGGAGGCGACCTTGCCGGTGCCGATGGCCCAGACCGGCTCGTAGGCGATGACGGTGTTGGACAGCTCCTCGGAACTCAGTCCGGCCAGGGAGTTGCGGGTCTGCTCAACGACGTAGTCGACGTGGGTGCCGGCCTCGCGGATTTCCAGGGGTTCGCCCACGCAGACGATCGGGCTGATGCCCCTGCTCAGCGCGGCCTTCGCCTTGGCCGCGACCAGCTGGTCCGACTCAGCGTGGTACTCGCGACGCTCGGAGTGGCCGACGACGACCCAGGTGCAGCCCAGGCGGGCGAGCATCGGGGCGGAGACCTCACCGGTGTAGGCGCCCGACTCGTGCTGGGAGACGTCCTGGGCGCCATAGGTGATCTGTAGCTTGTCTCCCTCGACCAGCGTCTGGACGGAGCGCAGGTCGGTGAACGGGACGGTGACGGCGACGTCGACGTGCTCGTAGTACTCCTTCGGCAGAGCGAAGGCGAGCTTCTGAACGTTGCCGATGGCCTCGATGTGGTCGAGGTTCATCTTCCAGTTGCCGGCGATGAGGGGCTTGCGTGCCATGAGTGCGTTTTCCTTCTGTACGTGGGGATTGGTCCCGGGCCTTCGGGAGGCTCCGGTGTGGACTCCTAGTTGAGGACGGAGACGCCCGGCAGGTCCTTGCCCTCGAGCAGCTCGAGGGAGGCGCCGCCGCCGGTGGAGATGTGGGAGAAACCCTCCTCGTCCAGACCGAGGAGGCGGACGGAGGCCGCGGAGTCGCCGCCGCCGACGACGGTGAAGGAACCGTTGTTCCGGGTGGCGTCGATGATGGCCTGCGCGACGCCCTCGGTGCCCTTGGCGTAGGCCTCCTGCTCGAAGACGCCCATCGGGCCGTTCCAGAAGACGGTCTTGGAGCCGGCGAGGATCTCGGCGTACTTCTTGACGGTCTCCGGGCCGATGTCGGTGGACAGCCAGCCCTCCGGGATGCCGTCGAGGCCGACGGTCTTGATCTCGGCCTTCGCGGAGTCGAACTCGGAGGCGGCCAGCAGGTCCACCGGCAGCTCGATCTTGTCGCCGAAGCGCTCCAGCAGGTCCTTGCAGGTGTCGATCATGTCCTCCTGCAGGAGGGACTTCTGGGTGTTGTAGCCCTGCGCGGTCAGGAAGGTGTAGGCCATGCCGCCGCCGATGAGCAGTTTGTCGGCCTTGCCGGCCAGGGCCTCGATGACGCCGAGCTTGTCGGAGACCTTGGAGCCGCCGAGGACCACGACGTAGGGGCTGGCCGGGTTGGCGGCGACGTTGCCGAGAACTTCGAGCTCCTTCTCGACGAGGTAGCCGGCGTAGGACGGCAGGCGCTTGGCGACGTCGTAGACGGAGGTCTGCGCGCGGTGGACGACGCCGAAGCCGTCGGAGACGAAGGCACCGTCGTCGGCGGCCAGGGCGACGAGTTCGTCGGCGAACTCGCCGCGCTCCGCCTCGTCCTTGGAGGTCTCCCGGGCGTCGAAGCGCACGTTCTCGACCAGGAGGATCTCGCCCTCGGTCAGACCGTTGGCGCGCTCGTGGGCGTCCTCGCCGGAGACGTCTCCGGCGAGGGCGACGAACTGGCCCAGCTCCTCGGTCAGGGCCTCCGCGACCGGCTTGAGGGAGTACTTCTCGTTGAACTCGCCCTTCGGGCGGCCCAGGTGCGCCATGACGATGACCTTGGCGCCGCCGTCGAGCAGGGCCTTCAGGGTCGGCAGGGAGGCGAGGATGCGGCCGTTGTCGGTGATCTCACCCGCGTCGTTGAGCGGGACGTTGAAGTCGGAGCGGACGAGGACGTGGCGACCGTCGACGCCCTCAGCGAGCAGGTCCTGCAGAGTCTTGGCCATGGTGTTCTCCTGTGGTGTCAATCAGTGGAATAGAGGGGGTTCGCGGGATCCTCAATGGCCCGGGGTGTGCCGAGGCACACCCCGGGCCACGAGGTTAACGACGCTTCACGCGAGGACGTCGGGGTGAACCGGGCTAGAGCTTGCTGGCGACGAGCTCGGTCAGGCGCACCATCTGGGAGGTGTAGCCCCACTCGTTGTCGTACCAGGAGACGACCTTGACCAGGTTGCCGGTGACCTTGGTCAGACCGGCGTCGAAGATGGAGCCGTGGGAGTCACCGATGATGTCGGTGGAGACGATCGGCTCCTCGGTGTAGGCCAGGGTGTTGCCGAACTCGCCGGTGGCGGCGGCCTTGATGATGGCGTTGACCTCCTCGACGGTGGTCTCGCGGCCGGCCTCGAAGGTGAGGTCGGTGGCGGAGCCGGTGATGACCGGGACGCGCAGGGCGTAGCCGTCCAGCTTGCCCTTGAGCTCCGGCAGGACCAGGGAGACGGCCTTGGCTGCGCCGGTGGAGGTCGGGACGATGTTCTGGGCGGCGGCGCGGGCGCGACGCAGGTCCTTGTGCGGGGCGTCGTGCAGGCGCTGGTCACCGGTGTAGGCGTGGACGGTGGTCATCAGGCCCTTGACGATGCCGAGCTCGTCGTTGAGCACCTTGGCCATCGGGGCCAGGCAGTTGGTGGTGCAGGAGGCGGCGGAGATGATGGTGTGGTTCTCCGGGTCGTAGTCCTCGTGGTTGACGCCGTAGACGAAGGTGGCGTCCTCGTTCTTCGCCGGGGCGGAGATGATGACCTTCTTGGCGCCGGCCTCGACGTGGGCCTTGGCGGCCTCGGCGTCGGTGAAGAAGCCGGTGGACTCGATGACGATGTCGACCTCGTGCTTGGCCCAGTCCAGGTTCTTCGGGTCACGCTCGGCGTAGACGGCGATCTTCTTGCCGCCGACGGTGATGGACTCGTCGTCGAACTCGACGTCCTTGCCCAGGCGTCCCATGATGGAGTCGAACTTCAGGAGGGTGGACAGCGTCTTGTTGTCGGTCAGGTCGTTGATGGCCACAACCTCGAGGTTCTCGTTCTCGAGGACAGCGCGGAAAAAGTTGCGGCCGATACGTCCGAAACCGTTGATGCCAACACGAGTAGTCACGGGATAACTCCTAAAGCTTGATGTCGATGGACCGGGCTGCCAGGCTGCCGCAGTTCCTACGGTGCCCCGCCTTACCCAGCTCACTTTAGCGAGTTGTTCCCTCCCCGGCAGCGCCGTGGGGAAATGTCCGAGTCAACATAATCCAACATCACCCCCTTTGAGGGGAGGTAGTCAACTCCCGATGGGGTCATGACGTGGAATTTCCCGCCCATTCCCCGCGTTCGGGCAGCGGGACACGGAAAGGGCACCCCCGAGCCAACCAATTGATAGTATCAAATTGCCAAAGTGTGAGGTTCTCACTTATTCCTCAAAAAGCTCATCGGAGACCGAGGCGTGCGTGTCAGCGATGCCGGTCTCCTCCGCGCGTTTATCCGCCATGGAGAGCAGTCGACGGATGCGCCCGGCCACCGCGTCCTTGGTCATCTGCGGGTCCGCCAGACGGCCGAGCTCCTCCAGCGAGGCCTGCCGGTGCTGGACCCGCAGCTGCCCGGCCTCGGCCAGGTGCTCCGGCACGTCGTCGCCGAGGATCTCCATCGCCCTTTCCACCCGCGCCGCCGCCGCCACGGCCGCCCGGGCCGATCGGCGCAGATTGGCGTCGTCGAAGTTAGCCAACCGGTTGGTGGAGGCCCGGGCCTGCCGACGCCTGCGCTTGTCTTCCCATTCCAGCCGGGTCTCCTGGGCGCCCATCCGGGTCAGCAGTGCGCCGATGGCGTCACCGTCACGGACCGTGACCCGATCCACTCCCCGGGATTCCTTGGTCTTCGCGCTGATGCCGATGCGGCGGGCGCAGCCGACGAGGGCAAGGGCGGCCTCGGGCCGTGGGCACGCGACCTCCAGCGCGCTGGTACGGCCGGGCTCGGTGAGGGTGCCGGCGACGAGGAAGGCGCCGCGCCAGGCGGCCTCGTTGTCGGCGACGTCGCCGGAGATGACCTGGGGCGGCAGCCCGACCACCGGGGTGCCGGAGCGGGTGACTAGCCCCAGACGACGGATGACGTCGGCCGCGCCCTCGCTCAGGCGCAGCACGTGCTGGGTGGTTTTGGTGCCGCCGCCCGGGGCGACGGTCCGCAGGTTCATGGCGACGGGGAACTGTTCCGCGAGCAGTTCACGCAGGCGCTCCGCGACCGCCAGATGCTCGAAGGAAGCCTCCACGACGAAGGTTCCGTTGGACGCGTCCATTGTCCCGGCGAAACGCAGCAGCGCCGCCGCCTCCGCGGCCTTGGCCGACGCCCGCGGCACAGTGACCCGCAGCAGCTCATCCCGGACGCGTGCGCTCAACGACACAACCAATTTCCTCGCTTCTCATCTGTCGATCCTGCTGATAACCCGGACAGTCTAGCCGGTGGGGTTCGCCCGCCGGCGGTCCGGGATCAGGACGCGGCCAGTTCGCGGAAGGCGGCGGCCAGTTTCTCGGGATCGTGACGGTAGGTGGGTCTGCCCGACTCGTCGACCCGGTGCAGGTCCCGGTAGACGACCTCGGCGCCGATGGTGGCCGCCGCCCGCTCCAGGAACCCCCGCTCCGTGCGGGTGGTGATGGCGTAGTTGTCCACGAGAATGCTGTCGACCGTCACGCTGGGGGCATGCTGGCTCAGCATGTGAATGTGCCGTTCGGAGGAGAAGCCCTGCGTCTCCCCCGGTTCCGCGGTGAGGTTGAGCACCACTGCCCGGTGGGCGGCGGATTCATTCAGGGCCACGACGAGGTCCGGCACCATCAGGTGCGGGAGCACGCTGGAGAACCACGACCCGGGGCCCAGAGTGACCAGGTCTGCGGTGCGGATGGCCTCGACGGCCAGCGGGTTGGCGTCCGGGTGCTCCGGAAGGAGACGGACCCGGCGGACCGAGCCCGGGGTGGTGGCGACGGCCACCTGCCCGCGGACGGGACGCATGATCCGGGGGTCGTCGTCAAGCCCCGCGACGTCGGCCTCGATGTCCAGCGGCTCGTTCACCATGGGCAGGACCCGCCCGGCGGATCGCGTCAGCTCCGCAATCCGGTCGTAGGCGGCCTGATCCGAACCAAGCACCTCGGAAAGCCCGGCGATGAGCAGGTTGCCGAGCGAATGTCCCGCCAGCGCCCCGGTTCCGCCGAAGCGGTGCTGCAGCGTCCTGCGCCACAGCGCCCCGTCCTCGTCGTCGGCGGAGAGCGCCGACAGCGCCATGCGCAGGTCTCCGGGGGGAATCATCCCGAATTCCCGGCGCAGCCGGCCCGAGGAGCCCCCGTCATCCGCGACGGTGACGATCGCGGTGATCGACGCGGGATTGAGTCTGCGCGTGGCCAGCAGGGTCTGATAGAGACCGTGGCCACCTCCCAGACTGGTGACGTGCGGGTTAGGATTGCTCATCTGTCGATGCCTCTTCCTGATGTGACTGAATACCGCCGGGCAGCCGGTGCCGGACGGTGCGGATGGAGCTGATGATCAGGTGGGGCGCCCTCAGTGACGCTCAATGTCGCGGTGCAGCACATTGACCTCCAGGTCCGGGTTCTCCGCCAACCGACGACCGATCTCCTTGGCGATGGCGACCGAACGGTGGTGCCCGCCGGTGCAGCCGACGGCGACCGTGATGTAGTTCTTGCCCTCGTGGCGGTAGCCCGCCAACGTGGAATTGAGCATATCCATGAATTTGTCGATGAACTCGCCCGCGGCCGGCCGGGAGAGCACGTAGTCCGACACGGGCTTGTCGACGCCCCGGTACTGGCGCAGCTCCGGCACCCAGTAGGGGTTAGGCAGGAAGCGGACGTCGATCATGAGATCGGCGTCGCGCGGTGCGCCGTGTTTGAAGCCGAAAGACTCGACGACGATGTGCTGCCGGTCGCGCTCCATCGAACCGAAGCTCGCTTCGATCGTGCGGCGCAGATCGTGCACGGAGAGGTTGGACGAGTCGATGACGATGTCCGCCTGCTCCTTGATCGCCGCGACCGCCTCACGCTCGCGCTTGATGCCGTCATGGAGGGTGCCGTCGCCCTGGAGCGGGTGGGTGCGCCGAACGCTGTCGAATCTGCTGATGAGGATGTCGTCACGGGCATCCATGAAGAGGATCGTCGGCTCCATCCCCCGCTCCCGCAGGATGGTGAGCGCCTCGCCCAGGCTGCCCGGGAACATCCGGGTGCGCACGTCGGTCAGCACCGCGACCTTGTCCACCGGGGAATCCTCCGCCGCGCAGAGCTCGAGCAGCTCCACGAGGATCTTCGGCGGGAGGTTGTGGGCGACGTAGTAGCCCTTGTCCTCCAGCACCTTCGCCGCAGAGTTCAACCCGCCGCCGGACATGCCGGTGATCAGAATGGGCGGGGTGGCGAAACGATGTCCTTCGGTCATGAGCGACAGTCTACTGGCCCGGGCCCTCCGTGGGCGGGGAAGGCTGGGCGTGCAGCCCGTCGTAGACCTTTTGTGCCGTCGCCGGCCCGAATCCCTTGACCGCGGCGATCTCCGCCACCGTGGCCTCCCGCAACTTCTTCACCGACCCGAAGTGCTTGACCAGGTCCTTGCGGCGGGCCGGGCCGACGCCGGCGATGTCGTCGAGCGCGGACCTGCGCATCCGCTGCGAGCGCTGCTGACGGTGGTAGGTGATGGCGAAGCGGTGGGCCTCGTCACGGATCTGCTGCAGCAGGTAGAGGGCCTGGGAGTTGCGCGGCAGGATGACCGGTTCGTCGTCACCGGGCACCCACACCTCCTCGAGCCGCTTGGCCAGGCCGACCAGCGCGACGTCGACGACGCCCAGCTCGTCGAAGACCTCCTGCGCCGCCGCCACCTGGGGGGCGCCGCCGTCGACGATGTAGAGCTGGGGCGGGTAGGCGAAGCGGCGGTTGTCGGTGGACTCGACCTCGACGTCCTCGTCCTCGAACATCGAGTCGTCGGGATTGGCCAGTTTGTCCTGGTTGTGGCGTTTGAAGCGGCGGCGGGTGACCTCGGCGATGGATCCGACGTCGTCGGAGCGCCCGTCGCCGGCGGCCTCCTTGATTCGGTAGCGTCGATAAGCGTTCTTCTTCGGCAGTCCGTCCTCGAACACGACGAGGGAGGCGACGACGTCGGTTCCCTGGATGTGCGAGATGTCCGTGCACTCGATGCGCAGCGGCGCCTGGTCGAGGCCAAGCGCCTCCTGCAGCTGCTGGAGCGCCGCCGAGCGGGCCGTGAGGTCGCCGACGCGCCTGAGCTTGTGCTGATGCAGCGCTTCCCTGGCGTTGCGCTCGACCGTCTCCATCAGGGACCGCTTGTCGCCCCGCTGCGGGACGCGCAGGTCAACGCCGGATCCCTTGAGCTCGGCCAGCAGGATCCCGACCTCCTCGGCCTCCGCGGGCATGGTCTGCACCAGGATTTCGCGCGGGATGACGGCGACCTCGCGCTCCGGCGCATGGGAGAACTGGTCGACGCCGCGGCGTTCGATGTCCTCGCGTACCTCGATCGACTCACGCTCGACGGCGTCGGAATAGAACTGGATGAGGAAGTTCTGCATCAGCGCAGGCAGAGCCGGGTCAGTGGCGCCCTCTTCATTGCCGTCGAAGGGCGCGGCCTGGTCGCCGGCCTTCTCGACCACCCAGCCGCGCTGGCCGCGGATGCGCCCGGCCCGGACGTGGAAGATCTGGACGGCGGCCTCGAGCTCATCGGAGGCGAAGGCGATGAGGTCGGCGTCGGTGCCGTCACCGAGGACGACGGTCTGCTGCTCGAGAACCTTGTTGATGGCCGCGAGGTCGTCGCGCAAGGTCGCGGCGCGCTCGAACTCGAGGTTCTCGGAGGCCTCCTGCATCTGGGCGGTCAGCTCCCTGACCACCCTGTCGGTGTTGCCGTTCATGAAGGAGACGAAGCCGTCGACGATCTCCCGGTGCTCCTCGGCGCTGACGCGGCCGACGCAGGGGGCAGAACACTTGTCAATGTAGCCGAGCAGACACGGGCGCCCCAGCGCCTGGTGCCGGTTGAACACGCCCTTGGAGCAGGTGCGGACCGGGTAAATGCGGATCAGCGAATCGATGGTCTGGCGTACCGCCCACGCGTGGGCGTAGGGACCGAAGTAGCGCACGCCCGTGCGCTTCGGGCCGCGATAGAAGAACGCCCGCGGATAGACCTCGCCCGTCGACACCGCGAGCAGGGGGTAGGTCTTGTCGTCGCGGTACATGACGTTGAACTTCGGGTCGAAGCGTTTGATCCAGGTGTACTCGAGCTGGAGCGCCTCGACCTCGCTGGCGACGACGGTCCATTCCACGCTGGCCGCGTTGAGCACCATCTGGCGGGTGCGCGGATGCAGCTGGGTGATGTCCTGGAAATAACTCGACAGGCGCGCGCGCAGGTTCTTCGCCTTGCCGACGTAGATGACACGGCGGTGCTCGTCACGGAACTTGTAGACGCCCGGCTCCGTGGGGATGCTCCCCGGGGCCGGGCGGTAGGTCGTCGGATCTGCCATGGGTGTCGGACTAGTCCTTCGGCATGTACTGGGCTTCGAGTTCGCGGAACTGGCTGACGGCCTTGACCGTGGACGCGCCGTCAGCGGACTGCATCGCCCACACCGGCACATACTCGAATTCGGGCAGCTCCAGGCGGGCCATGCGCGCGCCCTCCGGGAAGGCCAGCCCATAGATGACGACCCAGGAGTAGAAGCGGGTGCCGATGATGTTGCGGACCTCGACCCCGTCCGCGTTGGCCCGCACGCGGGGGCGGTTCATCGAGATCCACAGCAGGACCGAGATGACCAGGCCGATGCCCGGAAAGGCGAGCTTGTCGATGAAGGTGATCGAGGCGCCGGTCCACTCGATGTCGACGGTGGCGCCCACGAAGACGTGGATGGCCATGACGATGACGATCAGGACGATCGACAGGTTGCGCAGGAACGTCGATCTGTGCTCGAACTCCCACGGCTTGGTCGTGACCACGGCGAAGGGGTCGGCGGCGTTATAGGCCGCGATCTCCCGGTCGCTCAGTTCCTGGCGGCGGGTGCCGGTGCCTGTGTTGTCGGGCGTGTCAGCCACGTCGTACATCCTCCCTAGTCCACCGCCGACGGCGCGGGCGGCGTCGACGGTCCAGTGTAGTCCCCGGCCGGGGGTGACCGTTAGTTGTTGATCTGTCGGAGGGTGAGCACGGTCGCGAGTGCGGCCTCCATGGACTCGGCACCCTTGTCCTCGACGGATTCCTCGAAGCCGGCCCGTTCCACGGCTTGGTCATAGGTGTTGACGGTGAGGACCGCGTTGCCGACGGGGGTTCCCTCGTCCAGCGCGATGCGGGTCAGGCCGGCGGTCACGGAGTCGCAGACGTAGTCGAAGTGGGGGGTGCCCCCACGGACCACGCAGCCCCCGGCGACGACCGCGTCGAACGACCGGGCCAGGGCCTGGGCCACGATCGGCAGTTCCAGGGCGCCGACGACGCGAAAATCCGCGACCTCGGCGCCGAGTTCCCGGCCCCGGGCGATGGCGCGGGCGTGGAGCTGGTCGCAGATCTCCTCGTTCCAGGTGGCGGTGACGACGGCCACACGGATGCCCGTGGCGTCGATGTTCAGGCCCGTGGGCAGACCGTCTTTACTCATCAGTCAGTTTCCGTTCGTGAGGATCGGGTGGTCCTGCTCCCACTGGTCGACCGCGGGCAGGTCATGGCCCATGCGGTCACGCTTGGTGCGCAGGTAGGTGATGTTGTTGGCGTTGGGCGCGATCGGCAGGGAGAAGCGCGCGCCAGGCACCGGCCCGTAGCCACTGAGTGAGTCGGCCTTGTGGGGGTTGTTGGTCATGAGCCGGAAGCTCTTGACGCCCAGTTCCCGCAGGACCTGTCCGGCGACGGAGTATTCGCGTGCCTCGGCGGGCAGCCCCTGCTCCAGGTTGGCGTCGACGGTGTCCAGTCCGACGTCCTGGAGACGGTAGGCGGCCAGTTTGTTGAGCAGGCCGATGCCGCGCCCTTCATGGCCCCGCAGGTAAATGACGATGCCTTGACCCGTCTCGTTGAGGATGCGCATCGACTCCTCCAACTGTTCGCCGCAGTCGCATCGCTGGGAGCCGAAGACGTCACCGGTCAGACACTCGGAGTGAACCCGGACGAGGACGTCCTCCGCCCCGTCGAGCGCGGCCGGATCGCCGGCCACGAGGGCGACGTGTTCGACGTCGTCGACGGTGCTGCCGACGCCGATGGCCTGGAAATCACCGTACTTCGTCGGCAGCCGGGTCGGTTTCGAAAGCTTGACCTGGGTGCCGTGCGTGCGTCGCCAGGCGATGAGCTGGGAGATGGAGACCATCGCCAGGTCGTGCTCGTCGGCGAAGCGGCGCAGCTCCTGCGAGCGGGCCATGTCCGTCGGGTCATCGACGGAGACGATCTCGCAGAGCACGCCGGCCGGACGCAGGCCCGCCAGCCGTGGCAGGTCGACGGAGGCCTCGGTGTGGCCGTCGCGGACGAGGACGCCGCCGTCGCGGGCACGCAGGGGCACGATGTGGCCTGGGCGGGTGAAATCGGCGGGGGTGGTGGTCGGGTCGGCCAGGCGCAGGATGGTCTCGGCACGGGAGGCCGCGGAGATCCCGGTCGTCCCGGTGGCCGCGTCGACGGTGATGGTGTACGCGGTGTGTCGGGCGTCCTGGTTGAGCGCGATCATCGGCGGCAGGTCCATCCGGTCGGCGTCCTCGTTGGTGATGGCGACGCAGACGTAGCCGGAGGTGTGGCGCACCATGAAGGCGACCAGCTCCGGGGTGGCCTTCTCGGCGGCGAAGATCAGGTCACCCTCGTTCTCGCGGTCCTCGTTGTCGACTACCACCACGGGTTTTCCGGCGGCGATGTCCGCGATCGCACGGTCGATGGTGTCCAGGCGCACAGCGCCACCCGAGTGCTCAGTCATGTCGGTCACCTTAGTCCGCATCCTTCGTCTCGCCCCACACCGGCCCGGACTGGCCGCCCGGACCTGAGCCGCTGACCATGTTCTCCACATATTTGGCCAGCACATCGACCTCGACGTTGACCTCGTCACCGACCCGGAGCTCGCCGTGGGTGGTCTCGGCCAGCGTCGTCGGGATGAGCGACACCTCCAGCCAGTCCTCGCCGACCGCGGAAACGGTCAGGGAGGTGCCGTCGAGGGCGACGGAACCCTTCTCGACGACGTATCGACGCAGTTGCGGCCCGATCCGGAAGCGCAGGACGTCCCAGTTCTCGGAGTGCTCGCGCGAGACCAGGGTGGCGGTCCCGTCGACGTGGCCCTGCATGATGTGCCCGCCGAGCCGGTCCCCGACCGCCAGCGCGCGCTCCAGGTTGACCGGGGCGCCCACGCCCAGACGCGACAGGGCCGTGCGGCTGAGGGTCTCGCGCATCACGTCGGCGGTGAAGCTGGCGCGGCCGTCCCCGAACTCAGCGATGGTCAGGCACACGCCGTTGACGCTGATGGAGTCGCCGAGCTTGGCGTCCCCCAAAATGTCCGGGGCGGTGATGCTCATGCGCATCGCGTCGCCTTGTTCTTCAATGCCGGCCACCTGGCCGAGTGTCTCAACGAGTCCGGTAAACATGACTCCACGTTACGCCATGGCCGAGCCCGCACTCTAAGCCGTCCGCAATTCGAGCAGGACGTCAGCCCCGAAAGTGGTCACGTCACCTAGTTCGAAGCGTGGCGCGTTGACCAGTGTGGACGCCGACCATCCGTGGAGGACGCCCCGACCGTCACCGAGAATCACCGGCGCGATGTAGGCACGGACGGCGTCCACGAGACCGGCCTCGATCGCCGAGGCTGCGAGACTGGCCCCGCCCTCAATGAGCACGTCGCGGGCCCCGGTTTCCCAGAGCGCGTCGAGCGCCTCGGCCAGCGTGGGATACTGCTCGTAGCCCAGGCGCACCAGGTTGCCGGCCGCGGCGCTGACGTCCCTGCTCCCTACGACGACCCGGCGGGGCTGGCGCTCGGCGGGGACGTCGACTCCGATCCGAGCGGTCAGGGAGGGGTCGTCGGCCAGCGCGGTGCCGGTGCCGATGATGATGGCGTCGCGGGTGAGCCGGTCACGATGGACGTCGGCGCGGGCGTCCTCACCGGTGATCCACTGACTGCTCCCGTCGACCGCGGCGGTGAAACCGTCCAGAGACTGGGCGAACTTCAGGGTCACGTGCGGCCGACCCAGCCGGGTCGCGCCCAGCCAGGCGTCCAGGGCCCGGGTGCGTGCCTCGATGCGGGAGACCTCGACCCCGCGCTGGGCAAGGTACTGCGCCCCGCCGGTGGCCTCCGGGTTGGGATCCGGGTTGACGTAGTGCACGGCGGCGATGCCGGCGTCGGCGAGCGCGTGACTGCAGGGGCCGGTGCGGCCGGTGTGGTTGCAGGGCTCGAGGGTGACGACGGCGGTGCCGCCCCGGGCCGCGGCCCCCGCCATGGCCAGGGCGACGACTTCCGCATGGGGCCCGCCCGGTGGCTGGGTTCCGCCGACGCCGACGAGCTCGCCGTCCGCGCTGAGAATCGCGGCGCCGACCGGCGGGTTGGGGCTGGTGGTGCCGTGAACCTCGTCGCCGGCGGCGATCGCCGCGGCCAGCGCGCCGTCCATGTCCCCGGGACGCATCACGCCAGAATCTCACGCAGCTGCGCGATGGTGGCCTCCGGATCACCGGACTTGTAGATCGCGGAACCGACCACCGCGACGTCGACTCCGGCCTCCGCGGCCAGCTTGATCGTCTCCAGGTTGACGCCGCCGTCGATGTCGACGAGGACGTCGAGCTTGTTCTCGTCGATGTAGGTACGCAACGTGCGGACCTTGTCGAGCTGATCCGTCATGAAGGACTGCCCGCCGAACCCCGGTTCGACGCTCATGACGAGGACCTGGTCAAAGTCCGAGAGGTCCTTGAGGTAGGGCTCGATCGGAGTGCCCGGCTTCACCGCGAAAGCGGCCCGCGCGCCGCGCGCGTGAATGTCGTGGGCCAGTGCCACCGGGTCCGAGGTGGCCTCGGCGTGGAAGATGACGGTGTCCGCGCCGGCCTCGATGTAGCGCTCGACCCACAGCTCCGGCTTCTCGATCATGAGGTGGAACTCCATGTGCTGGTCGGTCAGCTGATCGACGGTCTTGGCGATGTCCGGGCCGAAGGAGAGGTTCGGCACGAAGTGGCCGTCCATGATGTCGACGTGGACTCGGTCGGCCGTCGCGATGGCCGTGACCTCCTCCCCGAGACGGGAGAAGTCGGCGTTGAGGATGGAGGGTGCGATCATGATGGTCATACCCTCCACCTTAAGCCATCGGCTCCCCCGGTTACGCGCCCTTGCGCAGCACCGAAAAGAACATCGCGTCGGTCCCGTGGCGGTGCGGCCACATCTGGACGCTCTTGTCCTCCCCGACGTTGTCCATGGTCGGGACCAGGCCGTGGGCGTCCTCCTCGACCGCTCCCAGCTCGGCGACGGCGCGGTCGACGACGCCGCGGGTCTCCCGGAGATCCGGCGAGCACGTCGAGTACACCACGACACCACCCGGGCGCACCAGGTTCAGCGCCGATTCCAGCAGTTCGAACTGCAGCTTGTTCAGTTCGGCGATGTCCGATTCCTGCTTACGCCAGCGCGCCTCGGGACGACGGCGCAGGGCGCCAAGGCCGGAACAGGGGGCGTCGACGAGCACACGGTCGTAACCCGCCTCGAGTCCCGGATGGCGGCCGTCCGCGACGTGGACCTTGACCGGCAGGTCGCGCACGATGTTCTCGATGAGTTTGGCGCGGTGGTCGGAGATCTCCACGGCGTCGACCTTCGCGCCGTCGATGCGGGCGAGGGCGCCCAGCAGCGCCGCCTTCCCGCCGGGCCCGGCGCAGAGATCCAGCCAGCGGCCGGAGTCCACGCCCTCGACGCTCGCCTCCGTGAGTGCGCGGGCGATGAGCTGGGACCCCTCGTCCTGGACGGCGGCCAGCCCGTCGCGTACCGGCTCCAGCTTGCCCGGGTCCCCCTGCTCCAGGTAGACCGCGTAAGGCGAGTACTTCCCCTCCTCCCCGCCGGTGGCCAGTGCGAGCTCCTCCGCGGAGATCTCACCGGGGCGGGCCACCAGGTGCACGACCGGGCGCTCGGAGTCGGCGGCCAGCGCCTCCGCCACCTCCCCGGATCCGAGCACCTGGGCGAAGGACCGCGCGATCCAGCTCGGGTGGGCGGTCCGGAAAGCGATCGCGTCGAGCTCACCCTCCGGGGTCAGCTTCTCAATCCACTGTTCCGCCGGGGTCCGGCTGATCGTGCGCAGGATTCCGTTGGTGAAACCCTTGGCCTTTTCCTGTCCCACGGCCTCGACCAGGCGCACGGAGGTGTCCACCGCAGCGTGCGGCTCCACGCGGGTGTAGAGCAGCTGGTAGGCGCCCAGTCGCAGCACGTCGAGGACCTCGTCGGCGATGTCTTTGAGCGGGCGCGAGGAGCACTCCCCGATGACCGTGTCGAGCACTCCCAGGCTGCGCAGGGTGCCGTAGGTCAGCTCGGTGGCGAAGGCCGCGTCCCGACCGTCGAGGTTGCGGGCGGTCAGCAGACGCGGCAGTGTGAGGTTGGCGTAGGCGCCCTCCCCGGAGACGCGACGGAGCACTTCGTAGGCGACCTGCCGGGGCGTGTCGACGCCGGTGTCCCGGACGAAGACCCGGTCGTTGCGATGCGGGCGGTCGACACGGCGCTGCTGTTGCTTGCCGCCACGGCGCTGCTGGCCGGACGGCTTTCTGCCCGGGCGGGTGCCGGAGCGCTCCTCCCCGCCGCCCTGCTTTCCGGGGGCCGCGTCCCGACGCTCCGGTCGGTCGCCGCCAGTGCTGCGGGAACGGAATCCGCCACTCATGCCATCACCAGTCCTTCGGTCTCAGCCAGGCCACGCGCCCAGTCGGCGGCGGCCATCATCTTCTTGCCGGGCGCCTGGATGGCGCCCAGTGCCACGTCGCCGGAACCGGTGCCGACGCGGACTTCGTTCTTGGACACCGCGACTTCACCCGGCGCCAGTTCCCGGTCCCCGGTCACGGTGACGGGGCCGACCTTGAAGCGCTCCTCCCCGATCATCGTCCACGCGCCCGGGCCCGGGGTGTGGGCGCGGATGTGGCGGTCGACGGTGCCGGCGTCCTCCTGCCAATCGATGCGCGCCTGCTCTGTGGTGATCTTATGGGCGTAGGTGGCCTGCCCCTCCTGCGGGCGCGGGGCCGCGGTGCCCTCCGCCAGAGCGTCCATGGTCTCGACCAGCAGGTCGGCCCCGGAATAGGCCAGGCGGGTGAGCAGGTCGTCGGCGGTGTCGGTGTCCAGGATCTCCTTGGTCAGCGTCCCCAGGACATCACCGGTATCGAGTCCCTCGTCGATGCGGAAGGTCGTCGCCCCGGTGAGGCGGTCGCCGTGGTAGATCGCGGCCTGCACCGGGGCCGCGCCGCGCCACGCGGGCAGCAGCGAGAAGTGCAGGTTGACCCAGCCGTGCCGCGGAAGGTCGAGCAGGTCCTCAGGGATGAGGTTGCCGTAGGCGACGACCGGGACGGCGTCCGGGGCCAGTTCGGCCAGGCGGGCGCGGACGGCGTCACCGTCCGCCGTGCCTGCCTTGAGCGTGGCCGGGGTGAGCACCTCGATGCCGTGCTCCTGGGCGAGCGCCGACACCGGCGAGGGATGCAGGGTGCGGCCGCGGCCGCGGCGGGCGTCCGGGCGGGTGAGCACCGCGACGATCTCATGGTCGCTGGCGAGAAGTCTCTTCAGCGCCACGACGGCGGGTTCCGGGGTTCCGGCGAAAATCAGGCGCACGTTCGGCGGTCCTTTCTGTCAGGGGTCAGGAGTTGAACCAGTCGGAGGCGCGTACCTCGGACATGGCCTGCTTGTACTGCTCGACGTCGAGCTTCGACAGGTACATCACGCCGTCGAGGTGGTCGGCCTCATGCTGGATGCAGCGGGCCAGCAGCCCTGAGGCCAGCATGCTGACGGGGCGGTTGGCCACGTCGCGGCCCTGCATGAGGACCGTCTGATGGCGCTCCACGTCGAAGGAGAGGTCCGGCACGGACAGACAGCCCTCGTTGCCGAGCTGCCGCTGATCGCCGACGGCGACCCAGGTCGGGTTGATGACGTGGCCACGCAACCCGCCCTCGACCATCGACGTGTCGTAGACGAACACACGCTGCAGCACGCCGACCTGGTTGGCGGCCAGCCCCACGCCGCCGGCGTCGTCCATGGTGTCGAGCATGTCGTCTACCAGGCGGCGGAGCTTGTCGTCGAAACGGTCGAGGGCCACGGGCGAGGCCACCGAATTCAGGACCGGGTCGCCGAGCAGGCGAATGGGGCGAATCGTCATGCGCACCATCCTACGGGGCCGGTCAAAACCGGCCGCGGCGGCTCCGTCAGCCGACCTGGACCGGATCGACTTGAATGCGCAGGGGCAGTTCGTCCTTGTGCGCGCTGCGGGCGACGGCGGCCTCCCGCAGCGCCCGGCCGAGTTCCGAGCGCGGCCCCAGCGGCGTGCGGATGAGCAGGCGCTGCGGCGGCCCGAAGGTGTTCTCGTCGTACTCGCCGGGCAGGTGGAGATGCTCCGGCAGCGGGACCGGCCCAAGGTACTCGCCACCCGTCGGCAACTCGATGAGCTCGCGCATGCGCTCCAGGCTCGTCGACGGCCCGTCGATCGCCGCCATGTGCACCGTCGGGGGGAACCCGACCTCAGCCCGCGCGTGGAGTTCACGCTGCGCGGCCCCGACGACGTCCCAGCGGATGAAGGACTGCACGATCTCCAGGCCGGCGTCGGCGGTGACGATGACCTCTCCCCCGTTGAGGCCGGATTCCACCATGGTGGCGACGGCCGTCCACTTGGCCAGGGTGTCCTCCGCCGCGCGCAAATCCTGCCGACCCAGCAGCGCCCACGTGTCCAGCAGCAGCGCCGCCCCGTAGCGGGAACCGTCACTGATCCGGGGTTCCGCGCCCGGGGTGGCGACCACCAGGGCCGGTCCGGGCGGGATCTCGTCGAGGATCCGGTTGCCGCCGGAGGCCATCACCCGGGTCTGGGTGAATGCCCGCCCCAGCTCCTCCGCGGTGCGCCCCGCGCCGAGGACGACCGCGCGCAAGGCGGTGGAGCCGCACTCCCCGCAACGGAAGTGGGTCTCCGGCCGCCCGCACCACCGGCACGTCGGCACCGCGGCCGAACCTCCGTCCGGAAGACCGAGCGGCCCGTTGCAGGCGCGGCACCGCGCGGGATGGCGGCAGGTGCCGCACGACAGGGTCGGCACGTAACCCTTGCGCGGCACCTGCACCAGCACCGGGCGGGCGAGGTCGAGGGCGCGACGGGCGGCGTCGAAGGCGATCTTGGGCAGGCGCGCCTGCCCCGCGCGCGGATCGCGCATCATCTCGAAGTCGCTGTCGGCTGAGGCGCGGATGAGCGGAGAGCGGGCACGGAGGGTGCTGCGGGAGGCGACGAGATCATGGGCCCAGCCGGAGTTGACCATCAGCTGCGCCTCCGCCGTGCGGGAGTGGCCCGCCAGGATCAGCGAGGCCCCCTCGATCGTCGAGCGGGTGGTCAGGACCTCGCGGGCGTGGTGATAGGGCGCGCGCGGGTCGGCGAGGTTATCGTCTCCGTCGTGGAGGATGACCGCGAGCCGGAGCTTGTCGACGGGCGCGAAGGCCGCGCTCCTGGTCCCGATCACCAGGCGACCCTGGCCATGGAGGACCGAGAGGAAACGGCGGTACCGGGCCTGCGGCCCCTGCGAGGCGGTGAGCACGGTGATCTGCTTGGCGGAAACCAGCTTCCGACAGGCCGCCTCCAGGTGGTCGACGTCGCGCTGATCCGGGACGACGAGGAGCGCGCCGTAACCGTCGAGCACGACCTTCACCGCCAGTGCGGCCAGCGCGTCCGCCCAGCGCTCGCCGGGCGCGATCTGCCAGGCTGCACGGGCGGTGGTGCCCGCCAGCACCGCGTCAACGAAGGACTGCCCGAACTCGTAGGACGCCCACGCCGAAAGATCGGGTTCGCTCGTCTCCCCCAGTTCCTCCCAGGGCGTGCGCGTATCGGAGTCCTCCGCACCGGCGTGGCGGGCAGGGATAGCCGCGCGGATGAGATCCGAGCGGGTGGCTCCGTAGCGGTTGGCCAGTTGCTCGACCAGCGTCGAGATTCGCTCCGGGTAGACCACCTCCTCGCTGATCACCCGGTCGAGGTAGCTTAGTCGGCCGCCGTGGTCCGTGGTGGAACGGCGCTCGAGGAGGACGGCGTCGACGAGCCTGCCCGAGAAGCGGATCCGCACCTTCGTGCCGGGGCGGGCCGCCTCGTCCTGCTCCGCCTTGACCAGGTAGTCGAAGGAGCGATCCAGGTGCGGCAGGCCCAGCAGGGGAAGCACCCGCGCCACCGGCCGTGAGGCGGCGGAGAGCGGGGTGCTGGGGTCCCTGGGTTCAGTGGCCATAGGCCCGACAGTCTAGCCGGTGGGCTCCGGCTCCCGGAGCGGGCAGGTCCGCCCGTCCGGCCAGGACTATGATGGGGGTCACATAAGTGCGTCCGGGTGGGCCGCTGGCCCGCCCCCGGTCGCGGAAACGAGGAAGCGAGGAACCATGGGCAAAGTCGCCTACGGATTCACCTGTTCGATCGACGGCTACATCACCGGACCGGACCACGACATGAGCTGGCTCTCCGCCGCGGAGGTGGACGACGAGACGTTGACGGCGACGCTGGCAGGCGCGGTCGGGGCAATCCTGTCCGGGCGTCGTGGCTACGACGCGTGGATGAGACAGGCGGATCGCGACCCTCTCACCGCCGAGCCCTACGGCGGGGCCTGGCGGGGAATCGAATACGTGCTCACCCACCGACCCGAGGAACTGGCGGGCGACCCCCGCGTGATCGAACTCGGCGACGCGGGTCCCGGCATCGTGCCCATCAACTGCGACATCCGCGAGGCGATCCGGTTGGGCAGGGAGACCGCCGGGGACAAGGACCTGCAGATCATCAGCGCGGACCTCGCTCGACAGGCCCTCGAATTCGACCTGATCGACGAGCTCCAGGTCTTCGTGGCGCCGGTGTTCCTCGGCGACGGGACCCGGATCTTCCACGTTCCCGGTGGTCGGCGCTACGACTGGGAACTGATCGGGCCGTATGAGGGAGCCGAACGCAGCTTCGGTCGGCGCTACCGGCCCCGCCGGAACTGACCGCGGGGAAAGCTCGCGACGGACTCCCCGACGGCGACGGCCGTTCAGCGTCTGCGCCGGTGCCGCCGACGGGTGTCAGAGACCCGCCGCCGCGCGCAGCTCCTGGACGCGGTTGGTCTCCTCCCACGGGAAGGCGACGTCGGTGCGGCCGAAGTGCCCGTAGGCGGCGGTGTCGGCGTAGATGGGGCGGCGCAGATCCAGCTCCCGGATGATGGCGCGCGGGCGCAGGTCGAAGACCTGCTCGACGGCGGACTGGATGGCCTCGGCGCTCAGGCCCTCGGCGGCGGTGCCGAAGGTCTCGACGTACAGGCCGACCGGGGCGGCGCGGCCGATGGCGTAGGCGACCTGGACCTCGGCGCGGTCGGCGAGGCCGGCGGCGACGATGTTCTTGGCCACCCAGCGCATGGCGTAGGCCGCGGAGCGGTCGACCTTGCTGGGGTCCTTGCCAGAGAAGGCGCCGCCCCCGTGGCGGGCCATGCCGCCGTAGGTGTCGACGATGATCTTGCGGCCGGTCAGGCCGGCGTCACCCATCGGGCCGCCAAGGACGAAGGAGCCGGACGGGTTGACCAGCACGGTCAGCTCCTCGGTGACGTACTTCTCCAGGCCGGCGTCCCGGATGACCCAGTCGATGACGTGCTCGCGCAGCTGCTCGCCGAGCCACTCCTGGGTGGCTTCCGGGTCGTGCTGCGTGGAGATGACGACGGTGTCGAGATAGACCGGGGTGTCACCCTGGTACGCGAAGGTGACCTGGGTCTTGCCGTCCGGGCGTAGATTGCTGACAATGCCCTCCTTGCGGACCTGGGTCAGGCGGCGGGCCAGGCGGTGCGCCGTGGAGATCGGAAGCGGCATGTACTCTTCGGTCTCGTTGGTGGCGTAGCCGAACATCAGGCCCTGGTCGCCGGCGCCGCCCTTGTCGTCCTCGTGGCCGTTGCCACCGTTGGAACGGTGCTCGAGCGCGGTGTCCACGCCGTCCGCGATTTCGGAGGACTGGTCGCCGATGGCGATGTTTACGCCGCAGGTGTGGCCGTCGAAGCCGACGTCGGATGAGGTGAAGCCGATCTCGACGAGCTTGTCGCGGACCAGCTTGGAGATCTCCACGTAGGACTTGGTGCGCACCTCGCCGACGACGTGCACCTGACCGGTGGTGACCAGGGTCTCGACGGCGACGTGCGCGTCCGGATCGCTGCGGAGCAGGGCGTCGAGAATGGTGTCAGAAATGGCGTCGCAGATCTTGTCCGGGTGCCCCTCCGTCACCGACTCGGAGGTGAACAAGCGCACTGCGTTCTTCTTCTCAGCCACGGGTAAACGTCCAATCATGTTTCAATCAAAGTGCTTGAGATACCCGGCCCACTTTAGACCGAGCGGTCTAATTCGGCAACGATCGGGTCCGGTGAGCGTCCACCGCCGCCAGGATCTGGGCCGCCACGTCGAGCTTCGTGCCGTCCCGCACCTCGGCGACGGTGCCGTCCGCCGACAGCAGCCACCCGCGGTTGCGCAGCTTTCCGAACACCGCGTCGCCGGAGACGTCGTTGGCCATCAGCAGATCGCAGCCCTTGCGCGCCAGTTTCGCCTTGGCGTACTCCAGCGCGCTCGTGCGCTCGTCACCGGTTTCGGCGGCGAAGCCGACGATGGTGGTGGCCCGTTGGAGCTCACCGTCACGACGCGACTGCACCAGCCCCGCGAGGATGTCCGGGTTCTCGATCATCTCGATACTCGTGAGTCCGGCCGCCGACTCGCTGCCCTTCTTCATCTTCGTGGCCGCGGCGGTCTGGGGCCGGAAATCGGCCACGGCGGCGGCCATGATGATCACGTCGGCCCCGGCAGCCCGGTCGTCCATGGCCTCCTTCATTTCCCCGGTGCTGCGGACCCTGATGACCTTGGCGCCGGGCGGAGTCGGCAGTTGCGCCGTGTCCCCGGCCACGAGAGTCACCGACGCCCCGCGCTGGGCGGCGATCTCCGCCAGGGCGAATCCCTGGCGGCCGGAGGAACGATTGCCGATGAAGCGCACCGGGTCAATGGGCTCCTGGGTGCCGCCGGCGCTGATGAGGACGTTGAGGCCCGCCCAGCTGTGCGGGACGGTGAACCCGGCGGCCAGGGTGCGGGCCAGGTCGGCGATCTGCTCCGGTTCCGGCAGCCGCCCGGGGCCGGTGTCCTTGCCGGTGAGCCGGCCGTGAGCGGGCTCCATGACCGTGTAGCCGTAGCCGCGAAGGATCTCGACGTTGCGCCGGGTTGCGGGGTTGAACCACATTTCGGTGTGCATCGCCGGGACGATGAGCACCGGGCACGTCGCCACCAGAACCGAGGCGGTGAGCAGGTCGTCGGCGCGGCCGCCGGCCAGGCGAGCCAGGAGGTCGGCGGTCGCCGGGGCGATGACGATGAGGTCGGCCTCCTGTCCCAGCCGGACGTGCTGGACCTCGTCGACGGCGTCGAAGACGGTGGTGGAGACCGGGTGGCCGGACAGGGCCTCGAAGGTGGCCGCACCGACGAACTTCAGCGCGCTCTCGGTCGGGATGACCCGGACGTCGTCACCCGCCTCCTTGAGGTCGCGCACGACGTGGCACGCCTTGTACGCGGCGATGCCGCCGCCCACCCCCAGCACGATGCGGTGCCCCTGCTTCTGCCCGGATTCATCCTGCACGATGATTTCGTCCCCTTCCGCCAACGGCCTGTGGTCTCGGGTCCCGGCCCCGGGCGTCATGCCGGGGCGGGTCCGCTGATCGATCATCACGAGTCTAACGAGGAGCGCCGACACGGGCCCGGATGCACCTGGCCACCACGACGAAAAATCCCCGCCACCTATCCAGGTGTCGGGGACCGCGAGCTCGGGGCCCGCGTCGCGGGCGCAGCAAAGACCTACTGGCCTTCCTCGTGCTCGAGCAGGCCGGCCTCGATCTCGCGGAGCGCGATCGACAGCGGCTTCTCACCCGGCTGCGGAGTCACCAGCGGACCGACGAACTCGAAAACGCCCTCGTCGTGCTGCTGGTAGTAGCTGTTGATCTGACGTGCGCGCTTGGCAGCGAAGATCGCCAGAGCGTACTTGGAGGAGACAGTCTCCAGCAGGCGGTCGATGGCCGGGGAGGTGATGCCCTCCGGCGTGTCGTACACGGCCTCGATCTGGGTCGTCTCGTTGCTCTCGTTGCTCACGTTCACCTTGTCCTAGAGGTACTGGAGATTGAAGTTGTTGTTGCGCCCGGGCGCATCCCCACGCATGCCGGGCGAAGTCTGCGCCGGATCGGGCTGCCGGAATACGGCGGCGCACCGCCCTTGCGGGAAGTGCGCCTACCACAAAGTCCGGGTCAGTTGCGTTTCCGCAGAATATCACTGATTCCAGCGACAGCCGAATCCAGATCATCGTTGATGATGACGTAGTCAAACTCGTCCTGGTGGTCCAGTTCTTCTCGTGCGGTCGCCAGGCGACGGTCTATGACCTCCTGGGTTTCGGTCTGGCGCCCGGTGAGGCGGTCGACCAGAACATCCCAGGACGGGGGCGCGAGAAACACCAGCTGAGCCTCCGGCATCAGCTTCTTGACGTTGCGCGCACCCACGAGGTCAACCTCCACCAGCACCGGGCGTCCACTGGCCAGCGCGTCACGCACTGGTCCGGCGGGGGTGCCGGAACGCTGGAGGCCGCCGTGGATGTCAGCCCACTCGAGCATCTCCCCCGCGTCGATGCGTTCCTGGAACGCATCCGGGGTGACGAAGAAGTAATCCTCGCCCTCGACTTCACCGGGACGGGGAGCCCGGGTGGTCATTGAGACGCTGAAATAAAGGTGGTCGACTTCGTCGCGCAGGCGGTGCACGACCGTCGACTTGCCAACGGCGGAAGGACCGGCCAGCACGACGAGGCAACCACGCGGGTTCTCGTCGGCCATGTTCCTAGTCCTCGGAGAAGCCGAAGCGCTCGAGGAGGGCGCGACGCTGACGCTCGCCCAGGCCGCGAAGACGGCGGGTCTGGGCGATCTCCAGCTCCTCCATGATCTCGCGAGCCTTGACCTTGCCGACCTTCGGCAGAGCCTCGAGGATGGCGGAAACCTTGGTCTTGCCGATAATTTCGTCGGTCTCTGCCTTCTCGAGCACCTCCTTGAGGGTGGTGCCGCCGCGCTTGAGCTCAGCCTTGAGCTCGGCGCGGACCTTACGTGCCTCTGCGGCCTTGGCGAGGGCAGCCTTGCGCTGCTCATCAGTCAGCTGTGGAAGGGCCACGGGGTTCCTCCGATTCGTTGTGGGATAAGAGTCGTACTGGATCAGGCTAATTCGCCTAAACCTTCAGGTCAACGCGGATATTGAAGCCACATTGGCTCTGACTCCGGGCAAGTTTAGCACCGGACCGCGTGATCCCCCATCGAAGTGCCGGAGTTTTGGCACGTCACGGGGTCACGAGTTCCAAAGTACCAGGTCGCGCCTTTGGGAGGATCATCGCCCAACCGGATAGTCTCCGGCCGCCCCGATCGCCGCCCGACGCAGGTCCGCAATGTCAGGACCAGCGGAAAGGACTGAGCGGGACACGTTCGGGATGCCCAACGCCGACCCGGCGATACGATCGACGTCCGCGCGGGTGGCGCCCTGCGCGCCGACGCCCGGCATCAGCACCGGGCCGCCGAGGCCGTCGAGCTCCGGTGGCGCCGCCAGGGTCGCGCCGACGACGACGCCGATGTTGCCGACGGATCCGGCCACGCCCTGAGCGCGGGCCGCCGCGTTGAGCGCGGCGCAGGCGTCGACGACGTGCTGGGCGACGCTGCGCCCCTTCGCGTCGGCGTGGGCCTGCAGCTCGACCGCCTCCGGGTTGGAGGTCGCGGCGAGCACGAACACACCCGCCCCGGTCGAGGCCGCGTAGTCGAAGACCGGCTGCAGCGCGCCGACGCCGAGGTACGGGCTCACCGTCACGGCGTCCGTGCTCAGCGGGGACCGCTCCCCCAGCCAGGCGTCGGCGTAACCGGCCATGGTGGAACCGATGTCGCCGCGCTTGGCGTCGGCGACGACGAGGGTCCCCGACTCCCGCAGGTCGGCCAGCGCCCGCTCGAGCACCGCAAAGCCCGCGGAACCGAAGCGTTCGAAGAAGGCCACCTGGGGCTTGACCAGGGCGACTTGGCCGGCGAAGGCCTCGACGCAGCGGGAGGTGAACTCCGTGAGCCCGGCGACGTCGTCGTCGAGCCCCCAGGCCTGCAACAGGCTGGCGTGCGGGTCGATGCCCACGCACAACCGGCCGTGCCGCTCACTGGCCGCGAGCAGCCGCTCGCCGAAACCGGTGCCCGCGCCCATTAACGCAGTCCGCCGGCCGGGGTGTGGTCGAGCTCCTGGAGCGCACGGACCTCAAAGCCACCGGCCCGCAGCGCCTCAATGCCCTGGACCGCCGCGGTCACGCCCTGCACGGTGGTCACCAGCGGGACCGACGCGGTCACGGCGGCGGCGCGGATGTCGTAACCGTCGTGACGGGCACCGGCGGAACCGGCCGGGGTGTTGAGAATGAGATCGACCTCGCCGGCGAGAATCATGTCGACGATGGAGGTCTCGGCGCTGCCCTCGCGGACCTCGCTGGCCTTGGCGACGATCTCGCACTCGATGCCGTTGCGGCGCAGCATCTGGGCGGTGCCAGCGGTCGACAGGACGCGGAAGCCCAGCCGGGCCAGAGTCATCATCGGCAGCATCATGTCCCGCTTGTGGCGGTTGGCCACGGACACGAAGATGGTCCCCTCGGTCGGCAGCGCGCCGAAGGCGCCGGCCTCGGCCTTGGCGTAGGCGGCTCCGAAACTGTCGGCGATGCCCATGACCTCACCGGTGGACTTCATCTCCGGGCCGAGGATGGTGTCGAGCATGGAGCCGTCCGGACGGTGGAAGCGGCTGAAGGGCAACACGGCCTCCTTGACGGTGATCGGGTGATCGATCGGCAGGGAGCCGCCGTCGTAGTCGGTCGGAATCATGCCCTCGGCCTTGAGCTCCTCGATGGTGGCGCCCATCATGATGCGGGAGGCGGCCTTGGCCAGGTGGACGCCGGTCGCCTTCGAGACGAACGGGACGGTGCGGGAGGCACGGGGGTTGGCCTCGATGACGTAAAGGATGTCGTCCTTGAGGGCGAACTGGATGTTCATCAGCCCCTTGACGCCGATGCCGTGGGCCAGCGCCTCGGTGGAGCGACGGACCTTCTCGATGTCCTCCGGGCCGAGCGACATCGGCGGCAGCGAACAGGCGGAGTCGCCGGAGTGGATGCCGGCCTCCTCGATGTGCTCCATGACTCCGCCGAGGTAGACGTCGGTGCCGTCGCAGAGGGCGTCGACGTCGATCTCGATGGCGGAGTCGAGGAAGCGGTCGACCAGGACCGGGTGGTCCGGGGACAGCTCCGTCGCCCGGTTGATGTAGTCCTCCAGGCTGGCCTCGTCGTAGACGATCTCCATGCCGCGGCCGCCCAGGACATAGGACGGGCGGACCAGGACCGGGTAGCTGATGCCGTTGGCGACGGCCTTGGCTTCCTCGAAGGTGGTGGCGGTGCCGAAGGCCGGGGCCGGCAGACCGGCGTCGGTGAGGACCTTGCCGAACTCGCCGCGGTCCTCGGCCAGGTCGATGGCCTCCGGGGAGGTGCCGACGACCGGGACGCCGGCGTCGGCAAGCCGCTGCGCCAGGCCGAGCGGGGTCTGGCCGCCGAGCTGGACGATGACGCCGGCGACGGTGCCGGACTCGGACTCGGCGTGGTAGACCTCCATGACGTCCTCGAACGTCAGCGGCTCGAAGTAGAGGCGGTCGGCGGTGTCGTAGTCGGTGGAGACGGTCTCCGGGTTGCAGTTGACCATGACGGTCTCGTAGCCGCGCGCGGAGAGCTCGAGGGCGGCGTGGACGCAGGAGTAGTCGAACTCGATGCCCTGGCCGATGCGGTTCGGGCCGGAGCCCAGAATGATGACCTTCTCGCGGTCGGAGGCTGCGACCTCGGACTCGGCGGCCGGGTCCAGCTCATAGGCGGAGTAGTGGTACGGGGTCTGGGCCTCGAACTCGCCGGCGCAGGTATCGACGGTCTTGAACACCGGCCGGATGCCCAGGGACCAACGCAGCTTGCGCACGCCGTCCTCGCCCGCGAACTCAGGGCGGAGCACGGCGATCTGCTTGTCGGACAGGCCGTAGACCTTGGCGCGGCGCAGCAGCTCCTCGTCGAGGACCGGGGCGGACTCGAGCTCGCTGCGGAACTCGATGAGATTGGCGACCTCGGCCAGGAACCACGGATCGATGTCGCTGGCGTCGAAGACCTCCTCGATGGAGGCGCCCAGGCGCAGCGCGAGTTCGACGTCGTACATCCGGCCGTCGGTGGGGCGGCGCAGGTCCTCGAGAACGGCCTGGACGTCGGTGGCGCGCTCACCGGCGAAGTACTCGTCCGGCTTGGTCCAGAAACCGGACTGCTTCTCCTCCATGGAGCGCATGACCTTGTTGAGGCCGGAGATGTAGTTGCGGCCGATGCTCATGGCCTCGCCGACGGCGGTCATGGAGGTGCCGAGGGTGTCGTCGGCGCCCGGGAACTTCTCGAAGGCGAAGCGCGGGGCCTTGACGATGACGTAGTCCAGGGCCGGCTCGAAGGCGGCCGAGGTGGTGCCGGTGATGTCGTTGGTGACCTCGTCCAGCGTGTAGCCGATGGCGAGCTTGGCGGCCATCTTGGCGATGGGGTAGCCGGTGGCCTTGGAGGCCAGCGCCGAGGAGCGGGACACGCGCGGGTTCATCTCGATGACCACGACGCGGCCGTCGACCGGGTTGATGGCGTACTGGATGTTGCAGCCGCCGGTGTCGACGCCGACCTCGCGGATGATGGCGATGCCCAGGTCGCGCAGCTTCTGGTACTCGCGGTCGGTGAGGGTCAGGGCCGGGGCGACGGTGACGGCGTCGCCGGTGTGGACGCCGACGGCGTCGACGTTCTCGATGGAGGCGATGACGATGACGTTGTCGTCGCTGTCGCGCATGAGCTCGAGCTCGTACTCCTTCCAGCCGAGGATGGATTCCTCGATGAGGACGTTGGCCTCCGGGGAGGCGGCCAGGCCGCCGCCGGCGATGCGCTCGAGGTCCTCGTTGGTGAAGGCGAGCCCGGAGCCGAGACCGCCCATGGTGAAGGAGGGGCGGACCACGACCGGCAGGCCGAGCTCGGCGACGTACTCGTGGACTTCGTCCATGGTGTGGCAGACCTTGGAGCGGGCGGACTCGCCGCCGACCTTGGTGACGATGTCCTTGAACTTCTGGCGGTCCTCGCCACGCTCGATGGCCGGGATGTCCGCGCCGATGAGCTCGACGCCGTACTTCTCGAGGATGCCCAGGCGGTCCAGCTGCATGGCTGCGTTGAGGGCGGTCTGGCCGCCGAGGGTGGCCAGGACGGCGTCGATCTTGTGGCCCTGCTCGGCCTCGCGGATGAAGATCTTCTCGATGTTCTCCGGCACGATCGGCTCGACGTAAGTGTGGTCGGCCAGCTCCGGATCAGTCATGATCGTCGCCGGGTTGGAGTTGATCAGCGTGACGCGAAGGCCCTCCTGCTTGAGGACGCGGCAGGCCTGGGTGCCGGAGTAGTCGAATTCGCAGGCCTGGCCGATGACGATCGGGCCGGAACCGATGACCAGGACGTTGTTGATGTCTGTGCGCTTAGGCATGGTGTTTCTCCCTGAAATCTTTCCTGGTCGGTGTTACTTGTTCGGCGAGTACTGGTCCATCAGTTCGGTGAACTGATCGAACAGCGGGTTGGAGTCGTGCGGGCCGGCGGCGGACTCCGGGTGGTACTGCACGGAGTAGGCCATGCCGTTGTCGAGCGCCACGCCCTCGACGGTCCGGTCGTTGAGGTTGACGTGGGTGACGCGGGCCGGGCCGAAGTCGGTGTCGAAGGTGCCGTCCTCCCCGTCGGTGGTCGACGACTCCGGGGCCGCCAACGCGAAGCCGTGGTTCTGGGAGGTGATGTCGATCTTGCCCGTCACGGTGTTGACGACGGGCACGTTGATGCCGCGGTGGCCGAAGGTCATCTTGTAGGTGTCCAGACCGAGGGCGCGGCCGAGGATCTGGTTGCCGAAGCAGATGCCGAACAGCGGGACTTTGTCCTCGATGATCTGGCGGGTGATGGCGACCATCTCGTCCGCGGTGGCCGGGTCGCCGGGGCCGTTGGAGATGAAGACACCGTCCGGGTGGTACTGCTTGATCTTCTCGACCGGGGTGTTGGCCGGGACGACGACGGTTTCGATGCCGCGCTGGGCGAAGTGGTTCGGGGTCGCGGTCTTGATGCCCATGTCGTAGGCGACGACGGTGTACTTCTTCTCGCCGACGGCCTCGATGGTGTAGGCCGCGTCGGTGGAGACCTCGGTGGCCAGGTCGGCGCCGGTCATGGACGGCTGTGCCTGGACCTCTGCGACGAGGTCCTCGACCGGGCGCTGGGCCTGGTCGCCGGTGAAGATGCCGGCCGCGATGGAGCCCTCGTTGCGCAGGTGGCGCACCAGGGTGCGGGTGTCAACGCCAGCGATGGCGGTGATGCCCTGGGCCTTGAGCTCGTCCTCGAGGGAGCGCTCGGCACGCCAGTTGGAGACGCGCTTGGCCAGGTCGCGGATGACGTAGCCGGCGGCCCAGATCTTACCGTCGCGGGACTCGGAGTCCTCGTCGTTCCAGCCGGTGTTCCCGATCTGCGGGGCGGCCGCGACGATGATCTGGCGGTGGTAGGACGGGTCCGTGAGGGTCTCCTGGTAGCCGGTCATGGCGGTGGTGAAGACGGCCTCGCCGAAGGTGGTGTCGGTGGAGCCGACGGAGACGCCGCGGAAGGTGCGGCCATCGGCGAGCACGAGGATGGCCGGGGTGCGGGTTGCTGTGCCAGAAGTCACGGGGTGGTGCCTTTCGCGTAAAGGTGCAATCGATGCAAATTATTCGTCATAGTGGATTATATGCGCAAACCGGTCAGCGCGTGAACGTCGGCCGACCGCGCAGCAGCGTGGCGGCGACCCGCGTCGAGAAGCTCTCGCCCTCATACGGCGTGTTCTCGGTCTTCGAGGCCAGCTCCTCGCCGTGGACGGTCCACGTCGCGTCTTCGGAGACGTCGACCAGGGTGAGGTTGGCCGGCTCCCCCACCGCAATCGGCCGGCCCTGCCCGGGCAGCTTCGTGATCTCGGCCGGGCGTTCGCTCATGACCTTGGCGACCCAGCGCCAGTCGGCCAGTCCCGGGCGAACGAAGGCCTCGGCGACGACCGCCAGGGAGGTCTCCAGTCCGAGCATGCCCGGCTTGGCGTGGTCGAACTCGACGCACTTGTCCTCGGCGCCGTGCGGGGCATGGTCGGTGGCGACGCAGTCGATGGTGCCGTCGAGCAGGGCGTCACGCAGAACCATCATGTCGCTGTCCTCGCGCAGCGGCGGGTTGACGCGGTAGTTGCCGTCGAAGGTCTCCAGCTTGGCGTCCGTCAGCCACAGGTGGTGCGGGGTGGCCTCGGCGGTGACCGCAACACCCTGCTCCTTGGCCCAGCGAATGAGCTCGACGGTGCCGGCGGTGGACGCGTGGCAGACGTGGATGCGGGCGCCGTAGTCGCGGGCGAGCATGATGTCGCGGGCGACGATGGACTCCTCGGCCACGCGCGGCCAGCCGCGCAGTCCGAGGCGGGCCGCGGTCGGGCCCTCGTGCGCGACGGCGCCCTCCGTGAGGCGGTGGTCCTCGGCGTGCTGCGCCAGCAGGACGTCCAGGCCGGCGGCGTACTCGACCGCGCGACGCATCAGCAGGCTGTCGGTGACGCAGACGCCGTCGTCGGAGAACATCCGCACGCGTGCGTCGGAGCGGGCCATCATGCCGAACTCGGTGAGCGTCTCGCCCGCCAGCCCCTTGGAGATGGAGCCGACCGGGTGGACGTCACACAGTCCGGTGGTCTGTCCCTTGGCCCAGACCGCCTCGGCGATGATCGGCTGATCCGTGGTCGGCAGGGTGTTGGCCATCGTGAACACGGCGGTGAAGCCACCGCGGGCGGCGGCTTCGGAGCCCGTGGCGATGGTCTCGGTGTCCTCCCGACCCGGTTCGCGCAGGTGCACGTGCATGTCGACCAGGCCCGGCAGCAGGACGGCTCCGTCACCCTCGACGACGGTCACCTCGGCGTCGGCCGGCGCGTCGACGTCCGCGCCGATGGCGGCGATGACGCCGTCGACGGCCAGGACGTTGACGGGCTCACCCTCGCCGTAGGGACGGACGCCGGTGACCAGGGTGGTGCCGGTGGCGTCAGCGGTGGCGCCGGTCGGCGGATATGCCAGTTCAGTGCTCATTTACTTCTCCCCTTCCGAACCGGCGAGGACCGAGGAGGCCCTGCCGAGTGTGCCGTCCGACGCGAGCAGCGTGAACAGTACGGCCATACGGACGTGCACGCCGTTGGAGACCTGCTGCAGCACGGCGGCCTTGTCCAGGTCGGCGACGCCGTGGTTGATTTCCATGCCGCGCAGCATCGGGCCCGGGTGCATGACGATCGCGCCCTCCTTCATCGCCGCGGCGCGTGCCTTGCTCAGCCCGTAGAGGGTGGCGTACTCCCGGTGCGTGGGGAAGAAACCGCCGTTCATGCGCTCCTGCTGCACACGCAGCATCATGACGACGTCGGCGTCGGGGATCTCGGCGTCGAAATCCTGGGTGACCCGGACCGGCCAGGTCTCGGCGCCGGTCGGCAGCAGGGTCGGCGGGGCGACCAGCACGATCTCGGCGCCGAGGGTGGACAGCAGGTCGACGTTGGAGCGCACCACCCGGGAGTGGATGCAGTCGCCGACGATGATGACCTTGAGCCCCTCGATCCGGCCGAGGCGCTGACGCATCGTGACCGCGTCGAGCAGCGCCTGGGTCGGGTGCTGGTGGGAGCCGTCGCCGGCGTTGATGACCGACACCTCGGGAAGCCACTGGGAGACCAGCTTGGCTGCGCCCGATGAGGGGTGGCGCATGACGATGGCGTCCGCGCCGATGGCCGCCAGCGTGGCAGCGGTGTCCTTGAGGGACTCCCCCTTCTTCACGCTGGACGAGGAGGCCGAGATGTTGATTACGTCGGCGCTCATCCACTTGCCGGCGGTCTCGAAGGAAGCCCGGGTGCGGGTGGAGTTCTCGTAGAACATGGTGTAGATCGTGCGGCCGCGCAGCGTGGGCAGCTTCTTGATCTGCCGGCCCTCGAGGGCGGCGCGGAAGCTGTCCGCCTCGTCCATCAGGCCGAGGATCTCATCGCGGCTCAGATCCGCGATGGACAAGAGGTTCTTCATCTCGGGCTACTCCTGGGTCTCGTCGCGGGAGACGTCGTCGCGGGTCAGAAGCACGGCGTCGCGGCCGTCGATCTCCGCGCTGAGGACGGAGACGCCCTCGGACCGGGAGGTCGGGATGTTCTTGCCGACATAGTCGGCCCGGATCGGCAGTTCCCGATGGCCGCGGTCGACCAGGACGGCCAGCTGCACGGCGGCCGGACGGCCCTCGTCACGCAGCGCGTCAAGCGCGGCCCGGATGGTGCGGCCGGAGAAAAGGACGTCGTCGACGAGGATGACGGTCGCGTTGTCGATGCCCCCCTCCGGAATTGAGGTGGGCTTCAGGGCGCGATGCGGTCCGCGATTGAGGTCGTCGCGGTAGAGGGTGATGTCGAGCGCGCCCACCGGAACGGTGACGCCGGAGTATTCGGCGATTCGGGCGGCAAGACGTTCGGCCAGGGGCACTCCCCCCGAAGGGATGCCCAGCAGCATGACGTTGGCGGACTCTCCGGCGGTGGAGTCCAGCGCAGTTTTCTCAATGATCTGGTGCGCGATGCGTGCCACGGTGCGTCCGACGTCATCGGCGTCGAGCAATTCAATGCTCGACGTGTGCCGTAACTCGGACTCGTGCTGTGTACTCATCGTGACCTCCTTCCCCGCCTCACAGTGCGGTCTTTAAAGGATGGTGCAGTTGTATGCTCGTTCACAGGTCGTCAGCCGTCATGGTGGCGACTGCCACGATGCTAGCACGGCCGGGGCTCGGCTCCGGATCTCCGGGCTACCCCCGTGCCGCCGGTTGAGTCCCGAGGTGCGGGGAGTCGCGCCCGCGGGACCGGACGGTCGGGCACTAGTGTGGATCTGATCGCCCGGGGTGCCCGCCCCGGGGACCGACAGACACAGGAGTAAGTGAGCAGACCCGTATGAGCCAGCCACACCACCCCGCGGCGGATACGCCGGAGGAGAACTCCGCGACGCCCGAACGCCACCAGGACGGACCCGTCGCGGCCGTCACTCCCGAACGGATCGCGGAAATCCTCACGGCCGAGAACCTCGAGTTCCGCCTCGATTCGGCCCCCGTCGGTGCCGACGAGGCCCCGCTGACCGTGGTGCGCACGGGATTCGACAACATGGCGCTGACCTTCGCCGTCACCGACGGTCGCATCTTCGCCGAGGGCCTGTGGCGGGCCTCCATCCCCGTGGACAACGCCGCGAAGCTGCTCTACGACGTCAACTACTTCAATCAGATGCAGATCACCCCGACGCTCCGCTTCTTCGAGGGCGCCGACGGGCGCCTCGCGGTCAGCGGCGTGCGCCAGATCCCCGTGACCACGGGCCTGAGCCGCAACCAGATCGGCGTCTTCGTGCTGACGACCATTGAGGCCTTCGTCCGCGCCTTCGAGACGATGGAGCAGGAGAACCCGGAGCTCGTGACCTGGACGGAGGGACACCATGACCACGACCACGCCTAACCCGCTTGACGACGCCCGCCCCACCGCCGTGACGATGGACCGCATCATCGACGCGATGAAGTCGGAGTTCGACATCACCCTGATCCCCGGCGAGCACCCGGAGAGCGCCACCGCCAACCTCAACGGCCTGGCCTGCACCTTCGCGGTTCTCGGGTCGATGGCCATCGTCCGCGCCGAGGCCGACAGCGGCGTCGCCGTCGACGCGGCCGACGCCACCTGGTATCTCGCCGCCAACGACATCAACAGCACCGGCGTCGGCGCCGCCGCGATCATCGTCGACCGCGGCCCTTCCCTCCTGCTGCGCACCGAGGCGGAAATGTCGGTCGCCGCCGGCCTCACCGACGCACAGCTGACCGAGAACCTGCGGTTCGGCGTGGATGCGGTGATCACCACCCATGACGCGGTACGCGCCACCGCGGAGCACATCACCGCCCGCCGCACCGGCCAGGCCTGATCCGGGGGCGGTACTCTCGGGGTGAACCATCCCCCGAGACAGTGAGCGCAGGTCCGACAATGTCCCTCACCACCAGCCATACCGTCCCAGCCCCGCTCCCCGACGTGTGGCGGTGGCACACCCGCCCCGGCGCCGTCACCCGGCTGACGGCGCCCTTCCTGCCGATGCGGCCCGTGCGGGAGGCGGACTCGCTCCGGGAGGGCACCACCGTGTTCTCCCTCCCCGCCGGCCTGACCTGGGTCGCCCGGCATGATCCGGAGGGGTTCCGGGAGGGGCAGCGATTCCGGGACACCTGCGTCAATCCGCCGCTGGCGGGGCTGACGAGGTGGACCCACGACCACGAGTTCTCCGCCGTCGGCCCGGCGGAAACGCTGATCACCGACACCGTCCGCACCCGGCTGCCGGCCCGACTGATTCGCTCCGCCTTCGCCTACCGCCAGCACCAGCTGGTCCAGGACCTCGATTTCATCGGCCGTCTGCGCACCGACTACCCTGACACCGACGCCCTGACCTTTGCGGTCACCGGCGCCACCGGAACCGTCGGTCGCGCACTGTGCGCCCAGCTGACCACGGCGGGCCATTCGGTCGTCCGGCTGACACGCAGTAGGACCCCCCGCGAAGGATTCCGGACCTGGGACCCCCACTCCCCCTCCCCGGATCTTCTCGACGGCGTCGACGTCCTCATCCATCTCGCCGGTGAGCCCCTCTTCGGGCGGTTCAACGACGCCCACAAGGCGAAGATCTACTCCTCCCGTGTCGGACCGACCCGCCGACTGGCACAGTTGGTCGCCGACACCGCGTCCGTCCGTGCGATGATCAGCGCCTCCGCCATCGGCCTGTACGGCGCGGCGCCGGGCGAGATATCCCTGGACGAGCGATCCCGCCGCGGGGAGGGTTTCCTCGCCGACGTCGTCGCCGACTGGGAGGCCGCCACCCACCCGGCCGCCGACGTCGGCAAGCGGGTGGTCACGGTCCGCACGGGCATCGTGCTCAGCAGCGCGGGAGGTATGCTCCCGTTACTGTCCGCCCTGATGACCACCGGACTGGGCGGTCCGATCGGCGACGGCTCGATGTGGACCTCCTGGATCGCCCTCGACGACCTCGTTGACGTCTACGTCCACGCGGCGTTGGATACGTCCTGGCACGGACCCGTCAACGCCGTCGCCCCCCATCCCGTCACCAACAAGGAACTGACCAGGGCCATCGGCGCGCAGGTCCATCGTCCCACGGTGGTGCCCGTCCCCCGGCAGGCGCCGGCGCTGCTGCTGGGCCGGGAGGGGGCCCGGGAACTGGCGCTGGCCTCCCAGCGCGTGGACCCGGCGGTGCTGCGTGAGCGCGGGCACCGGTTCCGGTACCCGGAACTGACCGGGGCCCTGGCCCATGAACTGGGCCGGGAGGATCTGCTCGGTTAGGAGGCGTCGAGATGACGCCGCGCCGTCTCCAGGTCATCGACCGGCCGTGGCCACGGCTGCTGGAGCTCCCGCAGCTGCTCCACCAGCAGGTGTTTGACCACCATCCGGGCGTATTCCTTGTTGTCGCCCGGGACGACGTACCACGGTGCCTGCGCCGTGGAGGTGCGCTCGAACGCCGTCTGGTAGGCGGCCAGGTACTTCTCCCACTTGGACCGGGCGACCAGGTCGGCCCGGTCGAATTTCCACATCTTTTTTTCGTCGGTGAGCCGCTCGACCAGGTTCGCGTACTGGAACCCCCGGGAGATGTGGAGCATCACCTTGATGATCCGCGTGCCGCGGGCGGCGACCTCATTCTCGAAGTCGACGATCGCGCCGTAGCGTCGTTCAATCTCCGCGGGTTCGGCGTAACCCTCGATCTTCTGGACCAGAACATCCTCGTAATGGGATCGGTCGAAGACCGCGATCTCCCCCGGCTCGGGCAGCTTCGGCCGGACCCGCCAGAGAAAATCATGGGCGGCTTCCTCCGGGGTCGGCTTTCCGAAGGCGTGGAAGCTCAGCCCCATCGGGTGCATGACGCGGGCGAGGCGCTTGATCAGACCGCCCTTGCCCGAGGTGTCCATCCCCTGCAGCACCAGCAGCACCGAACCGGTTCCGTCGACGCCGCTGCGGGCGTTGGCCCACAGGTTTTCCTGGAGGTCGCTGATCTCCCTGTCGTGCTGGGCAAAGTCCGCCGCCAGCTCTGCTTCCGAAGACACCCCCGGGGTCGAGGCCGGGTCAACGTCCGACAGGTGGAAACCGGGGCGAAAGAGAAATTGACGGGCTTCTTCAATACTGAATGACATGCCCGTCAATTCTACGCGTCCTTTTCCCGGGGTGGGCTAGGTCTCCTGCCGATCCTCCGCGGCTCCGGCCCCACCCTCAATGCCAGGGTCCGGCGCCTCATTCAGTGGATTGTCCGCGGAGCTGGACTGGGCGATGTCATCCAGGACGGCATGGATGTACGGGGAGGCCACGTCGGTGGAGTATTCCGCGGCTATCTCCACGGAGTCCACAATCGAGATCGGCGCGTCGATCTCGGGGTTGAAGAGAATCTCCCATGCGCCGACACGCAGGACGGCCCGGTCGACGGCCGGCAGGCGGCGGAGCTCCCACTCCTGGGAGAGGTAGCGCTCGATGGCGGCGTCGATCTCGTCGAGACGCTCGGCGGCGCCGCGGACCAGCTCGGAGGTGTAGTCGGCGACCGGGGCGACCCCGTTCTCCTGGAATCGCGACAGCGCGATGCGATCCTCGACGATGGCGACCGGGTCGACGTCGCGGGTCTCCGCCTCGAACAGGAAGTCGACGGCGCGACGGCGGGCGCGATAACGGGCGCCGCGGCGGCGGTAGTTCTTCTCCACGGCCGGGGGCTGACCGGACTTGCCGGCGTCCGGGGTGGATTCGGTGTTCTCAGACAACGTGGTCGAGACTCCTCGTACGTTAGGGCTGATTAGTTGTTGACTCGGGAGAGGTACTCGCCCGTGCGGGTGTCGACCTTGAGGACGTTGCCGGTCTCAATGAACAGCGGGACCTGGATCTCGGCACCGGTCTCGAGGGTGGCCGGCTTGGTTCCGCCGGACGATCGGTCGCCCTGCAGGCCCGGCTCGGTGTGGGAGACGGTCAGATCCACGGAGGTCGGCAGTTCGCCGAAGAGGGCGTTGCCCTCATGGAAGGAGACCTGGACCCGCATGTTCTCGAGGAGGAACTTGCCGGCGTCGCCGAAGGCGTCATGGCCGAGCTCGAACTGCTCGTAGGTCTTGTCGTCCATGACGACGTAGGAGGTGCCGTCGTCGTAGAGGTAGGTCATGTCGCGACGGTCGACGGTGGCGGTCTCGACCTTGACGCCGGCGTTGAAGGTCTTGTCGATGGTCTTGCCCGAGACGATCTCCTTGAGCTTGGTGCGCACGAAGGCAGGACCCTTACCCGGCTTGACGTGCTGGAACTCCACGATCTGCGACAGCTTGCCGTCGATGACCAGGACCATGCCGTTCTTGAAGTCGGCCGTAGTTGCCACGAATGTTCTCCTATGTGGTTGGCGGGGTTTCTCGTGAAAGTCTTTTGCTGCTCTACAAACCTACACCACGGTGAGATCAGTGCTGATTCCGGAGGTGATCACGCGCGGCGCCCCCTCGGTGATGACGAGGGTGTCCTCGATACGCACTCCCCCACGACCCGGCACGTAGATGCCCGGCTCGATGGTCAGCGTCATTCCCGGTGCGAGCACGCCTTCACCGCTTGTCGACGCCGACGGCCCCTCATGGACCTCCAGCCCGATTCCGTGGCCGGTGGAATGCACGAAATTCTTTCCGTAGCCTGCGTCGGTGATGATGTCCCGGCATGCTTTATCGACATCGACCAGCGCGGTGCCCGGCCGGGCCGCCGCGATGCCAGCGCGCTGGGCCTGCAGGACGGTGGCGTAGACGGACTGGGCGGTGCTGTTGGCTCGTCCCATGACGAAAGTGCGGGTCATGTCCGAGTTGAAGCCGCCCCGGTGGGCGCCGAAATCGATGGTGACTAGATCCTCGTCCTGGATGACCCGGTCACCCGCGCCATGGTGCGGCTTGGCGGAGTTGGGGCCGGAGGCGACGATGGTGTCGAAACTCGGCCGCTCCGCCCCGAGCGCACGCATGCGGTACTCCAGATCCGCGGCGACCTCGAACTCGCGACGCCCGACGGCCAGCTCCCCGTCGTCGAGCAGGCCGATCATCGCCTGGGTGGCCAGCGCCGCGACGTCGGCGAGCGCGTCGATCTCATAGTCACCCTTGATCAGACGCAGCTTCTCGACCGCACCGGTGAGCGGCACCAGCGTCGAATCCTCGGGGCAGACGTCCCTGAGCGCCTCGAACTGGGCGACGGTGACGTGCTCGGACTCGAAACCGATGCGGTCGTAGCGGCCCCCCTCCCGGAGGACGGCCTCCGCGCTCGGCCGGGCGATGATGGCCTCGATCTCCGGGACCTCCTCCCGGATCTGGGTGGTGTAGCGGCCGTCCGTCGCAATCACGGCGGTTCGGTCCTTGCCCACCAGCAGCGCCGCGTTCGAACCGGAGAAACCGGTCAGGTAGCGAACGTGAATGAGGTTGGTGACTAGGAGCGCATCAATGCGCTGCGCGGCCAGAGCCGAGGCCAGCGCTCGGCGGCGGGTGTCGAAACGATTGTCGGCGTACGCCATGGTGGGGTGACCTCCCGGGAAAGATGCGTTCTGCGTGATTTCTCCCACTCTAGCGCCCGACCGCATGGCCGGGGCCCTTAAGGGGCGAAGAAACGCAGCGCGTACTCGTAGCCGACGACTCCGAGGCCGGCGATGACCCCGCGGGCGATCGGCGACAGGTAGGAATGCTGGCGGAAAGGCTCCCGGGCGTGCACGTTCGAGATGTGCACCTCGACGAATCCGGGGCCGTCGGCGACCTCCGCCAGGGCGTCGCGAAGCGCCACCGAGGTGTGGGTGAACCCGCCCGGGTTGATGACCACGGCCCAGCCGTTGTCGGCGGCCTCATGGACCCACTCGATCAGCTCGCCCTCATGGTTGGACTGTCGGCAGATGACCTCGAGACCGAGCCCGGCCCCCAGTTCGGTGACCGAGTTCTCGATGTCGGCGAGCGTGGTGGAGCCGTAGATTTCCGGCTGGCGCTTGCCCAGGCGGTTGAGGTTCGGCCCGTTGAGGACGAGAACGGTGCGCACCGCGGGCATCTAGAACCCCTCCGAGATTGCTGCGTAGGCGGCGCGCAGTTCGTCGACGGTGGCGTCGACGAGGCGGGTGGTCGAGCCGACCTCGCCGTCGAGGACGACGAAGCGGATCGAGCCGTCCCGGTTCTTTTTGTCCCGGGTCATCGCGGCGTAGAGCTCGTCGAAGTGGCCGGGTTCGTAGGTCGTCGGCAGGCCGACCGACTGGAGGATGTTCCGGTGGCGGCGGACGAGCTTCTTGTCGATGAGTCCTCGGGCGTGCGCCAGCTCAGCGACGAACATCATGCCCACGGCGACGGCGTGACCGTGCCGCCACGCGTAGTTCTCCCGCAGCTCGATGGCGTGGCCGAAGGTGTGGCCGTAGTTGAGGGTCTCGCGCAGCCCGGACTCCTTGAGATCCTCGCCGACCACCGACGCCTTGACCGCCACGGAACGCTCGATCAGCTCGGCGAGGCGATGGCTGGGCATGGCGACACCGTCCTTTTCCGTCTCGTAGATCTCAAGGATGCGCTCATCGGCGATGAAACCGGTCTTGATGATCTCCGCCGACCCCGCGACCAGCTCCTGCTCCGGCAGGGTGTTCAGGATGTCCAGGTCGATGAACACCGCTGTCGGCTCATGGAAGGCGCCGACCAGGTTTTTGCCCGCGGCGGTGTTGATGCCGGTCTTGCCGCCGACGGAGGCGTCGACCATCCCCAGCAGGGTGGTCGGAACCTGCACGACGCGAACGCCGCGCATCCAGGCGGCGGCCACGAAGCCCGCCAGGTCGGTGGCGGCGCCGCCACCGATGCCGATGACGACGTCACGCCGCCCGAGGCCGAGCTCACCGAACCGGTCCCAGAGCCGGCCGCAGACCTCGAGCGTCTTTCCCTCCTCGGCGTCCGGGATGACCAGCATCGTTGCATCGATGTTGCGGGTCTCCAGATCCACCGACACCCGACGGGCGACGGCCGTCAGCGTCGGTTGGTGGATGATCGCGACCTTCGTCGGCGCCAGGTCGGTGATGAAATCGGCCAGTTCGTCGCTGAGGTTGTGACCGATGGTCACCGGATATGGGCTCGGACCGTTGACGGTGATGGTGGGCACGGAATATCTCGTCTCTGTCTGCGTCGGGAGCGGGGTCAGGCTCGGGGCGGGAGCGGGGTGCCGGTGAAATCACCGTCACCGGCGCACCTGATACCGGAGATGTTACTCGGCCGGACTCCTCGGGGAATCTGGGGCAGCCGGCTAGTAGGCGTCGAGGAACCCGAGGATGTCGGCGACGACCTGCTGCGGGCTGCGGCTGTCGGTGCGGACCCGGTAGTCGGCTACCTCGCGGTAGAACGGCGCGCGGGTCTCCAGCAGCTGGCGGTAGTGCTCGAATAAGTTCGCCGCCGCCAGGACCGGGCGGGAATCGTCGGAACCGGTGCGGCGCACGCCCTCCTCCGCGGAGACGTCCACCCACACCACGGCATGGCTGGCGAGCAGTTCACGGGTCGAGTCGGTGAGCACGGCTCCCCCGCCGAGGCTGACGATGCCACCGGTGGTCAGCGCTTCGGCGACTTTCTCGGCCTCGATCTCGCGGAAGCGCTCCTCGCCGAGCTCGCTGAAGACGGCGCCGGTGGCCTTGCCCGCGTCCTCCGCGATCAGGTCATCCGTGTCGACCAGGGGCAGACTCAGCGCACGCGAGAGGCGACGCCCGATGGTCGATTTTCCGGCGCCCGGCGGGCCGACGAGAACCACCTTCGGCCGGGTGTGGCAGACGATGGGATGGACGAGTTCGGAATAGTCACCCTCAGCCGTCAGCTCGATCAGCGGGCTGACGGGAGCGATGGTGGGAACCTCACCGAGCACGTTCGGTGCCTTGGGGTAGGTGGTGGGGTCAGTCAAGGTGTGTTTCTCCTGTCTCAGTCCCGCGTACCTGGTCGCGGGGGATTCCCATGGGCTCTGACCGGGGTCGGGCAGGGGCACGACCGCCTTCCCCGGTGAACAACTCAGTCGTCGGAGCCGTTCTCGAACGCCAGACGCTGATCGACGTAGGCCAGGTAGGCGGCGATGTTCGCCTTGGTCTCCGGCAACGAGTCGCCACCGAACTTGTCCAGCACGGCACGGGCGAGCACCAGCGCCACCATGGCCTCGGCGACGATCCCCGCCGCCGGGACCGCGCAGACGTCCGAGCGCTGGTGGATGCCGGTCGCCTCCGAGCCGTCGGACATGTCCACGGTCTTCAGCGCCCGCGGTACCGTCGAGATCGGCTTCATGGCCGCACGGACGCGCAGCTGCTGGCCGTTGGTCATGCCGCCCTCGATGCCACCGGCACGGTTGGTGAGTCGGGCCACCCCGTCCTCGGTACGGACCATCTCGTCGTGGGCGGCGGAGCCGCGTCGGCGGGCCTCCTCGAAGCCGTCGCCGATTTCCACGCCCTTGATCGCCTGGATACCCATGAGAGCGGACGCGAGCTGAGCGTCGAGCCGCTGCTCGCCGCTGATGTGGGTGCCCAGTCCGATGGGCAGACCGTCGACGACGACCTCGACGATGCCGCCGAGGGTGTCACCGGCCTTCTTGGCGGCCTCGATCTCGGCGACCATGGACTCGCCGGCCGCGGCGTCAAAGGCCCGGGTCGGGTTCTGGTCGATCGCGTCGATGTCGGCCGGGGTCGGCGCCGGGCCGGTGTAGGGCTCGGACGCGCCGATGGAGATAACGTGGCTGATGACCTCGACGCCGAGGGTCTCACGCAGGAAGTTGCGCGCCAGGGTGGCGGCGGCGACCCGGGCGGCGGTCTCCCGCGCAGAAGAACGCTCCAGGACCGGGCGGGCGTCGTCGAAACCGTATTTCACCATGCCGGAGAAATCGGCGTGGCCGGGACGCGGGCGGGTGAGCTTGGCGCCACGGCCGGAGCTCATCGCCTTCTCCACCTCGGGATCGCTCATGTCCAGCGCTTCCGGGCTCATGATGGTGGTCCACTTCGGCCACTCGGTGTTGCCGATCATGATGGCGACTGGGCCGCCGATGGTCTCGCCGTGGCGGATACCGGTGAGCAGCGTCAGCTCATCGGCCTCAAACTTCATGCGCGCGCCGCGCCCATAGCCCAGGCGACGACGGGCGAGATGACGGGAGATCTCCTCCGTCGTGACGGGCACGCCCGCAGGCATGTTCTCGACGAGGGCGATGAGGGCTTGGCCGTGCGATTCACCGGCGGTGGTCCAACGAAGCATGCAGGTATTCTCCCACACAGCATCCTGGGAGGGCATATCGGTGGCACTTTGCCCCCACTCGCGGTCAGCTGCGGCTCAGCCCCAGCGGGAAAACGCCGCCAGGACACCGACGACGACGGCGGCGGCGATCATCGAGGGCCCGTGCGCCGCGGAGGCGGATCCGCGAAGCGTCATGACCGCCACACTGAAGGCCGCGGACGCCACCACCGCCATCAGCACGCCGCTCATTCCCGACAGGGCGCTGAGCAGCGCACCGAGGCTCAGCGCCAGTTTGACGTCTCCCCCGCCGATTCCACCACCGGCGACCCCGAGCCCCAGGTAGAGAAGTGCCCAACACAGACCGGCCGGCAGCAGGGACGGCTCGGCCAGCGCGAGAACCGCCACCCCGGTGGCCGCCGGGGGAAGCGTGAGGGCGTCGGGCAGGCGGCGACGGCCGAGGTCGGAGACCACCAACATCGACGCCCACGCCAGCAGGACCACAACCGCTCCCCCGAGCGCAGCAGAAAGCCACATGGGCTGAGCATAAAACCCCGGCTCAGCCCAAGTGGCGTATCGCTGACTACTGAAGTGTGCCTTCCAGCGCGTCCCGCATCCTCTCCCGCGGGGCCTTCCGGCCGGTGAACTGCTCGAATTGGCTGAAGGATTGATGAGCCAGCATGACGTGGCCGCCGACGATCGGGTACCCGTTGGCCGCGGCACGAACGGTCAAAGGCGTGGGCCACGGATCATAGATGACGTCCAGAACCGCCGTATGTCCCAGCATCGGCTCGAGTCCCTCGAGCGCCGCGGAGGGCACGGTCGAGATGATCACGTCGGCGGTGAGCGCCAGCTCCGCCAGGTCGACGTCGAAGGAAACGAACGCGAGCTGGATATCGCGGGCGTCGGCAAGCTCCTGCAGCTGCGCACGACGGTCGGAGCGGTTGACGACGGTGACCTCGCGCACCCCCAGGTCGGCGAGCGCCCACAGCGCGGGGCGGGCGGTGCCGCCGGCGCCGAGGATCAGGGCGTGCCGCGGCCGGGCGTCCTCTCCCAGCAGTTCCCTCAGTGCGCCGGCGATCCCCTCGCAGTCGGTGTTGTCCGCCCGCCAGCCGCCGTCAATCGGGACGAGGGTGTTGGCCGAACCGATGGCGCGGGCGCGCTCGGTGACCTCCGTGGCCGCCTCCAGGGCCGCGAACTTGTTCGGCATGGTCACGGAGAAACCGGCGTAGTCGCGGCCCGGCCCGGCGAGGAAGTCGGCCACCTGATCGGCGGTCATTTCAATGCGCTCATAGGACCAGTCCTCCAGTCCGAGTGCGTCATAGCCGGCGGTGTGCAGGACCGGTGACAAGGAATGGGTGATGGGCGAACCGAGTACGGCGGCGCGGGGCACGGTGACGTTCTCCTGGGATTGAGGGGGTTAGCGGTTGGAGTCGAGGACGCCGGAGTCCAGGGCCTTCTGGACGTCCCGCTGGTGGTCCTCGAAAGTGTCGTTGAACACCGTGGTGCCGTCGTTGGCGATGGTCACGAAGTAGAGCCAGTTGCCCTCTGCCGGGTTCTCCATGGCACGGATGGCCTCGTCGCTGGGCGATGCGATGGGGGTCTGCGGGAGACCGTCCATGGCGTAGGTGTTCCACGGGGTGACCCGGGCGCGGTCTTCGTCGGTGGTGGCGATCTCCACGTCGGGCAGCCCGTAGTTGACGGTGGAGTCGAACTGCAGGCGCATCGGCTCGGCGAGCCGGTTGAGGATGACGCGGGCGACCTTGTCGAACTCGCCGGCGGGGGCCTCGCGTTCGACCAGCGAGGCGGCGGTGGCCAATTCGTAAGGGGTCAGGCCGACGGCGGCCGCGCGCTCGACGATGCCGGTGTCGTTGTACCGGACCGCGGAGCGGGTGATCAGGTCTGTGAGGATGCCCTCTGCGTCCATGTGAGGGTCAATGATGTACCGGCCCGGAACGATGAGTCCCTCCAGTCGCTTCGGGTCGGCGCCCCGGGAACGGACCTGCTCCAGCGCCCACTCCGGCACGCCCAGCTGCGCCGGATCCGTGTTCGCGGCGACCTGCTCGAGCTGCTCGCGCGTGACCCGGTTGTTCTCGTCGCCGGACTGGGCGGAGACCTGGGCGATCATGGAGTAGATGCCGTAGCGGACGTCGCCGCCGACGACGTTGACGTCCATGAGGGTGGAGCCGCCGTGGACGTCGAGAAGCTCGATCTGGTTCTCCGGCGACAGCAGCGCGTCGACGGCGGCCACGGCCGACATCTGGCCCTGCAGGCGGAAGAACCCCGGCTGCACGGCGTTGGATTCCGGGTTGTTGGCCGCCGCAGTGATGAACGCCTGCTCAGAGGCGACGATGTCGCGCTCCGCGAGTTCGGGCGCCAGCTGGGTCAGCGAGGCGCCCTCCGGAATCTCCACGAGTTCCTCGGTTCCGTTGCCCGCGCCCTGGTAGTCGCTGACCTCCGAGAAGGTGCCGCCGGAGGGACCTGCCAGCTGCCACCCGATGTAGGAGACCGCGCCCACGATAAGAACCAGTGAGGCGATCAACACGGCCAGGCCGCGTTGGCGGCGCTTGACGTAGACCGGCTCCATCCGCCGGACGTGGTGGGCTGCGGATCCGGCGCCGCGGGTGCTCCTGCTCATCGGTTTACATCCTCTTCACTGTCGTTCTCGTCGGGGAAGCTGTCCTGGCCCGCGGCCGCCGCGAGGTTGCCCGCTCGCCCGTCCAGCCAGGATTGAAGGATTGCCACGGCCGCCGCCTGGTCGATGACTGATCGGCCGGCTTTCTCTGACACGCCGGAGGCCCGCAGCGCGCTGGTCGCCAGGACGGTGGTCAGGCGTTCATCGGCGAAGCGCACCGGAATCTCCAGGCCGTCGCGCCGCAGGCGTCGGCCGATGCGGAAGGCGATTTCCTTGGCGTGCTTGACGCTGCTGGACCCGGTGGAGTCAAGGTTGCGAGGCAGCCCCACGACGATTTCCACCGCGGCGTAGTCCTTGATGATTTCCACCAGCCGGTCAATGTCGGCCTTGTCACGGTCCTTGAAACCGGTCTGGCGGGTGACCGTCTCCACCGGCGTGGCCAGGCGGGCGTCCCGGTCCGAGGAGGCGACACCGATACGGACGGTTCCGACGTCGAGTCCGATTCGTCGTCCAGGGCCGGGATCGTCGACCCCGGGCACATCCGGCTGAAGCGTCATGCGCGTAGTCGGGCCTTTCCTTGTGGGGACCTGACTAAATGCCTATCAAGTCCTTGGTGGGTGCGGGCTTGAGTCTAGCCCCGACGGAGCGGCAGCTGTCGTGCACGGGGACGACGGCCAGAACGCGGGGGCTCCATGGGGCACTCGGGTTGCACGTCACGTCCTGTGACGTGCCACGGCTACAACCTAACGCCACGGAACCGCCGAGAAGGGTTTCCCTCCCGGCGTGTCCGTGATCGGTTTGTTATCTCTATCGGGAGGACAGCACGTCCCGCACGGCCGCGAACCCGGCGTCGACGCCGGCCACGTCCGAGCCCGAGCCCTGCGCCATGTCCGGCTTGCCGCCGCCCCGGCCGCCGACATACTGGCCGAAGGTCTTGACCAGGTCACCGGACTTGAGTCCCTCGTCCACCGCGGACGGGGTGGCGGCCGCGATGAACGGCACCTTGTCACCGTCGACGGAGGCCAGCAGAACGACCGCGGACTGACCTGCCAGACGGTTCTTCAGGTCGCTGGCCAGGGTGCGCAGGTCCGCCCCGGAGACTCCGTCAAGCGTCACGGCGACGAGGGTGGTCGTGCCGATCGTCTCCGCCTGCTCCAGGAGTCCGGAGGCGTTGGCCAGCAGCTGCTGGGTGCGCAGGTTCTGGATCTCCTTCTCGGCAGACTTGAGCCGTTCGGTGAGGGACTGGATGCGATCCGGCAGCTCCTCCGGCTTAGCCTTCAGGCTGGAGGCCAGCCCGGAGGCCAACGCCGCCTCCTTGGAGTAGTGCTTGAACGCGTCGATGCCCGAATAGGCCTCGATGCGGCGGGCGCCGGAGCCGACGGAGGACTCGCCCAGCACGGCGACGGGGCCGACCTCGGCGGAGCTGTCGACGTGGGTGCCGCCACAGAGCTCGATGGAGAAGGGCCCGCCGATCTCGACGACGCGGACCTGGTCGCCGTAGTTCTCACCGAACAACGCCATGGCGCCCATCTTTTTGGCCTCGTCCAGCGAGGTCTCGATGGTGTTGACCGCCAGATTCCGGTCGACGGCCTGGTTGGCGATGAGGGTGATCTCCTCCAGCTGGGCGTCGCTGAGCTGATCGGTGTAGTTGAAGTCGAAGCGCAGGTAGCCGGGACGGTTCAGGGAGCCCGCCTGGACCGCGGTCGGGCCAAGGACCTGACGCAGGGCGGCGTGGATCAGATGCGTGCCGGTGTGGGCCTGGGTAGCGCCGTGGCGCCATGCGCTGTCGACCTCGGAGGTGATCTTCTGGCCCAGCTCGACGCCGCCGGAGACGACGGTGGCCTTGTGGACCCAGAGCTTCTTGGCGATCTTCTGGACGTCGGTGACCTCCAGGACGGTGTCGCCGGAAACCAGGCGGCCGCGGTCACCCGTCTGGCCGCCGGACTCGGCGTACATCGGGGTCGCGTCGAGGATGACCTCCACCTCGTCGCCGGCCTGGGCGGAGGTGACCGATTGGCCGTTGGACACCAGGCCGATGACCGTGGACTCGCCGGTCAGGTCGGAGTAACCGAAGAACTCGGTCGGGTTGTTGTCGACCCAGTCACGGTAGACCGACTCGTCGACGTGTCCGTGCTTCTTGGCCTTGTTGTCGGCCTTGGCGCGGGCACGCTGTTCGGCCATTTCCTTGTCGAACTGGGCCATGTCGACCTCGAGGCCGGCCTCCGCCGCCATTTCCAGGGTGAGGTCGATGGGGAAGCCGTAGGTGTCATGGAGCTGGAACGCCTCATGACCGCCGACCACGGTCTTGCCGGAGGACTTGACCTGCGCCGCAGTTTCGTCGAAAAGCTGGGTTCCGGACTCAAGGGTCTTGAGGAAGGCCTTCTCCTCCGTCGCGGAGACGCGCAGGATGCGCTCACGGTTGTCCGCGATCTCGGGGAAGGAGGGGGTCATCGTGTCCATGATGGTGCTGATGAACTTCTCGAGGGTCGCGCCGGTGGCGCCGAGCAGACGGGCGGAGCGGATGATGCGGCGCATCAGACGGCGCAGGATGTAGCCGCGGCCCTCGTTGGACGGGGTGACGCCGTCGAGGACGAGCATCATCGCGGTACGGGCGTGGTCGGCGATGACGCGGAACCGGACGTCGTTCTCGTGCTTCTCGCCGTAGACGGAGCCGGTGATCTCCTGGGCGGCGTCGATGACCGGACGCAGCAGATCGGTCTCGTAGACGTTATCCACGTCCTGGAGGATGGCGGCCACGCGCTCGACGCCCATGCCGGTGTCGATGTTCTTCTTCGGCAGCTCACCCAGGATCTCGAAGTTGCCCTTCTTGTCGCCTTCGCCGCGCTCGAACTGCATGAACACCAGGTTCCAGATCTCGAGGTAACGGTTGTCGTCGACGGCCGGTCCGCCGTCCTGGCCGTACTCGGGACCGCGGTCGTAGTAGATCTCCGAACAGGGGCCGGCCGGGCCCGGGATACCCATGGACCAGTAGTTGTCCTCCATGCCCAGGCGCTGGATGCGCTCCGCCGGGACGCCGATCTGCTTCTCCCAGATCTCCGCGGCCTCATCGTCGTCGAGGTAGACGGTGACCCAGAGACGCTCCGGATCCAGGCCGTAGCCACCTTCCTCGAGCGGGTTGGTCAGCAGCGCCCACGCGTGCTTGATGGCGCCTTCCTTGAAGTAGGCGCCGAAGGAGAAGTTGCCCGCCATCTGGAAGAACGTGTTGTGTCGGGTGGTGACGCCGACCTCCTCGATGTCCAGGGTGCGCACGCACTTCTGGATCGAGGTGGCGGTGCCGTTCTCGAACGGCGGATTCTGCTGGCCCAGGAAGTACGGCTTGAAGGGGACCATGCCGGCGTTGACGAACAGCAGGGTCGGGTCATCCAGGATGAGCGACGCGCTGGGAACCGCGGTGTGTCCCAGGTTGACGAAGTGGTTGGTGAACCGATCCCGGATCTCGTGAGTCTGCACTGGAGCCTTCCTGACGTTGGGGGCGCTGAACTACTAAACGATTGTCAGCGCACTACATTACCCCCGGCCCCGGACAATCCCACGAAGACGTCCCAGGAACTGGGAAATGCGAGACTCCTGACCGTGGTCGGTGGGCTGATAGTACACGGCGTCGGCGAGTTCATCGGGAAGGTACTGCTGGGCGAGCACGCCCCGCGGATCGTCATGCGGGTAGCGGTAGCCGACGGCGCTGCCGACGCGGGTGGCGCCCTCGTAATGGCCGTCGCGCAGGTGCGGCGGCACGGGACCGAGCCGGCCAGCCTGCACGTCGGCCTGCGCCTTGTTGATGGCCATGTACACCGCGTTGGACTTGGGGGCCGTGGCCAGGTGCACGGTCGCCTGGGCCAGCGCCAGACGCCCCTCCGGCATGCCGATGAACTGGACCGCCTCCGCGGCGGCGACGGCGCTCTGCAGTGCCGTCGGATCGGCCATGCCGATGTCCTCCGAGGCGTGGACGACCAGCCGGCGGGCGATGAAGCGCGGGTCCTCCCCCGCCTCGATCATCCGGGCCAGGTAGTGCAGGGCGGCGTCGACGTCGGAGCCGCGAATCGATTTGATGAACGCGCTGATCACGTCGTAGTGCTGGTCGCCGTCGCGGTCGTAGCGAACGACGGCGCGGTTGACGTTGTTGCGGACGGTCTCCAGCGTCAGCTCCCCGCCGTCCTCGACCGCCTCCGCGGCGGCCTCCAGGTAGGTCAGCGACCGGCGGGCGTCTCCGCCGGCGAGCAGGACGATCTGCTCGATGGCGTCCTCGCTGACCCGGATTCGGTTGTCCAGACCGCGTTTGTCCTCGATGGCGCGGCGCAGAACGGTGCGCAGTCCCTCCGGCTCCAGCGAAACCAGCTGCAGCAGCAGGGAGCGGGACAGCAGTGGGGAGACGACGCTGAAGGAGGGGTTCTCGGTGGTCGCCGCCACCAGCAGCACCGTACGGTTCTCGACCGCGCCGAGCAGCGCGTCCTGCTGGGTCTTGGAGAAGCGGTGGACCTCGTCGATGAACAGGACCGTGCGCTTGCCCTCAATGAGGTCGCGGCGGGCGCGGTCAATGACCGCGCGGACCTGCTTGACCCCGGAATTGAGGGCGGAGAGGCCGACGAAGTTCTGCCCCATCGCCGCCGCAATGAGCGAGGCGACGGTGGTCTTGCCCGTTCCCGGCGGTCCGTAGAGAATGACGCTGGCTTCACCTGATCCCTCCACCAGACGACGAAGGGGTTTGCCCTCGCCGAGGAGGTGGTCCTGCCCGACGATCTCGTCGAGGCTGCGCGGTCGCATCCGCGCGGCCAGCGGCGCCCCCGGGCCATGGGCAAAAAAGCTCGTTCCACGGGCGCCGACCTGGTCGTCCGCGGAGACGGCGCCCTCGGCGCGGAATTCGCCTCCGCCGCCGGCGTCGAAGAGCGCGTCCTGTGCCATCGCTGAGCTACTTCAGGCCGGGTTCAGCGACCCTGGCCGCCACCTCGGCGGCGAAGGCCGCGACCACCGGGTGCTCCGGTGCACGGCCGGCGGCGGCGAAGCGCTGGAGGGCCTCAAAGGTCTCGTAGAAATCGCGGCGCACCAGGAGCTCGTCCTGGGTGAACGGGGCCTCGGAGGCGGGGCGCAGCAGGCTCGGGTACTCCTCGGCCTTCTGCGCGTCCACGGCGCGGGCCGTCTGCGCGACGACGCCGGACAGGCTGCCGTAGCGCATCAGCGACAGAGACGACATGGCCCAGCCGATCAGCGCGATGGTGATGCGGCTGTGCAGCATGTCCTCGTTGCGGGCGTTCGGCCAGATGTCGCTCACCTCCTCCACCCAGGACTCGATGAAGATGACGGCCTCATCGTCGGTGATCGGTCGGGTGGAGACGAACTGGGGGAAACCGGCGATGACGCATGCGATGTCGAAAGCGACGTCGCGGAATGCGGCCCACTCGTAGTCGAGGAAGTGGGTCTTGTCGGAGACGATGATGTTGTCCGGGGAGAGGTCGAAGGGGGTGAAGGCGCGTGCCCGTCCCACCGTCAGACGAGTGTTGGACTCGTCGGCGAGGGTGCGGACCTCCCGCGGGACGCTGATCCCGCCGGCCTCGAGTATTTCGACGCCCGCGGTCACGGCGAAACCGAGTGACTCGTCGCGCTGCTCGTGCAGTTCGGCGATCTCGGGGTGGTTGCGCAGCAGGCGCGCGAGCAGGGTCTCGAAGGCCTGCTCCTTGCCTGCCGTGGCGGCGTGCATGCGTCCCAGCGAGCTCCCCAGGTTGCGCAGGATCTCCCGCCGCTCCTCGGTGCCGCGGTGCCGGAGGAGATCGTCGAAGGTGTCCCCGTCTCCGGAGTCGGTGAGCACGATGATGCGCTTGGCGATGTCGTGCGCGAGCAGCACCGGACCCGGGCGGACCTCCTCGGACAGGGAGTTCGTGAACTGGTAGGCCGCCACCTCGCGCAGGAGGGCGGCGTCGTCAAGCTTGTCCCCGGTCTCCGGGATGTATTTGAGCACGACGCTGCGCTGCTGCAGGAAGGGTGAGGGGGCGACGCGGGCACGCAGGACGGTCGCGGCGCCCGAGCCGGTGAGTTGTTCCACGTCGTGGAGCTCCTGGCTGCCGCCGCAGCGGTTGGACAGGAGGTCCTCGGCGACGTCGACAATCTCGGTGGGGTTGAGCACGGTGGTTCTACTCTCCTTGGCCATACCGTCGTTCAGCGGTGTGCTGACCACGGTACGGCAGGTAGCGGTCCGCGGGGGAAGCGACGCCTCCCCCGCGGAACCGATTCAGCACGAGGCCGGCGGTCGGCTACTTCGCCGTCGCGTCCTCGCCCTTGTCCTGAGCCTTCTCGGCGGTCTTCTTCGGCTTGACGTCCAGGCCCGCCTCCCGGCGCTGCTGCGCGGTGATCGGCGCCGGTGCCTCGGTCAGCGGATCGACGCCGCCGCCGGACTTCGGGAAGGCGATGACGTCGCGGATGGAGTCGAAGCCGCCCAGCAGCGAGACGATGCGGTCCCAGCCGAAGGCGATGCCGCCGTGCGGCGGGGCGCCGAACTTCATGGCGTCGAGCAGGAAGCCGAACTTCTCCTCAGCCTCCTCCGTGGAGATGCCCATGACGTTGAACACGCGCTGCTGCAGCTCGCGGTCGTGGATACGGATGGAGCCGCCGCCGATCTCGTTGCCGTTGCAGACGATGTCGTAGGCGTAGGCCAGGGCTTCACCCGGGGTCTCGTCGAAGGAGTCGATGTACTCCGGCTTCGGGGAGGTGAAGGCGTGGTGGACGGCGGTCCAGGCGGAGCTGCCCAGGGCGACGTCACCGGAGGCGGTCGCGTCGGCGGCCGGCTCGAACATGGGGGCGTCGACGATCCACACGAAGGCCCAGTCCCCCTCCTTGATCAGGCCGAGCTTCTCGGCGATGGCGCCGCGGGCGGCGCCGAGGAGGGCACGGGAGGACTTGGTCTCGCCGGCGGCGAAGAAGATGCAGTCACCCGGCTTCGCGCCGACGTGCTCGACGATGCCGGCACGCTCAGCCTCGGTGATGTTCTTGGCGACCGGGCCGGACAGCTCGCCGTCCTCGCCAACGAGGATGTAGGCCAGTCCGTGGGCGCCGCGCTGCTTGGCCCACTCCTGCCAGGCGTCGAGCTGACGGCGCGGCTGGGATGCGCCACCCTCCATGACCACGGCGCCGACGTACTCGTTCTTGAAGACGCGGAAGGTCGTGTCCTTGAAGAACTCAGTGCACTCGGTGATCTCGATGTCGAAGCGCAGGTCCGGCTTGTCGGAGCCGTAGCGGCGCATGGCCTCGGCGTAGGTCATGCGCGGGATCGGGGTGGTGATGTCGTAACCGATGAGCTTCCACAGCTCGGTGAGGATCTCCTCGCCCAGGGCGATGACGTCCTCCTGATCGACGAAGGACATCTCGACGTCGAGCTGGGTGAATTCCGGCTGGCGGTCCGCCCGGAAATCCTCGTCGCGGTAGCAACGGGCGATCTGGTAGTAACGCTCCATACCGGCGACCATGAGCAGCTGCTTGAACAGCTGCGGGGACTGCGGGAGGGCATAGAAGCTGCCGGGCTTGAGACGGGCCGGAACCAGGAAGTCACGCGCCCCCTCCGGGGTGGAGCGGGTCAGCGTCGGGGTCTCGATCTCCGTGAAGTCGTGCTTGTCCAGGACGGTGCGGGCCGCCTTGTTCGCGGCGGAGCGCAGACGCAGGGCCGTGGCCTGGCGGTCACGACGCAGGTCCAGGTAGCGGTACTTCAGGCGGGTCTCCTCGCCGACCTCGTTGGAGGAGGTGTCCTCCACCTGGAACGGCAGGGCCGCGGACTCGGAGAGCACCTTCAGCTCAGCGACATTGACCTCGATCTCGCCGGAGGCGAGGTTCGGGTTGGTGGATCCTTCCGGACGCGGCTCAACGACGCCGGTGACCTGGACGCAGTACTCGCTGCGCAGGTCGTGGGCCGCCTCGGCGACGTCGGACTCGCGGAACACGACCTGAGCCAGACCGGTGCGGTCACGCAGATCGATGAAGATCACGCCACCGTGATCGCGACGGCGGGCGACCCATCCGGTCAGGGTGACGGTCTGACCGTCCAGGTCTTTGCGGAGGTCTCCGGCGAGATGGGTACGCAGCACTTTTCTGGTCCTTGCCTTCCGTTTAAGGGGTAGATCTAGCGACAAAAAGATGTCAGTCCGAGCACACAGCCTACCTCTTCGATCACCCCCACGAGAGTCGACCCCGCTTATTCACCATTCTCTCAGGGGCGCTGATGTGGCATATTTCAAATCATGACCTTCAAGGACAACATTCAGCTTGAATCCGGTCGCGCGAGCTCCGGCGGCGGCCGGGGCATGGCGATCGGCGGCGCCGGCGGCATCGGCGGTCTCCTCCTGGTCGGGCTGTTCCTTCTTCTGGGTGGTTCGCCGGAGCAGGCCGGGCAGGTGCTGCAGAACCAGCAGCAGTGGTCCAATGAAACCTCCCAGGATGACGGCACGGATCCCTTCGCCCACTGTCAGACCGGAGCCGACGCGAACCAGTATGAGGACTGTCTCGTCTACGGCGCGGCCCTGAGCGTCGACGACTACTGGGCCGAGCAGCTTCCGGCCCAGGCGCAACTCGAGTACCAGGAGCCGGGTCTGGTCATCTTCCAAGACGCCGTCCAGTCCGGTTGCGGCATGGCGTCCGCGTCCACCGGCCCCTTCTACTGCGGCGCCGACCAGTCCGCGTACTTCGACACGTCCTTCTTCGGCCAGCTGAAGAATTTCGGTGGCTCGGACGCCCCCCTGGCGCAGATGTACATTGTCGCGCACGAGTTCGGCCACCACATCCAGTACCTGCAGGGCACCATCCAGCTGGTCGACTACAACGATCCGGGCAAGGACTCGATGGCCGTGAAGATGGAGATGCAGGCCGACTGCTACGCCGGAATGTGGGTGAGCCAGGCAGACAAGGGCGAGGACGCCATGCTCGAGCCGATCACCCAGGAGCAGGTTCAGACCGCCATCGACACCGCCCGCGCGGTGGGTGACGACAACATCCAGCGTCGTTCCGGGGGCGAGGTGCAGCCGGACCTGTGGACCCACGGCTCCTCCGAGCAGCGACAGGAGGCGTTCATGACCGGGTACCGCACCGGCTCCATGCAGGCCTGCGACTACCCCGAGCTCGGTGTGGGCGGCAGGCGCGCCTAGTCCGCTTGACGACGCACGCCGTCACCCCCGCAGGGAGGTGGCGGCGATTCGCATTTTCCGGCATAGATGCAGGCAGAGGCAATGTCGGGCTGTCCCGCTAAGGTGTGAGCCACATGACGAACACGCGTTCGACCATCCCGGGGGAGTCCAGCCATGACCAGCGCGCCTGCCATCTGTTCCGATGACCTGCACACCGCCGCCGACTGGGTGACGTCCATCCACTCGGCCACCGACGCCGAACTGGACACCGAGCTAGCGGAATCTATCCTCTCGACCGAGGTCCGCCGGGCCCGCTTCCTGGTGGCCCTGGGGGAATTCGACGCACGGGGCCTGGCGGAGTCCCGAGGTGCCGTCAACATCGTCGTTTACCTGGCGCGCCACCACGGACAATCCCGGCGCGCCGCGCAGGACATCCGCACCACCGCGAGAAGGCTCCACGCCTGGCCCCGGGTCGCCGCGCACATGCTCACGGGAGCGCTGACCTATTCCAAGGCGAAGCTGATTCTTCGCCGCATCACCGAGGAGAACCAGGACGAGCTGATCGGCTGGGCGCTTTCCATGACCTGTGAGGAGCTGGCGATCAAACTCACCGGCCTCGCGCGCTCGGACGAGGAGGAGCCTGTCGAGGAGGACTACGCCCGTTGCTTCGTCGATCCCGACACCGGGCGGGTGCGGCTCCAGGTGAGTGTCGGGCCCGCGCTTGGCGCGGAGCTGCTCGCGGCCCTCAAGGTCGGCGAGAGGCTGCAGGACGGGGACTTGTCCACGGACGAGTCGCCATTGGATCTGCTCGGCCCGCTTCGAGAAGGACTTGCTGAAACCGAGGAGGACGAGCGACGTCCGTACCACTGCAGTCTCTCGCCCGAGGAGATTCTCCCTCCCTTGGGTGAACGGGATCAGGAGTACATCGCCTGGGCGGACTACCAGCGCGGCGGCGACTACGCCGCACATCAGGCATGGGCGGATGACGGCGGGCCATGCCATGACGAGGACGTTGATCCGCCCACCCCGGGACAGCCCCGTCCCCCGGTGGTGGGTAAGCACCGGGACAGGACCCGGTTCGGCCCCGCTCAGGGACATCGTCTACTGGCCTCCTTGATGACTCTGGTGCGTTCGGCGCTCCTGCAGCCCCGCTCGGCGGTGCGGGCTCCCGGCGCGGAGATCAACGTCATCGTGGACGCGGACGGACAGCCTCGTCTCCCCCACCAGCCCGGCACAACGCGGGAGGACCTGGTTTCACTGATTCTCAACGGGGCAATGCGGGTGCATCTGCGCAATGTCGACGGGGTGACCATCGAGATGACGAAGTCCACCCGGGTGGTGCCCGCAGCGACCGAGCACGCGGTTCTCGTGGCTTCCGGCCACAGGTGCTCCACTCCCGGGTGCGGGCACCAGCGGTTCCTGCAGTTGCATCACATCGAGCCCTTTGCCGAGGGCGGGCTGACGAATACCCGCAACCTGGTGGCGTTGTGCTCCGGCTGCCACTCCCTGGTCACCGACGGACTGTTGACCATTCATATCGACAAGGATCCGCGGTTGCTGCATTTCCGGATGCCGAACGGGAAATCCTTCACGTCCGTCCGGCGAGGCCTGCCGACGCGTAACCCCGACGTCATCGATCACTACGAGGAGGGACCGGTCCCGGTCGGGGATGAAGACCTGGCTCCCCCGCCGATCCCTCCAGGGGTCCTGACTTTCGGGGAGTGAGCCGCGCACACGTGTGCGCGTGCGTGAGAAGGCCAGGCGTTGCTTCTTCCAGGCCACGGCGGTGTCCGGCGATGTCGTGTTCGGGGCCGTCGCGGATTCTCGGGCATAGGAGCAAGCATGGTATCCCGGGCGGTCATGGGGTTCGGCGCAGATACAGCGCGGCGATGCGGGTGCGGAACTGGTGGGCGATGAGGTTCCCGTCGTCCTGGTGGAGCATGCCCGGCGCGACGTAGTCCACCAGGGTCGCGAAGCCGGCGGCCCGGTTCCCCCGGGGTGTGGCGGCCATGAGGGCGACCGTCGCCTGCGAGCGTCCGCGCGGGACAGCGGCGAGCGCGGTTCCGGCTCCGTTTACACTCCCTGGTTGTCATGAGCGGTCATTGTGCCAGAGCCGCGGGCACGGACCTGGCTAACCTGGGCGCCATGAGTGAAACCCCCATCAACCGGGCGGTGGCTTTCCTGGCCGCCTACAACGACATCGAACAACACCTGCGTGACTACGTCGACGGCAAGAACTGGGTGAACTTCCCGAGCCTGGTGAAGATCGCCAAGAAGAAGAAGTTGATCAATAACGCCCAGGGCGACGATCTGCTCGAGTTCAATGAGCTGCGCAACGCCATCAGCCATGGCGAGTACCGGGACCTGCGGCCCATCGCTGAGCCGCTGCCGGAGACCGTGGCCGAGATCGAGGCGATTCGGGACGTCGTTCTGCACCCGCCCCTTGCGACGGAGGTGCTCGGGCACCAGGAGGTCAAGACCTTCGACGTCGGCGACGACGTCCGGGAGGCGCTCAAGCTCGTGCGCTCGACGCTGATCTCCCAGTTCCCGATCTATCACCGGGGCCGCTACGTCGCCCTGCTGACGACCAACACCATCGCCCGGTGGGTGGCGGCGGATCTGGACGACAACGACCATCTCGACGCCCGCACCATCGGCGAGGTGCTGCGCTTCGCGGAGGACAACGACCGGGCGGTCTTCCTGCCCCGGACAGCTACGGCGCTGGAGGCGATCGACGCCCTCACCCACCCCGACGGGAACGGGGCCATTCCGCGGGCGGTGATCGTCACCGAGCACGGCACCCACGAGCAGCGCCCCTTCCGCGTGATCGGCGGCTCCGACATCGTGGCGCTGCTGGCGGCCGTCGGCAGGCACTGACGGGACAGGGAACCCCCGCCGCCACTTTGTTGACACGTCACTATGGGGGTGGCAGAGTGTTCAGGGAACACGATTAGTTGGACACAGGCACACACAGGAGCAGACCATGCAGTTCGGCATCTTCACCATCGGTGACGTCACCACGGATCCCACCACCGGAACCACCCCCACCGAGGGCGAGCGCATCAACGCCATGACCCAGATCGCCCTGAAGGCCGAGGAGGTCGGACTCGACGTCTTCGCCACCGGCGAGCATCACAACCCGCCGTTCGTGCCCTCCTCCCCCACCACCCATCTGGCCTATATCGCGGCACAGACCAAGAACCTGAAGCTCTCGACGGCCACCACCCTGATCACGACCAATGACCCGGTGAAGATCGCCGAGGACTACGCCTTCCTGCAGCACCTGTCCGGCGGGCGCGTCGACCTCATGATGGGCCGGGGCAACACCGGCCCGGTCTATCCGTGGTTCGGCAAGGACATCCGCCAGGGCATCCCCTTGGCCATCGAGAACTACCATCTCCTGCGCAAGCTGTGGCGTGAACCGGTCGTCAACTGGGAGGGCAAGTTCCGTACCCCGCTGCAGGCCTACACCTCCACCCCCGCCCCGCTCGACGGGGTGCCGCCCTTCGTGTGGCACGGTTCCATCCGCTCCGTGGAGATCGCCGAACAGGCCGCCTTCTACGGAGACGGCTTCTTCCACAACAACATCTTCTGGAACAAGGAGCACACGGCGAAGATGGTGGGCATCTACCGGCAGCGCTACGAGGCCTACGGCCACGGCCGGGCCGATCAGGCCGTCGTCGGCCTGGGCGGCCAGTTCTACGTCGCCGAGACCGAGGAGCAGGCCAAGAAGGAGTTCCGCCCCTACTTCGACAACGCCCCGGTCTACGGCCACGGGCCGTCGCTGGAGGATTTCTCCGAGATGACCCCGCTGACCGTGGGCACAGTCGAGCAGGTCATCGAGCGCACCATGCAGTTCGCGGACTGGGTGGGCGACTACCAGCGCCAGCTCTTCCTCGTCGACCACGCCGGCCTGCCCCTCGAGGTCGTCCTGAAGCAGGTGGAGATTCTCGGCACCCAGATCGTGCCGGAGCTGCGCGAGCGCATGGAGGCACGGCGCCCTGAGCACGTCCCCTCCGAGCCGCCGACCCACGCCTCCCTCAAGGAGAACCGTTCCGCCCCGCACTTCCGCGTCACCCCGGGCGAAGACGGCACCTCCGCCGAGTACCGAATCTAGGCCCGGACCCACGTCAGACAGTCCCGTATATGACGCTTAGACCACTTGGTCTATGCTGGGCTGGATACCACGCTCGCCCATTTTCAAGAAGGTGAAGATTTCATGCGCACTCTGGTCGTCGTCACCGCTGGCCTGTCCAACCCGTCCAGCACCCGCAATGTCGCTGACCGCATTGCCCAGGCAGTCCAGACGGCCGTGAGTTCGCGCGGTGAGGCCCTGCAGGTCAGGGTCGTCGAGGTCCGCGAGTACATCAACGACCTCGCCCACGTGATGTCCACCGGCATGTCCACGGAGAAGCTCGACAAGGTCAAAACCGAGCTCTCCGACGCCGACGCCCTGATTGCCGTCACCCCCGTCTTCCAGGCCAGCTACTCGGGCCTGTTCAAGATGTTCTTCGACGTCCTCGACACCGAATCACTCAACGGCATGCCGACCATCATCGCCGCCACCGCCGGCAGCTCCCGCCACGCCCTGGTCCTGGAATACGCGCTGCGCCCGCTCTTCGTTTACCTGCGCACCCGCCTGGTCACCACCGGCCTGTTCGCCGCCACCGAGGACTTCGGCAGCTCGGAGGGCGCGGCCTTTGAAAAGCGCGTCCAGCGCGCGGCCGGCGAGCTCGCAGACATGATGATCACCTCCGACAGCTACACCCCCGGTTTTGGCGGCGCCACCGTCGAGGAGACCCGCCGGCCGCGCAAGAGCGGCGTCGACGTGACCGAGAACCTCACCCCGTTCTCCCAGCTGCTCAAGGGGCTCGACGGCTCCGGGAAGTAGCCCCCGGGGGCTTGTCGACGCCCGGTAAATCAGGATAAAACACACAGCGGCCCGCCCCCGGACACCCGGGGAGCGGGCCGCTGCACCTTTTCCGCCGGGCTACACCGACAGCGCGGCGCGGACCGCGGTGACCACCTCAGCCAGCGGCACCGGCTGCTGGGACTGATCGGCCATGTTCTTGACGGAGACGTTGCCGTCGGCAAGCTCCTGGTCGCCCAGGACGAGCGCGAGGCGCGCGCCGGCACGGTCGGCGCCCTTCATGGCGCCCTTGAGGCCACGATCGCCGTAGGCCATGTCGCAGGCGACGCCATTGGAGCGCAGCTCGTCGATGAGCAGCGCCATGCGGCGCTTGGCCTCGGCGCCCATGGCAACCCCGTAGACGTCGACGCGGCGCTCGGTGCCGTCAAGGACGACACCCTCCGCCTCCAGGGCGAGGACGGTGCGGTCGACGCCGAGGCCGTAACCGATGCCGGAGAGATCCTGGCCGCCGAGCTGTCCCATGAGACCGTCATAGCGGCCGCCGCCGCCGATGCCCGACTGCGCACCGAGGCCGTCGTGGACGAACTCGAAGGTCGTCTTGGTGTAGTAGTCCAGGCCCCGGACCATGCGCGGGTTGATGACGTACGGTACGCCCATGTCGTCGAGCAGGCCGGTGACGGTCTCGAAGTGCTCACGGGCCTCGGCGCTGAGGTGGTCCTTCATCAGGGGCGCGTCGGCGGTCATCTCCCGGACCTCCGGGCGCTTGTCGTCGAGCACTCGCAGCGGGTTGATCTCCGCCCGCCGGCGGGTCTCCTCGTCCAGGGGGAGGTCGAACAGGAACTTCTGCAGCGCCTCGCGGTAGGCCGGCCGGCAGGTGTCGTCGCCCAGGCTGGTCAACTCGAGGCGGAAGTCCCTGAGGCCGAGGCTGCGGTAGGACCGGTCCGCCAGGGCGATCACCTCCGCGTCGAGCGCCGGATCATCGACGCCGATGGCCTCGATGCCGACCTGCTGGAGCTGACGGTAGCGGCCGGCCTGCGGGCGCTCGTAGCGGAAGAAGGGACCGTAGTAGTTGAGCTTGACCGGCAGCTGGCCGCGGTCCAGGTTGTGCTCGATGACGGCCCGCATGACGCCGGCGGTGCCCTCCGGACGCAGGGTGACGGAACGGTCACCGCGGTCGGCGAAGGTGTACATCTCCTTGCTGACCACGTCGGTGGACTCACCCACCCCGCGGGCGAAGAGGTTGGTGTCCTCAAAGACCGGCAGCTCGATGTGCTGGTAGCCGGCGAGATGGGCCTGACGGACGAACTCGTCGCGCACGGCGAGGAAGGTCGCCGAGACGGGGGGAACGTAGTCGGGCACGCCCTTGGGCGCCGACAGGGCCTGGAATTTCTTGTTCTCGCTCACGAGCGATCAGTTTAGCGCCTGGCCTATCGATCGTGGTTGGCAGCCTTGAGGAAGGGGTTGCCGGCGCGTTCGGCGCGCATCACCGTCGTGGGCCCGTGGCCGGGAAGCAGGGCGAGGGCGTCGTCAAGATCCCAGACGGGCCCGCGCAGGGTCTCGTCCATGGCGGCGGGGTCCGCGGTCGGGAAATCGGTGCGGCCGATCGAGCCGCGGAAGATGACGTCGCCGACGATCGCGAAATCCTCGGCGACCAGCAGGACCGATCCCGGCGAATGACCCGGGGCATGACGGACGGTCAGCTCGGTCTCTGCGAAGGTGTAGGTCTCGCCGTCGCGCAGGAAGCGCAGATCGGCCGGGTGGATCATCTGGTCGGCGGAGAAGAGGAACTGCGTCTCCGCGGCGCCCCCCTTGCCCTTCTCGAGCATGAAAGCGTCGTCCTCGTGAATCCAGACCGGCACGGAATGCGCGGCCGCGAGATCGCCCGCCTCACGGGTGTGGTCAAGATGGCCGTGGGTCAGGACGATCGCCTCCAGGGCCAGGCCCTTGTCCGCCAGGAACGCGTTGACCCGGTCGGCGGCGTGCAGACCGGGGTCGACGACGACCGCGCGGGTGTCCGTCGCCAGGAGATAGGTGTTGGTTTTATAGGGCCCGGCCGCGAATCCAGAAAGCTGCATGGCGGAAAAGTCTAGCGCCCGCCGGGAAGAAAGCACGCTTCTCGACGGGCGCCCCAATACCGGGCTTAGGAGTTGAGCGCGGCGACGGCGGCGTCGTAGTCCGGCTCGGTCTTGATTTCCTCCACCAGCTCCGCGTGGACGACCTCATGGTTTTCATCGGCCACCACGACGGAGCGGGCCAGCAGGCCGTTCAGCAGCCCGCCCTTGGCGTGCTCGCCGTTGAGCACGACCCCGTAGTCCTCACCGAAGGAGGTGCGGAAGGCCGAACCGACGGTCACGTTCTCGATGCCCTCGGCACCACAGAAACGCTCCTGGGCAAAGGGCAGATCCTGGGAGACGCAAATGACGACGGTGTTGTCGAGATCGGCGGCGAGCTCGTTGAACTTGCGGACCGAGGCCGCGCAGACGCCGGTGTCCATGGACGGGAAGATGTTCAGGACGACTCGCTTACCCGCGAAATCCTCGAGGGAGAACTGGTGGAGGTCGGTGCCCGTCAGCTCGAACTCCGGAAGTTTGCTGCCGGGGGCCGGCAGTTCACCGGTGGTGCTGGTCGGGTGACCTGAAAGAGTTACGTTAGCCATGCCGACCAGCATAGGCACAGAACCCGGCTCCGTGGCGCCGCGTCACCCCTCCCGGTGGGTGCGCGGGCGGGGCGTTAGACTGTTCCGGAATTGTCAGAACACCCGAGCAACGAGTGAGGAAGTACCCCCGGTGAGCGACAACAAAGAGCGTGGTGAGCAGGCGCTGAGCCGGCTCGACAAGGAACTCAAGGCCCGCGACCGCAAAAGGAAGCGGGGCCCGGCCATGGTGGCGGTGGCCTCCGCCGTCGTCGTCCTGGCTGCCGCCGGCGGCATCATCTTCGCCTCCACCCGCGGGGGCGAGGAAACCGTCACCGCCCAGGACGAGACCGCCACCACTGAAACCACGCCGGAGCTCCCGGAGGCCCAGCCCCTCGCGATGCAGCGTGCCGAGGCCCTGCCGTCGACCGTCACCTGCGAGTACCCCGCGGATGGCCGCGAAGCCAACGGCGCCACCGTCCCGCCGACCGAGGACATCTCCACCGAGGGCACCGCCACGGTCACCCTCGAGACCAACCGCGGTGACATCGGAATGGAGCTCGACCGCGCGGTGGCCCCCTGCACCGTCAACGCGATCACCCACCTCGCCGCGGAGGGTTATTACGACGACACCGTCTGCCACCGCATGACCGACCAGGGCATCTTCGTCCTGCAGTGCGGCGACCCGACCGGCACAGGTTCCGGCGGCCCAGGCTTCCAGTTCGCCAACGAGTACCCGACTGACGAGGCCACGGCCGAGACGATGAACACCCCGGTCCTCTACCCGCGTGGCTCCATCGCCATGGCGAACGCCGGCCCGGACACCAACGGCTCCCAGTTCTTCCTCAACTACGAGGACTCCCCGCTGCCTCCGCAGTACACCTACTTCGGCCAGATCAGCGAGGAGGGCCTGACGACGCTCGACGCCATCACCGAGCCGGGCGCCATCGCCTCCCCCGAGGTGCCCAACCTGACGACCCCGTCGGAGGAAGTCCGCATCGAGAAGGCCACCGTCTCCTAACCACCGGCGACGGGGGCACCACCGCGGTCACCGCGAACCCGGAACGTTTCTCAGGAAAAGTTCCGGGTTCTCTTCTGCCCCCGTTAACTAGGAATTCACCAGGTAACGATTGATTCTTGCGGAGACCTCCGGCTAAACTGCCGATAGTCTTCAATACACCTTTTGATTGGATTGGAATCCCATGAAGAACATGCGCAAGGGCCTCGTCGCCGCTGCTACCGCCCTGACCGTCTCTTTCGCAGGCGTCTCTGTCGCCAACGCCCAGGACGCCCCCGCCGGTGAGATCTCCATCACCACCACCGTCGACGCCGATACGAACTCCGAGGCCCCGGCGGCAGATGAGAACACCGACACGGAGCCGGCTGAGGACTCCTCCCTGTCCTCCATGTCCTCCGACATGGAGCCCAAGGAGATCCGCGACTGGATCGCCGTCTTCACCGCCATCGTCGGTGCCCTGAGCACCCTCTTTGCCTTCGTGAACAGGATCTAAGGCTGCGCTGACCCGCTCAGCACACCGGACATTCGCCCGTCGCCCTGCCCGCCGCAGGCCGACGGGTTGACCGTCTTTCTGGGCCGTGTCCTGACCCACCACACGAAAATATTCACAGTAAACCCATATACTGGGGTGCGTTTCCTGGAGAGCGCCACCACCGCTCTTCGCAACTTCTCCCCAGATTGGATCGTGCTGACAATGAACTTCCGGAAGACCCTTCTCGCGGGAACCGCCGCCACCGCCATCGCTTTCAGCGGCGCCCCCGTGGCTTCCGCAGAGTCGGAACCCATGGTCGTGGACTCCCAGATCACCACCGCCCCTACTGAGGAAGAAGTGGACACCTCCTCCGATCCGGCGGAAATCCGGGAATGGATCAGCGTTTTCACCAGCGTCATCAACGCCATGACCACGACCTATAATTTCGTGGACCGCTATGTCCTGGACTAGGACTCCTGGACCAGGGCGGAGAAACAGGTCGTGATTCGTTTCCCACCCGCCCGGGCAACCACAGGACCCCGGCCCACCGAGCGAATGCGCGGTGGGCCGGGGTCCTGTGGTCGGTGGGTCAGTCCCGCTGAACCCTCCGGAGCCTAGAAGCGGCTGACGAAGGCATTGAGCTCGGCCGGGAATAGGTAGGCGACGGCACCACCGATGGCCGCCAGGATGGCGGCGACGGCGGCGACCAGGCCGAAGTTGTCGGAACCGGTGGAGGACCCGCGGGAATCAGCCCCGGGAGTCTGCCCCTCGGCGACAGTGACCGGAATGGAGACATTGGTTCCGGCGTCGGTGGTGATCGTCAAGGTCTGAGCACCAACCACGTCGGCCGGCATGTCCAGGGTGACGGTGGCGCGGCCGTTCTCTCCGAGGCCGTTGTCGGTGTCAGTGAGCGAATTGTCGATCTCAGCGGTCTGGGTGACGCCGCCCAACCTGACGGTGACGGTCGTTGCCATCGGTTCGCCGGCGGAGGAGTAGTTGAGGGAGGAGAGGTCGAGGGTGACCTCCTCGCCAGCCTTGAGGTTCTCCAGACCGACGACGCCCACCTCCGCCTGACCCTCGCGGAGTTCGGCGCTGTCGGACGCGAGGAAGTCGCTGAACGCGGTGACGTCAAGGTAGCCCACGTCTGTCAGGTCGCGGACGTCAGCGGGGTCGATGAAGCCGTCGCCGCCCTCGAAGAGAAACGTCGCGGTCGCGACCTGGTAGTCGGCGGCCGGGTCGAGTGCCTCACCGTCGATGGTGACGTTGATGATGCGCTCCCCCTTTGGCTGGGACGGGTCGTAGCTGTAGCTCACGTTGTCCGAGACACCCAGCGACAGGCGCGGGCGGGAGTTGCCGGTGCCCTCGGTCCACTGGTTCTCGAGGGCGTCGATGATCGCCTGACCCGACAGGGTGGCGTAGGCGAGGTTGTTGCCGAAAGGCTGCATGTCCTTGGCGTCCTGGACGGTGACCTTACCGGCAGGCAGGTCGGAGCGGACGCCGCCGGCGTTCATCAGGCCCAGGTCGATGACGTCGCCGCCGAGGAATTCGTCCATCGCCCACCGGTTAGACTCGGCCAGCATGTTGTTGGCGGTGGATTCGACGCCACGGTTCGAGCCTGGTTCTGCGCCCGGGTTGGAGCCGCGGTAGAAGGAGTCCTCCGTGGTGGCGAGGACCTCGGACCCCAGGGCCGTCGCTTCGGCCGTCGCAACGGCCACGGTCTCGGTGACGGTGGCGTCCGGGACCAGGGCGGCGATCGCCTCGTCGGAGTAGTCGAACTGGCTGATCGATTCGGAGCCCTCGACGATCTCGCCGGTGCCGGTGTCGAAGGTGAACTCGTACTCCGAGATGACCTTGCCGTAGTCCTGGGACTGGGCGGTGAAGGTGCCGTTGTCGTCGCCCTGCGGGTGGCGGGCGTGGGAGTCACCGCCGAATGCTGCGTCGACGTGCTCGTTGAAGCCCTGGACGTTCTCGATGTCGTCGTGCTGCAGGACGATGACCACGTCGGCTTTATCCGTCGTCTTCAGCTCCTCGGCGTAGGAGTTGGCGGTGGCGACCGGGTCAGCGAAGGTCAGACCCTCGACACCGGCCGGCGACACCTTGTTCGGAACCTGGGTGGTGTTGGTGCCGATGACGGCGACGCGGACACCATCACGCTCGAAGATCTCGTACGGCTTCAGCGCCGGGTTGTCGTCTGCGTCGAGGACGTTGGCGTTGAGGATCGGGTAGTCGGACTTGACCTGGATGCGGTTGACCAGGTCGTCGTAGCCCCGGTCGAACTCGTGGTTGCCGGCGGTGGAGACGTCGATGCCCATCTCGTTGAGCGCCTTGAGCGTGTACTCGTCGTCCGAGATCGCGGAGACGAAGGCGGAACCGCCGACGTTGTCGCCGCTGGTGGTTCGGATCTGGTGGTCGTTGTCCTCGCCGACGAAATCCATGATGGCCGCCATCAGTGCCGCGCCCATCTGGGTGTTGGCCGGGTCATCGGCGTCGACCGACTGTTCCAGGTACCCGTGGAAGTCGGTGAAGTTGGTGATGGAGAAGGAGACCTGGCCGGCCTCGGCCGCGCCAGCCACCGAAGCGCCGGAGAAAACGAGTGAGGTGGCGGTGGCGGCAGCGAGCAGCTGGCCCGCGCGACGGAACTGGAACACGAGAGAACTCCTGAAAAGGTGACGGAAGAATAACGATCCTGTCCAGATGTAGTGCAAGAACGCTGAGAGTTCTCTGTCATAATTTTTCCGGCGCTGGGGCTTTACCGGTTCGTGGGCAGAAATTCATGGTGACGTAACCACCATGTAGTTGGGCGGACACCCCGGCCACCGGGCCGACACCTGGGCGCCGCAGACTGCAACAGGGATCGCTATCCGGCGTCGAGAAGCCCGCACGCCCGGAAGAAGCCGACCATTTCCCCGGCGATACGCTCGCGGCTGGCCGGTTTGACGAACTGATGCCCCTCCCCCTCCAGCAGCAGCGTGACCGGGTCCTGCCCCCTCGCCCGCAGCGCCTGCGCCATCTGTTCGGACTCGCTGGGCGGGACGTTGGTGTCGCCGTCGCCGTGAATGAACATCACCGGCGAATCCAGATGCTCGACCTGGTTGAGCGGCGAGATCTGGGCGAGCAGCTCACGGTCCTGCATCGGGTAGCCGTACTCCGGGTACGCCGCGGAGGCCAGCCACGGCTCCGTCGCCTGGAAATAGGTGTCGAAGCTGGTCATCCCGCAGGCGTCGACCACGGCGGCGAACATCCCGGGGGCCAGGCAGCCCACGAGGAGCGAGAGGTAACCGCCGTAGGAGCGCCCGCCCACGGCGACACGGGCCGGATCGGCGATCCCCGCCTCCACGAGGAAGGCGGCGGTGTCCGCGACGTCGCGGGCCGCGGCGAAGCGGCCGTAGCGGTCGTCGGCGTGGTGGAAGGAGCGGCCCTGGCCCTTGGATCCGCGGATATTCGGGGTGAACACCGTCATCCCGTGATCGACCAGGAACTGGAGGATGTCGTGGTGGACCGGCCGGGACTGGTTCTCCGGTCCCCCGTGCAGATGGATGTAGACCGGCTGGGGGCCGTGCAGGCCGTGGCCGTCCTCGGCGAGGGCGTCCGTCCCCAGATAGAGCCAGCCCGAGAGCTCCAGTCCGTCGCTGGCCGTGTAGTACACCAGCTCCGGGCCGCGGGCGGTCTGGGCCCGGTGCACGAGCTGGGCGCTGCGCTCCGGGTCAAGGGATTCGGCCTGACCGAAGTCGGTACGCAACACCTCGACGTGGCGCGGCAGGTTCGGCCCCTGCACGGTCAGCGCGACCAGGGTGCCGTCGTCGGTGATGCTCAGGTCGGAGGCAACCATGCCGGGCAGCTCGACGCTGCGCCGGACGTGGACGTTGAGGTCCTCGTCGAGCGAGAGCAGCTCCAGTGCGGAGATGCCGCCCTGGTTCCACAGCACGGCGGCGGTGGAGGCGTCCTCGCTGATGACGAACTCCTCGACGTCGGCGTCGTGGTTGGCGATGATCTCGGTGGCGGTGGCCTGCTCGCCGTTGACCCCGAGCCGGACGACCCGGGTGCGCTCGCCGCTGTGGTCGGTGCACACGATGATGGCGAGTTCGTCGTCCCCGGATCGATTGGACGGCAGGATCACCCCCCGCTCCGTCATGGAACCCGGATCCGGCGACTGGAGCGGAACCCAGCGCCCGTCCGGGGCGACCAGAAGCAGCTCGCGACCGCCGCGGGGACCGACGCGCATGAGGGCGTGGCCGCCTTCGGCGGCGACGAGCAGGGCGTCGGTGCGCCGATCCAGCACGCGGTAGGTGTTCGTGCGCGGATCGATGGATCGCGCCTCGGTCACCCCGTCCGCCATGACCGCGTCGACGGCGAGGTAACGCCGGTCCCACTCCACGAGAGTGGTCTTGACGTCCGCGTCTATGTGCAGCCGGCGGGGTGCGGAGTCCGGGGCGAGCGGGGAAACGATCCAGGTCTCGGTCCGCTCGGAGCCGCGGGGGGCGATCTCGCAGGCGATGAATTCGCTCGAGGGTGAGTGCAGGACACGCGTGACCGGGCCGTCGACCGGCAGCGGGATTGGTCTGGGCTCCCCCAGGACCCCGCCGTCGAGGATTTCCCTGCGCATCGCGTAGGGATAGTCCCCGTCACTGACGATGTAGGCGATCGCGGCACCGTCCGGCGCGAGCGAAGGTCCGAAGGTCTCTCTCAAAGCCATGGGAGATCGGGGAATCTTTCCGGTCGGAGGCGGGCGGGGTCAGGCGGTGACACGGTAGACGTCGAAGACGCCCTCGGTGTTGCGCAGGGTGGTCATGAGCTGGCCCAGCTGCTTGGTGTCGGAGACGGTCACCGAAAGCCGGATGGTCGCGATCCAGTCCTCCGATATCTGCGAGGACAACGCCGTCACCGAGAGCCTCTGCTCGTTGAGCACCTTGGTGATCTCGAACAGCAGCCCCTGCCGTTCCAGGGCCTCCACCTGCAGCGTCGCGGTGAAGGCGCCGGAGCTTCCGTCGCTGGCCCAGGACACGTTGATGAGGCGCTCCGGCTCATCGCGGAGCTTACCGGCGTTGGTGCAGTCCGCCCGGTGCACCGAGACGCCGCCGCCGCGGGTGACGAAACCGAAGATCTCGTCGCCGGGCACGGGCTGGCAGCACTTGGCCAGCTTCGCCATGACGTCGGGGCTGCCTTCCACGAGAATGCCGGCGCCGGCGTCGGCAAGGCGCGTCTTGGTGCCCATGATCTCCGAGAAGGGGGTGCGATCCGCCAGGGCGTCCGCGGCGTCCTCCTCCCCGCCGAACATCGCCATGAGGCGGTTGGCGACATGCTGCGCGGAGACGTGGCCGGCGCCGATGGCGGTGTAGAGGCCGTCGACGTCGGGATAATGCAGCTGCTTGGCCACCTGCTTCATCGAGTCCGGGGTGAAGAGGCGGTGCATGGGCAAGCCGCCGCGCTGGACCTCGGCCGCGAGCGCGTCGCGGCCGGCCTCGAGGTGCTCCTCCCGCCGCTCCTTGGCGAACCACTGGCGGATCTTCGCCTTGGCGCGCGGGGAGACGACGAACTCCTGCCAGTCCCGCGAGGGGCCCGCGTTCTCATCCTTCGAGGTGAAGATCTCGACGCGGTCGCCCGAGTTGAGGGTGGTCTCCAGGGCGACGAGCTTGCCGTTGACCTTGGCGCCGATGGTGCGCTGGCCGACCTCGGTGTGCACGGCGTAGGCGAAGTCCACCGGTGTCGAACCCGCGGGAAGCGTGATGACGTCGCCCTTGGGGGTGAAGGCGAAGATCTGCTTGCTGGACAGGTCGTAACGCAGCGAATCGAGGAACTCGTTAGGGTCGGCCGCCTCCTTCTGCCAGTCGAGGAGCTGGCGCATCCACGCCATCTGGTCGACCTCCGCCTGTTCACCCTTGTGGGATCCCTTCGACTCCTTGTAGCGCCAGTGCGCCGCGACCCCGAACTCCGCGTTGTAGTGCATCTCGTGGGTGCGCACCTGCACCTCCAGCGGGCGCCCGCCCGTCGACATCACGGTGGTGTGCAGCGACTGGTAGACGCCGAAACGCGGGTTGGAGATGTAGTCCTTGAAACGCCCGGGCAGCGCCGCGTAGATCGAGTGGACCACGCCGATCGCGGCGTAGCAGTCGTTGACCGAGTCGACGAGAATCCGGATGCCGACGAGGTCGAAGATCTCGTCGAAGTCGCGCCCACGAACGATCATCTTCTGATAGATCGACCAGTAGTGCTTCGGCCTGCCCTGCACCTCCGCGGCGATGCCGTTCTCCCGCAGCGCGCCGGTCACCTGCTGGTTGATCTCCGCCAGCGCACGGTCCCGCGAGGGGGCGCGGTCGGCCACGAGACGGACGATCTCGTCGTATTTCTTCGGATACAGGATGGCGAAGGAGAGATCCTCGAGCTCCCACTTGACCGAGGCCATGCCGAGGCGGTGGGCCAACGGCGCGATAACCTCCAGGGTCTGGCGGGCCTTCTTGGCCTGCTTCTCCGGCGGGAGGAATCGCATCGTGCGCATGTTGTGCAGGCGGTCGGCGACCTTGATCACCAGGACGCGGGGGTCGTTGGCCATCGCCACGACCATCTTGCGGATGGTCTCGGCCTCCGCCGCGGCCCCGAGGGCGACCTTGTCCAGCTTGGTGACCCCGTCGACGAGCCGGGCCACCTCGGGCCCGAATTCCGCGGTCAGGTCCTCGAGGCCGTAGTCGGTGTCCTCCACGGTGTCGTGCAGCAGCGCCGCCACCAGCGTAGTGGTGTCCATGCCGATCTCCGCGCAGATGGTCGCCACCGCCAGCGGGTGCGTGATGTAGGGCTCGCCGGACTTGCGGCGCACCCCCTCGTGGAGGCCCTCCGCACGCTCATAGGCGCGGGTGAGCAGCTCGGCGTCGGCCTTGGTGTGGAACTGGCGGTGCACCGACAGCAACGGGTCCAGCACCGGGTTGGTCCTGGTCCTCGATCCGGTCAGGGAGCGGGCCAGCCTGGCGGACATGCTGCGTAGACCGCTGCTGTTGCGGTTCTGCTGCCTTCCATTGTCCGTTTTCTCGACGGTCATGGTCCTGCGACCTCCCTCTCTGTGGAGTCTTGCCTCTCAAGTCTACGCGGGCAACCGCTCGCCCCCGCGCCTGTTCGGGCTCATTCCGGCTTGTTGAGCACGACCAGCGGCGCGTCGTGGAGATGCTCGCGCCCGCCGAGCCCCTCCACCTCGAGAACAACCACGTAGCCGGTCACTTCCGCGCCCACGGACTCCACCAGACGGGTGGCGGCGAGGAGGGTGCCGCCGGTGGCCAGGACGTCGTCGACGAGCACGATGCGCTTGCCGCCGAGCGCCTCGCCGTTGGCCGGGATCTCCAGTGCGGCGGTGCCGTACTCGAGGTCGTACTCCTGACGGTAGACCGGCGGCGGCAGCTTGCCCTGCTTACGGATCGCGAGGATGCCGAGGCCGAGCTCGTAGGCGACTGCGGACCCGAGCAGAAAACCACGGGCGTCGAGACCGCCGATCATGTCGGCGCCCATCTCGCGGCAGGCGTCGGCAAGCGAGCGCACGAGCATGTTGAAGGCATCGGGGTCGGCGAGCACCGGCGTCAGGTCCTCGAAGAGGATGCCCTCCTCCGGAAAATCCTTGACGTAGCGAATCTTGTGCTCGATGGCCTCCCGGGCGGTCGTGTACTTGTTCTGTTCAGCCCTGCTCTGCGGGTTCTGCGGTGCCATCGGCGGTCTTTCCATTCTCATTCCGTACGTTCCAACGATCCATGTTCCAGCCGATGCCGGCCAGGCCCGTATACGCCACCACGTTACCCACCCGGTCGTCGATGACGAACGAACGGGGCTGCGCCGCCAGCGGGATGTAGTTGAGCTCCTCCCAGGCACGGGTCTCGGCCTCGCGGATCTCGCTGACGTCGGAGTCCCGGGCGCTGACCGCGCCGTACTCCGACATCGGGTCGACCGCCCCCAGGAAGGCGTCGATCGTGCCCTCGCTGTAGACGTCCTCGCCCCACTGGCCGGTGGTGATCCGGCCGAGGTCCTTGACGCTGGTGCCGTCGCTGGCGGCGTCCTCGACAGTGATCCCGGCGTCGCCGCAGCTCGCGGCGATGACGTCGACCATCGCCGCCTTGCGCTCGTCCGGGCCGTTGTAGCCGATGCGGATGGTGGTGCCGTTGAGGGCGCGCGCCTTGTCGTGGTCGATGGCCAGGTGCGTGTCCGAGATGTCGGCGACGTGGCGGCGCATCGGGTCGAAGTGGGTGACGACCTGCGTGGCCACCGGCGGGACCTCGACGCCGGAGAGCTGGGAGGACACCGCGGCGGCCCAGTTCTGGTCGACGCAGGCGGCGAAGGCCTCCCGGGCCCACGGCTGTCCGAGCACGCCGGTCTGCGAGATCTTGAGCGACTCGGTGAGATCGCCGACCCGCGACTCGACGGTGTACGGGTTGCTGGCGTCGTCGCGGTCGATGAACTCCGGCTCCGCGTTCTCGACGTCGGCGATGCGCAGCGCCCCCAGCTCGGCGAGCTCCCGGGAGTCGGCCGACTCCGGCCACACGACGATCGTGTCCTGGTGCGCCGGGTCGCCGTAGTAGTTCTGGTTGCGGGTGAGCACGGCCTCACCCTGCGGCCCGACCTCGCTGAGGACGTAGGGGCCGGAGGACACCTGCAATTCCGGATCGAAGGAGTCGAGCGCGAATCCCTCATTCCAGATCCGGGCGACCTCCGCCAGGGCGGCGGCGTCCCGGGCGTGGAGTGCGTCGCTGAGCTCCGCCAGGCTCATCCCGGCCTTCCGGGCGATGGTGTGGGCGGGCATGACGGTGCCCGGGCCGAAGACCTGGCGCCAGCGGCCGCCGTCACCCGGGGCGAAAACGGCGGTGAACTGCCGGTCGCCCGCGTCGCAGTCGATGCGCTCGATCTGCTGCATCATCGGCAGGTGGGAGTCGAATAGCGAGGTCATGGTTCCGGCGGTGTGCGCCAGGAGGAAATCGACGCAGGTGATGGGCTCACCGTCCGAATAGGACGCGTCCGCGTTGAGCGTGTAGACGACCTGGCGCTGCTTGCCCGGCAGCGCCTGGGCGGTGGCGAGGTCGGTGTTGGGGATCATCTCCCCCGCCGGCCCCGGCACGTAGACCGAGGGGTAGAGCCGGCCGGCCAGCACCTCAGCGTTGTTGGCGACGCCGTCGATGGAGCCGGCGTTGGTGGTCACCAGACGCTGGTTGACCTGGTAGCCGAAGTACTGGGTGTTGGCCGGCTGCTCCGGGGTCGCGGGCGCCTCGGTCCCGGACTCCCCGGGTGAGCAGGAACTGAGCAGCAGGGCGGCGGCGGTCAGCGCCGCGACCGCCCTCCCCCGTGTCCTTCTGGTGGTGGCTGTGCGGGGCGTACGGCGGGATTCTCCCACGGTGGCCTCCTTCAGGCGTCGGGCTGACGTGGTCGGTGGGTGTGTCGTGTTATCGCTGATTGGGTCGCCAGGTGGAGCCGGTGCTGCGCGGTGGCAGCGGCGACTGGGCGGGCGCAGTGGGCTGGGTGGCCCGGGGGGCCGACACCGTGCGCTTGCCGACGCCCTCGTCCTCTTCACCGGCCTGCGCGGCGGACTCCTCGGTGGCCGACTGACCGGTCTTTGCCGCCCGGTACTCGGCGACCTGCTGGTTGTGTCGCCGGATGTCCTTGCGTCGGTTGACGATGGTCACCAGCAGCGGGGTGGCCAGGAACAGCGAGGAGAAGATGCCGACGAGGACGCCGATCAGCTGGATCAGCGCCAGGTCGCGCAGCGTGCCCACGCCCATCAGCCAGACCGCGACCACCAGCAGGGCGATGATCGGCAGCGCCGAGATGACGGAGGTCGACAGGGAGCGCATGACCGTCTGGTTGACGGCCAGGTTGGCCTGTTCCCCGTAGGTCGAGCGTCGGGAATCGAGGATCCCGGTCGTGTTCTCCTTGACCTTGTCGAAGACGATGACCGTGTCGTAGATGGAGAAGGTCAGCACCGTCAGCAGGCCGATGATGACGGCCGGGGAGACCTCCAGCCCGAACAGGGAGTAGATGCCGCCGATGACGATGCCGTCGATGGCCAGGCCCGCCATGGCGGCCACGGCCATCTCACGTTCCAGGCGCAGCGCCACGTAGAGGGCGGCGGCGATGAGGAAGACGACCAGCGCGAGGAGCATGCGCTCGGTGATCGTCGAACCCCAGGACTCGGAGACGGTGGTATCGCCGATGGCGTCCGGGGAGGGATCGCCGGCGGAGTCGAGCGGCTGGTGCTCGACGAAGATGGCCTCGCGCGCCGCGTCGATCTGCTCCTGGCTCAGGTGCTCGGACTGGAGCTCCAGCGTGCGGGAGTCACCGGAGCCGACGATCTGGGTCAGTTCCGGGGTCACGCCGGTAGCGTCGACGAAGGTCTCCTCCACCTGCTCCGCGACGAGGTCGCCTGCCTGCATGGACAGCTTGGTGCCGCCCTCGAAGTCGATGTTGAGGTCGAAGCCGCGAAACAGCATCGAGCCGATCGAGATGAGCAGGAGGACGACGGTGGCGGCGTACCAGAGCTTCGAGCGACCGATGAAGTCGACGCCGCCGACGCCGGTGTAGAGCCGGTCGAAGGTGCTGATTTTCTTGGTGGTGGTTGCGGTCGTGCTCATCGTTATTTCTCCTCCCCGTTACCGGAGTCGGTGGGGGTCTCGGTCGGTGCGGAGCCGACGGAGGCGAACACGCGGTCATCGGCGTCCTCGCCCAGTCGACGCTGTTCAGCGCGCATGAGGTCGGAGACTTCCTGCGTCTTGCCCATGCCGTTGACCGACGGTCGGGAGAAGAACGCCCGCCGCGACGCCAGCACCATCAGCGGTGCGGTGATGGTGAAGGTCACCAGCAGATCGAAGATGGTCGTCAAGCCCATGGTAAAGGCGAAGCCCTTGACCTCGCCGACGGCGAGGAAGTAGATGACGACCGCACCGATGAGGGTGACCATGTTGCCGGTGACGATGGTGGAACGGGCACGCTCCCAGCCGCGCTGCGTGGCCGAGCGGAAGGTGCGGCCCTCCCGCACCTCGTCCTTGATGCGCTCGTAGAGGACGACGAAGGAGTCCGCCGTCGCGCCGATGCCGATGATCAGACCTGCCACGCCGGACAGATCCAGCGAGTAGCCGATCCAGCGGCCCAGCAGGACCAGCATTCCGTAGACCAGGAACCCGGAGGCCACCAGGGTGAGCAGGGAGATGACGCCGAAGAGACGGTAGTAGACGAAGACGTAGCCGGCGATGAGGATGAGGCCGACCAGACCGGCGATCATCGCGACCTGCAGTGCCGCCTGGCCCAGGGTGGCCGGCACCGTTTCCGCGGTGCCGCCCGGCTCGCCGTTCTCACCGGCGAAGGACAGCGGCAGGGCGCCGTAACGGAGATTGTTGGCCAGCTCGGTGGCCTCGTCCTGGGTGAAGTCGCCCGTGATGGACGTGGCGGAGCCGAAGGGCGTCGGGCTCTGGATGACCGGGGCGGAGATGATCTGCGAGTCGAGGGTGATCGCGATCTGCTGGCCGACGGAGGCGGCGGTGAGATCCGCCCACGTCTGGGAGCCGTTGTGCTCTCCCTCGGTGGAGAAGGCGAAACTGATCTCCATCTGCGCGGTCTGCGGGTTCCAGCCGCCGGTGACCGGGCGGTCGGTGTCGATTTCCTCACCGGTCAGGCGGGGGCCCGCCGGATCGGAGACCCCGGTCAGCAGCGGAGCCGGCTGCAGCAGGTGGACCTGGCCCAGGGAGGGATCGCAGGTGACCAGTGGCAGAGCGGCGTCATCGGCGCCGGCCAGCGGGTCGAGGTTTTCCGGGGTGCACTGCAGCAGCGCGCTGGCCGCCGACTGGACGGTGGGATCGGCGGACTGGCGGTCGGCGAGCAGCATGTCGAGCTGTTCCTGGCGCAGTTCGGCGGCCTCGAGGGAGTTCTCAGCCTCGATCGGTTCCGCCTCGATGGCCGGGGCGTCGATCTGCGGGGCGTCCGGGTTCTGGGAGGCCTGCGTCTGGTTGATGGCCTGGATGATGCCGTCGACCGACTGCTGGGCCTGCTCCTGGGTGATGACGTCATACTCGACCCACCGGTTGGCCATGTCGGTGATGAGCTCCGGCAGGGTGATCATGTCTGGAATCGCCGGCTGGGCCACCGGGCGGAAGAGCAGCTGCGAGGTCTGGCCGACCGCCCGGGCCTCGGAGGTGTCCTCACCCGGCACGGTGATCACCAGGGTGGTGCCGTCGACGACGACGTCGGCGCCGGAGACGCCCAGGCCGTTGACGCGGTTCTCAAGGATGAGCCGCGCCTGGGACAGCTGCTCCTGGGTCGGCTGCTCGCCCTGCGGCACCAGGGTCACGCGGGTGCCGCCCTGGAGGTCGATGCCCAGCTTGGGGGTGTTGGCGCCCGGGGTGAAGAAGACCAGGGCGTAGACGGCGGCGAGCACGAGGAAGAACAACGCAATCGCCCGCATGGGCCATTTACGCGTGTTCCCTCCCCCGGTGCGTCGGGATTCAGCGGACAATGCGGGCACTCCTATTCGGGATCACGATGATATCCGGGTATCCCCTGCACGGGACCGGACCCGCCCCGGGGCGGTGATTCTGGCACAGACGATCATGGTAGATGATGGCGGCCCGCCTGCCCCGCCTGGCCCCGGAGGTGAACCGGAGGGGGCGGGAGCACGCGGGCCGCTGCTGCGTCCGTATGGTTTAGCGCCGGTTCTCCGGGTGCTGGAAGCCGTCGTCCTCAGGCTGCTCACCGTAGGGTCGCGGTTCCTCCAGTCGGGGCTCGACCGGGGTGTCCGTGACGGAGGCGCCGAGGGCCGGATCGGGGTGCTGGGCCGGGGTCTGGTGACGGACGATGACCGAGCGTTCGAGGGTGGCGACGACGCCCGGGGCGATCTCAAGATCGACGGTGGCTTCTCCCAGGGCCACGATCTCGCCGTGCATGCCGCCGGCGGTGACGATGCGGTCGCCCGGCTGCAGGGCGGACTGCATCTCGACGACCTGCTGCTGGCGCTTCTTCTGCTGGCGGCTCAGGAAGAAGGTCGGCAGGAGAAAGACGCCCAGAAGGAGAATAAGTAGAAGGAAATCCATAGGGGCCAAGTGTGCCAGACCGGGATTGGCCTGTCATGTCGGTCGCACGGCGCGCCCGCGGGCAATCCGCCCAGCTAGATCGTCCTGGCGCGGGCCGCCTAGTGCAGGCCGATGGTCCCCTCCGGCGGGGTGAGCCCGAGGTGGAGCCAGGCCGAGGCGGTCGCGACACGGCCCCGGCCGGTGCGCGCCATGAGGCCGGCGCGCACGAGGTAGGGCTCGCAGACCTCCTCCACCGTCGCGGGTTCCTCCCCGACGGCGACCGCCAGGGTGTTGACTCCCACGGGCCCGCCGTTGTGTCCTCTCACCAAGGCGTCGAGCACCGCCCGGTCCAGCCGGTCGAGGCCCATCTCGTCGACGTCGAAGACCGCCAGGGCGCCCTGGGCCTCAGACAGGGTGATGTTGCCGTCGGCGTTGACGTCGGCGAAGTCACGGACGCGGCGCAGCAGCCGGTTGGCGATGCGCGGCGTGCCCCGGGAGCGCGACGCGATCTCGACGGCGGCCTCCGGGGAGACCTCCACGTTGAGGATCCGGGCGGCCCGGGTGACGACCCGCGTGAGGTCCTCGACGTCGTAGAACTCCATCTGCGCGGTGAAGCCGAAGCGGTCCCGCAGCGGGCCGGTGAGCATGCCTGCCCGGGTGGTGGCGCCGACCAGGGTGAACGGCGGGATGTCGAGCGGGATGGAGGTGGCGCCCGGACCCTTGCCCACGATCACGTCGATGCGGAAGTCCTCCATCGCCATGTAGAGCATCTCCTCCGCGGGACGGGCGATGCGGTGGATCTCGTCGATGAAGAGGACGTCGCCCTCGATGATGTTGGACAGCATCGCGGCCAGGTCACCGGCGCGCTCGAGCGCCGGGCCGGAGGTCATGCGCAGGCTCGTGCCCAGTTCCTGGGCGATGATCATCGCCATGGTGGTCTTGCCCAGGCCGGGCGGGCCGGAAATGAGAATGTGGTCCGGGGTCACGGCGCGCCGTTTGGCCCCGGTGAGCACCAGCGAGAGCTGCTCGCGGACCTTGGGCTGCCCGATGAATTCCTCGATCGATTTAGGTCGCAGCGACCTTTCGACATCGTGCTCGTCGGCGGCCGCCTGGGGGCTGACGGGGGCGTCGGGCCGGCGGCCCGCCGCCTGGGGCTGCAGGTCCGCGGGAAGCTCGAATTCGGTGCGTTCGATGTCTGACATGCGCGTGTTTTCCTTCCCGCTACTTGACCCGGCCGAGTTCGCTCAGTGCGGCGCGTAGAGCGGTGGCGACGTCCAGGTCCCCCTCCGCCGCCAGGATCCCGTCGACGACCGGCTTGGCGATTCGATCCGTGAAGCCGAGGCCGACCAGCGCCTCGGTGACGTCCTCTGCCACGCCGCTGGCCTGGGCCGGGAGCGCCGGGACGAGTTCCTGTTCCTCGGCCGAAGGCAGGTAGAGGTCGAATTTCCCGGAGAGCTCGACCACCATGCGCTCCGCCATCCGCTTGCCGACGCCGGGCACCCGCTGCAGTGTCTTGGTGTCCTTCTGAGACACCGCCTGCGCCAGTTCCGGGGTTTTCAGCGTGCCGAGGATCGCCATCGCCAGCTTGGGGCCCAGCCCGGAGACGGTCTGCAGCAGGGTGAATACCTGGCGTTCGTCGTCGGTGAGGAAACCGTAGAGCAGCATCGCGTCCTCCCGCACGACCATCGTGGTGAGGATGCGCGTCTCCTCGCCCCGCCGCAGGCGACCGAGGGTGGGCGGAGTGGCCAGCACCTGGTATCCGACGCCGCCGCATTCAAGGACCACGTGGTCGAGGCCGATGCTGAGGACTTCGCCACGCAATGAAGCAATCACAGTAATGAATTCTCCCGGTTAGTTGTTTGATGCCGCCCGGCGACGCTGCGTCGCCAGTGCTTCCCATTCCTTCTGCTTCGCCGCGGCGCGCTCCTGCGCCTCCGCGGCCCGCGCAAGCGCAGGACCCCGCCAGCAGTGGCAGATCGCCAGGGCCAGCGCATCGGCCGCGTCGGCGGGCTTGGGCGCCTCGCTCAGGCCGAGGATACGGGTGACCATGGAGGTCATCTGCTTCTTGTCCGCGCGCCCGTTGCCCGAGATCGCCTTCTTGACCTCCGAGGGGGTGTAGTGGTGAACGGGAATCCCCCGCTGTTCAGCGGCCAGAACCAGCACACCCACGGCGTGGGCGGTGTACATGACGGTCGAGACCTCGCCGCGCTCGAAGACCCGCTCGATGCCGACGACGTCGGGCCGGTAGTCGTCCATCCATTCGCTGACGGCCTCGAAGAGCCGGTGGAGACGCTCCCCGAGCTCGGCGCCGCTGGGGGTGCGCACGACTCCGACGGCGACCGGCAGGACGGCGCGCCCGCGCCCGGCCTGCACCACGGAGAGCCCGCATCGCGTCAGGCCAGGGTCGATGCCCATCACCCGCATTCCCTCGAAGTTCATGCTCGCCAAGTCTAGACCGGGTGGCACACATATTCGAATGGGCGCGCCCGGAAATAGACGACACCCCGGCCGCGCGTGGGCCGGGGTGCGGGGCGGGAGGTCTAGGCGTGCAGCGCCTCAGCGACCTCGTCGGAGAGATCCATGTTGGTGTAGACATCCTGGACGTCGTCGGACTCCTCCAGGGCGTCGATGAGCTTCTGCACCTTCTGGGCGTCGGCCAGCTCGAGGGCGACGGTGACGCCGGAACGGAAGTCCTGGCCGGAGTCCTCAACTTCGTAGCCCTCGGCCTCCAGCGCCTTGCGGATGGCCGGGACGTCGGTCGGGGCGGAGGTGATCTCGAAGAAGTCGCCCTGGTCGGTGACCTCCTCGGCGCCAGCGTCGAGGACAGCCATGAGGACGTCATCCTCGGTCAGTTCACCCTTGGGGATGACGACGTAGCCGATGCGGCTGAACATGTAGCCCACGGAACCGCTCTCCCCCAGGTTGCCGCCGTTCTTGTTCATCGCACCGCGGACCTCGGCGGCCGCGCGGTTGCGGTTGTCCGTCAGACACTCGATGAGCATGGCGACGCCGTTGGGGCCGTACCCCTCGTAGGTGACGGACTCCCAGTTGGAGCCGCCCTCCTCCTCGCCGGCGCCGCGCTTGCGGGCGCGCTCGATGTTGTCGTTGGGGACAGAGGCCTTCTTGGCCTTCTTGATCATGTCATCGAGGGTCGGGTTACCCGCCGGATCGCCGCCACCGGTGCGGGCCGCGACCTCGATGTTCTTGATCATCTTGGCCCATTCTTTGCTGCGCTTGGCGTCGTTGGCGGCCTTCTTGTGCTTCGTGGTCGCCCACTTTGAGTGCCCTGCCATGGGGAGCCTCCCTTTCCTCGTTTACGCTACTCGACGGTGCTGACTGGTTTCTGCGCGCTCTACCTCCGCGTTACCCTTCCCAGGGACCTGCGTGGGAGCCGCGCAGTCTCACGACGACCTACCGGTGGTCCGTGAACTTTGACCAGTATACGCAGTTGGTCAAGCCTCCGGATCCAGGGTGCGCGTAAGACCCTCCTGCGTGACGATCGCGACCAGGTCGCCCTGACGGTTGAAAATCCGGCCGTGGGTCAGACCGCGGGCGCCGGAGGCCGAGGGCGAGATCTGGTCGTAGAGCAGCCAGTCGTCGGTGCGGAACGGACGCAGGAACCACATCGCGTGGTCCAGGCTGGCCATCTGCACCTTGTGCCCCGGGTGCGGGACCAGCGCGGAGTACAGCAGGGTCATGTCCGACATGTAGGCCAGCGAACAGACGTGGAAGGTGTCGTCGTCGGGCAGCGTCTTCTTCGATTTGAACCACAGGACCTGCTGGCTGGCCGTGTAGGTGTTGTGGTCGTAGTCCTTCGGGTTGACCAGCCGCAGGTCCCAGCCCGCCCACTCCTCCATGAGCACCGGATCGCCGTAGAACTCCTCGGCGGTGACGGGCTTGAGCTCCTCCGGCTGCGGTACCCGGCGCATCGCATCCGAATGTTCCGGCCCCTGGTCGCCGCGGACGTGGAAGCTGGCCTGCATGGAGAAGATGGTCTCGCCGTTCTGGACGGCGCGCACGCCCCGGGTGGTGAAGCTGCGCCCGTCGCGGATGCGGTCGACGAGGTAGATCGTTGGCTGGTGCGGCTTGCCGCCCCGGAGGAAGTAGCCGTGCAAGGAGTGGACGTGCTTCTCGGGATCCACGGTCTTAACCGCGGCCACCAGCGCCTGGGCCGCCACCTGGCCGCCGAAGGTCCGCCTCCGGGGAGTCTCGACGGCGGCGCCCCGGTAGATGTCGTCGTCGATCGTCTCCAGCGAGAGGATGGATTCGATGTCGTGCATGATCAGCGCCCACCTTGTCTGGTTTCCCGTGCGCCCGGACTTCGGGCGCGCCGGGGACCAGGTTACCTGCACCCCGGCCGGGGCCGATCCGTAGGATGACGGCCATGTCACCCAAGAAGCTGCACCGTCTGGCCGCCTGGCTGGAGATGGCCACCTGGACCCTGCTCATCCTCGCCATGATTCTCAAGTACTCGGGCGTTTCCGACGCTTTCGTGCCGGTCGCCGGCCCGATCCACGGCTTCGGGTTCCTCTGCTTCGCCGCCATCACGGTGATCCTGTGGATCAACAATCGTTGGCCCTTCTGGCTGGGCGTGCTCGGACTCATCGTCTCTGTCATCCCCTACGGTGCGCTGCCCTTCACCGTCTGGGCGGATCGCGCCGGACGACTGGAGGGCGATTTCCGCTTCCGGGACACGACGGCCGAGGAGCAGCCCACCACGCTGCCGGACCGGGCGCTGGCCCAGCTGATGCGTCACCCGGTGCGCATGATCATCATCATTCTCGTGGTCCTGGCGATCATCTTCACGGTACTGCTCAACCTGGGCCAGCCCTACGATCCGGACGCCCTCGTCGACCAGGTGTCCTAGCACCGGGTACGCCCGTGCGCTTGCCGACGGGTGGGCGTTCCGGAAGGGCCGGTGGTGCTCAGAAGTCGAAGAACTCGGGCAGCTGCGCCGTGCCCCCCAGGCGCAGCAGCCGCACCGGCAGTCGCGTTCTCAGGGCCCGGGTGTCGGCGACGGCGTCGTTGTAGAAGCGGTGGGCCAGCTCCACGCGGACGCCGGCGTCGACAAGCTCGGGCGGGATCCCCGGCCGTGCCTCGATGGCGGCGGTGACCTCGCGTTCGACGCTGGCGCGGCGCTCGAAATTGCCGTAGTCGAGGACGATCGCCTCGGCCCGGCGGGCCGGGGCAGCCGCCTCCGGGAGCAGCGCGGCGGCGACGGCGGCACGCCTGTCGAGCATGGACTGCAGCGACGCCCGGGCGGCGTCGGTGCGGATGTGCAAGCGGTTGAGACGCTGCGCCGTAAAGTACGCCCACAGCGCCAGCATCACCAGCGCGACGATGAGGACGACGAGCCAGGACTCCAGCATCTACACCACCCCCACCGTCGTGCCGTCGACGACGGTCTCGTAGACCGTGCGCACCTTCTTCGCGACCGTCGACCAGTCGTAGTCCAGCGAGCGACGGTCGCCTGCGTCGATGAGGCGTCGGCGCAACTGTCTGTCGTCGACGAGCAGGGTCAGCTTCTCGGCCAGGTCGGCGTCAGAACCGGTGCGGAAAAGCAGGCCCGCCGGGGTCTCCGAGTCCGCCCCGACGACCGCCGCGAAGGCCTCGAGGTCGGAGGCGACGACGGCGCAGCCGGCGGCCATCGCCTCAACCAGGACGATGCCGAAGGACTCGCCGCCGGTGTTCGGGGCGACGTAGACGTCGGCCCCGCCCAGGATCCTGGCCTTCTCCTCGTCACTGACCTTTCCGACGTAGGAGACCCGGTCCGCCTCCCGCTGACGGCCCGCGCCGATGACCGTGACGTGGACGTCGCGGTCGACGCGGGTCAGGGCCCGCAGAAGGATGTCGAGTCCCTTGCGCGGTTCGTCGAGGCGGCCGAGAAACACGATCTCGATGGGACCACCCTCCCCGTGGGGGACCCGGGCCTCCCGGAAGAGCCGGGTGTCCACCCCGTTGGGGATGAGCACGGGGTCCCCGCCGAGCTGCTCTACCTGCCAGCGCCGCGCCATCTCGCTGACCGCGATACCCGCCCGAATCTTCTCCAGCCAGGGGGCGAGCATCGGCCGGAACACCGTCAGCGCCCGCGAGCGGGTGGCGGAAGTGTGGTACGTCGCGACGATCGGCCCGCTGGCCATGGCCAGTGCGTGCATCGAATAGCTCGGCGAGTTGGGTTCGTGGATGTGCAGGACGTCGAAACGCCCGTGCTCGATGAACTGACGCATCCGGCGCTTCGCCCATGGGCCGAAGAGCAGCCGGGCGACGGAACCGTTGTATCGCACCGGCACGGACCGCCCGCCGCGGGTGACGAAATCGGGGAGATTCGTCGTTGCCCGGGCCGGCCCGATCACCTCGACGTGGTCGCCGCCCTCGATGAGGACACGGGAAAGATCAAGGATGTGGGCTTGAACTCCGCCGGGTTCGTCGAAGGAGTAGGGACAGACGATGCCGATACGCACGCTCGCTCCCCCGCTACTTTCCGGCCCCGTGGCGGGCTGAACCCCGAGCCCCGCGCCGGGCCCGCCGCTCCTGAATGTCGACCGTCCACTGCGGCTGGAGCAGATGCCAGTCCGTCGGGTGCGCGGCAATGTTGGCGGCGAAGAGATCCGCCACGCGCTGCATGGTCTCCCCGAGGGTGGTGACCTCCACCTCGTCGGAGACGCTCAACCCCCAGCCCGGGCCGTCGGCGTCCTCGTAGAACCACGAGTGCGCGACATGCAGCGCCGCCCCGGTGTCGATGGCCAGCTGCGCGGACCCGGCCGGCATCGTCGTTCGCTCACCGAAGAAGTCGACGCTCACGCCGGTCTGCCTGAGGTCGCGCTCCCCCATGAGGCACACGATGCCGCCCTGCTCGAGAACCTCCCTGAGCCTCTGGAAAGGCGGTTGCGCGCCGCCGGTCAGCGGGAGCACCTCGAAACCGAGGGACTCGCGGAACCCGACGAACGCGTCGAACAGGACCGCAGGCTTGACCCGCTCGGCGACGGTGGTGAACTGCCCGTAATTGTTGACCAGCCAGAAGCCGGCCATGTCCCAGTTTCCCGAGTGCGGCAGCGTGAAGATGACACCGGCGCCTTTCGCGACGGAGGCGTCCAGCGCCTCGCGTCCCACCATGCCCTCGGTGAGTCGGGCCAGCAGCTTCTCATCCCTCGTCAGGGCCGGCAGACGGAAGGCCTCGCGCCAGTAGCGGGCGTAGGAGCGGACCGAGTCTCGGACCAGTTCGCGGGTGACGTTCTCAGCCCCGACCACGCGGGTGAGATTGCGGCGCAGCATTTCCATTCCGCGGCCATTGTCCGAGGCGCGGTCGGCGCCCCAGTCAAAGAGGCGGCGCACGAGCGGCTCCGGCAGCAGTCGAACCACCCGCCAGCCGGTGAGGTAGCCCAGGGCGGCGAGCTCGCGGTCACGGATGAGCTGGAGTGTCCGCTTCATTCAGGCCGCTCCTGCCGGCGGCGCGATCCCCTCGCCGGCCTTCGGGTCGTTCCAGGCCATGACGACGCGCTGGACAACGGTAGCGATGCTGCCGGCCGCCAGCACCCAGATCGCGACGTCGATCGCGTAGGGCACGCCCAGGCCCTGCAGCCCGACGCCCGTCAGACCGATGATGAGGCGCTCCGGGCGCTCGATGAGGCCGCCGACCATGGTGAAGCCGGAGGCCTCTCCCCGGGCCTTGACGTAGCTGATGACCTGGGAGGCGATGAGGACGATGAAGGAGGCGGCGACCAACGGCGCCCCCGCGTCGTAGGAGTAGATCAGCCACCAGGTGATGGCGGCGAAGGTGGCTCCGTCGGTGATGCGGTCGCAGGAGGCATCGAGGGTCGCGCCGAACTTCGTGCCGCCGCCCCGCAGCCGGGCCATGGTGCCGTCGACCATGTCGAAGGTGGTGGCCAGACCGGCCAGCGCCGCCGCCCAGACCAGGTGCCCGCTCGGGATGAGCGTGACGACGAGTACGACGGAGAGCGTCGCGGACAGCAGCGTGACCACGTTGGGGGTCAGGCCCAGCCTGAGCAGCCCCGCAGCCAGCGGCTCCAGCACCACGGCGGCCGGTTTGCGTCCGTGGACGCTAAGAAGCCGTGCCATCCGCGTCCTCCTCGTCGAGCTTCGCCCACTCGTCGTGGAGCAGCTGCCATGTGCGCTTGAGCGTCGCCGGCATCACCTTGGTGCCGGCGATGATCGGCATGAAGCTGGTGTCGCCGACCCACCGGGGCACCACGTGCATGTGCAGGTGGTCGCCGATGGAACCGCCGGCGGCCCTGCCCAGGTTCATGCCGATGTTGCAGGCGTCGGGTCGCGACACCCGCTTGATCACGCGCACGGCCCTTTGCGTGAAAGCCATCAGTTCGTTGGCTTCGGCCGTGGTGAGATCCTCCAGGTGGGCGACCTTGCGGTACGGGATCACCATGAGATGGCCCGTGTTGTAGGGGTACAGGTTGAGGATGACGTAGACCAGCTCACCGCGGGCGATGATGTGGTTGTCCTCGTCGGGGTGCTTCGGGGCGTCGACGAACGGATCGGCCACGGCCTCCTCGGCCGGTTCCTCCTCACCGTTGGTGCTCTCCGGCGCCACGGTGAAATATTCCTGGCGGTACGGGGCCCAGAGAATATCCAGCCGATCGGCGGCGTCGTTGCCGACGACGCCGCTGTCGACGAAACGCTCCGGTCGCTCGTTAGCGTCGTGCGGCAAGACGTTCCTCGTTCGGCTGCTCGTTGTTGCGTTCGGTGACCCAGGCGGTGACGATCTCGATGGCCTCGGCTACCGGCACTCCGTTGACCTGGGAACCGTCCAGGAAACGGAAGCTGACGGAGCCGGCCTCGACGTCCTTGCCGCCGGCGATGAGCATGAAGGGGATTTTGCCGGTGGTGTGGTTGCGGATCTTCTTCTGCATGCGGTCGTCGGAGTGATCGACCTCGGCACGAATGCCCCGTGTCTTGAGCTGGTCGACGATCTCCTGCAGGTAGCCGCCGAACTCCTCGGCGATCGGGATACCGACGACCTGGGTCGGGGCGAGCCAGGCCGGGAAGGCGCCGGCATAGTGCTCGAGCAGCACCCCGAAGAAACGCTCGATGGAGCCGAAGAGCGCGCGGTGAATCATGATCGGCTGCTTCTTGGTGCCGTCGTTGGCGGTGTACTCCAGGTCGAAGCGTTCGGGCATGTTGAAGTCGAGCTGGACGGTCGACATCTGCCAGGTGCGCCCGATGGCGTCGCGGGCCTGGACGGAGATCTTCGGGCCGTAGAAGGCCGCGCCCTCCGGATCCGGGACCAGATCCAGACCGGAGCGGTCGGCCACACGCTGCAGAATCTCGGTGGAGGTCTCCCAGATCTCGTCGGAGCCGACCGACTTCTTCGGATCGCGGGTCGACAGCTCGAGGTAGAAGTCGTCCAGCCCGTAGTCCTTGAGCAGGGAGATGATGAACTCCAGGACGGTGGTCAGCTCCTCCTCAAGCTGGTCCTCGGTGCAGTAGATGTGCGCGTCGTCCTGGGTGAAGCCGCGGGCGCGGGTCAGACCGTGGATGACGCCGGACTTCTCGTAGCGGTACACGGTGCCGAACTCGAAGAGGCGCAGGGGCAGCTCGCGGTAGGAGCGGCCGCGCGAGTCGAAGATCAGGTTGTGCATCGGGCAGTTCATCGGCTTGAGGTAGTAGTCCTGGCCGGGCTTGGTCTCGTTACCCTCCTCGTCGTACTCGGCGTCGACGTGCATCGGCGGGAACATCCCGTCCTTGTAGAACCCGAGGTGACCCGACTTGTGGTACAGGTCCTCCTTGGTGATGTGCGGCGTGTTCACAAAGGAGTACCCGGCCTCAATGTGACGGCGCCGGGAGTGGTCCTCCATCGCGTTGCGGACGATGCCGCCGGCCGGGTGGAAGACCGGGAGACCGGAACCGAGCTCGTCCGGGAAGGAGAAAAGGTCCATCTCGGTGCCCAGACGCCGGTGGTCGCGCTTCTCCGCCTCGGCGAGCATGAGCTGGTGCTCGTCGAGCCTCTCCTTGGACTCCCAGGCGGTACCGTAGATGCGCTGCAGGCCGGCGTTGGCCTGGTCGCCGCGCCAGTAGGCCGCGGAGGAGCGGGTCAGGGCGAAGGCGGGAATGTAGCGGGTGGTCGGCAGGTGCGGGCCGCGGCACAGGTCCGACCACTCCACCTCGTTGGTGCGCGGGTTGACGTTGTCGTAGGCGGTCAGGTCACCGGCGCCGACCTCGGTGGCTTCGTCGGAGTCCGGGTCAACGTTGCCCTTGTCCTGGACGAGCTCGAGCTTGAACGGCTCGTCGGCCAGCTCGGCGGCGGCGGCCTCCGCGGACTCGTAGACGCGGCGCTCGAAACGCTGGCCGGACTTGATGATCTTCTTCATCGCCTTCTCGAGGGTCTTGAGGTCCTCCGGGGTGAAGGGCTCCTCGACCTGGAAGTCGTAGTAGAAGCCGTCCTTGATGGCCGGGCCGATGCCCAGCTTGGTGCCCGGGAACTCCTTCTGCACTGCCTGGGCCAGGACGTGGGCGGCGGAGTGGCGAATGACGGCACGGCCCTCCTCGGTCCAGGCCGGGACGGCGGTGAAGACGGATTCCTCATCCGGGACGTGGGACAGGTCGCGGAGGGTGCCCTCGGCGTCCTTGACGACGACGATCGCTTCCTCGCCCTTGTTCGGCAGATTCAGCTCGCGCATGGCGGCCCCGACGGCGGTGCCGGCGGGCACCGTGAAAGGGGCCGGAATCTCGTAGGAATGGGCGGAGGTGACGTTCTCGGCGGTGGTCATCAGATGGCGCTCCTTTTGCGCTCACGCCGGTGGCGGCATACCTGGCCGCCCCGGCTTGGTCGATATCTCCACGTCCACTGCCGCCGTGACGGCGCGGGCGCTGCGGACCAATCCTAGCGCCTTATCCCCGCCGCACAGGGCTTGGGCCACGCAGAACTACACCGCCAGGAAACGCTGCGCCCAGAAGGCGTCCTCCGTGGTTCCGGGCGGAATCCAGTACACGGCCGATCCGATGTGGGTGATCCAGGTGTTGAGTCGGTCCAGGTCATCCAGCCGCTGCTGGACCGGCGTGAACTGCTCGTCCGGGTCCCGCTGGAAGCAGATGAACACCAGACCTGAATTGCTCAGCCCGTCGGCCTCCGGCGGCAGGTCGTAGTTGTAGGCGCGGCGCAGCATGCGCTGCTCGGGATGCCCTTCGGCGGGCCGGGCCCGCGCCATGTGGCTGGCCGGATCGATGACCGGCAGCCCGTACCGGTCGGTCGCCCCGTAGTCGGGGGCGTCGAATTCTCCCCCGCCGCTGAGCGGCGCACCCGTGTCGAGGGTCCGACCCATCGACTCCTCACGGGAGGTGCGGTCGAGCATTTCCCATTCGTCCATGTCCATCCTGATACGGCGCACGACCATGACCGTGGAACCGTCCTCGCGCCAGACCTGTTCGTCCTGCTCCCCGGCCGTCCTCGGATTGACGGTGCCGTCGAGCTGGCCGAAGAGGTTGCGTGGGGTCTCCCCCGGCCGGCGGGTTCCGGAGGCGTGCAGGAAACCCTGCTGCATCCAGGTGGGCGTGGCGTAGGTGGGGCTGGTGCGCACCATGTGACGGGTCGCGTGGCTGACCGTCAGCGGGTCGTCGCCGCAGATCTGCAGGACCAGATCCGTTTGCCCCCACTTCTCCTCGAGCTGGTCGCGGGAGAAGGCGGGGATCTCGGCCAGGGGGGCGGCACCGGCAAGCTCGACGGCGCGCGGACCGAAGCCCACGGTGAACGTCAGGTTGGCGGGCGCCCGGACCATTTCCGGCTCCAGGCTGCCCACCGGCGCGGCGCCGCCGGTGAGCCGGCGGGCGTCCTCGGTCCAGGAGCGCATGAGCCGGGTGAGCCCCTCCCTGTCGACGCCGCCCTCGACGAAATTGAACCCGACGAGGTTGAGGTGGGCCTGCGCGGGGGTGACCACGCCCGCCTGATGAACGCCGTCAAAATCGACGGTGGCCTCCCCCAGCGCGGGCGTAACGGTTCCCTCCGATCCCTCCTCGCCAGCGGGAGTACCGGAGGCCCCGCTCGGCACCGGAGCCGTGGAGCAGGCCGTCAGTGCCCCGGCGGCTGCCGTGGCAGAGGCGCCGGCGAGAAATTTCCGCCTGGCGATGTGTGTGGCGAACCCAGTCATGTCCTCTATCCTCAGTGACTCCGGGGGCCGGCTAGCGGGCCGTCTGCGCGGACGTCTCCCCCGCGGACTCCGGGCTGTGGCCCTGGAGGCCGCCGTCCGCGCCATAGTTCTCCTCGCCCGCGAGGACGGTGCGCACCGGGACCTCCGGAACGTCGACGGTGGAGCCGTCGGCGAACTCGAGCGTCAGGGTGACGACGTCACCGGCCGGAATATCGCCCTCCACGCCCATGATCATGAGGTGGTCGCCCCCCGGAACGAGCTCGTAGGTGCCGTCGGCCGGGATGATCATGGGATCGCTCTTCGGTCGCATGACCCCGTCGACGACCTCGTGAATCTCGTTGGTGCCGGAACCGAGGTCCGTCTGGAATCCGACGAGCTCGAGAGCCTCGCCGGTGTGGTTGGTCAGGGTGCCGAAGACCCCGGTCATCATCGAGTCCGCGGCCTTCTCACGGACGAAGCCGTCCTCCAGGGTGACGACTGGCGCCACGGCGTCCGTCGACGCCGCAGTGGTTTCCGCCACGCCGGTCGCGCTCGTGCCGGCGGCGGTGGTCTCGCCCGGCGTGTCCGCGTCGTTCGAGGTGCAGGCGCCGAGCAGCAGGGCGGTGGTGGCGAGGGCGGCGATGATGCCGGTGGTGCGGATGGTCATGGGAGGTCTCCTCAGGATGGGGGTGGGATTACTGCTCGTCGAGGGTGCCACGCAGGTTGTCGCGCCTGCGGCTCTTCGCGACGGCGGCCACGGCGGCCGCGGCAAGTGCCAGGACCGCGACGGCGGCCACGGCGATCTTGGCTCCTGCGCTCATTCCGGTCTCGTCGACCTGTTCGGGCCGGGAGGCGCCGTCCGTCCCCTCCGCCGGGGCGTCCTGCGGCTGGGTGGCCGCGGCGTCGCCGGCGACGGTGAAGGTCGTCATGCCCCGGGTGGAATGGCCGTCGGAGGAGGTGATCTGGAAACCGATCCGGTACTCCCCCGGACCCGCGTCCACCTCCTGGGGGACCCGGAGGGAAACGTTGCGGCCCTCGACGGTGGGTTCGCCGGTGAACAGGACCTCGCCGGAGTCCGCCGCGGAGACGGCCAGGGTGTTGAAGCCCTCCTTCGGAATTCCGGAAAACTCCAGAACCACTTCCTCCGGGAACTGCTCCACCGTCTCACCGTCGGCGGGATTTCCGCCGAGCACGACGTCATGCGCCAGCGCAGCCGGCGTGGCCAGTGCAGCGAGACCGAGGGCGCCCAAGGTGGCGACGGTGCGACGAAGTGGCAGTGGCATCAGATGGTTTCCCCTCGACGAGTGAGTTGGTGCGGTGGGTGCGCGAGCACCTCATGAACGGCAGTTTACGTGGGCCGAAGCATTCGGCCCTGTAGCATTAGTCGCCTGTCACCCTACGAAAGTTCCAGACGAACCACACCATTGGATGGAATCACCCCGCACAGGGGTAGACGGTCCAGGGGCGACTCTTTCCCGTCGGCCGGTATGGCGACAGTGCCGCGCCCCACGCATCAACGTCGCACGCCGGAAACGACGAAAAACCGCCCGGCGTGAGCCGGGCGGGAAATGAGAGCGGATGACGAGACTCGAACTCGCGACCCTCACCTTGGCAAGGTGATGCGCTACCAACTGCGCTACATCCGCGTAAGCCCCGAAAGGAACTTGGTGCGCGATACAGGGATTGAACCTGTGACCCCTACCGTGTCGAGGTAGTGCTCTACCGCTGAGCTAATCGCGCAAGTATGTGGTTGAGAGGTGAGAACGGGAATCGAACCCGTGTAAACGGTTTTGCAGACCGTTGCCTAACCACTCGGCCATCCCACCGTTGAGGTTCAGCACCCTTCGGGCCCCTCAGGAGGTACTTGTTTAAGGTACCAGAGCGGATGACGAGACTCGAACTCGCGACCCTCACCTTGGCAAGGTGATGCGCTACCAACTGCGCTACATCCGCATTGTTGAGGCTTAACCCTCAGTGCGCGATACAGGGATTGAACCTGTGACCCCTACCGTGTCGAGGTAGTGCTCTACCGCTGAGCTAATCGCGCGGAACATTTCAACCGCGACCTTAACAGATCGTGACCCGGTGAAATGAGAGCGGATGACGAGACTCGAACTCGCGACCCTCACCTTGGCAAGGTGATGCGCTACCAACTGCGCTACATCCGCATTCTTTATTCTGTTGTTTCTGCTTTGCCCCGTTGCCGTGGCCAGCGAGACAAAACTTTATCCTGATCGCCGAGCCACATACAAATCGCCAGCTAAACGGTGGTTTTGGGGAGATCTCACCACCCGGTGACGAATGACAACGATGTCATTCGGCTGGTCGCGGACCTGAATCGGGGGACTAAAAGGACCGCGGCGGCGGATACCTCTTTTATACCGCGGGAGGGATGAGCGCGATTAGGAATGCCGGATGCGCCCGTGCTAACTTTGTCCGAGCAAGGTCCTATAGCTCAGTGGGAGAGCGTTCCGTTCACACCGGAAAGGTCGCTGGTTCAATCCCAGCTAGGACCACCACTTCAGGCCCGCCAGTAATGAGCGGGCCTGTTTTTCTTTGCCCCGGCAGGTGCCCGCCCGGAGCTTTTCGACGGCGTTCACCGAACTCCCGCACCCGCCGCGGTCCTGCCGGTGGGGCCGTGCCCCGCCGACCGAACAGGAGCATCACATGACCGAGCGCATCGACGTGGACGAGCTGATCGGACCGCTCGAGCCCGGGACGGTCCGCGCCATCCTGGCCACCACGCTCAACGGCTCCGCGGCCACCCCGGAAGGAACCTCTGGGGGGCTCGGCAACCGAACCGACACCGAGCTACTCCTGCGCGTGCGCGAGGTCGTCGACGTCATCATCGTCAGCGCCGGCACCGTCCGGGCGGAGGACTACGGACCGGCCCACACCGGAACTCCCATCGCGGTCGTCTCCCGCAGTCTCGACTTCGACACGTCGACGCGTTTCTTCAGCGGAGCCGGCCCCATCGTCCTCACTCCGCAGACGTGCGTCGACGACCCGGCGCTGGCGAGCAGACGTGAAGAACTTGCCGACGCCGGAGCGCGGCTGCTCAGTTCAGGTGACGGCTCCCCCGCCGCGATGCTCGAGGCGCTGCGCACGATCGGTCTCGAAGACGTCAGCCTCGAGGGCGGCCCGAGCCTCTATGAAGCGTTCCTCAGCGCCGGACTCATCGACGTCTGGCACGTCACCGTGGACCCCAGCGTCGTCGTCCCCGTTGAAACCCCCGTCCTGGCGAACACCGACGCGGCGGCGGCCCGCCACCGGCTCATCCTCGAAAGCGTGCGCGGCACCGACGACGGCTGCCTCTTCCTGCGCTACCGGCGCGCTTGAGGCCGGTCCCCGGCGGGCGTCGGCTAGCGTTGGTCAGCGTGTCCAACGTCTTGAGCCAGCTTGTCGCCACGCCCCCGCAGCACCTTCGGCCCGACGCCGCCCGCATCGCCACCGTCGCGCTGTGGCCGATCGCGGTCATGGTGGTCCTGCACAGTGTCCTCGTCCTCGCCTTCAACGGTTCGGTCACCGACGACTTCACCACCGTCTACTCCGCCATCCGGCGCATGCTCGGCGGGGTGCCCGTCTACAACGAGAACTACGCGACCGTCGACCCGCATTACCTCTACAACCCGGGGGCGACCCTGCTGCTCGCGCCGATGGGGTTGTCAGGCGACCGTGAGCTCTCCCGGGCGGTCTTCATCGTGCTCAACGCCGCGGCCATCATCGCCGCGCTGGCCGTTCTCGTGCGGCTGGTCGGCCACCGGCTCACCTCCTGGCTGTTCCCCGGGGCCGTCACCGTAGCCTTTCTCACCGAGAGCGTGCGCAACACCCTCATCTTCTCGAACATCAACGGCATCCTCCTGCTGGCGCTGTCCGGGTTCCTCTGGCTTCTGCTGCGCGGACACCGCTGGTGGGCGGGGCTCGTGCTGGGGCTCGCGATCGTCGTCAAGCCCATGTTCGCACCCCTGCTGCTGTTGCCGCTGATGAAATTCGACTGGCGCACCATCCTCGGCGGCGTCGCCGTACCGGTACTGGCCAACGTCATCGCCTGGCCGCTGGTGCCCGGAGCCGGCGACTACCTCACCCGCGTGGTGCCCTACCTCGGTGAGACCCGCGACTACGCCAACTCCTCGCTGGCCGGCTTCGCCGTCTACTTCGACATGCCCGGCTGGCTGGAGGCCGTACTGTGGCTGACGCTCGGGGTCTTCGTCGCCGTCGGGCTGGCGGCGCTGTTCTTCTACCGGGACTCCGCGCCCCTCTTCTGGGCCACGACCACCACCGGACTGCTGCTGACGGGCGTGTTCGTCATGAGTTCGCTGGGCCAGCAGTATTACTCGATGATGCTCTTCCCGATGATCCTCACCGTCGCCACCCGCCTCTCCGTCTTCCACGTGTGGCCGGCCTGGCTGGCGGCGTTCCTCTTCCTCTGGCCCGGTGACTGGCACTCTGTCCACGCCCCCGATGCGGGCCGGTGGGCCAGCTACTTCACCGCGACCGCCGGCTGGTCGATGCTCGTCGTCGTCATCGCCGTCACCGCAGTCGTCTACCTGCGCCGCGACCGGAATATTTTAACGTCCGCTACGGTTGCAGCACAGGAACCAGTGGCAGCAAATGGGAATGGAGAGACACATGTCTGAGATCGACTTCAAGAACCTCCCCGATCAGGAGTGGCGTCAGCGACTGAGCCCGGAGGAGTACTTCGTCCTTCGCCAGGCCGGCACCGAACCGCCGCACGTCGGCGAGTACACCGACACCACCACCGAGGGGGTCTACGCCTGCCGCGCCTGCGGGGCGGAGATCTTCCGCTCCACCGAGAAATTCGAGTCGCACTGCGGCTGGCCGTCCTTCTTCGACCCGGCCGCGACCGACGCCGTCTACGAGAAGGTCGACACCTCCCACGGCATGGTGCGCCGCGAAGTGCTGTGCGCCAACTGCGACTCCCACCTGGGCCACGTCTTCGAAGGCGAGGGCTACAACACCCCCACCGATCTTCGCTACTGCATCAACTCACTCAGCATGACCCTCAAGCCGGCCGAGTAACACCCCCGGCCGACCCGTGGGCGCCCGCACCCTCCCCCGGGGGTGCGGGCGCCCCGCTTTCCGGGTACCCCGGGTCCGTCTGTTACGGGAGGGCGTTGATGGCGTCACCGACGTCGGCGACGCGGCGGCCGGAGATGAACGGGGTCTCCTCGCGCACGTGCAGGCGGGCCTCGGTGTAGCGCATCTTGTGCATCAGGTCGACGATGCGTCCGAGTTCGTCGGCCTCGAAGGACAGCATCCACTCGTAGTCGCCGAGCGCGAAGGCTGCGACGGTGTTGGCACGGATGTCGGCGAACTCGGCGGCGGCCATGCCGTGGTCGCGCAGCATCGTGGAGCGCTCCTCCGGGTCGAGGATGTACCACTCGTAGGAACGGACGAAGGGGTAGACCGTGATCCAGTCCTTCGCCTCCTCGCCCATGATGAAGGACGGCAGGTGACGCTTGTTGAACTCGGACGGGCGGTGCACGCCGTTGCCCAGCCAGGAGATCTCCAGGGACTGACCGAAGGTGGTGCGGCGGAAGCCGTTGAGCGCGTCCTGGATCTGGTCGAACTCCTCGGCGTGCCACCAGATCATGAAATCGGCGTCGGCGCGGGAGCCGGAGACGTTGTAGATGCCGCGGACTTCGACGAGGCCGGCGTCGGCGAGCTTCTGGAAGTAGGCGCGCGCCTCCTCGACGACGTCGGTGCGGTCGTTGGCCAGTGCGCCGGGCACGGACTGGAAGACGGCGTACTGGAGGTAGCGCTGGACCTTGTTCAGCTTCTCGTAATCGATCTCGGTGTTGTCCGACACTGCGGTTCCCTTCTTTGACGATCAGTGACGAAGTCCATCATAAGTTGGATCTATCCCCGATGGCCATCAGTCGGGGGCACGGCGTGGCAACCACGCTGCACGCGCGCTGATCGTTAGCTTGGATTCCGTGATCAACTCCGATTCCCGCCCCACCCCCGTCGACGCTGAAATCGACGCAACCTCGCAGGGCAACACGACACCACCCGAGTTCACTGCCGCGGTGGAATCCATGCACGCGGCCCGTCTCCGCGGCGAGTTGACTCTCGGGACCATCCGTTCCCCGCAGAAGCTGGCGCCGTTCAGCCATGCCATCGGCCTGGAGGTCGACCGCGGGGACAACGACACCGAGGATCTCGAGAGCGTGCCGGTCGACGCCGCCGGCGACGCTTTCGGCCGGCTCATTCTGCTGCACGACCCCGGCGCCGAGGACGCCTGGGACGGCTCCATGCGTCTGGTGGCCTACATCCAGGCGGACATGGACGACGAGGTGGCCAATGATCCGCTGCTGCCGGACGTGGCCTGGCAGTGGCTGACCGAGGGCCTAGACGAGGCCGACGGTTACACCAACCTCGGCGGCACCGTCACGGCGACGGCCAGCGTGCGTTTCGGCGAGATCGGTGGCCCACCGCGTTCCTACCAGCTGGAGATGCGCGCGTCCTGGACCGCCGAGGGCACGGACCTCACCTCCCATGTCGAGGCTTTCGCAGCCGTCCTGGCCAATGTCGCCGGCCTGCCGCCGGAGGGCGTGACCTCCATCGGTGGTTAGGCTCAACTCACCGCGCGGGGGCCTGCCTGAACTCGCGGACACCCCCGACGCCATCCGTTTTGCCGCCGACCGCCTGGCCCGTGGCCTGGGGCCCGTCGCCGTCGACACCGAGCGCGCCTCCGGCTTCCGCTACGACGACCGCGCCTTCCTGCTGCAGATCCGGCGCGCCCGCTCAGGCACCGTGTTGATCGACCCCGAGGGCCACCGCGAGCTGATCACCGAGGTCCTGGCCCCCGTCCTCAACCCCGAGACCTGGGTGCTGCACGCCGCCGCCAGTGACCTGCCCTCCCTGGCGATGCTCGGCCTGCACCCGGCGGGACTCTTCGACACGGAGCTGGCGGGTCGCCTGGCCGGGGTCGAGAAGGTTAATTTGGCGGCCATGATTGAGGAGGTCTTCGGCTACGAACTGGCCAAAGGCCACGGCGCCGAGGACTGGTCCACCCGCCCTCTGCCCACCCCCTGGCTCGCCTACGCCGCCCTCGACGTCGAGCTGCTGTTGGAGCTCGCCGAAGCAATGGCCGAGATCCTCGACTCCCAGAACAAGCTAGGCATCGCGCACGAGGAGTTCGAGCACCTCGTCGAGACCCACCGCCAGCCCCCCGGCCCCCAGCACTGGCGCGACCTCAAGGGCGTGGGGATTCTTCGCCGGCCGGAGCAGCTGGCCGTCGCGAAGCATCTCTTCCGGGTACGAGACGCCCGCGCCCGCGAGAGCGACACCGCCGTCGGACGCATCCTGCCCAACAAGGTGCTGGTCGAGATCGCGCGCGCCCTGCCGCCCACCGCGTCGGACCTGGCGCGGGTCCGCGGCGTTCCGCGCCGGGCCGCCGGCTTCTGGTTCAGCGAGCTTGTCGACGCCCGCAACTCCGACCCCGCGACCTGGCCGCGACGTTCCGAGCGGGCCGAGATCGCCCCGCACAAGAGCACATGGCAGTCAAACTATCCGGAGAGCTGGGACGCCTACCAGCTGGTGCGCGCGGAGGTCGCGGAGCTGGCCATGGACATCGACATTCCGCTCGAGAACGTGCTCAAGCCCGCGCTGCTGCGTGACGCGGTGTGGATGCTCACCGAAGAGGCGGCGTTGAGCAGCATCGACGCGGTCGGCCACTATCTCGCCGACCGCGGAGCCCGCGAGTGGCAGATCGCCGCCACCGCGCCGATCATCTGGCGGCTGGGCGCCTAGCCTCTTTTAGTCCTCTTCCCCGAATAGCGTCTCCAGCCAGCCAAGGACCGACCCGGCGACGCCGTCGACGTCGAGGCCGGCCTCGGCCAGGACCTGGCCGCGGGAGGCGTGCTTCGGGAAGACCTGCGGGAAGGCCAGCTGACGCTGCGGGGTGTCGACCTCCGCCGCGGAACAGGCCAGCGCGACGAGACTGCCCACGCCGCCGACGAGCATGCCGTCCTCGAGCGTGACGACCAGGTCGTGGTCATCCGCCAGGGCGACGAGGGACTGCGGGACGGGGACGACCCAGCGCGGGTCGGCGACGGTGACGCCGACGCCCTCCGCCGCCAGCCGCCCCGCCGCGGCCAGGGCGGTCTCGGCCATGGCGCCGATGGCGACGATGAGGACGCTGACCCCCTCCTGCTCGTCATCGGAATCGGAGTAGCGGAGCACGTCGACGCCATCACTCATCCGGGTCTGCGCCTCGATCGGCTCGGGCAGACCGCCCTTCGGGAAGCGGACGAGGGTTGGCCCGTCGTCGACCGACAGGGCTTCCCGGAACTGGGCCGTCAGCTCCACCCCGTCGCGCGGCGCCGAGATGCGGATGCCCGGGATGACCGAGGCCAGGGACATGTCCCAGACGCCGTTGTGGGAGGCGCCGTCGGTGCCGGTGACGCCCGCACGGTCAAGGACCAGCGTGACCGGCAACTTCAGCAGCGCCACATCCATCAGCAGCTGGTCGAAGGCGCGGTTGAGGAAGGTCGAGTAGATGGCGACCACCGGGTGGTAGCCGCCCAGCGCCAGCCCGGCCGCGGAGGTCACGGCATGCGCCTCGGCGATCCCGACGTCGTAGAAGCGCTCGGGGTACTCGTCGGCGAAGGCCTGTAGTCCGGTCGGGCCGGCCATCGCTGCGGTGATGGCGACGATGTCCTCGCGCTCCGCGGCGGCGTCGAGAAGCTCGCGGGAGAAGACGCTGGTCCAGCCCGGGGCTGACGTCGAGGTCGGCGCACCGGTGACGGGATCGATGACGCCGGTCGAGTGCATCTGATCGCGGACGTCATTGACCGCCGGAGCGAAGCCGTGGCCCTTCTCCGTGACGACATGCACCAGCATCGGGCCCTCGTACTCGCGGGCGTAGCTCAGCGCGTGCTCCAGCGCGCGGGTGTTGTGGCCGTTGACCGGGCCGACGTACTTCATGCCGAGGTCGGAGAAGAGCTCCGTCGGCAGCACCTGGGACTTGACGCCCTCCTTGAAGGCGGCCAGCGCCTCGTAGGCCCGGTCCCCGATCCAGCCCATCTGGCGCAGGCGCTTCTTCGAGTGCTCCATGAGCTCGTCGTAGCCGTGATGCGCGCGGATGGCGGAGAGGTTCTGGGCGAAGCCGCCGATGGTCGGCGAATAGGAGCGTCCGTTGTCGTTGACGACGACGACCACGTTGCGGTCGCCCTCGGCGATGTTGTTGAGCGCCTCCCAGCACATGCCGCCGGTCAGGGCGCCGTCGCCGACGACGGCGACGACGTTGCGCTCGGGCGTGCCCGAGAGCTCGAAGGCCTTGGACAGACCGTCGGCGTAGGACAGGGCCGCCGACGCGTGGGAGGACTCGGTCCAGTCATGCTCGGATTCGGCGCGGTCGGTGTATCCCGACAGACCGCCCTTCTGCCGCAGGGAGTCGAAGGCGTCGGCCCGTCCGGTGAGCATCTTGTGCACGTAGGACTGGTGGGAGGTGTCGAAGATGACCGGCTCCTCCGGCGAATTGAACACGCGGTGGAGCATGATCGTCAGTTCGACGACGCCGAGGTTGGGACCGAGATGGCCACCGGTGGCGGACACCTTCTGGACCAGCAGTTCACGAATTTCCTCGGCCAGCTCGCCGAGGGCGTCCTCCGGCAGCGCCTTCAGGTCCGCCGGTCCGGACACACCACTGAGAATTCCCATCGGTGGCTATCTCACTTCCTTCACCTTGCCAGGCGACCTGTCGACGGCCGCCTCGATCCCGTCCGCCCCATGTCGGGGTGGAAATCACGTGCGGCCGGGGCCGTTGATTTCTGTCCACCGTACCCGTGGTCGGTTAGTTGTCGGCAATCTTCTTGTTCAGGCGCGCCATGACCTCAAAGTGGTGCGTACCGGGGAAGGCGTTGATGACCGCGAGATCGGTGATCCCGTACCCGGCCTCATCCCAGGCGGCGACGTCCCGGCTGAAAGTCGCCGGATCGCAGCCGACGTGAATGACCGTGACGGGCTGCGCGCGGGCGCTGAGCTCAATGACCTTCTTGCCCGCGCCGGTGCGCGGCGGATCCAGGACGATGACGTCCGGGGCCGGCAGGTTGCCGACCGCCTGGTCGACGCGCTTGTTGACGCGCACGACGTCGTAGCCCTTCAGCCCGGCCTGCTCCGAGGCGGTGGCGGCCGCGGAGTAGTCGACGGAGACGATCTGGCTCTTCTCCCCCAGGCTGTCGCCCAGCGCCGGAACAAAGAGACCGACGCCGCCGTAGAGGTCCCACGCCACCGGGCGCCGGGTCTCCACCGCGGACACCCATTCGCGAACCAGGCCGGTGTAGAGGTCCGGGGCGGCGGTGTGCGCCTGCCAGAAGGCGGTCGGCGGGAAGCGGAACTCGACGCCGTCGGCCCGTTCCACGACCTCCCCGTCACCCTCGATGACCTCGGTGTAGTCCTCGACGCGCTCGCCGCGCGGGGCCTTGCGGGTCTCCACGATGTGGCGGTTGCCCTCGGAATCCAGCACGGCGATGACCTCCGCGCCCGGGGTGAAGGTGCGTGCCCCCTCCCCGACGACGCCGGCCGCGAGCGCGGGCGCGACCTGGGTGCACGCGACGTCGGTGACCAGCTCATGGGAACCGAGCATGCGGGTGCCGGCGCGACCCTGACCGTCGACGCCGAGACGCACACGTGTGCGCCAACCGCGGTGCGGGGTCAGGTCGATGAGGCGGGCGTCGGGAAGCTTCTCGACGTCGATGACCCGGCGGAGCTGGCCCAGCAGGATGTCGTGCTTGAGCTCAACCTCGCGGCCGTAGTCGATGTCGCCGAAGTCGCAGCAGCCGGCGCCCCGCGCGGCGGCCGGGCAGGACTGCTCACCGTGGTACTCCCCGGCGGTGACGATGCGGGTGGCATCGGCGCGGCCGAATCGCTTCTTGACCTCGGTGACGGTCGCCTCGACGACGTCGCCGGGGTAGGCGCCGCGGACGAAGACCACGCGGCCGTCAGGGCCGGTGGCGATGCCCTCACCGCCGTGGGCCATCCGGGTGATCGTCAGGGTCGGGGTTTGGCCGACCTCAAGGGTGGTGTCGCTCATGCGGTGTTTCCTTTGTTTCTGCTTCTGATTCTGCTTCAGTTTGTGCTGCTGCGGGGTGGTCGGCGTCGTCCCCGACCACCAGAGTGGTCGGCACGAGACCTGCCGTCTCCGCCTCCTCGACCGCGGCGTTGGCGCGGCGGACCATCCAGACGGTCAACAGCAGTACGACACCGGTCAGCGGCCACCCCATGAGGATACGGGCAACGGCCAGCGCATTGGTCGCGTCGGAGTTGTAGAAGGCGTTCTGGACCAAGAAGCGGGAGATGAAGACGGTGGCCCACCCCAGCGTCGCCCAGGCGAAGGAGCGACGGGCCTTGACCACCCGACGCCAGACCATGTCCTCGCCGTTGAGGCCCTTCCAGATCACCCCAACGATCGGCCAGCGCACCAGCACCGACCCGATCGCCACCACCGCCAGCACCAGCGAGGCCCAGATGCCGTAGAGGAAATAGCCCTTGGCGTCGCCGACGAACCAGGCGATCGCCGCACCGAAGAGCACGCCGACCAGGGCGTTGACCGCCGGCTGCAGCGACTCCCGGCGGAAAGCGCGCCACAGGAAGATCAGGAAGGCGACGCCGAGGGCTGCTCCCAGGGCCCAGCCCAGCCCCAGGTAGTTGTTGACGGGAACCAGGACGAGAACGGGCAGGGTCGAGGCGATCAGCCCGGTGACGCCGCCCATCTGCTCCAGCAGGGTGGGTTCCGTGCCGGTACTTTCGGATGTGGAGGTCATCGCCGGGTTACTTCTGCTCCGTGTCTGCGCCGGTGTCGGTGGGGCCGTCGGCGGGGTTGTTCTTGAGCTGCTTGTTGATCGCTTCGCGGAAGGCGTCCATCGCCGCGCGCGCTTCGGCCGCGGACTCGGAGTTCTGTGCGGTGGCGACGGCCTGCTGGTTCGCCTGGGCCTGCTCCTGACGACGCTTCATCTCCTCCTGCACCTGCTGCACCAGCTGCGGGGGGATCGACACCGGCAGCGAGTTGCCCGCCAGAATCGGATCCTGGCCACGATAGACGAAGGTGCGGGCGGCCAGTTCCCGGCCGATCGAGGCCAGTTCCTCGGTCTTGTCCAGCGGGGCGGTCAGGGTGAAGCGCAGCATCCACCGCGGCCCCTCGATCCCGACGATGCGGATGGCCGCCTGCGGGCCGGAGCCGACGATCTCGCGACCCCACGGCCCCTGCTCGTAATGGACGTCCGCCATTCCCTGGGAGCGCATCCCCTCGAGAACTTCGGCGGAGGCCTGCTCCCACTGGCCGGAGGCCTTCGGCGCGGCGAAGGCGACCGGGGTGATGCGGCCGGCGGTGGTGACGATGTGGATCATCTTCGGGCCCTGCTCGCCCATCTCCACCTGAACCTGGGAGCCCTTCGGCAGGGGCAGCCTCATCGAGCCGAGGTTGAGGATGCCCGTGGAGTAGTCGGTGAAGTCGAAGTCCTCGATGGCGACGTTGTCGCCGTCGAAGGGACCGGCGGTGCCGTCGACGGCGTCATGCTCGACGACGGCCCGGATGCCCTCCCCCTCGGTCGTGGCCTGCTCCTGGACCGCGTCATCGACGGGAGTGTCCTGCTGCGCTGGGGCGGCGTTGACGGATCCGTCCTCGACGACGGGTTCGTCCTTCTTCTTTCCGAATGGCCACAGTGCCATGTTCTCTCCTCCGAAGTGTCTCTCAGTTGGTGCCGGTCGAGCCGTGCCCGCCCATGCCCCGCTCAGTCTCGTCCAGGTCGGTGACTTCCTCGACCTGAGGCAGGAGCACCTCCTGGACCAGCAGCTGGGCGATGCGCATGCCACGGGTGATCTCGATGGGCTCGGCCGGATCAAGGTTGATGAGATTGACCTTAATTTCTCCACGGTACCCGGCGTCGATGGTGCCCGGGGCGTTGACGATGCTCAATCCGTTCTTGGCCGCCAGCCCCGAGCGTGGGTGCACGAGACCGACGGTGCCGACGGGCAGGGCCATCGCGACGCCCGTGGAGACGAGGGCACGCTGTCCGGGGGCGAGGGTGACGTCCTCCGCCGCGTGGAGGTCGATGCCGGCGTCATCGGGGTGGGCACGCACCGGGAGGGGCACGTCGGGGTCGAGTCGCTTGATCTTGAGAGTCTCAGTCACCCGGACCAGCCTACGCACCCGGGTGTCACCCGGGGCAGTCGGGAGGCATCGACATCGTGTCGTCCCCGTCATCCATTAGACTGAAGTGCCGTGACTGAATCATCGAGCTCCCCGTCCCGCCCCGAGTCCGCCCCGGCTTCTCATGACGGCGGTGTGACAGAGACCGCGACTGAGGTCATCTACCGCGAACGCCAGTGGGTGCCCTGGTACTGGTGGCTGCTGGCCGCCGGTGTCGTCGCACTGATTTCCGTCCAGTTGGCCAACAACCGCAACGGGTGGTGGCTGGTCGGCTCCGCCCTCGTCTTCGGCGCCCTCGCCGCGTGGCTGCTGACCCACTGGTCCAGGACCGTCCTGCGGGTCGAGCTCGACTCCGACGGCACCCGCTGGCTGGTGGCCGGCGAGGCCAACCTGCCCGCCGACGTCGTCTCCCGCTCCTTGGCCGTGCCGGCCACCGCCAAGCGCAACGCGATGGGCCGGCAGCTCGACCCGGCGGCCTTCGTCATCTCCCACGGCTGGGTGCCGGAAATGGTGATGCTGGTTCTGGACGATCCGAACGACCCCACCCCCTACTGGCTGTTGTCCTCGCGCAACCCGGAGGCACTGCTGCAGGCCTTCCTGCCCGATCAGGCCGACGCGGCCCTCAAGCACATGCCGCGGACGTAGCCAGCCCGGTCGATCGCCCGCCGATGACGCCGACGCCCCCACGGAGAACGTTCTCCGTGGGGGCGTCGGCGTGGCGCTGTCCCGGTGGTCGCGTCAAAACGCGCTAGGCGCAGTCGCGGCAGATGTCCACACCGTTCTCGGTGTAGGCGAGGTGCTTGCGGTCCTGGACGATGAAGCACTCGCCGCAGGTGAACTCCCCCTCGCGGCGCGGGACGACCTCGACGTTGAGCTCCTCGCCGGAGATGTCGACGGACGGAGGCTCGAAAGCCTCGATGATCTCGCCGTCGTCATCCATGCCGTTGCTGTTGGAGTCAGCGGCCTTCAGCGCGTCGAGGGAATCAGTCTCGAGTTCGGCTTCCGCACCGCGGCGCGGCGCATCGTAATCAGTGGCCATGGGATCCCCAGTCTTCCTAGTGGTAGTGCCTGCGTGACATTCTCCTACGCGACATCACCCGCCCAGCGAAATCTGGACCGTGTGCCTGTATTGCGACGGATGATAAACCAGACTGGACACCTTGTCATATCCCCTGGTCAAAAGGGGTTATTCAGTCAGTGCGGAAGAGTCGGCAACGGCTGGTGGACCCCGGCAGCCTCAAGCACCGGGTCAATGACGCCCCCCAACCCCGGGGCGTAGCCGACGACGGGGCGGAATTCCTGCCCCGTCACAGACAGTGGCGGGTGAGTCACCACGGCCCCCGCCTCCCGGGCGATGATCACCCCGGCGGCGTAGTCCCAGGAGTGGATTCCGTGCTCGTAATAGAGGTCGACATGGCCCGCGGCCAGGGCGCACAGGTCGAGCGCGGCCGAGCCCATGCGGCGCACGTCGCGCACCCGGGACATGAGCCTGCCCAGGATCTCGACCTGCTGCGCGCGGCGCGCCGCGGAGTAGGAGAAGCCGGTGGCCAGCAGCGTCGTTTCGACGTCGACGGTGGCGCTGGCCTGCAGTGGAACGGTCTTTTCGCCGACCGTGACGGTCGCGCCCTCCCCCTCCGCCGCCGAGAAGATGGTTCCGGTGGCCACGTTGACGACCGCGCCGGCGACGGGGCGGCCGTCGACGGCCGCCCCGACGGAGACGGCGTAATGGGGCAGTCCGTAAAGGAAGTTGACCGTGCCGTCGATGGGATCGACGATCCAGGACACCCCGCTTGTCGACGCCCCCTCGTTGCCCTCCTCCCCCACCAGCCCGTCGGCCGGACGCAGCCGTTCCAGCTCGTCGGAGATGAAGGCCTCCGCGGCGGTGTCGACCACGGTGACCGGATCGACGACGCTGGACTTGGTGCTGACATAGGCGCGCAGATCACCGAGCTCGGCCCTCCTGGCGTTGATCTTCTCGGCGGTGCGGGTCGCCAGATCGACGGCGAGGGTGCGAAGGACGGCAGGGGTGTTGTGGCTCATGCCCCTATTGTGCCCGGCTTTTGTATTGTTGTGCCCATGGCTACCCAGACCCCCAGTACTCCCACCCCGCTCACCGCAGGAACGGGCACCGCTTTCGGCGTGGACGTGGGGGGTTCCGGAATCAAGGGCGCGCTCGTTGATCTGGCGACCGGAGAGTTCATCGGCGACCGCCTCAAGATCCTCACCCCGCAGCCGGCCACGCCGGACGCGGTGGCGGCGACCGTCGTCGAACTCGTCCGCCGCTTCGACTGGGAGGGGCCGGTCGGCCTCACCCTGCCCAGCGTCATCCGGGGGCAGACCGCCTTGTCGGCGGCCAACATCGACCCGTCCTGGATCGGCACCGACATCACCGAACTTTTCCGACGGCACCTGCCGGGTCGCGAGGTCGTGGCCCTCAATGACGCCGACGCAGCCGGTCTCGCCGAGGTCGCCTACGGCGAGGAGGCCTCCCGCCACGGGTCCGTCATCTTCCTCACCTTCGGAACCGGCATCGGCTCGGCTTTCCTGCTCGACGGTCGGCTCTTCCCCAACACCGAGGTCGGGCACATGTTGGTCAACTACCAGGGGACGGTCGACGAGGCCGAACACCTGGCTTCCTCTGCCGCCAAGGACCGGGAGGAGCTGTCCTACAAGAAGTGGGCCAAGCGCGTCGACGTCGTCCTCGCCGAGTTCCAGGCGTTGTTCAACCCGCAGCTGTTCATCGTCGGCGGGGGCATTTCCCGCAATCACGACAAATGGCTGCCGCGCCTGGAGATCGCCACCCCCGTCATCCCGGCCAAGTTGCGCAACCGTGCGGGCATCGTCGGCGCGGCCATGGCCGTGACCGACCACCTCGCTCCCTAGGGCCGAGTGCGGCCCCCGGTGCTGCGTTGACGTACACTGGGAGGCCGTTCAACACAAGGGCCAGCATCACCCCTGCTGAAGTGTTCTCCGGCCGGTCGACGACGACGGCGCGGAAGCATGACTAGGGTGGATTCAGACCTTTACAACGCGGTTCGACTGCGCTAGGCGGTCGAACACAGTGCATCCGCGCACGGGTGGAACATTTTCCCCCTCCGTCCGGTTGTACCCACAGTAAGACGAGCAACTCTGCGAAAGGGCGTACGTGGCAGCCACAGATACCTCTGGCCAGGACTCAACCGGGGCCACCGCCGAGTCGGCGACCGCCGGAACTCCGGCGAAGAAGACCGCGCGTAAGGCTCCGGCGAAGAAGACCGCGAAGAAGACGGTCGCGAAAAAGACCGCCAAGAAGGTCGCCAAGCGGACCCCGGCCAAGAAGACCACCGCCGCAGCCAAGAAGACGGTCGCGAAGAAGACGGCGAAGAAAACCACCGCCAAGAAGGCTACCAGCCCGGCGACCGCCTCGGAGGCGGCTCCGCTCGAGGACGACGAGCTTGAGACCACCGGCGTCGAGATCGAGGCTGATCTGGAGGAGGACGACGAGGACTTCGATCCGGAGATCGCCGACGGCGAAGACGACTTCATCGAGGATGAGGACGTCGTCGAGGACGAGGAGGACGACGAGGACGAGGAGGAGAGCTCCTCCGTCTGGGACGAGGACGAGTCCGCGACCCTGCGCCAGGCTCGCAAGGACGCCCAGCTGACCGCCTCGGCCGACTCCGTCCGCGCCTACCTCAAGCAGATCGGCAAGGTCGCCCTCCTCAACGCCGAGGAGGAGGTGTCCCTGGCCAAGCGCATTGAGGCCGGCCTGTACGCGCAGCACCGTCTCGACGAGATGCAGAAGGCCGTGGATTCCGGCGACGCCGGCGCGAAGCTGTCCCCGACCGTCAAGCGCGATCTGCGGGCCGTCGCCCGCGACGGGCGCAAGGCGAAGAACCACCTGCTGGAAGCCAACCTCCGTCTGGTGGTCTCCCTGGCCAAGCGCTACACCGGCCGTGGCATGGCGTTCCTGGATCTCATTCAGGAGGGCAACCTCGGTCTCATCCGCGCGGTGGAGAAGTTCGACTACTCCAAGGGCTACAAGTTCTCCACCTACGCCACCTGGTGGATTCGTCAGGCCATCACCCGCGCCATGGCCGACCAGGCCCGCACCATCCGCATCCCGGTGCACATGGTCGAGGTCATCAACAAGCTCGGCCGCATCCAGCGCGAGCTGCTCCAGGACCTGGGCCGCGAGCCCACGCCGGCGGAGCTGGCCAAGGAGATGGACATCACCGAGGAGAAGGTCCTCGAGATCCAGCAGTACGCCCGTGAGCCGATCTCCCTGGATCAGACCATCGGTGACGAGGGCGACTCCCAGCTCGGCGACTTCATCGAGGACTCCGAGGCGGTCGTCGCCGTGGACGCGGTCTCCTTCACCCTCCTGCAGGATCAGCTGCAGGACGTGTTGAAGACGCTGTCCGAGCGCGAGGCCGGCGTCGTCCGCCTGCGTTTCGGCCTGACCGACGGCATGCCGCGCACCCTCGACGAGATCGGCCAGGTCTACGGGGTCACGCGTGAGCGCATCCGTCAGATCGAGTCGAAGACCATGTCCAAGCTGCGCCACCCCTCGCGCAGCCAGGTCCTGCGCGACTACCTGGATTAGCCAGGCGATGCCCTCCGGATGCTCGGAGGGCATTTCTCATTTCCCCGGTCCCCGCCGCCCGTAGGCCAGGCGTCGGTGGGCGGACTCGGCGGGGCCGGGCCTGCCGACGCGCGCCGTCAGCTGGGCCGCCAGCAGCGTCACCGCCCACACGGCCAGAGCCAGCAGCAGTAATCCGGCAGCCCCGGCCCCCTCCCCCAGTCCGAGCAGGAAGGGCATGGTCAGCGGAACAAAGAGCAGCGACTGGGTGACGTATCCGCTCATGGAGCGCTGCCCCAGCGCCTGCACCGGCGCCAGCGCCGGGGGCAGGCTCGCTCCCCGGTCAAGGCGTTCCTGCAGCCTCCGCGACGCCAGCAGGACGCCCGCGCAAATCCCGGGGCCGGTGAGATAACCCAGCATCTGATTGAGATTCATGAGGACGTCCTCCCACGCGCCCGGCAGGGCACCGATAGCGGACAGCCCCCACGGCAGACCCACGGCGAGGATGATGGCGCCGGCGACGAGCACCCAGACCGTGAGGATGCGCAGGTGTGCCATCGGGTCCCGGTGGACGCCGCGCCGCGCGGCGACGTACCCGAGGATGGCCAACGGCAGCATGCTCGTCAGCGCGATCGGCGCGGACAGGAGGTAGCCGGTCGCCCAGGCGGCGTTGTAGGAGACGTACTCCGCGTAACCGCCGAACTCGGGGACGGACAGGGCGACGTTCTCGTCACCGAGCGTGCGGGCACTGCCCAGCAGGTGGAGGGCGAAGAGGGCGCCGGCCATCCCCAGCAGCGCGCGGTCACTGAGCGTGAACGCCAGGGCCAGAACCATGCCGATGACGCCGTAGAGGATCATGATGTCGCCGAAGAAGAGCAGCAGGCAGTGCGCCAGGCCGAATACCAGCAGCGCACCGTAGCGACGGAGCAGGGAACGCCGGATCCGCCCTGCCCCGTAACCGCGGCGGGCCAGGCCGGCAGCGACAAGCCCGACTCCGAAGCCGAGCAGCGTGGTGAACATCGGCAGTCCCCGGACATGGGCGAACATGGCGGCAAGGACCACGACCACCCGGTCCGCGGCCCCGTGGACGACCCCGCCGAAGTAGGCGGCGGGCACGGAATCATCGGTGATGACCCAGGCCGTGGACACGTTCGCCCAGGCAATGCCCAGCAGGGCGATGCCACGGGCGAGGTCCGGGGCGAGAATGCGCCGGGGCTGGACGGTGTGGCGGGCCGGGCCGGGTGACTCACTCATGCTCAGACACCCTAGCGGGTGGCCTACCAGTCCCGGAGATACGCGATGCGGTCGCGCAACTGCTCCGCGGTGCACAGGGCCGTCGGCGGTCCGCCACAGGCCTTGCGGGCCTCGGTGTGCACGGCGCCGTGCGGCCGGCCGGTGCGACCGGAAACGATCGAAACGATCGTGTTGAGCTCCTTACGCAGGCGCGGGATCTCCTCACTGGCGACCTCCGCCGCCGCCTCCGCGCCCCCGCTTCCCCTGGGGGTGATGGTCGTCGGCACGCCGAGCACCTCACGCTTGTGCGCCTCCTGCGCTTCGCGTTCCTTGCGGGCCCTGTCCTGGGCCTCCCGTGCGTCGAGCTGCTCCTCCTGTCGCTTGCGCAGCAGGGCCTTGACCTGGTCGGCGTCGAGAAGCCCGGGCAGGCCCAGGTACTCCTCCTCCTCTGCGGAGCCCGTGAAGGTTCCGGTGCCGTAGTGGGAGCCGTCGTAGATCAGCGAGTCGAGTTCGGCCTCGGCGCCGAGGGCCTCATAGGAGGCCGGCTCGTCGGGCTCATTCTGCTCACGGTTGGCCTCGGCGAGCAGGTCGTCGTCCCAGCCCTCCTTAGGCCGGTCCGGCTTGCCCAGCACATGGTCGCGCTGTTTCTCCAGGTTCTCGGCCAGGCCCAGCAGGACCGGGACCGAGGGAAGGAAGACGCTCGCGGTCTCGCCCTTGCGCCGGGAGCGCACGAAACGACCGATCGCCTGGGCAAAGAACAGCGGGGTCGAGGCCGAGGTGGCGTAGACGCCGACCGACAGTCGCGGAACGTCCACGCCCTCGGACACCATGCGGACGGCGACCATCCACTCGTCGGTGGACTCGCTGAACTCGTCGATGCGCTCGGAGGAGCCCGGTTCGTCGGAGAGGATCACCGCCACCGGGGTGGACGAGATCTGACGCAGGATGCGGGCGTAGGCGCGCGCCGTCTTCGTGTCCGTCGCGATAACCAGTCCACCAGCGTCGGGCACGTTGCGCCGGATCTGCAGCAGACGCGTGTGGGCGGCCTGCAGCACGGCCGGGATCCAGTCGCCCTTGGGGTCCAGCGCGGTGCGCCAGGCGCGGGCGGTCTGCTCAGCGTTGAGCGGTTCGCCCAGCCGGGCGGAGTACTCCTCCCCGGCGGAGTCGCGCCACCGGGCCTCACCGGAGTAGGACAGGAAGACCACCGGGCGCACGACGCCGTCGGCGAGCGCACTGGAATACCCGTAGGAGTAATCCGAGCAGGAGACCAGGTGCCCCTCCCCGTCCTCCTCGTAGCGCACGAAGGGAATCGGGGAATCGTCCGAGCGGAAGGGCGTACCCGTCAGCGCGAGGCGGTGGGTGGCGTCGGCGTAGGCCTCCTTGACGCCGTCGCCCCAGCTCTTCGCGTCGCCGGCGTGGTGAATCTCGTCCAGAACGACCAGTGTGCGACGGCTGGAGGCCACCGCGTGGTGTTTGAAGGGATGCATGCCGACCTGGGCGTAGGTCACCACCACTCCGTCGTAGGCGGGGTTGACCGCCGAGGAGTTGGTGAACTCCGGGTCCAGGGAAATCCCCAACCGCGCGGCCGAGCCCGCCCACTGGTGCTTGAGGTGCTCGGTGGGTACCACGACGATGACGCGCTGGACGGTCTTGTCCGCCAGCAGCATCGAGGCCATGGTCAGGGCGAAGGTGGTCTTACCGGCGCCCGGGGTCGCCACCGCCATGAAGTCCTGCGGGCGGGTCGCGTTGAACTTGTCGAGGGCTGCCTGCTGCCAGGCGCGCAGCCCGGAACTAGGCGTCGTCACTTCTTGCGCAGCCCCCTGTAGATGCGCTCGCAGTCCGGGCACACCGGGGAGCCGGGCTTGGCCTGCTTGGTCACCGGGAAGGTCTCGCCACACAGGGCCACGACCATCTTGCCGGTCACGGCGGACTCCGTCATCTGGTTCTTCTTGACGTAATGGAAGAACTTCGGGGTGTCGTCACCGGTGCTCGTGGTCGTCCGGGTGTCGGGACGCTCGATTGTCTTGGTCGTCGTATCCGCACTCATGTTCATCCCTTCCTCTTCGACTTCAGTCCCCCATCATGCACCAGAACCCGCGCCGCCTGCGAATGAGGCAGGCAGTCACGGTTCTTCGGGGCAGGGTCTACGCTTGAGGTCGATGAGCGATCACAACCACCCCCAGGATGAGCCCGTCGAGCATATCGACGGCGAGGCGGTGGAGCGTCCCCCGAAGCGGATTCGCCCATGGGTGGGCCGCACCCCCGCCGCCCTCATCACCGATGCGACCCAGACCGTGTCCCAGCACCGTCACCAGCGGGAGGTCGTCTACACGATCCTGCAGGTGCTGCGTATTCCGCTCCTGGCGTTGGCAATGGTGATGTGGGGGGTCTACGGCCAGTGGGGGGTGGGTCTGCTGCTGCTGATGATCTCGGTGCCGCTTCCGGGACTGGCGGTGGTCTTCGCCAACGAGAAGGCCAGCAAACGTGACCGGCGTTCCCAATCGGTGTACAAACCGGGCCAGGCCCGCCTGGCGCAGCAGCGGCACCAGCAGCTCAGCGCCCCCACGCAACCGGAGCTCGAGGCCCCGGAGACGATCGACGAAGTTAAGGATGAGGATGAACGACCTGAACATCACTGAGGCGGCCCGCGCGATCGGCGTGGCTTTTCGCCGGGCAGGCTTGACGACGTCCGGCCTGGCGTCCGCCCTGGGCCCGGGGCCCCTGGCGGCCCTGCACCGCGGCGAGCCCGGCGCCGTGCGCTGGGCCCTGGGCGCCCGCACCGACGGGCAGGCCGGGCTCATCCGCGCCTTCATCCTGCGCGACCCGATCGCCCCCGCCGAACTCGACCGCCTGGTCGGCACGCCCGTCGTGGAACAGCTCACTGACGTCCTCGCGACCGAGGGCGAGCGGGTGCGTCTGCTCATCGATGTTCGTCCACACGTCATCGACGGCGTCGAGCGCCTGGTGGTCTCCGACGCCGACGCCTCCATGACCGCACATGTGCCGGGTCCCGAGCACGTCCTGGGCGTCGGGGCCGCCAGCCTCAGCCTGCTGGGTTCGACCCCGACCTCGCCGGTGGACTCCGTGCTTGATCTCGGCACCGGTTCCGGGATCCAGCTGCTCGGCCAGACCCGCGCCGCCGCCTCGTTGACGGCCATCGACGTCCATCCCCGGGCCATCGCCCTGGCGGAGGCGACGCTGGCGGCCAACGAACTTGACGGTGTGGAGCTGCTGACCGGCTCCTGGTTCGAGCCGGTGTCCGGCCGCCGCTTCGACCGCATCGTCTCCAATCCTCCGTTCGTCGTGGGGCTGCCGGAGGTCGGCCACGTCTACCGCGACTCCGGACTCAACCTCGACGGCGCCAGCGAGCTGGTCGTCTCCTCCGCGCCCGGGTACCTCGTCGAGGGTGGCACCGCGCACCTGCTGGCCGCCTGGATCCATCCGACTGACGGCTCCTGGCGCCAGCGCCTGGCGTCCTGGATCCCGGAGCGCGGGGTCGACGCGTGGATTCTCCAGCGGGACCTGGCCGATCCTCAGCTCTACGTGGGCACCTGGCTCAAGGACGAGTCCCTGGATCCGCGCTCCCTCGAATCCGCCGCGCGCGCCGAGGCCTGGCTCAACCACTTCGCCGAGCACGACGTCGCCGGCATCGGCTTCGGCTTCGTCGCACTGCGCAACATCGGCGATCGCCCCTCCGAGGTCGTCATCGAGGAAATCCCCCAGCACTTCGACGATCCGCTCGGTCCCGAGGTCGAGGAGTACTTCGCCCGGACCGCCTGGCTCCGGGACGCCGACCGCGGCCACATCGCCGACACCCGGTTCCGGCTGCGCCCCGGCGTCGCCCGGGAGGAGATCGCCGTCACCGACGAGGAGACCGGGATGGGCTTCGCCCCGGCCGCGCTGCGCCTGACCCGGACCGACGGCCCCCGCTTCACCCACGAGGTCGACGAGGCGCTGGCCGCCATCGTGGCCGGACTCCACCCGGACGGGCTGCCGTTGGCCGAGGTCGTCGGTATTTATGCGGCCGCCTGCGGACTCGACGACGACCGCGCCGAGGAACTGTTGGAGCAGGCCGTCGGCGCGGCCGTCGACCTGGTGCGCCACGGATTCCTTATCCCGGCCGAGCTGATGGAGGACTGATGAAGGCGGTGCTGATGCGGGTCACCGAGGCCACGGTGACCGTCGACGGCGAGATCGTCGGAGCGATTACGGCTCCCGTGACCGGTGGACTGCTCGCTCTGGTCGGGGTGCACCGCGAGGACACCGAGGAGGACGTGGACACGATGGTCCGCAAGATCGCGGAGCTGCGGATCCTTGACGGGGAGGTCAACGTCGTCGACGCCCGGGCGCCCGTACTGCTCGTCAGCCAGTTCACGCTCCAGGGCCGGACCGCGAAGGGACGGCGCCCCTCGTGGACCGATGCCGCGCCGGGTGAGGTCGCCCAGCCACGGTTTGAGGAGGTGGCGGCTGGACTGCGCTCCCGGGGCCTGGAGGTGGAGACCGGCCGTTTCGGCGCGCTGATGAAGGTTGCCTCGGTCAACGACGGCCCCTTCACCGTTCTGGTGGACACCCGCTGAACGCCTGCCCTACCCCCTGCGCCACCCCCGGTGCGGAACGGCTGGTAACGCTTCGGGAACTTTATCCGGGCGTCAGCCGTTGGAGGGGTTAAGACTGGACTTCAAAGGAGGCCACGGATGACATCACCATCCTCCCAGGATTTTTCCGAGAACACCCAGAACGGCGAAGAAAAGGTTGATCGCCGTTCGCGTCGCAATCAGACCAACGACAATCCGTCAGCAGACCTGGTGCGCGTGTATCTCAACGGCATCGGCCGCACGGCCCTGCTGAACGCCGAGGAGGAGGTCGATCTCGCCCAGCAGATCGAAGTCGGCCTGTATGCCCAGCACCTGCTGGACGATCCGGACGCCAAGCTGACCCGCGCCCAGAAGCGCGACTACAAGATCCTCGCCCGCCAGGGGCGCAAGGCCCGCTCCCACCTGCTGGAGGCCAACCTCCGTCTCGTGGTGTCGCTGGCCAAGCGATACACCGGCCGCGGCATGCCGTTGCTGGATCTCATCCAGGAGGGCAACCTCGGACTCATCCGCGCGATGGAGAAGTTCGACTACGCCAAGGGATTCAAGTTCTCCACCTACGCCACCTGGTGGATCCGGCAGGCCATCACCCGTGGCATGGCCGACCAGTCGCGCACCATCCGCCTCCCGGTGCACCTGGTAGAGCAGGTCAACAAGCTCTCCCGCATCAAGCGCGAGCTTTACCAGAACCTGGGCCGTGAGGCCACGAACGAGGAGCTGGCGGACGAGTCCGGCATCGAGGAATCGAAGATCGAGATGCTGCTTCGGCAGTCGCGTGACCCGGTGAGCCTGGACATGCCGGTCGGCGCGGACGAGGAAGCCCCGCTCGGGGACTTCATCGAGGACGCCGAGGCCACCGACGCCGAATCCGCGGTCGTCGCAAGTCTGCGCCACTCCGACATCCGGGACGTGATCGGCACGCTGGAACAGCGCGAACAGGACGTCATCCGGCTGCGCTATGGCCTCGACGACGGCGTCCCGCGCACCCTGGACCAGATCGGCCGCAAATTCGGGCTCTCGCGCGAGCGCGTGCGTCAGATCGAGCGGGAGGTCATGAGCAAGCTGCGCGACGGCCACCGCGCCGATCGCCTGCGCGATTACGCCCTCTAGCGGGCCCGGGCCCCATCACCCGCCGTCGACGCCGAGCGTCGCCCGGCGGGTGCATGCGTTAAGAAGCGCTTATTAAGCCTCCCCGCGATTCGGGTAGGATACCTATAGTTGTCACGACCGCGCACGGGCCCGGCCGGCCACGCGGCGGTGCCCGCCGCCGCGGGTCACCATTGGAAAGGGGAACCATCAGATGAGGGAACTCGTCGACACCACCGAGATGTATCTTCGCACCATCTACGAACTGGAAGAGGAAGGCATCACTCCCCTGCGGGCCCGTATCGCCGAGCGCCTGGAGCAGTCGGGGCCGACCGTGTCCCAGACCGTCGCCCGCATGGAGCGGGACGGTCTGCTCATCGTCCGCCCGGACCGCAGCCTGGAGATGACCGAATCCGGCCGCGAACTGGCCACCTCCGTGATGCGCAAGCACCGCCTGGCCGAGCTGCTCCTGACTGACGTTCTCAAGCTGGACATCCACCAGGTCCATGACGAGGCCTGCCGCTGGGAGCACGTCATGAGCGAGGAGGTCGAGCGCAAGGTGGTCGAGCTGCTCCCCGACGTCTCCCGCTCCCCCTTCGGCAATCCGATCCCGGGACTGAGCGAGCTGGGCGTGGAGGTCACGGAGCAACCGGACGCGGGTGTGCGCGCCATCGACCTCAAGCAGTCGACGCCGGTGCGCGCCCGGATCGTCCAGATCAACGAGATCCTGCAGGTGGACGCCGCCCAGTTTCGCGCGCTCAATGAGGTCGGTATCGTCGTCGGTGCCCAGGTCGACATCGTCAACAGGGATTTCACCGTCACGATCACCACCGAGTCTGGTGCGACGGTGGAGCTTTCCGACGACCTCGCGCACGCCGTGCGCGTCGAGAAGATCGACGCCTAGAACCCCCTTTCCCGAAGGAAGCGATTTTCTGTGAAGCTGCTGGTCACCGGCGGAGCCGGCTACGTCGGAAGTGTGTGCGCAAAGGTACTCCTCGAAGCCGGGCATTCGGTCACCGTCCTCGACAACTTGACCACCGGAAACCGCGAGGCCGTTCCGGCCGAGGCAACCTTCGTCCAGGGCGACGTGCCGGACATGGCCAGCGAAATCCTCGCCGACGGCGGCTACGACGGCGTGGTCCACTTCGCCGCCCGCTCGCTGGTCGGCGAATCCATGGAGGTGCCCGAGGAGTACTGGCGCGACAACGTCGTCGCCACCCTCGGCCTGCTCGAGGCGATGCGTCGCCACGAGGTCACCAACCTCGTGTTCTCCTCCACCGCCGCCACCTACGGCGAACCGGAGCAGGTGCCGATCACGGAGGACATGGCCACCAACCCGACCAACCCCTACGGCGCCACCAAGCTGGCGATCGATTACGCGATCACCTCCTACGCCCAGGCGCACGGCATCGGCGCGACCAGTCTGCGCTACTTCAACGTGGCCGGCGCCTACGGGGAGGTAGGCGAGAACCGCGACGTCGAGACCCACCTCATTCCACTGATCCTGCAGGTGGCTCTCGGTCACCGCGACAAGATCTTCATCTTCGGCGAGGATTGGCCCACCCCCGACGGGACCTGCGTGCGCGACTACATCCACGTCCGCGACCTCGCTCACGCCCACGAGCTCGCGCTGGAAACCAACCGGCCCGGCAGCCACCGCATCTACAACCTCGGCTCGGGCGACGGCTACTCCGTGCGCGAGGTCATCGACATGTGCCGAACCGTCACCGGCCATCCGATCCCGGCCGAGGTCGCCCCGCGCCGCGCCGGCGACCCGGCGACGCTGATCGCCTCCTCGCGCAAGATCATGGAGGAGCTCGGCTGGGACCCGCAGTACACCGATCTGGAGACCATCGTCACCGACGCGTGGGCCTTCACCTCCCAGCTCGGCGACCGGGCCCACAGCGCCCGCCGGGCCCGGACCGTCACTCCCAGCCGCTGATCGTCCCGTAGCCACAGCCGTCGCAGTCCGAGGCCACCCGCCCCGCGATCCGGCGACTCTCAACCACCGCCGACTCCGTGATCTCCGCGAGCCGACCGATCAGCGAGGCCTCCAGCAGGCACCCGGTGAGCACATGGTCGGGGAACTCCTCCATTGACGCCATGAGGGCGTGCTGGGCCATCATCGGCAGCTGTCGCCGCGCCTGCACCACGGCATAGGCGCACAGCGCATTGGCCCGGACCGTTCCGGTGAACGTCCGGGCGACGGCCAGCAGGACGGGTGCGGCGGCGGGGCCGGCCTCCACGAGGGTGTGCAGGGCCAGGTCGCGGGCCCGGACATGAGCCAGCGCGACGCCCACGGAGGCCAGAAGCTCGACGTCGCCCTCGGCGGCGTCGGTGAGCGCCGCAGGGTCGCCCACGTCATCGACCTCGCCGATGGCGTACCCGGCGTCGACGGCCAACGACAGGAGCCGGTGGTCGTCCCGGTGACAGGGCCGGGCGAGAATCGGATCGACGAGTTCCTCCACCAGTCGCTGCACCAGGGCCGTGTCGGCGTCGGAGAGGCGCCGGTTGCCCGGCCCCAGCTTCTCGACGGCCTCCGCCCGGGTCGGCTCCGGCAACGACCCGGCGCGGTGCCACGGGTCCATGGCCACAGTGGTGACGATCTCGGGGAGCTGCCCCGCCGTCCAGGGGTCGGTTTCCGCGGGTGCGGCGGGTCCGAAAACCATCGAGTAGGTCTCCCCGGCAAGGATCTCCGGGACATACCAGCACCCGGCGATCGGCAGGTCCCTGTCCCCGGAGGCGGCGTGGAGCGCCCCGGCGACGGCATCGCCGCGATCCAGGTCCCCACTGACGATGACGGCGAAGAGAAGGTCGCAGTCCAGGGGCGTTCCCGGCGCGGCGGCCATGTCGAGGAGGGCGGTGAACGCGCAGTCGTCGTCGAGGTCGACGCGCAGGACGGGTCCGAGGGCGTAGCGGCCGGAGTCGGGGTGGAGTCGGTCGAGGCCGATCATCAGCAGAGACTCCTGCGGGTAGAAGCCGAGAATGGCGGGCAGATTGGCGATGAGCGGACCGGGGTTGGCGAGGACGGCGGTGGTCTCTGTCTGGCTGGTGTCTCGGTAGGTCATGGCCGTCAGTCTCACCGGCGTCGTCGGCCCCCGCGCGGCGTGGCCCGCCCGGGGGCCAAATCCTGTGGATAACCCGGGTTGTTAAATTGAGGGTGGCCGGGCCCGGGAATTTTCTGGCCGGTCCGGCCGTTGAACCCTGTATGGGCGCGAACCCCGTCCCGGGGGCGCGTTAGAGTCGTTGAGTAGCGGTTTGAGGCAAGGAGGCCTGTCATGAGCGACGAAAACAGGATGTATGAGTTGGAGTACCCCTCCCCGGAGGTGGGTTCGGACCAGGCTGACGGTCCGACGATGATTATCGCTCTCCAGGGGTATGCGGACGCCGGTCACGCCATTGACGGGGTCTCCCGGCATCTGCGGGCCGCGCTGGAGTCGGCCACGATCGCTTCGTTCAGCAATGACGAACTGATTGATTATCGTTCCCGTCGGCCGGCGGTGACCCTGGAGCAGGATCATCTGGGGGAGTTCACCGATCTGCAACTGGACATCCGTGTGCTGCGCGACGCCAATGACAAGCCCTTCCTCCTGTTGTCGGGTCCGGAGCCGGATTTCCGCTGGGAGAGCTTCACCCAGGCGGTCGCGGACCTGGCCGACAAGTACCGGGTCGGGCGCACCATCAGCCTCTACGCCTCCCCAATGCAGGTGCCCCACACTCGTCCCATGGTGGTGATGGCGCACGGCAATTCCAAGGACCTGGTCGGGGATCTGGTGACCTGGGATGCCCGGCTCACCGTTCCCGGCGCGGCTGCGCTGTTCATCGAGCGGGAGCTGCACAAGCGCGGCCACAATGTGGGTGGCTTCACGGCGCAGGTGCCGCATTACCTCTCCCAGTCGCCGTACCCGCTGGCGACGCACCAGCTGCTGACCGCCATCCAGGACGCGACCGGGCTCAAGTTCCCGCTGCGCAGTCTGGAGGCGGACATTCAGCGGGCGAACCAGCAGCTGGGCCAGTACATGGAGGCCAACCCGGAGATCATGCATCTGGTCCACGCACTGGAGGCGCAGTACGACCAGGAGCTGGAGCGTTACCGCCAGAAGCATCCGGACATGCGTCTTCCCGGCGAAGAGGCGATGCCCTCGGGCGATGAGCTGGGTGCCGAGTTCGAGGCCTTCCTGGCCTCGATCGAGGACGGGACCAATGCCCCGGAGGAGCCGACCAGCCGGGGCCGCGGTGAGCTCAACGGCCCGTCGTCGGAAAACATCTTCCCGCTCGGTGAGGACGCCGGTGAGACCGATGAGGACACCGACCCCGGGGAGGACTCCGGCGAGGGCCGGCGCCCGGAGTAGGCGCGCCCCTTCCTTTCTGCTCCACGCCCGCCGGGTCGACGCGTCAGCGGTACCCCGGCGGGCGTGCGCGTCGATACACCGAGGGGGTGAAGTACCCTGGCAGGCGTGACTCTCGCCGAAATGCTTCCTGACCTGACAGACGTTCCCGAGTCGCTTCTGGATGAAGCCATCTGGGGGAGCTTCCTCTCCTGGACGCGTACCCGGGGCATCAGCCTCTACCCGGCTCAGGAGGAGGCGTCCCTGGGGGTGCTGGCCGGTGACAACGTCATCCTGGCCACGCCCACGGGATCAGGCAAGTCGATGGTGGCCAACGCGGCGCACTTCATCGCCCTGGCCAAGGGGCAGCGCACGTTCTACACCGCGCCGATCAAGGCACTGGTGAGCGAGAAGTTTTTCGCACTGTGCGAGATCTTCGGACCCGAGAACGTCGGCATGATGACCGGTGACGCAACGGTAAACGGCAAGGCCCCCATCATTGCGGCGACCGCGGAGATCGTCGCCAACATCGCGCTGCGTGACGGCGCTGACGCGGCGATTGACCAGGTGGTCATGGACGAGTTCCACTACTACTCGGAACCCGACCGCGGTTGGGCGTGGCAGGTACCCCTGCTCGAGCTTCCGAAGGCGCAGTTCCTCCTCATGTCGGCGACCCTGGGTGACACCGCCTGGCTGGAAAAGGACCTCACCGCCCGCACCGGCCGTGCGACGACCTATGTCGGCGGTTCGGAGCGCCCCGTCCCCCTGGACTTCCACTACGTCTACTCCCCCGTGCACGAGACCATCGAGGAGCTTCTCGACGCCGGCAAGGCCCCGATCTATGTCGTGCACTTCTCCCAGCGGGAGGCCACTGAGCGTGCCCAGGCGATGACCAGCCTCAAGATCATCGACGAGGAGACCAAGCAGCGCATCGCCGCCGAGATCGGCGACTTCAAGTTCACCACCACCTACGGCAAAGAGCTGTCCAAACTGCTGCGCCGGGGCATCGGCGTGCACCACGCGGGCATGCTGCCGAAGTACCGACGACTGGTGGAGAAACTGTCGCAGACCGGACTGCTCAAGGTCATCTCCGGCACCGACACCCTGGGCGTGGGGATCAACGTGCCCATCCGCACTGTGCTGATGATTGGACTGGCCAAGTACGACGGCACGCGGCAGCGCATCCTCAAGTCCCGCGAGTTCCACCAGATCGCGGGCCGCGCCGGGCGGGCCGGTTATGACACCGAGGGCACCGTCGTGGTCGAGGCGCCGGAGCACGAGATCGAGAACGTCAAACTGCGCATCAAGGCGACCACGGATCCGAAGAAGGCGAAGAAGATTCGCAAGAAGTCCGCCCGCGAGGGCGAGGTCACCTGGTCGGAGAAGACCTATGAGCGGCTCACCGTCGCCGAGCCCGAGCAGCTGAACAGCCAGTTCAGGGTCTCCAACTCCATGTTGCTCAATGTGCTGGCCCGCCACGGCGAAACCTACGAGCACATGAAGCACCTGTTGCGCACGAACCACGACACGCGCAGCAAACAGAACGCCGACATTCTCACCACATTGGAGCTCTTCCGCGGCCTGCTGAGAGCGGGCCTGGTCAAGCGCCACGTCAAGGGCCGGGACATCTACGGACGCACCTACCACCTGGTCAAGGAACTGCCCCGGGACTTCGCGCTCAACCAGCCGCTGGGTCCCTTCGCCCTGGCTGCCCTGTCGCTGCTCGACCCGGAGAGCGAAACCTACACCCTCGACATCATCAGCGTCTTCGAGGCGATCCTCGACGACCCCCGGCAGATCCTCAAGGCGCAGGAGTCCGCCGCCCGGGGCGAGGAGATCGCCCGGCTCAAGGCGGACGGGGTGGAGTACACCGAGCGCATGGCGCTCATCGAGGAAGTCACCTACCCCAGGCCGCTGGAGGAGCTGCTCGAGCAGGCCTTCGAGACCTTCGGGGAGGGCAACCCCTGGGCCAAGGAGTTCGAGCTCTCCCCCAAGTCCATCGTCCGAGACATGATCGAACATGCGATGACCTTTTCCGACCTGGTCGCCACCTACTCCCTGGCGCGGTCGGAGGGGGTCGTGCTTCGCTACCTCACAGACGCCTGGCGCACGCTGCGCAATTCCGTCCCGGCCGAGTACGTCACGGAAGAACTCGCCGACATCATCGAGTGGCTCGGCGCGCTGATCAAGCAGGTCGACTCCTCGCTGGTCGACGAGTGGGCCCGGATGGGCGACGAGGACACCCCCATCGATGAGGAGACTCTCCAGCGCGAGCTGGCCTTCGGCGTCGAGGACCCGGAGGCGCTGACCGCCAATCCGCGAGCCTTCACGGTCATGGTCCGCAACCTCTTCTTCCGCCTGGTCGAAATGTTCGCCTTCGAGCGCGAGGAGCAGCTCGAGCAGATCGTCGGGTACCTCGGCGACGAGGCGCCCGACTGGGCAGCCGCCCTGGACGACTACTTCGCCGAGTACGCTGACATCGACACCACCAACGCCGGCCGCGGCCGTGAGTACTTCCACGTGGAAAAGCACGACCGTCGGTGGACGGTGCGCCAGACGATCAAGGATCCGGAGGGCGACAACTCCTTCGCACTGGTCGGGGTCGTCGATCTGGACGCCTCCGATGAGGCCGGGGAGGTCCGGCTCGAGCAGCTTCGGGTCGAGCAGGTGTGAGGCCTTTTCGATAAAATCGAAATGGGTCCCGCCCGGATGGCCTGAAACTTATTGCCTGTATGTATAGTTATAGCCATGAGCAATAAGGAGTATCGCCCGACGTTGGCCCAGCTGCGCACGTTCGTGACGATTGCCGAGAACAAGCACTTCGGTACCGCCGCCAACAAACTGAGCATTTCCCAGCCTTCACTTTCCCAGGCCCTGGTGGCGCTGGAGACGGGACTCGGAATCCAGCTGATCGAGCGTTCCACCCGAAAGGTCATCGTCACCCCCGCCGGCGAGCAGCTCCTGCCCTACGCCAAATCGACGCTGGAGGCCGCCGACGCCTTCCTGGCCCAGTCCCGTGGCGCGCACGGCACCCTGACCGGCCCGCTGACCATCGGCCTCATCCCCACGATCGCCCCCTACATCCTGTCGGGCCTGCTCTCGGCCATCAACGAGGAGTTCACCGACCTGGAGCCGCGCATCGTCGAGGAGCAGACCAAGTACCTGCTCCAGCAGCTGCGCGACGGCCAGATCGACGTTGCCGTCATCGCCCTGCCTTCGGAGGTCACCGGCATGATCGAGCACTCCCTGTACACGGAGGATTTCGCCGTCGCACTGCCGGAAGGCCACCCGCTTGCCAACCGCAACGACCTCACGCTGGAGGATCTCGCCGATCTCGAGCTGCTGCTGCTCGACGACGGGCACTGCCTCCGCGACCAGGTCCTCGACCTGTGCCGACGGGCCTCCCTCAACCCCTCCGAGGTCACCAACACCATCACCCGCGCCGCCTCGCTGACGACGATCATCCAGCTGGTCATCAGCGGTCTCGGCGCGACCCTGGTCCCGATATCCGCCATCGAGGCCGAGGCCCGCCGACCGGGTGTGGCCATCTCCTACTTCGCCGAGGGGGTCCAGGCCGAACGCGAGATCGGACTGGTCTACCGCTCCTCCTCCACGCGCTCGGTCGAGTTCCTGCGCCTGGGTGAGCTAGTCACCTCCGCCTTCCAGACGGCCGTCGCCGAGCAGGAACCCGTGCGCTCCGAGGCCGTCGTGAAGTAGCCCCGCCCACGTCCCGAAAGCCAGGGCACCCCGCAGAAGCCTTCTGTGGGGTGCCCTGGCTCTTGTCGCGGTGGCGGCCGTGTCAGCGGGCCGGAATCGCCCCACCGGCCGCCTGGCGGTACATGTGCGCCTGGGCCAGGTACCACGGGCCGACGAGGAAGATCGCCGCGACGCCGAAGGTCAGCACGACGGCCAGGACAGCCAGGACTCCGGCCGCCGCATAGGTCAGCAGCAGCCGCAGGTAGTTCCGGATCCCGGCCCGGAAGCCCTCCCGGACGGAGCCGAGAAGATCGGCCCGGCGCTCCACCAGGTAATAGGGCATGAACACGACCAACGGGTTTAACAGGACGCTGACCAGGAGCACCAGCGCGAGCGCCCCGACCAGGGCAGCCAACCACGCGGCAAGCTCCGCCTCGGTGGCCAGGTCGAGCGCCGTCGGATCGGCGAACTGGTCGACGGAGCCCAGGAGGATCCCGCCCGCCACCAGCGCCATCAGCGCGGTCGTCAGGAGGCCGATGATGAACTGCAGCAACAGGGTCGGCCAGAAGTTGACGTCCCGAGTGAAGTGGCCCCACCCCATACCCGGCTCATCGACCTGGTGCAGCGCTCCACGCAGGGCGAACACGCCGACCGCCACCAGCGCCAGGCTGACCAGAACATTGAGCACGGAGCTGACCGCCATACCCGCGCCGTTCACCCCCGGCGTGCCAACGAGGCCGCCGATCGCACCGGCCAACCCCGAGAAGGCCATGAAGACCAGCACCCCGAGAATCCAGACGGGCCAGTTGCGGTAGGCCTGCCGAAACCCCCAGGAAATGGCACGCATGACGTCAATTCGACCGCTGCCCTGTTCCATGGCGGCCGCGCCGAGCGGCCGGGGTCGGTACCCGCCGTCGACTCCCTGGCGGTAGCCCATCCCGTAGCCCATTCCGTAGGAGGGGAAGGCGTGGGGACCGGCGTCCTCCGGATGGGGTGTCGGCCGGTAGGCGGGAAGATCCGGGGAGGCTTTGTCGGCGCCGTCACGTCCGGCCTGGTCGTCGTCGTTGGGGGATCCGTGGTACGGACTGCTCATCGCTGGCTCGCTTTCTTCCGGGTTTGCCGTCTCCTACGCTATCAGCGCCCGGGCCACTGTCGCCGCGCCGAATTCCCGCTGACCTCGCGGAAAGGTAGGCTGTCAAGTCGACTATGACTAGTGCTGCTGATGCCCCCACCCGCGATGAACTCTACGACGCGCTCGCCGGAGTCTCGCTCGCCGACGAGCGCTCCTTCCGGCGACGCCTGCGCAAGGCCCGCGCGCCCAAGGCCCTGAGCGCGATCGGCGACGAGATCGCCCAGGCCGCCGCCCGGGTGTCGGCGATCGACGCCGCCATCCCGGAGATCGAGTACCCCGAGCAGCTCCCGGTCTCCGCCCACCGCGACGAGATCGCGGAGGCCATCGAGAACAACCAGGTCGTCATCATCGCCGGCGAGACCGGCTCCGGCAAGACGACCCAGATCCCCAAGATCTGCCTTGATCTGGGGCGGGGACGCCGCGGCCTCATCGGCCACACCCAGCCGCGCCGACTCGCGGCCCGCACCGTCGCCGAACGCATCGCCCAGGAGCTGGGACAGCAGATCGGCGAGACCGTCGGCTACGCCATCCGCTTCGACGACCGGATCTCGAAAACCTCCGCGGTCAAGCTGATGACTGACGGCATTCTGCTGGCGGAGATGCAGCGCGACCGATACCTCAACGCCTACGACACCATCATCATCGATGAGGCCCACGAGCGTTCGCTCAACATTGACTTCCTGCTCGGTTACCTGAAGACGCTGCTGCCCCAGCGCCCCGACCTCAAGGTGATCATCACCTCCGCGACGATCGACCCGGAGCGTTTCGCCGAGCACTTCGCGTCGGCCGACGGCTCCCCGGCCCCGATCATCGAGGTGTCCGGGCGCACCTACCCGGTGGAGATCCGCTACCGCCCCCTCCAGTTCGAGGCGGCGGGCAAGCTGGTCGATCAGGACCCGCTGGACGGACTGTGCGAGGCCATCGAAGAGCTCATGGCCGAAGGCCCGGGCGACATTCTCTGCTTCTTCGCTGGAGAACGCGACATCCGCGACGCCATGGAGGCCATCGAAGGGCGCCGCTGGCGGGGCGTGGAAGTCACCCCCCTGTTCGGGCGACTCTCCAACGAAGAGCAGCACCGAGTCTTTAGCCCCCACTCGGGCCGGCGCATCGTGCTGGCGACCAACATCGCCGAGACTTCCCTGACCGTGCCGGGCATCCACTACGTCGTGGACACCGGCACCGCGCGCATCTCCCGATACTCGACCCGCACGAAAGTGCAGCGTCTGCCGATCGAGCCGATTTCCCAGGCGTCGGCGAACCAGCGTTCAGGACGTTCCGGCCGTGTGGCCGACGGTATCGCCATCCGTCTGTACTCCCAGGAGGACTTCGAGTCCCGCCCCGAGTTCACAGACCCGGAGATTCTGCGCACCAACCTGGCCAGCGTCATCCTCCAGATGATCTCGCTGCACCTGGGTGACATCGAGGCCTTCCCCTTCATCCAGCCCCCGGAGAACAAGGCCATCCGGGACGGGGTGAACCTGCTCCACGAACTCGGCGCCCTCGAGGAAACGAAGGACGCCACCGACTCCCCGCACGTGCTCACCAAGGTGGGCCGCGAGCTCTCCCGACTGCCGGTCGACCCCCGGATGGCCCGCATGCTCGTCGAGGCCAACCGTCTCGGTGTCCTGGACGACGTCACCGTCATTGTCGCGGCCATGACCATCCAGGACGTGCGTGAACGCCCCACCGAGGAAAAGGCGCAGGCTGATCAGAAGCACGCCCGCTTCAAGGACCAGAACTCCGATTTCCTGGCTTCGCTCAAACTATGGGACTACATCAACGAATCCCGCGACGACCTCTCCGGCAACCAGTTCCGCAAGCGCATGAAGTCGGAGTACCTCCACTACATGCGTATCCGCGAGTGGTACGACCTCGTTCGCCAGCTGCGCGACGTCTCCCGCCAGCTCGGCTGGTCCCGCCGGGAGGACGTCGCCACCCCGCGGGATCCGGACGGCATCCACCAGTCACTGCTGACGGGACTGCTGTCGAACATCGGAGCGCGGATCGGCAACTCCAAGGAGTTCCAGGGCGCCCGTGGCACCAAGTTCATGGTCTTTCCCGGGTCTGCGCTGGCCAAGAAGCCCCCGGAGTTCATCATGGCCGCGGAGCTGGTCGAGACCTCGCGCCTATGGGCACGCGACGTCGCCTCCATCGAGTCCGTCTGGGTCGAGCGCGCCGGCGGTGCCCTGCTCAAGCACACCTATTCCGAACCGGTGTGGTCCCGCAAACGCGGCGCGGCCATGGCCCACCAGAAGACCACCCTATACGGGGTGACCATCGTCGCCGACCGGCTGGTCCCCTACCACCGGGTCGACGCCGAGGCCGCGCGGGACATGTTCATCCGCCACGCGCTCATTGAGGGTGACTGGAACACCCACCACGAGTTCTACCGCCGCAACTCCGACCGTCTGGCCCACGCCGCCGAGTTCGAGGAGAAGGCCCGCCGACGCGGCCTGGTGGTTGACGAGGACACGCTCTTCGACTTCTACGACGCCAAGCTTCCGGACTCGGTGACCACCTCGCGTACCTTCGACCGGTGGTGGAAGACAAAGGGGACCGAGGACCCGGACTTCCTCGACTTCGATCCCGCCGCCCTGCTCAGTGACGATGCCGCCGCCATCACCGGGGAAGCCTTCCCGGACACGTGGCGGGCCGGAAGCCTGACCTTCGATCTCTCCTACCTCTTCGAACCGGGCCATCCCCGCGACGGCGTGAGCGTGCACGTGCCCGTTCCTCTGCTCGCCGGCGTGAGCACCGAGGGGTTCGACTGGCTGGTGCCTGGTCTGCGCGAGGAGCTGGTCACCGAGCTGATCAGATCCCTGCCCAAGCCGGTGCGCCGCACGGTCGTTCCGGCACCGGATTTCGCTGCCCGGGTGATGCCGTTGCTGCGCCCGCTGGAATCCCCCCTCATCGAGCAGGTCGCCGACGCGTTGCGTCACCTGGGGGGCCACGGCATCAACGCCATCGACTTCCAGCCCGCGAAGTTGCCGCCGCACCTGAAGATGACCTACGCGGCCGTGGACAAGCGCGGCAAGATCATTGACTCGGACAAAGATCTCGCCGTTCTCCAACAGCGCCAGGCCGGTGCGGTCCGGGCGTCGGTGAGCAAGCGGGCCCGCAACGTCGAGACGGATTCGGTCCCGACGTGGACGGGTGAGAATCTCGGTGACGTCCCGGAGGAGATCACCCAGACCATCGACGGCCACCAGGTGAAGGCCTACCCCGCGTTGGCCGCCACCAAGGACGGCGTGGAGGTCAAGGTTCTGCCCACGAAGGCCGCCGCTGACGCGTCCATGATGACGGCGACGCTGACGATGCTCATGCGCTCCATCACTGTCAACGCCAAGCAGATGGTCAAGGGACTCCCCCTGCAGCAACGCGTGGCCATCGACCATTACCCGCACGGCGGCCTCGACGGCCTGGTCGAGGACGCCCGAGTCGCGGCCATCCGCGACCTGATGATGAAGAACGGTGGCCCGGTCCGCTCCCCGGACAAGTTCGAGGAGCTGTGTGCCCGGGTCGCCCCCGGAGTCCCAGGAGAGGTGCGTCGGGTGGTCGTGGGGCTGGCCCCGGCGCTGGTGATCCACTCGAAGGTGGTCGCGGAACTGGACAAGTGGTCAGGTCCCGCCATCGACGACATGAACCGCCAACTGGACTTCATGCTTCCCAGGCAGGCGATCACCGTCCACGGGCTGATTCACCTGCAGCACCTCGGCCGATACCTTGACGCCATGCTCATTCGGCTCCAGGAGATGGGGCTGGATCCGGACAAGGACGCTGACCGGCAGGACGTGGTCGAATCGGTCAAGCGGTACCTCTCGACGAAGCTGAAGACGTTGCCGACACACAGGGCCAATTCCAAAGCCGTCCGCGACATCGGCTGGATGATTCAGGAACTGCGTGTCAGCCTGTTCGCACAACGTCTGGGCACCGCCCGGCCCATCTCGGCCCGCCGGATTGAAAAGGCGGTCGACAAACTCTAATCGTCGCGGTCGCGTCGGCGCATGAGCCGGATCTCCGACTCGAAGTCCTCCGCGCTGTCGAAGGACTTGTACACCGAGGCGAAGCGCAGGTAGGCCACCTCATCCAGTTCGCGCAGCGGATCGAGGATGGCCAGGCCGATCTGGTTCGCGTCGACCTGGGAGCTGCCGTGACCGCGCACGGTCTCCTCCACCTCCTGCGCGAGCTTTTTCAACGAGTCGTCGGACACGTCCCGCCCCTGGCACGCACGACGGACGCCTCGGATGAGTTTTTCCCGGCTGAAGGGCTCGGTCAGCCCGTTGCGCTTGACCACCAGGAGAATGGCCTTCTCCATGGTGGTGAATCGGCCGTGGCACGAGGTGCATTCCCGCCGACGACGGATTGTGGTGCCGGCGTCGATGACGCGGGAATCAATGACTCGGGACTGCTCATGGTGGCAGAACGGGCAATACACGTGGGGTCACCGTTTCAGAATGGTGGGCGGAAAAACTGCTGAAGGCCAAGTGTAGACCCGGCCCCGACCGGGACTGAAGCCGCCGCTGAGCGGCGCAGCACCCCGGCCTACTTGGCCACTTCGGCGGTCACGGTGGAGACGTAACCGGGCTCCAGGGCCGGTTCCGCCTCCGCCAGCAGGTGCAGTGAGCCGGCCACGAGAGTGAAACCCAGCGCCGCCCCGAGCAGGAAGGTTCGCCGGTTCTCCCGGCGAATGTCGCCGGCGCCCCGGAGAGCCCCGGCGGGAGATTCCCCTTCGGTGGCGGACAGTGGCCGGGGGCAGTTCGGTGTGAGTGTTCGAACGGGGGCGCCGACCTGTGCGCCGCACCGGCCCGGCGTCGGCTCCCAGACGGAAGCCGCAGGGACCACCCGGCTGATCGACGTGTTGTGGCGACGGTTGGTGCTGTTCAGAACGGAGGAATGGGTCATCGTCATGGTCCTGTCTGTGGGGGCGTTGAGGTGAAATCTACGAGGGCGGGCCGACACCGTTCGACCAAAACCGCTCACACGTTCGATACCGCTCGTGTGTTCGATTAAAGCATTCGTTCGAAAATTTGTCCACAGTTCCGCGATCCTGCTCGAACATGAGTGCAGTTTCGTGATAGGAAAGAGGGTGACGTCTGCTTGACCCGGCAGAACGCCCGACAAAACCAGGAGCATCCATGGCCGAGAAGAAGACGGCGAAGAAGAGCGGCAAGCAGAAGCCGGACGCCGCAACCCTAAGTGACCGGCAGCGACGGATTCTCGAGGTCATCCGTGACGCCATCGTGCTGCGCGGCTACCCGCCCAGCATCCGGGAGATCGGTGACGCCTGTGGCCTGCATTCGACCTCCTCGGTGGCCTACCAGCTCAAACAACTGGAGGAGAAGGGCTTCCTCAAGCGCGATCCCAACAAACCCCGCGCCGTAGACATTCGTCACCTGAATGAGAACGGGATGGGCCCGGCGGCGCCGGCATCGACCGGTCGGGCCGCCGCGCCGGCGAAGGCCGGATCCCCGGACGACACGGTCGGCACCACCTATGTTCCGGTCGTCGGCCAGATCGCGGCCGGCACGCCGATCCTCGCCGAACAGAACATCGACGAGTACTACCCGATGCCCGCCCACCTGGTGGGCGACGGAGAGCTGTACATGCTCCGGGTGGTCGGCGAATCCATGCGTGACGCCGGCATCCTGCCGGGCGACTGGGTCGTCGTCCGCTCGCAGAAGGTCGCCGAGAACGGCGACTTCGTCGCCGCGCTCCTCGACGGCGAGGCCACCGTCAAGGAGTTCCACAAGGATTCCTCCGGCGTCTGGCTGATGCCGCACAACGACGCCTTCTCCCCCATCCCCGGTGACGACGCCGAGATCATGGGCAAGGTCGTCTCTGTCATGCGCAAGCTCTGAGCGCCCTCCCCCCAGCGTGCCCGCCGGGCGCCGGGCGCGACCGGTCGGCGCCCGTGGTTTTCCCACCACCCCCGCTGGGGACCCGACTCGGCGAAAGTCCGAATGTTTGGGAATAATGGGGCCAGAATGTCCGAATGGTCATATGCCGGAAAGTCCGGGAGTGCGAACGGGAGGGGAAACCATGTACGCCGAGGAACGTCGTCGCCAGATTGCCTCGTTGACCGCGGTCGAGGGCCGGGTCAACGTCACCGAACTCGCCGAGAAGTTCGGTGTCACCGCCGAGACGATACGACGGGACCTTGCGGTACTCGACCGCGAAGGCATCGTGCACCGGGTTCATGGTGGCGCAGTGGCCAGCCAAAGTTTCCAAACCACGGAGTTCACGCTCGATGACCGCTTCCGTTCCGCCCCTTCGGCGAAACTGGCCATCGCCCGCGCCGCGGTCGAGCACCTCCCCCCGGCGGGCGGGTCCGTGTTCCTCGACGCCGGCACCACCATCAACGCCCTGGCCGATCTGATGGCGGAGAACCCGGCGGCCGACCAGTGGTCGGTGGTCACCAACAGCCTCCCCATCGCGCTGAGCCTGTCAGCCCGGGATCTCGACTCCGTGCAGCTGCTGGGCGGCCAAGTCCGCTCCATCACCCAGGCCGTGGTCGGTGACACCGCCCTGCGCACGTTGGCGCTCATGCGCGCGGACGTCGCGTTCATGGGAACCAACGCCCTGACCCTGGACCACGGCCTGTCGACGGCGGATTCACAGGAGGCCGCGGTCAAGGCCGCGATGGTGACCAACGCCCATAAGGTCGTCGTGCTCTGCGACGCGACCAAACTCGGTAACGACTATCTCGTCAGTTTCGCCGCCATCGACCAGATCGACGTCATAATCACGGACTCGGCGGCCCCGGAGCCCTTCATCGAGGCACTGCGTGAACGGGAGATCGACGTCATCATCGCCGACGCCGAGTAAGCCTGTCCCCCGGTTCCGGATGCCGGGGATCGTGAGCGTAGTCGGTAACATCATTCCCAGACATCCGGTTGGTGCCAGGCTTTCCCGGCCGCACGCCGGGGCCGGGAGGGAGACCGCCGCACCATGATCACCACTTTGACGCCCAATCCGAGCATCGACCAGACGATGGCGCTCAGCGAGGAACTTCACCGCGGGCGGGTGCACCGGCCCCACGAGGTGACGCGTACCGCAGGCGGCAAGGGCATCAACGTCACCCGCGCCATCGCCCTGGCAGGGCGTTCTTCCGTGGCGGTCTTCCCTGCTCCGGCCAACGATCCCTTCATCGCCCTCGCACTGGAGTCAGGCTTCCGTTTCCACAACGTCGACGTCCACGACCTGGTCCGGATCTGCATGACGGTGACCGAACCGGACGGAACCACCACCAAGTTCAATGGCCCGGGCGCGCGTCTGTCGGCGAATGAGGCGGATCTCCTCGTCCAGGATTTCCTCATCTCCTCCTACAACGCCTCCTCCGTCGTCCTGGCGGGTTCGCTGCCGCCCGGCCTGGACATGGACTGGTACAGCACGGTGATCGAGCAGGTGCGTGCGCAGCGTCCGGAGATCTTCATCGCCGTCGACACCTCGGGGGAGGCACTGTGGGAGACCGTCCACGGTTCCGCCACGGGCACGCCCGACCTGATCAAGCCCAACTCCGCAGAGCTCGCGACCCTGGTCGGCTCCGACTGGAGCGGCGACGACATGGAGGCCGCGGCCGCCGAGGGTGATTTCGCCCCCGTTGTCGCCGCCACCGCCGCCCTGCGCGATCAGGGCATCTCCCAGGTACTGGTCACCCTGGGCGGGGCAGGGGCGTTGCTGGCCACCGAGGAGGGATCCTGGCACGCCAGTCTGAGCGAGCCGGTCACGGTGGTTTCCACGGTGGGGGCGGGCGACGCCGCCTTGGCCGGCTATCTCATGGCCCTGCACTCCCGCCGGTCTCTGCCGGTGGCCCTGGCCCAGTCAGTCGCCTACGGGACCGCGGCCATTTCGCTGCCGGGCACACAGATGCCCACGCCCCAGCATGCCGACGCCCGGCTGATCAACGTCGTCCCCGTCACAGTCTGACGCTGCCCCCTCACCGTGCTTTACACTGTGATGGCATCACGCTTCCGAACGGAAAGGGACACTGAGCATGGCCAGCAGGATTGTCAGGGTGGGATCCACCGTCGGCCTGCACGCCCGCCCTGCCGCAGCAATCGCGGACGTGGCGCTGACCTTCAACGAGGAGATCATGCTCCATCTCGTGGGCGAGGATGACGAGGGCGCCGACGCCAGCTCCTCGTTGATGATCATGGCGCTCGGTGCCCAGCAGGGAGACCGGGTCGAGGTCAGGTCCACCAATCCGAAGGCGGTCGACGCGATCGCTGATCTCGTCGCCGCCAATCTGGATCACGGTCGACGCGACGCGACCTTGTGACGGCCCCGCGGGGCAGCGTGCCTCACGCCTTCGCCCAGTGGAGGTCCACAGTCATCCGGTCGCTGTCCGGGTCGATGGAGACGTACTCCTCCCAGGCGATCGCACCCCGCCCATTCCCGGCCTTCCTCGCATGCGCGGCTAGGACGTCCCAGGCGAGGGCGAGGCCATCACCGCTGCCCCGGTGACGAAGGCGCCACGTGCGCAGGTCGCCGTGGCGAACGACCTTGAAGGGGCTGGCGTCGGCAAGCTGGTCCTGGAGTAGTCGCACGGTGTCCAGGCGCACGGGGAAGCCGCCGGCGAGGTCGACGGTGTCGCCGAGCGGGCTGAAATAGTAGCAGCGCGCCGGCCCGGCGGGCCGTACCTGCGCGGTTTTCAGCACCTCGTGGGCGTGGCCGTAGACGCTGTCGAAGTAGGACTGCATCTGGACGGTGGGTATTTCCCTCCGGTCGACAAGGGCGGCGTGGGCAGGGACAAACTGGGTAGTAATATCAGCCATACCCATACGATAACTAAGTTCGATTAATTATCACATCGCGTGTCGGATAGAAGCGGCCTTCGCCGACGGTGCGGTAAAGCTTCATCATGATCGGGTAGCCGACGAGGATGCCAATCGAGCCCCAGGCGATGCCCTCCAGCGGGACGCCGGCGACGGTGATCGACAAGTTGCCGATGCCGGCGATGAGGGCAACGGCCGCGGCGGCGAGGTTGACCGGGTGGGTGAAGTCCACCCGGCTGTCCATCCAGATGCGCACCCCGAGCAGACCGATCATGCCGTAGAGCATGATGGTGGCTCCGCCGAGGACGCCGGCCGGGATGGTGAAGATGAGGGCGCCGAACTTGGGAACGAAGGCGAGGAGGACGGCGAATATCGCGGCGATCCAGTAGGCCGCGGTCGAGTAGACGCGGGTTGCGGCCATGACGCCGATGTTCTCCGCGTAGGTGGTGGTGCCGGAGCCGCCGAATGAGCCGGCCAGGGTGGTGGCGATGCCGTCGCCGATCAGGGCACGGCCGGACAGGTCGTCGAGGTCGCGGTGGGTCATCTCCCCGACGGCCTTGACATGGCCGATGTTCTCGGCGATGAGGACGATGAGCACCGGCAGGGTGACGAGGATGGCGGAGGCCTGGAACTCCGGTGCGTGGAACTGCGGCAGGCCGACCCACGGGGCGTCGGCGATAGCCTGCGAGGCGCCCTCGGAGAGGTTGCCTGTCACCGCAGCGAAGACCCAGCCGATGACCACGCCGATGAGGATGGACAGGCGCGAGACCATGCCCCGCCCCAGGACGGTGCAGCCCAGGATGCCCAGCAGCGTGACGAAGGCGACCAGGGGCTGAGTCTCAAAGTTGGAGGTGGCGGCCGGTGCCAGGTTGAATCCGATCAGCGCGACGATCGCGCCGGTGACCGCGGGAGGCATGATCGCGTCGATGACCCGCTTGCCCGCCACGTGGACGATGACGCCGACGAGGATCAGCGCCAGGCCGGTGACCAGGAGGCCACCGAGCTGGGCCCCGATGCCGTGGGCCTGGGAGGCCGACAGCGGGGCGATGAAGGCGAAGGAGGAGCCGAGGTAGCTGGGCAGACGGTTGGCGGTGACCAGCAGGAAGATTATCGTGCCGAGACCGGAGAAGAGCAGGGTCGTGTTGACGGGGAATCCGGTCAGCGTCGGCACCAGCAGGGTCGCACCGAACATGGCGACGACATGCTGCATGCCGATGCCGATGGTGCGGGGCCAGCTGAGGCGCTCATCCGGGGCGACGACATCGCCGGGGGCGATGGCCTGGCCATCACCGTGCAGGGTCCATCCGAAGGTTTTGTTCACAGGCCCCAATTATGGCCTGCCCCGGCCGTATTCACCCAACCGAGCGGGAAGAATCCTCGGGATCGTCAGTGTCCGGGACGTCCTCCCCGTCGGCGGGGTCCTCCCCCGCCCGGTCGACGACGAAGTCGGTCAGGGAGTCGGCGACGACGCCGGGCAGGCGCACGTCGAGCAGAGTGCCCTCGTTCGCGTATTCCTCGCTGAGGACAGTGCCGACCTCATGGATCTGGGCCACAAGGTCGCCTCGGGTGAAGGGAATGAGCAGCCGAACGTGGGCGTCGCGGGCGTTGAGATGCAGCTCGACGCGCGCCATGAGCTCGTCAATCCCCTCCCCGGTGGCCGCGGAGGTGAAGACGACGTCGTCATTGCCGAGGACGTGCCGCAGCTCGGCGAGCACCAGCGGGTCGGCCTGGTCGATCTTGTTGACGACGATGATCTCCGGGGGCATGGTCTCCCCCGTTTCCCGCACGATCTCGTAGAGGACCTTGTTGACGGCCTCGATCTGCTTGAGCGGGAAAGGATCAGAGCCGTCGACGACGTGCAGGATCAGGTCGGCGCCGAGAACCTCCTCGATCGTGGATTTGAAGGCCTCGACCAGCTGGGTAGGCAGGTGCCGGACGAAGCCGACGGTGTCGGTGAAGACCACCGCGCGCCCGTCGGCGAGCTCGGCGCGGCGGGTGGTCGGGTCGAGCGTCGCGAAGAGTGCGTCCTCGACCAGCACACCGGCCCCGGTGAGGGCGTTGATGAGGGAGGACTTCCCGGCGTTGGTGTACCCCGCGATCGCGATCTGCGGGGTCACCGAGGCGCGGCGTCGGGAGCGCTTGATCTCGCGGGCGGTCTTCATGCCCTTCAGCTCGCGGCGCAGCTTCGCCATATCGGTGCGCAGCCGGCGCCGGTCGGACTCGATCTTGGTCTCGCCGGGGCCGCGCAGGCCGACGCCGCCGTTGGAACCGGCACGGCCGCCCGCCTGGCGGGAGAGGTTTCCGCCCCAGCCGCGGACGCGGGTGTAGAGGTACTCCATCTGGGCCAGCGAGACCTGGGCCTTGCCCTCCTTCGACTTCGCGTGCTGCGCGAAGATGTCGAGGATGAGCATGGTGCGGTCGATGACCTTGGTGTTGAGCTTGTCCTCGAGCGCGATGAGCTGGCCCGGAGAGAGTTCACCGTCGGCGATGACGGTGTCGGCGCCGGTGGCCTGGATGATCTCACGCAGCTCGGCGACCTTGCCGGAACCGATGTAGGTGCCGGGGTCGGGCTTGTCCCGCTTCTGGTAGAGCATGTCGAGCACCTCCGCGCCGGCGGTCTCGGCGAGCGCGGTGAGCTCCTCCATGTTGGCCTCGACCTCGGCGGTGGTGCCCTCGGTCCACACGCCCACGAGGATGACCTGTTCCAGGCGGACCTGGCGGTACTCGACCTCGGTGATGTCCTCGTGGTCCTGGGAGCGAATCTCTGAACCGCGGGTGACGCGACGGAAGGAATCGCGCTCCGCGAGGTCCTGTTCACCGGTCGTGGGGGTGGCGTTGATGAGCCCGCTCAGGTCCGTGCCGGTGTCCTCGCTGGAGTCGGCCTGGGGGGCGTTGTCCCGGAAAGCGCGGGCCAACAGATCGTCATGCTTGTCAGAATTGGTCATTAAGCCCTATTCTTCCACGCAATCGCCCCGGGGCGTATTCGTCCCCACCCACGCACAGGATAAGGTAGTCAGGTATGAGCACCGATTTGAAGAGCATCGGCCTCGGTTTCGACCGTTGGCAGGACGCCGTGGAAGCCGCCATCGCCACCGACCGTCTCGCAGTCACCGGCGAAGTCCGCGGTGGCCAGCTGATTCAGTACTCGGACAACTCAGGCGCCCAGATCAACATCCTCGCCGTGGAGCCCTTCGCCACCTACGCCGGGTTCGACTCCGCGACCCGCACCTACGGCAACGTGAGCATGGTCAATGATGTCCTGGCCTACCTCGAGGTGATGGACCCCTTCGGCAAGTCGATGATGGCCGTCACCGCCAACCTGGCGCAGGGACCGATCCTGGTGGACGAGCCGACCCAGGAGTGGGCCGAACTCGGCGTCACCGCCCTGGTGCTGGGCCACAAGGTCTACGACTCCACCGACGTCTACCAGGAGACCACCGGGGAGCTCGTCGGCCAGCTCATCTCCGAGGGCGCCCAGATCGTCGCCGCCGGCGACGGGGCCGCCGCCCCGGACGCTTCCGCGCAGTTCTCCGCCCGCGTCCTCGAGGCGGAGTACCGCATCAACCAGCTGACCAACCAGCGTTTCATCTATGCACAGGTCGACGGCGCCTTCCCCTTCGACGTCTGTCTGCCGGACGCCGAGGAGCTTCCCCAGCCGGGCAACGTCATCGTCGGCACGGCCGTCATGACCGCCGCCGTGAAGTCCCCGATGGGCGGGGGCTGCGGCGGGTGCGGCGGCTCCTGCGGCTGCGGCGGTCACTAGGTTCCCCGAAGCGAGCGAGCATGGGCATCCCCACCGGTATCGCGCTGATGATCGGCGCCACGCTGGCGGCGGTGCTCATGCTTCTCGCTTTCAAGACGCTCGGGCTGGTCCTGGGCATCTCCCTCGTCCTCGGCACGGCCTTCTACATTTCCGGGCGGCGCCCCTCGGACCGGCAGGAGAAGCTGCGTTCCTCGCTGCGCCACGCCGCCGGGGACCTCAGCGACGTACTGGGCCTCTACGAGCAGTTCGCCTACTCCGAGGACGCCGAGCACCTCGCCGACCGCACCCTGCACCGGCCCGAACTGCTCAACCCCGACTCCGAGTCTCCGGACGTCTCGGCGTATCACCACATGCGCGCAACCGCGGAGCGCTTCCTCCGCCGGCTGGACACGCACCTGGCGGACGAGACCCTCAGCGAGACCGAACTGGAGAATCTCCTGGCCATCACCGACCAGCGCTCCCAGCAACTGCAGGAGGCCTGGTGGCGGGCACGCGTCGCCGCGAAGGAGATCGGGCCGGGACACTAACCGGGCGAAAAGGAACCGACTGAAGACGATCGCGCCCCGACCGGCCCTTAACCGCCCAGCGCCCTCCTGGCCTGTGCCACGGTGTCCCCGGCGGCGTCCAGCCAGTTGATGCGCTTGTCCCGGTTGAACCAGGAGCGCTGTCGGCGCACGTAGCGCCGGGTTCCGGTGACGGTACGCTCCACCGCGGTCTCCAGGTCGTATTCTCCGCGCAGGTGGGCGAAGACCTGGGCGTAGCCGATGGCCCGCCCGGCGGTGGAGTCCTCGAGCAGACCGTGGTCCTCGATCAACCCCTGTGTCTCGGCTACCAGACCCTGCTCGAACATCTGGCGGGTGCGCACGTCGATACGCGGGTTCAGCCACTCCGGGGTGGTGCGCAGCCCGAGCAGGATCGTCCCCCATCGCGGCGCCGCGTCGCGGGGCGGTTGTGAGGCCTGGTAGGGCTGGCCCGTCAGTTCAATGACTTCCAGGGCGCGCACCGTCCGACGCGGATCCTTGTCCTCGATGGTCTCCGCCGCCTGCTTGTCGACGCCGGCCAGTTCCGCATGCAGCGCGTCCACCCCGATGTCCGCCAGCCTGGCCTCGAACTTCGCGCGCACCGCCGGATCCGTCGGGGGGAACTGCCAGTCGTCGACGAGCGACTGCACGTAGAGCATCGAGCCGCCGACCAGGATGGGCCGTTTACCGCGGGAGGCGATTTCCTCCACCGCGGCCACGGCCTCGCGCTGGTAGCGGGCGACCGAGGCGGCTTCGGTGACGTCCCAGACGTCGAGCATGTGGTGCGGGATGCCCTCGCGTTCCGTCACCGTGAGCTTGGCCGTGCCGATGTCCATGCCGCGGTAGAGCTGCATGGAGTCCACGTTGACGATCTCCCCGTCGAGCTCATGCGCGAGGACCAGGGAAAGCGCCGATTTTCCGGAGGCGGTGGGACCGACGATCGCGATGGGTGTGGTCATGGCTGACACCCTACTGAGCCGGCCCGACGCACCAGGCCGCCAGGTAGCGGCCGACGCCGAGGTGGGTGTCGTGGTATTCGAGGTTCGCCCGTCGCACGGGCAGCGCCGCCAGTTCCAGCCAGAGCCGGGGTTCGATCACCCCGGCGTCGTCAAGCTCTGCGTGGTTCAGGCACAGGCCGGCGCCCGCCAGCAGGCCGAGGAGCGCCCGGTGAGCGTCGCCCGCCCCCTCGAGCAGCGCGAGCGGGGCGCGGTCGGTCATGCCGGCGGAACCGTCGACAGCGACAATTGTCAAGGCCTCGGGGTTGATTTCACCGATTCGGTCGCGCACAGAGGTGATTTCACGGCCACCGAGGACGTGGCGAGCGACCAGCTCGGGAAGGTGATGCCCCTGCCCGACGGTGACCTGTGGGGCGCCCCAGGCGCGGAAGGAGCCGACCTGCCCGGTGCGCCAGCGCTCGTCCCGGCTGGCGACCAGCTCGATCGGTCGGCCTCCGGCGCCGAGGCGGGCGACCAGCTCTCCGGTGCGACGGGCGAGCTCACGCGATGCGTCTTCGGCCGGCGCCAGGTCACGGACCTGGGCAGGCGAGGCCGACATGACGATCAACGGGGCGGAATCTGTGCGTGTGTCCATCACCGTTCCACCCTAGCGGGGTGTATCCAAGGTCGGATTTATGTCCCGGCGACACCACCGGCACCCCCTGCGCGGTATGTTGTTTATGTTCCCGAACCTGTTCCCCTTTCGGCCCCGTTCCCGGCCCGAAGCCGGGGGCAGGTTCCACCGGCAGCCGCGTCGCGCGGCGCACCGACCACACCAAGGACGAGATGATGACCACTTCTTCGACCCCCTCCCCGAACCCCGACGCACCGAAGCCGACGGCCCCCCGGCCCGGCCCGAAGCCGGGTCCTCGCCCCGGGGCTCGTCCCGGCGTGACCCCGACCCCGACCCCGGTTCCGGTGGCCGCGCCACCCGCCAACGACCCCTCGAAGTTCGGCCGGATTGACGCTGACGGCACCGTCTTCGTCACCACCGCCGACGGCGGCGAGCGCGAGATCGGCTCCTGGCAGGCCGGCACCCCGGAGGAGGGCCTGGCCCACTACGGCGCCCGCTTCGACGACCTGGCCACCGAGATCGAGCTCCTTGAGGCCCGCCTCATCGCCCATCCGGAGGAGGCCGCCACGCTCCGCACCCAGGCCGAGGAGCTCAAGGCCACCCTGCCGACCGCCGCAGTCATCGGCGATCTGCCCGCCCTCGACAAGCGTCTGGACTCCATCATCGGACACTCCGAGGAGGCCGGGGAGCAGGCCAAGGAGGCCAAGGCCCGGCGGCGCGAGGAGGCCGTCGCCGCCAAGGAGGCGCTGGCCGCCGAGGCCGAGGAAATCGCGGAGAACTCCACCGACTGGAAGGGCGCGGGCGACCGCATCCGCCAGATCCTCGACGAATGGAAGCAGATCAAGGGCATCGACAGGAAGACCGACGACGCCCTGTGGAAGCGCTACTCCCGCGCCCGCGACGCCTTCAACCGTCGCCGCGGCTCCCACTTCGCCGAGCTCGACCGCACCCGTGCGGACGCCAAGCGCAAGAAGGAGGACCTCGTCGCCCGTGCGGAGGCCCTGCAGGAGTCCACGGACTGGAACGAGACCGCCCGTGCCTACCGCGACCTGATGAAGGAGTGGAAGGCCGCCGGCCGCGCCCCGCGCGGGGACGACGACAAGCTCTGGAGCCAGTTCCGGGCCGCCCAGGACAGGTTCTTCGGTGCCCGGGACGCGGTCAACGCCGAGCGGGACCAGGAGTTCGCCACCAACGCGCAGGCCAAGGACGCCCTGCTGGCCGAGTACGACGCCCAGATCGATCCGGCCAAGGGCCTCGACGCCGCCAAGGCGAAACTGCGCGAGCTGCAGGAGAAGTGGGAGGAGATCGGCTTCGTCCCGCGTGGTCAGGTCCGGGAGTACGAGGACAAGATCGGCGCCATCGAGCAGCGCGTCTCCGACGCCGAGGACGCCCGGTGGCGTCGCACCGACCCGGAGGCCCAGGCCCGCGTCGACCAGTTCCAGGCCAAGGCCGACGACTTCACCGCCCAGGCCGAGGCCGCCGAGGCCAAGGGCAACGCCAAGAAGGCCGCTGACCTGCGCGCCCAGGCCGCTCAGTGGACCGAGTTCGCCGAGGTCGCCCGCAACGCCGTCGAGGGGTAACCCCCATGCCGCAGATTGCGCAGTTCGATCGGCCGGTCGCCTCCGAAGAACCGTCCGACGACCTGCGCACTTTTGTCTTCATGGCCAACCTGGCCGCCCAGGAGGCCACCGGGGACGCGGCCGCTAGCGTATCGCTCGAGCGGGTCTTCTCCCGCCTGAAGGGCTCCTCCGAGTCGGATTCGATCCTGCTCGCGCTGGTCGACGGGCAACTCGACGCTCCGCGCTCCGCGCTCGGGCACCCGCTCATCTCATCCTCCGCGCCGGAGGACGCCTCCCCGGTGCACGACGTCCTCGGCTTCACGCACCTGAGCGTCCCCCTGCTCGAGGAGCGCGACATCATTGAATTCGAACTCGTCCTCGACGTCGAGTACCTGCCGATGCCGGGCGAGGATCTCGGTGAGCAGGCCCGCACCGTGATCCGCACGCTCGTCGACGCCGTCGTTGACGCCGCCCGCACCCTGGGCCGCCACGTCCTCCAGATCTGGATCGTCCATCCCGTCGGGCAGACCCCGGGCACCGGCCCGATGGCCAGGAGCCTCGCCGCCCTCGGCTTCGAGCGGGCGCTGACCGAGGTGCAGTCGGCGCTGCCCGTCCCCGACTCCCGGCCCGCCGCTCTGCCGGAGGATCTGCGCGTCGAGGTCGTCTCCGACTACGCCGTTCCCCCACACCTCATCGACGACGTCCTGACGCTGCTCTCCGACGCCTCCACCGACGTCCCACACGGCGGTCTGCGCACCGAACGCGCCGTGTGGACGCCGCAGCGCCTCTCCGACGCCGCCGCCCGGCTGCACGACCGGGACGGCCATCACCTGCTGGTGCTGCTCGTCGACGCCGAGGGCAGTGCCCTGGCCCTGACCGAATTCATGACGCACGCCGGCTCCACCCCCGGCGTCGTCGAGCAGGGCGTGACCTTCGTGGCCGCCAGGCACCGCGGGCGGGGGTTCGGACTAGCGGTCACGCGCTGGGGCCTGACCGCGCTCCGCGAGACCTGGCCGGACGCCACCCGGGTCTATACCTCCAACGCCACCACCCACGAGGCGATGCTGCGCATCAACGACGCAGTGGGCCGAGAACCCGTCAGCGGGTCCTCGGCCTGGCAGCGCGTGCTGGGGTAGTCTCTCCGGCTAGTCGCCGGTGGTGCCGTGTCGCCGGGCCGCGCGCTGGCGTCGGTCGTCGGCAAGCAGCGGGTTCGGCTGGGCAGCGGCCTCCCCGCCCGTCCTGGCCTCGCGCTGGGCGTAGCCGACCTCGTCGAGATTGGCGTGGCGGGCCCGCTCCTCGGCGATGCGGGCCTGTTCGGGACTCCTGCGCAGGGCGACTATGGCATAGGCGATCTCGGCGATGAACACCGCGACGACGGCCACGGCCATGCCGACGCCGACGTTGACGCCGTCGTCCGCGGAGGAACGGGTCATGCGCAGCCACATCGCGAACAGCGAGTAGAACACCCCGACCGTGACGAACATCCATGCGATCAGGCCGAAGACGGTGCGACGGGTGAGCACGGTCAGCGTCGTAAAGACGCCCAGGCCGCCGAGCATCAGCCAGGCGAAGACGTACTCGGTGATCTTGATGCCGGAATCGACCGCGGCCGGCAGGCGGAAGGTGACCTCAAAGCCCCGGACGTCACCCGCGTGCGGCACGACTAGGTAGACCGCGTAGAGGACCAGCGCCGCGACCAGCCACCACAGGTAGGGGCCGAGGGTCATGCGGCCGGCGGCCTTCTTCTCGGCCTCAGCCAACTGCCGGTTGGTTTCGGCGGCCGCCAGGGTGCTGGTGACCTTGTCCACGGCGTCGCGGCGTTCGCCTCCCCTGTCGGCGCTCGGGTCGGGGTGCGCTGCGGGCTGCTCAGTCACGTCTGAATCGTCTCCAGTTGCTGCGGTGGGTGGTGTCTCGGGGTCCATCCTAGCCCCGGTCGCGCTCAGGCCCGGCCGGGTGCGCCGATGGAGGGCAACCCCAGTCCCACCCCGATCGGCGCGGTGGTCGGGACCGTCCCGGCCGCGGCGTTGTCGCCGGCGCGGGTACGCCGGTGGGTGTGGACGCCGGAGTCCGCGATGAGGAAATAGGGCTTCGAGTCGGTGATCGTGACCGTCACGACGTCGCCCGGGCGAATCTCACCGTCGAGGTTGCCGGCGGGATCGAAATGGACCAGGCGGCCGTCACGGGCACGGCCGGACATGCGGTGGCTGCGCGAATCCTTGCGGCCGTCCTCCTGGACGAGCAGCTCCGCCTCCGTTCCGACGAGCCTGGCGTTGTCTTCTTCGGCGATGCGGTCCTGGAGCTCGACGAGTCGTTCGAAGCGGTGCTGGACGACGTCCTTGGGGATCTGCTCCGCATACTCCGCGGCCGGGGTACCAGGCCGCGGCGAGTACTGGAAGGTGAAGGCGCTGGTGAAACGGGCACGCTCGACGACGTCGAGGGTGGCCTGAAAATCCTCCTCCGTTTCACCGGGGAAGCCGACGATGATGTCGGTGGTGATGGAGGCATCCGGAATCTTGGCACGGACCTCGTCGAGGATGGCGAGGAACTTGGCGGAGCGGTAGGAGCGGCGCATGTCCTTGAGCACCTTGTCCGAGCCGGACTGCAGGGGCATGTGCAGCTGCGGGCAGACGTTCGGGGTCTCCGCCATCGCGTCAATCACGTCGGAGGTGAACTCGGCCGGGTGCGGCGAAGTAAAGCGCAGGCGCTCCAGGCCCTCGATCCGCCCGCAGGCGCGCAGCAGCTTCGAGAAGGCCGAGCGGTCGCGCTCCAGCTCCGGGTCGGTGAAGTTCACCCCGTAGGCGTTGACGTTCTGTCCCAGCAGCGTGACCTCCGTGACGCCCTGATCGACCAGCGCCTGCACCTCAGCGAGGATGTCGCCCGGGCGACGGTCCGCCTCCTTGCCGCGCAGGCTGGGCACGATGCAGAAGGTGCACGTGTTGTTGCAGCCCACCGAGATCGACACCCAGCCGGCGTAGGCGGATTCACGCTTGGCGGGCAGCACGGAAGGAAACTGCTCGAGCGACTCGACGATCTCGACCTGCGCCTCGTCGTTGTGGCGGGCACGTTCGAGCAGCGCCGGCAGCGAGCCCATGTTGTGGGTGCCGAAGACGGCGTCGACCCAGGGCGCGTTCTTGATGACGACGTCCTTGTCCTTCTGGGCCAGGCAGCCGCCCACGGCGATCTGCATGCCCGGACGGTTGTCCTTGGTCTGCTTGAGATTGCCCAGCGTGCCGTAGAGGCGTTTGTCGGCGTTCTCACGGACCGCGCAGGTGTTGAACACGACCAGATCCGGCTCTTCGCCCGGCGCTACGGCCGAGTAGCCGGCGGACTCCAGGAGTCCGGATAATCGCTCCGAATCGTGCACGTTCATCTGGCAGCCGAAGGTGCGGACCTCGAAGGTACGCCCCTCGCCCGAGTTGTCCGCCGGGGCGGGAATGGTAGCCGGATCGAGGGGGCCGTGCTGGGAAAGATTCAGGTGCTGCTTCACGCCCGTGATTCTAGTGAGTAGTTCGGGGGTGACCTAACTGACCAGCCCCCCGTCGCAACCTGCGGATTCACCCACCCTCGGGTGTAGTCACTGATATGATCAAAAGCCCTTTGCTAGCAACGCTTCCCCGGCTATATGTGTCATGCCTAACATGTAAAACATGACTAAGCCCACGCACGCTGAGAAAGGTGCAGACAATCACATGATCGTCATGGAGAACGTGGACAAGTTCTTTGACGATTTCCAGGCCCTGACGGACATCAACCTCACCGTCCCCGCCGGACAGGTCGTCGTCGTGCTCGGCCCGTCCGGGTCCGGAAAATCCACCCTCTGCCGCACGATCAACCGCCTCGAAACCATCGACAACGGCACCATCAAGATCGACGGCGTGCTCCTTCCCGAGGAGGGCAAGGGCCTGGCGAGGCTGCGCGCCGACGTCGGGATGGTGTTCCAGCAGTTCAACCTCTTCCCCCACATGACCATCAAGGACAACGTCACCCTGGGGCCGAGGAAGGTCAGGAAGCAGTCCAAGAGCGAAGCGGACGCGAACGCGATGCGCCTGCTCGAGCGCGTCGGTATCGCCAACCAGGCCGACAAGTACCCGGCCCAGCTCTCGGGCGGCCAGCAGCAGCGCGTGGCCATCGCCCGCGCCCTCGCGATGAACCCCAAGATCATGCTTTTCGACGAGCCCACCTCCGCCCTCGACCCGGAAATGGTCAACGAAGTCCTGGACGTCATGGCCGGCCTGGCTAAGGAGGGCATGACCATGGTCGTGGTCACCCACGAGATGGGCTTCGCCCGCAAGGCCGCCGACCGCATCCTCTTCATGGCCGACGGCAGGATTGTCGAGGACGCCACCCCGGACGAGTTCTTCTCCAACCCGAAGTCGGAGCGCGCCAAGGACTTCCTCGGCAAGATCCTCGCCCATTAGACGCCCGGCACCACTTACACAGAACATTCGACAAGGAGCACCACCATGCACCGCAACTTCTCCCGAATCTCCGCCACCCTCGCCCTCACCGCGGCGGCCGCCACCGCCCTGGTCGCCTGCTCCGATTCCTCCGGCGGCGGGGACGGCCTGCTCGCCAACATCGAGTCAGGCGCCGTCACCCTCGGCACCAAGTACGACCAGCCCGGCCTGGGCATGCGCAACCCGGACGGCACGATGACCGGGCTCGACGTCGACGTCGCCACCTACGTCGTCAACTCCATCGCCGAAGAGAACGGCTGGGCTGAACCGGAGATCACCTGGCGCGAGACCCCCTCGGCCCAGCGCGAGACCCTCATCCAGAACGGCGAGGTCGACATGATCACCGCGACCTACTCCATCAACTCCGGCCGCGCCGAATCCGTCAACTTCGGCGGCCCCTACCTGGTGACCCACCAGGCGCTTCTCGCCCGCGCCGACGATGACTCCATCACCGGCCTCGAATCCCTCGACGGCAAGATCCTGTGCTCGGTCACAGGCTCGACCCCGGCGCAGAAGGTCAAGGAGACCCTGCCGAGCGTCCAGCTGCAGGAATACGACACCTACTCCTCCTGCACCGAGGCACTTCGCCAGGGCAACGTCGACGCCATGACCACGGACGCCACCATCCTCAACGGCTACTCCGAGCAGGCCCCGGGTGACTTCCAGGTCATTGAGATGACCAAGGACGGCAAGCCGTTCACCGACGAGTACTACGGCATCGGCCTGGCCAAGGATGACCAAGAGGGCACCGACGCCATCAACGCCGCCCTGGAGAGGATGCAGGAGGACGGGTCCTTCGACGAGTACGTCTCCGCCAATCTCGGCGCCGGCGAAGGCATCACCCCGGGCACCCCGGGCGATCTCTCCTTCCTCGACCAGTAGCCCCGTGAAGTCGCGCCGCCGTCGTGGTTCACGGCGGCGGCGTACTCATGCCCCACCCACCTGCTTCGCGAAACCCCAGCACTCAAGGAGGCACCACCGCCATGAATCCTTTGCGGGACGCCCTGTGGCCGGACATCCTGTCGGCCTTCTGGCTCACCATCCAGCTGACCATCTACTCCGCCATCGGCGCGCTCATCCTCGGCATCATCCTGACTGCGATGCGCGTCTCCCCCGTCCGGGTGCTTCGTTCGTTGTCCGCGACCTACATCAACACGGTGCGCAACACCCCGCTGACGCTCATCATCCTGTTCTGCTCCTTCGGGCTCTACCAGAACCTCGGCCTCCTGCTCGCCGACCGGCAGTCCCCGACCTTCCTCGTCGACCAGAACTTCCGTCTCGCCGTGCTCGGCTTCGTGCTCTACACCTCCACCTTCGTGGCGGAATCATTGCGCTCGGGCATCAACACCGTCCACTTCGGACAGGCCGAGGCCGCCCGTTCCCTGGGCATGAATTTCAACCAGCTCTTCAGCCTGATCGTCTTCCCCCAGGCCATCCGCGCCGCCACCGTACCGCTGGGCAACACCCTGATCGCCCTGACCAAGAACACGACGATCGCCTCGGCCATCGGCGTCGCGGAGGCCTCCCTGCTGATGAAGTCCGTCATCGAGATGCACGCCAACCAGCTGTTCCTCATCTTCGGCGCCTTCGCCCTCGGCTTCATCATCCTCACCCTGCCCATGGGCCTGGCGCTGGGTTCACTCTCCAACCGACTGGCGGTGAAGAAGTAATGTCGAACGTCCGCGCCACCGTCCTCTACGACGCCCCCGGGCCCGTCGCCCGCCGCAACAACACCGTTTATTCGGTCATCACCACTGTGGTGCTCCTCGCAATCATCGGGTGGGTGCTCTGGACGCTGAACAACAACGGCCAGCTCGCCGCCTCCAAGTGGCGACCGTTCATCGATCCGCAAACGTGGACGACGTACCTGTTGCCCGGCCTGTGGGGAACGCTCAAATCCGCGGTGGCCTCCATCATCCTTGCGGTGGTCGCCGGCGTGCTGCTCGGCCTGGGACGACTCTCCGAAGTTGCGCTGGTCCGCTGGATCTGCGGCATCATCGTCGAATTCTTCCGGGCCATTCCAGTGCTGCTGCTGATGATCTTCCTCTACCAGTTCTTCGCGGTCTATGACGTCGTCCCACCCCGCGACCTGGCTTTTGCCGCCGTGGTCGTCGCGCTGACGCTGTACAACGGCTCGGTCATCGCCGAGATCCTGCGGGCCGGCATCAAGTCCCTGCCCAAGGGACAGACCGAGGCAGCCCGGGCGCTGGGGCTGTCGCATCGCCAGACCATGTGGCAGATCCTTCTGCCCCAGGCGGTCGCGGCGATGCTGCCCGCCCTGATTTCGCAGATGGTCATCGCGCTCAAGGACTCCGCCCTCGGCTACCAGATCGGCTACGTCGAGATCGTCCGCTCCGGCATCCAGTCCTCCTCCGCCAATCAGAACTACCTGGCTTCCCTGATCGTGGTCGCGATCATCATGATCGCCATCAACTGGGGTCTGACGCTGCTGGCCGAACGGGTTGAACGTCAGCTACGTGCTGGCCGGGCCCGCCGGAACATCTTCGCCAAGGTACCCGAGGAACCCGATCAGGGCATCGACACCAAGGACAACGTCAACGTCGACTGGCACGCCCCGGGCTACCGGGAAATCCGTAACCCGGCCGAGTAGGAGCTGCTACCCGGAGTCGGTCTCAGAGAGGTTCTCGATGCGTGCGTCGAGGACCTCTCTCGCTATCTGCATCGACATTGCGTTGGGGAAACCACGCCGAGCGAGGACGCCCACGACCCTGCGCAGAGCCTTCTGGTACTCCTGATAGTCGGCGGGCGCCTCCCGCAGGGAACGGGCCTTCTTTTCGGCGAACTTCCGAGCGGTGGCCTCCTCGTCCTCGGCGTCGATCTGATCGAGGGCCTCGGCGCGGATCGACCCGTCGACGCCCTTGTCGCGCAGCTCACGGTCGAGGGCGCTGGCGGACTTGCCCCGGCGGGCGTGCCGCTGGCGCACCCATTCGCGGGCGAAGGCGGCGTCGTCGATCAGCCCGGCCCGGGTGAGATCGTCGATGACCTCGTCCACGGTTCCCGGATTGAACTCAGCGTCAATCAGGCGGCCGCGCAGCTCCGCCCGTGACCGGGCCCGCTGATCGAGCAGGCCGAGAGCGCGCTTGCGCACGCTGGCCTTGGCTTCCTCTGCTTCGGCGTCGAACAGTCCCGTGCCGGAGGTGCTGGCGGCGTGCTCGGCCAACGCCTGGCGGAGCTGCTCGATCTTCTCCGGATCCGGTTTACTCGTCATCCTCATCATCGAAATCGACGTTCGGGACCATGTCGACCGGGTCATCACTCAAGTCGTCCCCCACACCCGGGACGGCCATATCCTGGTTCTCCTCGCCGGCCTTGGCGGCGAACTCCCCGATGCCGAGCTTCTCGAAGATCAGACGCTCGATCTCGTCGGCGAGATCCGGGTTCTCCTTGAGGAAAATGCGGGCTTTTTCCTTACCCTGGCCGAGCTGGTCGCCGTTGTAGGTGAACCAGGAGCCCGACTTCTTCACGATCCCGTTCTCGACGCCCAGATCGATGATCGAGGACTCGCGGGAGATGCCCTCGCCGTAGATGATGTCGAATTCAGCGATCTTGAACGGCGGGGACACCTTGTTCTTGACGACCTTGACTCGGGTGCGGTTGCCGATGGCGTCCTGCCCCTCCTTCAGGGTCTGGATCCGGCGGACGTCCAGACGCACGGAAGAGTAGAACTTCAGGGCCTTGCCGCCGGTGGTGGTCTCCGGGGAACCGAACATGACCCCGATCTTCTCACGCAGCTGGTTGATGAAGATGGCGGTGGTGCCCGAATTGTAGAGGGCACCCGTCATCTTGCGCAGTGCCTGGGACATGAGTCGGGCCTGGAGACCGACGTGACTGTCGCCCATCTCGCCCTCGATCTCCGCCTTCGGGGTCAGTGCCGCGACGGAGTCGATGACGATGATGTCAATGGCGCCGGAACGAACCAGCATGTCAGCGATTTCGAGGGCCTGCTCGCCGGTGTCCGGCTGGGAGACTAGGAGGTTGTCCGTGTCGACGCCCAGCTTCTTAGCGTAATCCGGGTCCAGGGCATGCTCCGCATCAACGAACGCGGCGATACCGCCGGCCTTCTGGGCCTGCGCGATGGCGTGCAGGGCGACCGTCGTTTTACCCGAGGACTCCGGACCGTAGATCTCGACGATCCGGCCGCGGGGGAACCCGCCGATGCCCAGGGCGACGTCAATGGCGGTGTTGCCCGAGGAGATGGTCTGGATCGGGGCACGCTGCTGGTCACCCAGCCGCATGACCGCACCCTTGCCGAAGTCCTTCTCGATCATGGACATCGCCGCGTCGAGCGCCTTCTTACGGTCGGAATCCGGGGCTGCGAGCTTGCTGCTGCCGGAGGTCTTCTTAGCCATGTGATCTTTCCTTCTGTCGTATGTTGTCGATGCCGGTGCCGTCATGAACGGCGCACATCGGAAATCGGAACCCTCTCACCCAGTTAGACTGCGGGGAACGCTCACAGGCTCCCCGGATGCCGATTGCTCAGGTGCGAACACTAGCCGGATCGACGGACATCACCGGATTTCACCCTCGAACTTACACGCACAATTGTTCGAATGCGACTCGGGCGCCGGCGGGATTCTCAGTCGCCGGGGCGGTCAATTCCGAGCCGCCGCTCCTCGGGAATGTCAAAGTCCTCGCAGAGCCCGCGCCAGACGTCCCGGGGGTCGACGCCGGCGTCGATGAGCTCCTCAGCCGTCCCCGCCCCTCCTTCACCGACATGGAGAACGTGGGAATGGGCAATCCACTTGCCCTCCTGCTCGCCGAACTCGTCGGCGAGGAGCTGATGGAATTCCGTCAGACGCATACCCCTCATCGTAGCCACGGTGCCACCTCAGGACTCCAGCGCCCGAAATTCGCGTCGTTTGCAGGTTGAACGATGTTTAATGTAAGATGTTCGGTATGACTACCACCACCTCCACGCGGGGCTCGGCCCGAAGCTCCATGATCGACCTGGCCTACGTCGCCATCTTTGCTGCCCTGGTCATCGTCTTCGCGTTCGTGTCCATCCCGGTCGGCGCCGCGGGCGTCCCGGTCGTCCTGCAGAACGCCGTCATCGTCCTGGCGGGCCTCGTCCTCGGTGGCAGGCGCGGCTTCCTCGCTGCCGCACTGTTCCTTGCCCTGGGCCTGGTCGGACTTCCGGTCCTGGCCGGTGGCCGGTCCACGCTGTCCGCCCTCGGCGGCCCCACCGTCGGCTACCTGGTCGGTTACCTGCTCTCCCCGGCGGTCGCCGGCGCCCTCGCGTACCGCGCCCGTCCCCGGCGCCGCGGCGAACAGATCGCCTGGTTCAGCATTGCCGCCGCGGTCGGTCTGCTCGTGCAGTACGCCTGCGGCATCCTCGGCCTCATGTGGCGCTCGGGCCTCTCCCTGGCCGAAGCCACCGTGTCCCAGGCCCCGTTCATCCTCCCGGCTCTCGGCAAGTTCGCGGTCATGGTCATCATCGCCCTCGCCGTGCACGCCGCCTTCCCGGATCTGCTGTCGCGACCGAAGCACCCGGGCAAGTAGTCTTCCGCGTCATGCCCGTCATTTCCTTCCAGGACGTCGTCGTCTCCGTCGATCCGGCGGACGGATCCGGCTCGCCGCAGACCATCCTCGGCCCCCTCACCACCGCCTTGAGCGAAGATCGCATCGGCGTCATCGGCGCCAACGGCTCAGGAAAATCGACCTTGGCCAGGCTCATCAACGGCTTGGCCGATCCGACCTCCGGCAGCGTCACCGTCGACGGTCTCGACGTCTCCGCCCACGGCCGCGCCATCCGGCGCCGGGTGGGCTTCGTTTTCTCCGACGCCGACAGCCAGATCATCATGCCGAGCGTGCGCGAGGACGTCGCTTTTTCCCTCCGCCGGCTCAAGCTCACCCGGCAGGAACGCGACTCCCGGGTCACCGGGGCACTCGACCGCTTCGGTCTGCTTCCCCACGCCGCCGACTCGCCGCACACCCTCTCCGGCGGTCAGAAGCAGCTGTTGGCGTTGGCTGCGGTGCTGGTGATGGAACCGGAGCTCATCATCGCCGACGAACCGACCACCCTCCTCGACCTGCGCAACCGCATGCGCATCGCCCGCGAATTCGCCCGCCTCGAGCAGCAGCTGCTCGTCGTCACCCACGACCTCGACCTGCTCACGGAGTTCGACCGAGTGCTGTGCATTGAGGGGGGTCGCATCGTCGACGACGGGGCGCCCCGCGACGTGATCGCCGCCTACGTCGATCGTATGGGCGCAGAGGTCCCGGGCGCTGGCCAGGGTGACGGTCGCCGCTGATGGCCCAGTTCAGACTGTCCCTACCGCTGGGTGTCCACGTCCCGGGCAGCACGGTGATTCACCGGCTGCCGGCCGGGGTCAAATTCCTCGTCCTGGTGGTCTTCATCCTTGCCGTGGCCGTCTTCGCCCGCGAACCCGGGCAGGTCCTGGCCGCCGCGGCACTCGTCGCGGCAGGCTTCGCCGTCGCCCGCATCCCCGCCCGTGTGGCGCTGGGCCAGGTCCTGCCGGTCATCCCCATCCTGCTCCTGCTCGGCGCCTTCCAGTGGTGGCAACGCGGCTGGGAGCTGGCGGTAGCGACCGTCGTGGGCATCCTCGCCACGGTCGCGGCAGCGGCTCTACTGACCCTGACCACGACCATCACCGAACTAATGGACGCTTTCGACCGCGGGCTGCGGCCCCTCGTTCGCTTCGGCCTGCCCGTGGACACGATCACCCTGGCGATGGCGATGACCATCCGGCTCATCCCCCTCCAGGCCGCGGCCGTACATGAAGTGCTCGAGGCCCGAAAGGCCCGGGGCCTGGGGTTTTCCCTGGCGGCCCTGGGCATCCCCGTCATCATCCGGTCCATCAAACGGGCCCGCGATCTCGGCGAGGCCCTCATGGCCCGCGGCGTCGGGGATTAGGCACGTCAAGGCGTGGTTCACCGCCGAAGTGCCGACGGTGGCGGAAGACGGGGCATTAACGCATACGTGTGCGTATTCCCCGCCCCGCACCCCGGCCGAAGGGTCGCACACGTGTGCGCCCCCGGACACGACTGCGCCCCGTCACCTCCTGCTACGGTGACGGGGCGCAGGGCGCGGGCAGTGTCGGCTATACCTCGCCGCGCAGCTCGCGCATGCGCTGCTGAACCGCGTCGTCGGCAACGTTGGCGGCGCCGGCGTTGCCGGACTCGATGGCCGGGTTGGCGGCGCCGGCCTCGACGGCCTCGACGGCCTTGCCCTGGCTCATTTCCGCGCGGATCTGCTCCAGGCGGGAGTGGCCGGCCAGTTGAACCCCGGCCGCCTCGACCTCGGCCATGCGGCCCTGGACGGAGTTCTGGGCGAGCTCGGCCTGACCGAGGGCGTTGGCGTAGCGCTTCTCGATCTTGTCGCGCACCTGGTCGAGGTTCGGCGTGTTGCCCGAGGAGACGGCGCTCATGGACTGCAGGGACTCGGCGACCTTCTCCTGCATCTTGGCCTGCTCGAGCTGGCTGAGCAGCTTGGTGCGCTCGTTGACCTTCTGCTGCAGGGCCATGGAATTGCGCTCGACGGCCTGCTTGGCCTGCGCGGCCTGCTGCAGGGCCTGGTCGTGGAGGGTCTTGGTGTCCTCGACGCCCTGCTCGGCGGTCACCAGCTGGGCGGCGAAGGCCTCTGCAGCGTTCTCGTACTCCTGGGCCTTCTGCATGTCGCCCTCGGCGCGGGCCTTGTCCGAGAGTTCCAGCGCCTGACGGGTGTTGCCCTGCAGCTTCTCGATCTCACCCAGGCGGCGGTTCAGCTGCATCTCCAGCTGACGCTGGTTGCCGATGACCGCGGCGGCCTGCTGGGACAGCTCCTGGTGCTGACGCTGGGCCTCCTCGATGGCCTGCTGGATCTGGATCTTCGGGTCCGCGTTCTCCTCGATCTTGGTGTCGAAGAGCGCCATGAGGTAGTTCCACAGCTTTGCAAAGGGGTTCGCCATGTCCGGGGACCTTTCTGAGGGGTGAAATCGTTAAATCGAGTTAATTCGCGCATACGTGAGCGCGCTCATGTTGACCATGGTAGCGGAGGCCGGGACCTCGCGCGTGCCGGTTTACTCCGCTGCCGCCGGCGTCGTGTTGGCGAGTTCGTCGTTGACGCTGGGCATGGTCATGATCGACGCGGCCTCAATGAGCACGTCGGCGACCGAGGCGTTGAGCGCGTGACAGACGCTCGCCAGCAACTCGGAGGAGACCTCCTTACGGCCGCGTTCGAGTTCGGACAGGTAACCCGGCGAGACCCGGGCCTGTTCGGCGAGTTCACGCAGGGTGACGCTCTTGTCCGCCCGGTAGGCGCGCAGCGCCAGCCCCAGCGCCTCCCGCAGGAGCATCTTCGGCTTTGCCTGGGTCAGCGCTGTCTCGGCGTTGAACCGAGGATCCATCAGTGCAAGTGCAGTTTTAGTAGCCATTGCCCACTACAACGGATGTCCGCCCCATTTTGTTCCCCTTCCCCGAAAGTTTTCTTCACCGGAAATTCACCCCCGCGACAACACGGCACCGAGCAACTCGGACAGGGCCGCCGCCACCGACCAGCCACGAATCTCGCTCCGGTCCCCAACCATCACTGGGACGGGCTCGGGGGAATGCCTGCCGGGAGCGACGCCCATGTGCCCTTCGGCGCGGGCGCGCACCGCCACGGTCTCCCGACCCGGGCCCGCGATGCCGATGAAGACCTCGCCGACCGGGTGCCCGTCCTGCGGATCAGGTCCCGCGACCCCGGTGAGGGACACCCCCCAGTCGGCCCCGCACACCCGGCGGGCGCCCTCGGCCATGGCCACGGCGGTGTCGGCGGAGACAGGGCCGGCGTCGGCAAGCAGCTGCTCGTCGACGCCCGCCAGGCTGTGTTTGAGATCCGTGGCGTAGGTGACCAGGCCCCCGCGCAGAACCGCGGACGCCCCCGGCACGGAAGCGACGGTGGCGCTGGCCAGGCCGGCGGTGAGGGACTCGGCGAAGGCGAGTGTCTCGGCACGTCGCGTCAGTTCGGTGACGATGCGGGCGGGGGCCTGGTCAGACGGGATCACCGGGCGTTTTCCCGCCGATAGTCGAGCAGGTATTGGACGCCGGTGACGACCGTGACGAGGACGGCGGCCAGCATGACCAGGTAACGCGGCCAGAACATCCAGTCACCGAGCGGGAGCAGGTAGAGTCCGACGGCCAAGGTCTGCAGTGTCGTCTTGATCTTGCCCCCCTTGGAGGCCGGGACGACCTTGCCGTTGCGCAGCATCCACATCCGCCAGAAGGTGATGCCGAACTCACGGATGACGATGACGACGGTCATCCAGACAGGCAGCAGACCGACGATGTTGAGGCAGACCAGCGCCGTGGTCATCAGCGCCTTGTCGGCGATGGGATCGGCGATCTTGCCGAAATCCGTGATGAGGTTGCGGGCGCGGGCGATATCCCCGTCGAGCTTGTCGGTGATCATCAGCGCGACGAAAAGCGCGAGAGCCCACCAGAATCGCTCGCCCAGGACGAGCCAGGCGAACAGCGGAATGAAGATGATGCGCAGGCTCGTCAGCACGTTGGGCAGGTTGAAGTTTTCCTCCAGGTAGTTGCGCCCGGACGGCTGCCGATCTGTGGTGTTCACAATGGTCACCCTACCTCTTCAACCCCGGCGGGCAGCATTGGCGCTAGTCTCGGGCGCATGAACTACTTTGCCGTGACCTACCGCTACCCCGAAGGCGACGAGAACATCGCCCGTGTGCGCCCCACCCACCGTGAGTTTCTCAGGGGCCTGCTCGACGAGGGCGTCCTCGTCGGCTCCGGCCCCTACGAGGGCGGCGACGCGCTGATCCTCATCCGGCTGGCCGAGGGGTCGACCGTCGCCGACGCGGAGGCTCTCATGGACCGGGATCCCTACGCCCTCGAGGGTGTCCTGCCGGGCCGCGAGATCAAGGCCTGGACCCCGGTCCTCAACATCTTCGACTAGTTCCCCGGAACGCGAAAAATCCCCATGCACCGGTGTCGGGCATGGGGAGACTTCGTGATCCGGCTAGTGGATGTGCCCGCCGGACGGGTCGCCGCCCGGGCCGGACAGGACATTGCCGTCCCAGTCGAGCTCGTTGCCGTTCTCGTCGACCATGTAACCGTTCTCGTCGACGTAGTGCTTGTTGCCGAAGTCGTCGTAGTCGACCTTGCGGGAACGATTCGGGTCGATGGCGCCCTGAGCGCGGTCACGGGCGTCCTTCCACAGCGAGAGCACCACGGTGACCGTGAGCAGCGCGACGATGACCAGGAGCGAACCGGTCGTGGAGATCTCCGGGCCCCAGTGGACGTTCTCGCCGCCGTTGATGAAGGGAAGGTTGTTGTTGTGCAGGGCGTGCAGCAGCAGCTTGACGCCGATGAAGCCCAGGACGGCGGAGAGTCCGTAGGACAGGAAGACGATGCGGTCCAGCAGGCCGTCAAGCAGGAAGTACATCTGGCGCAGCCCCATCAGGGAGAAGGCATTGGTGGTGAACACCAGGAACGCCTCGGTGGTGATGCCGTAGATGGCGGGGATGGAGTCGAGGGCGAACATGACGTCGACCAGGCCGATGGCCACCAGCGCGACGAACAGCGGGGTGAAGACGAGCTTGCCGCTCTGCTTGAGCCACAGGTGATCGCGGAAGTAGCGGCCGGTGACCGGGATGACCTTGCGGATCCACCGGATCAGGCGCATGTCGTCCGGGCTGGTTTCTTCGGCGTCGCGAACCTCGTCGACAATGAGCTTGACGGCGGTGAAGATGAGGAATAGCGCGAACAGGTAGAAGACGTCGGACCAGGCCGCGATGATCGCCTGGCCCAGCAGGATGAAGATGAGACGGAACGCCAGGGCCATGATGATGCCCAGGAGGAGGACCTTCTGCTGGTAGCGGCGGGGAATCTTGAAGGCGCCGAAGATCAGCGCGAAGACGAAGAGATTGTCAACCGACAGGGCCTTCTCCGTCACGTAACCCGTGAAGTACTGCATGCCGTGCTCGCCGTCCCAGACGACCCAGACGACGACGCCGAAGAGCAGGGCCAGGCCGACGTAGAACAGGGTCCAGAGACCGGATTCCTTGAGCGTCGGCTCATGCGGGGTGCGCACGTGGGTGATGAAGTCGAAGGCGAAGAATCCCAGGACCACGACGATGGTCAGGATCCAAATCCATAGAGGTACAGACATAGGTAGGTAAACCCTCCGGTCAGTAAAAAGAATACGGTAAGTGACCGGAGGTCTCCCCCACCAGCCCGCTTCCGGGGGCTGGCCGGCACCGCCGGGCCCGTGACGGGCCGTGCTGACGACAGTGCCGTTTGATGGGGTACTCCCCTCCACACGTCGAGCCAGTGTAGCGGAACACCGGTCGAGCGCATAGATCAGATCTAGAAAGCCCCGCCGGTGGGATTGTACGTGGCGGTGACGGTGCGGCCGTCTCCCCCGTCGGCGTCACCGGGGTCGGCGTCCCAGTCATCGCCCGTCGACGGCGCCGCACCCTCCGTGCCGGAGTCGAGCAGCCCCTGCTCCTCGAGCACCTCACGGGGAGCGTCCGCGGGATCGGCTCCCTTGATCATCCAGAGGATCGTGTCGAGCTCCTCCGGCTTGATGAGGACGTCACGAGCCTTGGACCCGAGCGAGGGGCCGACCACGCCCCGGGTCTCCATGAGGTCCATGAGCCGGCCGGCCTTGGCGAATCCGATGCGCAGCTTGCGCTGGAGCATCGAGGTCGAGCCCAGCTGGGAGGTGACGACGAGTTCGACGGCCTCGAGCAGGTCGTCCATGTCCTTGCCGATGTCATCGTCGATGACCTTCTTTTCCTCGGCCTGCTTGTCGTCGGTGACGCCCTCGGTGTAGTTGGGCTGGGCCTGGTCCTTGGCGGCGTCGACGACGGCCTGGACCTCCTCGTCGGTGACGAAGGCGCCCTGCAGGCGCTTCGGCTTGCCGGCGCCCTGCGGGATGAACAGGGCGTCGCCCATGCCGATGAGCTTCTCCGCGCCGCCCTGGTCGAGGATGACGCGGGAGTCGGTGAGCGAGGAGGTCGCGAAGGCCAGTCGGGACGGCACGTTGGTCTTGATCAGACCGGTGACGACGTCGACGGACGGACGCTGGGTCGCCAGCACCAGGTGGATGCCCGCGGCACGGGCCTTCTGGGTAATACGGACGATGGACTCCTCGATCTCCTTCGGAGCGGTCATCATGAGGTCGGCCAGCTCGTCGACCACGCAGACGATGTACGGGTACGGCTCGAGCTCCCGCTCGGACCCCGGAGGAGCCTGGTACTCGCCGGAGAGCACCTTCTTGTTGTAGTCCTTGACGTGGCGCACGCGCGCGGACTTCATGTCCATGTAGCGCTGCTCCATCTCCTCGACGAGCCACTGCAGCGCGGCCGAGGCCTTCTTCGGCTGCGTGATGATCGGGGTGATCAGGTGCGGGATGCCCTCGTAGGGGGTGAGCTCGACCATTTTCGGGTCGACCAGGATGAGCCGGATCTCCTCCGGGGTCGCGCGGGTGAGGATGGAGACCAGCAGCGAGTTGACGAACGCGGATTTACCGGAGCCGGTGGAACCGGCGACCAGCAGGTGCGGCATCTTCTGGATGGAGTGGGAGACGAACTCGCCCTCGATGTCCTTGCCCAGGCCGATGAGCATCGGATCGTGGTCGGACACCACACTCGGGGCAGTGAGAACGTCGGCCAGGCGGACCATCTCGCGGTCGAGGTTGGGGACCTCGATGCCGACCAGCGACTTGCCCGGGATGGGGGTCAGCAGGCGCACGTTTTCCGTCGCCACGGCATAGGCCAGGTTGGACTGGAGGTTGGTGATCTTGGAGACCTTCACGCCCGGGCCCAGCTCGACCTCGTAGCGGGTGACTGTGGGGCCGCGGGAGAACCCGGTGACCTGCGCGTCGACCTTGAACTCCTCGAAGACGTCGGTGATGGCCTCGATGATGCGGTCGTTGGCCTCGGTGCGCGTCTTCGGGGCCGTGCCCGGGATGAGGAGATCAGTGGAGGGCAGATCGTAGCTGCTGTCCACGCCCGGGGTACGCGGAGCGGGCGGGGTCGCCGGCTTCGGTTCGCTCTCCGACTTCGGGGTCGTGGCGGGGACGGCCGCAGCGTCGATGCCGGAACGGGCCACGATCGCCTGGCGCATGGCCTCCCGGGAGGCGGCCACGGCGTCGGCGCCGGGCTCGGTCTTGACCACCGGCAGCTCGTCGGTCTGCGGGCCCGCGTCGGAAGGCGTCGGTTTCGGGGTCTGCCGGCGCGGCTTGGCGACGCTGGCAGCGGCCGTCGCCGGCGGCGCAGCGTCGTCGAGTGGCTCGTCGTCAAGCAGGTCGTCGTCGAAGAGGCTGCGCTGCACCCGCTTCGTGGCGCCGGCGTCCTCGCCGTCGACCGGGTAGTTGTCCATCGGGGTCGAGGAACGGCGGGGCGCGCTCACCCCGCGGGGGCTGAGGCGGCGGGGGCCGCGGCCAGCGCGGCCCGAGGCCCGCTCCTCCAGCTCCGTGTCGACATGGCCGTAGAGGTCCTCGTCCTCCTCGCCCTCCCCGGCGTCGTGGCCGCCCGGCAGGCGGAGCCCGCCCCCGACGCTGTCGAGGATGAGTTCGACCATCTCGCGCACGGTGATCCCGGTGACTCGCAGTGCTCCGTAGATGATGAGCAGGAGCAGCAGCGGCACGGCGACGTAGGAGCTGAACCCGGCTGCCAGCAGACCACCGGTCCAGGCCCCCAGGGCGCCACCGGCCCCCATCCGCCCGTCCCAGTCGGTGGGGTTGCCGGAGAAGATGTGGATGAGGCCCAGCATGGCGACCGTGATGATCGACAGGCCCAGGGCGACGCGGCCGCGGACGGCGGTGCTGGCCCGCAGGTCGAGCATGAGGGCGATCGCGACGGCCACCAGCGCCACCGGGAGGATGAGGGCGCCGGCGCCAATGACCAGATGGGCCCCGGTGGCGATGACGTGGCCGATCGGGCCGGCGACGTCGAGCCAGACGGAGGCGCCGAGCACCGCGGCCAGGCCGATCAGCAGCAGTCCGTAGAGATCCGCGTGCTCCGCGAGGGCACCCTCCCCGGGTTCGTCATCGTCATGCTCGGCCTGGATGACCAGCTCATCGGCCGCCGGGACACTCGCGCGCCGACGGGTCCGCTTCGACGCACCTTTCTCGATCTCATTCTTCTGCGGCATGGTCTCCTCTCCGGTCGTAACTGGTTCCCCATAGATGTCGGAGTCGTTGAAGCGGCTCCGACGCAGGCGCCCGACCCCGCGCGTCATCGAGCCGACCCCGCGGGCGGTGGCCCCGACCAGCGCACCGATGCCCTGGCTCACAGGCTTGAAGGCGCTGCCCGTTCTTTCCGTGGAGGTGGCGGCGGCACGGTGGGCGGTGGCGCTCAGTTGGGTCGTGGCGGCGGGACCAGCGGGGCGGCTCGAACCCGCCGAGCGGGAGGATCCGCGGCCCGGACCGGCGGATCTCCGATCGCTCTTGCGGGACGACTTCTTAGTCGAGCTGGTGGCAGACATGCCTGCCACTCTAGTGACAGTCGCCCCAACCTTCACATCTGCCACACCGGTCCCGGCACCGTTTTCACGGTACCGCGACCTCTCGGACCCCTCAGGCGCCCGGACGCGAGACCGCCGATACGTCGCCGTCGATCTCCACCTCGACCGCGTCACGTCCGAACACCCACAGCAGCAGCTCCCCCACCGCCCCGGACACCCGTACCACGTCGTCACCGCGCCGGCTGACGCCCCTTCGGCCGCCGACGACGATGGGCGTGGATCCCCGCGGAGTCAGCACGACCGGCAGACGCGAGCCGCGCAGCATCATCGGCGCCGAGATCTTCAGGGCCGTCCCCAGCTGCTCCTCGACGGCCCGACTGAACTCGCGTGGCTCCACGACACCCCCACCCCGCCGCACGTCCTCGTGATGGACGAAGTGTTCCGCGGCATTCACCTTGGAGTCAAGGAAGGAATAAGGACTCAGGCGCGGGGGTCCGGCCGCCCAAGCGTCGACCAGCTCATCGAAGTCGCGGGCCTTCTGCTGCTCCATGGCCCTGACCAACCTGGGTTCCAGCACGGGCAGGGCCACCCCGCCGGCGGCGAGGAGGTTATTCTCCCGGACGTAGAGGTGGGCGGCGAGGTCGCGGGTGCTCCAGCCCTCGCACAGCGTGTCCTGGTCCGGGCCGGTCCGGTGGAGCAGGTCGGCGAGGTGGCGTCGTTCAGCAGCGGAAAATGACATGGCCCCAGCATAGAGTGCTGGGGCCGGTCAGGCATGGGAGCCTTAGAGCGACTCGCGGGCCGCCTCGACGTCCTCGTCGTCGACCGCACCGGTGTCGGCGGCGATCGGGACGATGGTCGGCAGGATCATCGGCTCACGGCCGTACTTCTGGGAGATGTGCCTGCCCAGACGGCGGCGGAGCTGCTGAACCATGCGGTAGATGTCGTTCTCGCCCTCAGCGGCGAGATCGTTCATCGTGTTCTCGGCGATCTCGACGAGCTCGAGAACCTGGCCACGGTCGTCCTCGGCGACGCCGGTGGTCGACACCTTCGGCGCCTCCAGCAGGCGGCCGGTGGAATCGTTGATGACGGCGGTCACGGAGACCACGCCGCCGGACCCCAGGGCGGTGCGGTCAGCCAGGACGTCGGCCTCAACCTCGCCCATGGAGTTGCCGTCGACGTAGAGGTGACCGACCGGGAACTGGCCGACGACCTGGGCCTTGCCGTTGTTGAGATCGACGACGACGCCGTTCTGGGCGAGCATGATGCCCTCCCGCTTGACGCCCGTGGAGACCGCCAGGTCGCCGTTGGCGCGCAGGTGGCGCCACTCGCCGTGCACCGGCATGGCGTTCTTCGGACGGGCCGCGTTGTAGAGGAACAGGAGCTCGCCGGCGTATCCGTGGCCGGAGGCGTGGACGTTGGCGTCCTTGTTGGTCACGATCTCCGCGCCGATCTGGGAGAGGTTGTTGATGACCGAGAAGATGGCCTCCTCGTTGCCCGGAATCATCGACGAGGACAGGATGATCAGGTCACCCGGACGGATCGTGATCTGGCGGTGCTCGCGACGGGACATGCGCGAGAGCGCGGCCATCGGCTCGCCCTGCGTACCGGTCGTGACGAGCATGACCTTGTGCGGGGCCAGCTTGGCGGCCTCGTTGATGTCGATGATCGTGCCGCGCGGGGCCTTCAGGTAGCCCATCTTCTCGGCGATCTCCATGTTGCGGATCATCGAGCGGCCGTTGAAGGCGACCTTGCGGTTGGAGGCGACCGCGGCGTTGACCGCCATCTGCACACGGGAGACGTTGGACGCGAAGGAGGAGAGGACCACACGCTGGCGGGCGTTGGCGACCAGACGGATCAGGGTGGTCTCGATGCCGGCCTCGGAGTTCGAGATGCCCGGGGTCGTGGCGTTGGTCGAGTCGCACAGGAAGAGATCGATGCCCTCGTCGCCGAAGCGGGACAGCGCCGGCAGGTCGGTCGGCTTACCGTCGTACGGGGTCTGGTCCAGCTTCACGTCGCCGGTCATGACGACGTGGTTGCGGCCGGCCTTGATGGACACGCCGAGCGCGTCCGGGATGGAGTGGCCGACGGTCCAGAAACGGAGGCGGAAGGGGCCGACGTTGAGGTCGGAGTCCTTGGTCACCTCATGCATCTTCGGACGCTGACGGTGTTCCTTGGTCTTGGCCGCGATCAGTGCGAGGGTGAACTTCGCCGAGTAGATCGGGATGTCGTGGCGCAGTTTCAGCAGCCACGGGATGGCTCCGATGTGGTCTTCGTGGCCGTGGGTGATGACCATGCCGTCGATCTTGTCGAGCTTGTTCTCGATCGGACCAAAGTCCGGCAGGATCAGGTCGACGCCCGGCTCACCCGAGGACGGGAAAAGCACGCCGACGTCGACGATCAGCAGACGGCCGTTGTACTCGAAGACCGTCATGTTGCGGCCGATCTCGGAGATGCCGCCCAGGGCGTAGATGCGCAGCGAGCCGTTGGCCTGCTTCGGCGGCTCCGGCAGACGCTTGGTCAGGTCGTGGCCCTGCATGGACTTCACGACGTTGCGACGGCCGCGGGAGTTGTTGTTGTTGCTGTTGTTGCTGTTGTTGCCGCCGCGGTTCTCGCCGCCGGCGTTGTTCTCGGCGCCGGACCCGCCACGGCCACGGCCGCGGCCACCACGGGAGCGGGTGCGGGTGCGGTTGCCGCCACGGTTGTCCTGGCTGTCTTCGCTCTGCGCAGCCGTGGACTTCTTCCCGGTGTCGGAGTCGGCCTCACCGGCGGACTCGATTGACTGGCGGGACGGGGCGGCGGCGACGGCCTCCTGAGACGGGGCCTGGAAAACGGGGGCGACGTCAGCTGCTGCGGCGCCGGCGTTCTCCTCCGGCGGGCCAGCCTTGCGGGTGACCTTCCGGGAGCGGTTACGGGGTTCATTCATATTTATAGGACTCCAGCTTGTTCCAGATCACGGCGGAGTTCCTCGAGTTCTGCGTCGTCAGGAGCGACGACCGGCAGACGCGGGTTCCCCACCTCAATGCCCTGCAGTCGCAGGGCAGCTTTTGCGAAGCTGACTCCACCCAGGCGGGCCTGGGCGCGAATCAGCGGGGTCAGATTGTCGGCGTTGATTTCACGGGCACGCTCGAACTCACCGCCGTCGAAGGCGTCATAAAGCTCGCGCAGCTTGTGCGGAGCGGCATGACCGATGACGGAGATGAAGCCGGAAGCGCCCATGGCCAGCCACGGCAGGTTGAGCGGGTCGTCGCCGGAGTACCAGGCCAGACCCGTGGAACGAATCAGTGTGGTGGCCTGGCCGATGTCTCCCTTGGCGTCCTTCATCGCCTTGATCGACGGCACCTCGGCCAGACGGGCGATGGTGTCGGCCTCGATCGGGATGGCGGATCGACCCGGGATGTCGTACAGGCACACCGGAAGGTCGGTGGCGCCTGCGATGGCCGTGAAATGCTGGACGAGGCCCTTCTGACTCGGCTTCGAGTAATAGGGCGTGACAACCAGCAGAGCGTCGGCTCCGGCGTCCGCGGAGAGGCGGGCCAGTTCCATTGATGCGGCGGTGTCGTTGGTGCCGGCGCCCGCGATGATCTTCGCGCGGTCCCCGACCTCGTCCTTCACGTTCTTGAGCAGGTCCAGTTTCTCCGCGACCGTCGTGGTGGGCGACTCGCCGGTGGTTCCGGCAAGCACCAGTGAATCGACGCCATTGTCAACGAGGTGCGCGGCTACCCGCCTACCTGCCTCTACGTCGAGTGCGCCGTCACGGTCGAAGGGGGTGACCATGGCGACGCAGACGGTTCCGAAGTGCTCGACTCCGATTTTCGCGGCCAAACCTGTGCTCATGGCTTCACAGACTACCCGCACCTCGCCGAGAGTGAGGTATCGCACCGCACGACACCCCGAAAATACGACCTATCCGACGTAGGGACTGACCGCCATGCGCGAACCGTCCGATAGTTCGGTGACGAGAAAATCAGCGAAGAGCGTCGGCGCCTGCTCACCGAGGATGTCCAGGCACGCCATGGCCACGGCGCGGATCTCCTGGTCTGCGTGCTCGCTGGCCCGGGCGGCGATGAAGTGGCGCCAGGTGCGGTAGTTGCCCGTCACGACGATGCGCGACTCCGTGGCGTTGGGCAGGATCGCCCGGGCGGCCTGGCGCGCCTGCTTCTTGCGCAACAGGGCGTTCGGTTCGTCGGCAAGCTTCTCCTCCAGCGTCGCCAGCAGCTCGTCGTAGATGAACCGGGACTCGTCGGCGGCGCGCAGCAGGATGCGGGAGAGCTCCTCGTCGCGGGCGATGGCCGGCGGGAGGACGATCTCCGCCCCGACGGTCGGCACGAAGCGCTGGGACAGCTGCGAGAAGGAGAAATGTCGGTGGCGCACCAGCTCATGCGTGCAGGAGCGCGAGATGCCACGGATGTACATCGTGGCGGTGGCGTGCTCCAGCAGCGCGTTATGCCCCACCTCCATGATGTGATTGAGGTAGGACTCGTTGCTCGCGGTGCGCGGATTCGGCTTGTCGAAGGACTCGTAGCAGGCCCGCCCGGCGAACTCCACCAACGCCTCGGCGTCGGTGGCGGTGGCGTCGACGGACCAGTCGACGTCGGCGGGGGCCGTGAACTGCGTGGCGGCGATGAGCTGGACGTCGAGGGGATGGGCCGTGGCCATACGTCTACAGCCCCAGGTAGGAGTCCAGGCCAATGGTCAGGCCCGGGTAGTCGGCGACCTTGCGCACCCCGGTGAGCACGCCCGGGACGAAACTGGTGCGGCCGTAGGAGTCCTGGCGGATGGTCAGGGACTGATCCTGGGTGCCGAAGATGATGTCCTCATGGGCGACCATGCCGGTCATGCGCACGGCATGAACCTTGACGCCGTCGACGTCGGCGCCCCGGGAACCGTCAAGCGCCTGGTCGGTGGCATCCGGCATCGGATCCATGCCAGCTTCGCGACGCACCGCGGCGATGCCCTGGGCGGTCTTGATGGCGGTGCCCGACGGGGCGTCCAGCTTCGTCGGGTGGTGATACTCGATGACCTCGGCCGATTCAAAGAAGGCGGCCGCCTGCCGGGCGAAAGCCATGGCCAGGACGGCGGAGATGGCGAAGTTCGGGGCGATCAGAACGCCCACCTCCGGCGAGTCCTTCAGCCACTCGCGCACCTTCTCGTAACGCTCGTCGGTGAAACCGGTGGTGCCGACGACGGCGTGGATGCCGTTGGCGATGCAGAACTCCAGCGTGCCCATCACCGCGCTCGGCTGGGTGAAGTCGACGATCACCTCGGCCCCGTTGTCGACCAGCACCTGCAGGTCGTCGCCCTGATCGACCTCCGCGACGAGCTCGAGATCGTCGTTCTGGTTCACGCCGTCAACCACGGCGCTTCCCACCCGACCGCGGGCTCCGACGACTCCGACCTTGATGGACATAGATGACTCCTCTGCATGGGGGTGGCTTATCTCGGCCCCCAGTCTAAACCGTGCGATGGCGGAACAGTTGCTAGCCTGGCCCGCATGGCACCACGCAAGACCGCGGCCGAACGGGCCGCCGAAGATCTCGCCACGGCGATGGAAAAGATGAACTCGTGGCCGGAGCCTTATCCGGCCGTCGCCGCGGCGCTGCACGCCACGATCGGCGCCGTGGACGACAGGCTCACCGCCCGGCTCTGGTACGGCGGCGTCGGCTACGCCCTGGGCCCCCGGGAACCGGTCCTCGTCTTCTTCCGCGTCGACGAGGACCTGATGTCCATCGGCACCACGGAGAAGTCCGATCTGACTCCTGTCCAAGGCGCTGAGCTCATCCCAGCCGCCTGGTACCTGCGGGCCACCGAACCCGTGGTGGCTGACTCGACCCTCGAGGAAGTCTCCGGGGTCGTCCGGCGCGCCCTGGGACGGAGCGACTCATAACGGTTGGCTCACGAATTTCCATCATGGGCGACGTGGCCCGTCTAAGTCCGTAAAGTTGCTGATATGACACATGCGCCACAGAACTCCCAGGTCCGTCGCCGTCCCGCCTGTGCGGTGACCGCGTTGACAGCCGCGCTGGCCTTGACCCTGGTGGCCTGCGGCGACAGTGCCGACCCGGCACCGGCCACCGTCACCCCGACGCAGACCACCACCGCGACCGCCTCCCCCGCCAGCCCGGCCAGTGGGAACGGGTCGGCATCGGCCTCGGCTTCCGCCTCGACCCCCGCTTCGACCCCCGCCTCCGCCCCCACCACGGCGTCGCCGGCCGCCACGACCACCGGAGCAGGGATGCTCGGCCGCCCCGACACCTCGGCCAAGAGGTCCGAGGCCGCAGGTGAGTATGACCTCGCCCCCGTCGACGTGCGCGTCGGCTCCCACGAGGGCTTCGACCGGGTGGTCTTCGAGTTCGCCGGGGCCGGCACCCCGGGCTGGTTCATCGACTACACGACCGAACCCCGCCAGCAGGCGTCCGGGGAGCCCATCGCCTTCACGGGGGACGGCGCCCTGAACGTCATGATCACCGGGGTTCCGTACCCCTTCGACGCGAGTGTCCCCGAGGAAGAATGGATTTCCGCCGGCCCGGTCGCGGGTGAGGCAGGCGTGATCGCCGGCGTGACCCACGACAGCATCTTCGAGGGACAGGCACAGTTCACCGTCGGGATCAGCGGAAAGCAGGCCCCCGCCTACTCGGTGACCCTGCTCGAGGAGCCGACCCGCGTGGTCATCGACATCAAGAATTAGGCCTCGAAAACCTCGTTCTCCGTCGGCATCCAGGAGGTGCCCCTGGGGCGTCGAAAAGCCATCGGCAGCCCCCGGCAGTTCTCCCAGTCGATCCCGTCGGTGACCTGGACGTGCACGTGCGGTTGAGTGCTGTTACCCGAGTTTCCGCACTCTCCGAGACGCTCACCGACGCGCACCCAGTCCCCCGCCTGCACCGCGACCGAGCCCCGGCGCAGGTGACACACCGAGACCACCAGCCCATCCCGGCGGCGGAGGGAGACGGTGTTGCCTGTGATAGCGCGGACGCCGCCGCGGCGGTAGCGCCCGCCCTGGCCCAGAATGTAGGCCGCCAGCGTCAGCTGCGAGCGGCGGGCCGCGTGGTCCACCTCCCCGTCATGAACGTCCACGACCAGCCCCTCGCAGGGGGCGGTCACCGCGCGTCCGAACCCCGGGAAGAACTCCGGCTCTTCCCGCCAGAAAGCGGAGCGCCAGCTCAGGGGCGCGGAGCTGCCGTCGGACTCCACCCCGACCAGATCGACCGCGTAGGTTGTCCCCAACAGGTGACTGCCGTGGCTGGGCACCCCCCGCGCGGGGCTGTTGCGGGCCAGCCACCAGCCGGACACCGGGAACTCGATCGTGACGGGAATCATGGACACCACTCTGGCACGAACGGACCCCGTGCGCCCCACCGGGTCGGAAAATGCCGGCGCCCGCCCGGCCCCGGAACAACCTGGGGCCCGGCGGGCGTGAGGCGGGCGGGAACTAGTTGTCCTCGTCCACCATGACCAGCGAGATCTTGCCGCGGTTGTCGATGTCGGAGATCTCGACCTGAAGCTTGTCGCCGACGTTGACGACGTCCTCGGTCTTCTCGACGCGCTCGCCGTGGCCCAGGTTGGAGATGTGCAGGAGTCCGTCCTTGCCCGGGGTCAGGGAGACGAAGGCGCCGAAGGCGACGGTCTTGACGACGGTGCCCAGGAAGCGCTCGCCGACCTTCGGCAGCTGCGGGTTGCCGATCGAGTTGATCTTGTCGATCGCGGCATTCGCGGCCTCGCCGGTGGCGGCGGAGACGAACACGGTGCCGTCGTCCTCGATGGAAATGTCGGCGCCGGTCTCCTCGGTGATGGCGTTGATGTTCTTGCCCTTCGGGCCGATGAGCTCACCGATCTTGTTGACCGGAATGCTCAGCGAGGTGATCTTCGGGGCCAGCTCGTTCATCTCGTCCGGACCGGAGATGACCTCGGCCATCGTGTCCAGGATCTGCAGACGGGCGTCCTTGGCCTGGGCCAGGGCGTCGGAAAGCACCGTGGAGGGGATGCCGTCGAGCTTGGTATCCAGCTGCAGGGCGGTGATGAACTCGGCGGTGCCGGCGACCTTGAAGTCCATGTCGCCGAAGGCGTCCTCGGCGCCGAGGATGTCGGTCAGGGCGACGAACTTCTCCTTGCCGTCCACTTCGCCGGAGACCAGGCCCATCGCGATGCCTGCGACCGGCGCGGCCAGCGGGACGCCGGCGTTGTACAGCGACAGGGTCGAAGCGCAGACGGAGCCCATGGAGGTGGAGCCGTTGGAGCCGAGGGCCTCGGAGACCTGACGGATCGTGTACGGGAAGTCCTCGCGCGACGGGATGACCGGGGTCAGGGCACGCTCGGCGAGCGCGCCGTGCCCGATCTCGCGGCGCTTCGGGGAGCCGACGCGCCCGGTTTCACCGGTGGAGTACGGCGGGAAGTTGTAGTGGTGGATGTAGCGCTTGGACTTCTCCGGGCTCAGCGCGTCAAGCTGCTGCTCCATCTTGAGCATGTCCAGGGTGGTCACGCCCAGGATCTGGGTCTCGCCACGCTCGAAGAGTGCGGAGCCGTGGGCGCGCGGGATGAGCTCGACCTCGACGCCGAGGTCACGGATGTCGGCCGGGCCGCGGCCGTCGATGCGGAAGCCCTCGGTGAGGATCTTGGTGCGCACGATCTGCTTCATCAGCGCGTTGTAGGCGGCGCGGATTTCCTTCGCGGCGGTGGCGTCGTCCTCGGCGTCGACGTCGTCAAGCAGCGCGTCCTCGATCTCGACCATGTAGGCGTTGGTGGCGTCGTCGCGGGCCTGCTTCCCCTCGGTGGCCAGCAGCTGCTCCAGCTTGCGGGCGGCCTTCTTCTCCACGAGGGAGAAGGTCGCGTCGGAGTACGGCGGGAAGAGCTGGAACTCCTGCGTTTCCTTGGCGGCGCGCTCAGCCAGACCTGCCTGCGCCTCACACAGGGTGCGGATGAAGGGCTTGGCGGCCTCCAGTCCCTCGGCGACGGTATCCTCGGTCGGCGCCGGGGCGCCGTCCTTGACCAGCTGGATGACGTTGGCTCCAGCGCCGGCCTCGACCATCATGATGGCGACGTCGTCGACGGTGCGGCGGCCCTGCTTGCGGGTGACCATCCGACCGGCGACGACCATCTCGAAGACGGCGCGCTCGTGCTGGGCATGGTTCGGGAAGGCGACCCACTGGCCCTCCGGGTGGGCGTCGTCGGCAATGAGGGCGATGCGCACGCCGCCGACGGGGCCGGAGACCGGCAGGCCGGAGAGCTGGGTGGCGGCGGAGGCGCCGTTGACGGCGACGACGTCGTAGTACTCCTCCGGGTTCCAGCTCATCACGGTGATGACGACCTGAACCTCGTTGCGCAGGCCCTTGACGAAGGTCGGGCGCAGCGGACGGTCGATGAGGCGGGCGGCGAGGATGGCGTTGGTCGACGGGCGGCCCTCACGACGGAAGAAGCCGCCCGGGATCTGGCCGGCCGCGTACATGCGCTCCTCGACGTCGACGGTCAGCGGGAAGAAGTCCAGGCCCTCGCGCGGGTTGTTGGATGCGGTGGTGGTGGCCAGCAGCATCGTCTCGTCGTCGAGGTAGGTGGTGACGGCGCCACCGGCCTGTCGGGCGAGCTGCCCGGTCTCGAAACGGATGGTGCGGGTACCGAAATCGCCGTTGTCGAGGACGGCGTTTGCTTCGGTGATGCCGAAATCCTCGTCAACGACGACTTCGACGGAGTTGTTCGGGGTATGGGTGTTGCTCAATTTCACTCTCCTTAGAGTGCTCGGTCGGCGATCATCGATGTCGCCGGTATAGTTCGTTCGCATATTTGCAGGTGCAACGCGCATGAGACTACCAGCTCACCACCGTCCTGTGCCATTTCGCGAGCCGGTCGACGGCGCTTCGCGCACTGGCCGGCGCTCAGCTCCCGGTCGATAGAATGGCCGTATGTTTCTGGTCATCCTCGTCGCCCTGTTGTGGGCGCTACCCTCCGTGATTCGAATCTACGGCCCGACCGGTGAACGCCGCTACCGGGACGAGGGGTGGATTCGCCCGACCGGCGGATGGGTGCTCGGGGCCCTTGCCGTCGCCGTGACCGTGATCATCCTGTGGCTGATCACGCTGCTGGCGGTGCCGGCGACGATCTACGGCGCCGAACGCGGAACCAGCTCTCTGACGACGATCCTCATCATGTTGCCCGCCGCAGCCATCTGGGCCGTCGGCGAGGAGCTCTTCTTCCGCGGCTGGCTGCAGGGGCTCCTCCAGCGCCGGCTGAGCGGAACCTGGCCGGTGCTCCTGCAGGCGGCCGCCTATGCGCTGATGTACGCGCTGACCCTGCTGGTGGATCCGGGCATGTGGGTGCTGGTCCCCTACCAGTTCGTCTCCGCGCTGCTCTACGGCGAACTGCGCCGGCGCAGCGGCTCCGTCTGGGTGGCGGTCATAGCGCATGCGGTCGCCATGGTCGTCACCGTCGCCACCCTGCTCTAATCCGCGCAGCTTCAGAATGCGGAAACTCCCGCCGGCCACGTGACGTGGCGGGCGGGAGTGTCCGTGCTGAGTTCAGCGCGCTGAAATTAGCGACGCAGGCCCAGGCGGGCGATCAGGGAGCGGTAGCGCTCGATGTCCTGCTGGGCCAGGTACTTCAGCAGACCGCGACGACGACCGACGAGCAGCAGCAGACCACGACGGGAGTGGTGGTCGTGCTTGTGGGACTTCAGGTGCTCGGTCAGGTTGGTGATGCGGTGGGTCAGCAGAGCGACCTGGGCCTCCGGGGAGCCGGTGTCGTTCTCGTGAACGCCGTACTCGGCCAGGATTTCCTTCTTCTTCTCTGCCGGGAAGCTGTTGGACGTAGACATGTTGTCTCCTCGTAGTTATTTCAGTCCACATGAAGAATCCGCGACACGGGCCGCGTGGAGCGACTGTTGTGGACCACAGTCGCTGAACCTCGGTGAACTATACCCCGGCCGAGGAGCGGGACCCTAATTCCGAGGTGGCGGTCTGCCGGGCCGCGCGGGTCAGGCGCTCCATGAATTCCCCGAGGAAGCGCTCCACGTCGACGGTCAGCGCGACGTGGGCGGTCTTCTCGGGGTCGTTGAGGCGGGTCTCGTCGGCCATGACGCGGCCGCGCAGTTCACCTTCGGTGAGCACCTTGAGATTGGTGTGGAGCAGGCCGACCAGGGAGGGGTCCACGGCGACGCCGACGGCCAGCGGATCGTGCAGGCCGCAGCCACCCAGGTGCGGGGAGTTCGTCTCGTAGGTCTTGATGTAGTAATCGGTGGAGTCGGCCAGGAAATCGCCGCCCACGGTGCCCAGCTCGCGCCAGGTGGCGGTCTCGGCGTAGGTCAGCAGCGTCTGCAGGGTGACGTCCAGGCCGATCATGGTGACGTCCTTGGCGTGGCGGAACAGGAGATCCGTGGCCTCCGGGTCCTGGGAGACGTTGGCCTCGGCGACCGGGGAGACGTTGCCCGGGATGACGAGCGCGCCGCCCATCATGATGATGTGGGCGTTCTCTGCGAAGCCCGGGTCAGCCTCGATGGCGGCGGCGACGGTGGTCGACGGGCCGGTCGGAATGATGAGGAGCTCGTCGCCGTGCTCGCGGACGGACTCGACGAGGAAGTCCACCGCGGACTTCTCCTCCACCCGCCGGGCCGCATCCGGGATTTCGATCTCGCCGACGCCGTTCTGGCCGTGGATGAACGCCGAGACCTCGGTCACCTCGAAGGAATCCTTGGTGGACGCGTGCGTGGGCCCGGCGAAGACGGGGACGTCGGGGCGACCGAACATCTCCAGCACCGCGAGCGCGTTACGCACACCGGTGTCGACGAGGACGTTGCCATAGGTGCCGGTGACGCCGATCAGCTCCAGCTCGGGCGACGCGATCGCGTACACCAGGGCAAGCGTGTCGTCGATTCCGGTGTCGAGGTCGAGGATGACTTTCTTGGCCATGTGTTCTCCTGTGTGTGGGGTATTTCCGGGGACAGCCTAGTAGGTCTGCCGCTGGGGACGCGGGGCGTCGACGAGCACTTCCCGCGTGCGGGTGACGTCCCGGGCCATGTTGTCGAGCAGCTCCTCGACGGAGTTGAACTTGAGCATGTCGCGGATCTTCTCGACGAAGGACACCGTCGCGAGGCGGCCGTAGAGATTGGCGGACCTGTCGATGATGAAGGATTCGACCGAGCGCTCGTTGTCGCCGAAGGTGGGGTTGGTGCCCACGGAGATGGCCGCCGGGTAGGACAGGCCGGGCTCCATGTCACCGGTGATGGGGTCCTCCCCCTGCACCGTGAACCAGCCGGCGTAGACGCCGTCGGCGGGCACGGCCACCGATTCCGGGAAGTACATGTTCGCCGTCGGGTAGCCCAGCTCCGCGCCGCCGCGGCCCGCTCCGTGCTCCACCTCCGCAGTGAGCTGATAGGTGCGGCCGAGCATGTCGTTGGCCTGGTGGATCTCGCCGTCCGCGAGGTGCCGGCGCACGTTCGAGGAGCAGATGCGCTCGGAGCCGTCGTGGAGCAGCTCGACAATGGTCACGCCGACCCCGTGCTTCTGGCCGAGCTCGACCATGGTCTCGGCGGTGCCGGCCGCGTTGTGCCCGAAGGTGAAGTTCTCGCCGACAACGACGTGACGGGCCTTGAGCCTGTCCATGAGCACCTGAACGAAGTACTCCTCCGGAGTCAGTCCCGCCAGTTCGCGGTTGAAGTCGATGACGAGGATTGCGTCCACGCCCAGCTCCGCGCAGAGCAGGGTGCGCTCGCGCATCGTCGTCAGCAGCGTCGGGGTGCGCTCGGGGGCGAAGACGGCGGTCGGGTGCGGGTCGAACGTCATGAGGATGCTCGGCACGTCCAGTTCACCGGCGGTTCCGACGGCGGTGTTGATGAGCCGGCGATGGCCACGATGCACGCCGTCGAAGACGCCGATGGTCACCACGCTGCCCTCGAGCTCCTCGTGGATGTCGTCGAGTCCCTGCCAAATAATCACCCCGCCAGATTACGGCATAAGCTTTGAGCATGACTGATCCCCTCTCCGATTCCGGACTCGTCGTCGTCGATAAGCCGGCGGGCATGACCTCACACGACGTGGTCGCCCGCCTGCGCCGCTACTTCGGGACCCGCAAGGTCGGCCACGCCGGCACGCTCGATCCGATGGCCACCGGAGTGCTCGTGGCCGGCATCAACCGCGGCACGAAGTTCCTCGCCCACCTGGTCGCCGCGACGAAGAGCTACGACGCGACCATCCGCCTCGGCGCCGCGACCACCACCGACGACATGGAGGGCGAAGTCATCTCCACCGCGCCCGTCGGGGCCACCGAGGCCGTGACCGAGGAGGACATCCGCGCGGGCGTCGCCGCCCTGACCGGCGAGATCATGCAGCGCCCCGCCAGCGTCTCCGCCATCAAGATTGACGGCAGGCGCGCCCACGAGCGCGTCCGCGAGGGCGAGGAGGTCGAGATCCCGGCCCGCCCGGTGACGGTGACGCGCTTCGAGATCCACGAGATCCGCCGCGAACCGCTCGAGATCGACGTCAGCGTCGACTGCTCCTCCGGCACCTACATCCGTTCCCTGGCGCGCGACCTGGGCGAGAGCCTCGGCGTCGGCGGGCACCTGACGGCGCTGCGCCGCACCGCCGTGGGCAACTACCTGCTTGCCGACGCCCGCAGCCTCGCGGACCTCGAGAAGGACCCCGCGCTGTCCCTGACGATCGACGAGGCGATGATCCGCTCCTACCCCACCCTTGAGGTCACGGCGGAAGAGTACGAGGCGCTGGCCATGGGCAAGTGGCTGGAACCCCGGGGACTGGCGGACACCCACGCGGCGATCGGCCCCGACGGGCGGGTCGTGGCGCTGGTGGCGGAGAAGGGCACGCGCCTGTCGACGGTCTTCGTCGCCCGCCCGTCCACCCTCTAGGTCTGCCGTCGCCGCTCATCCAGTGCGCGCACGCAGGTGGAGGCGACGAGGTAACCGTCCGTCGCCGCCCACCGGCCGTTGATGAACGGCACCGGCGTCGGGCGCACCAGCAGATAGGAAATGAAGGTGCCGTCGGGGCGGATGTCGATCTCCGCCTGTTCGAAACCGAGCCAGCGCTTGGTCAGCGGGAACCAGGCCTTGTAGGTGGCCTCCTTCGCGCAGAAGAGCAACCGGTCAGGGTACGGCACCCCGGCCGCCTCCAGGCTGGTCATCTGCGCCATCTCCCCCGGTCGGGCGATGGCACCGAGGATGCCCTCGGGCAGCTCCTCCGCCGGTTCCACGTCCACGCCCACCGAGCGGATCGCGCCCTCCGGGGCCACCAGCGCGGCCCGGTAGCCGTCGGTGTGGGTCAAGGAGCCGCAGTACCCCGTCGGCCACAGCGGCATCCCCCGCTCCCCGCGGTAGATCGGGGCCTCGGCGATGTGGGTGGCCGCGCCCAGCTCCTTGAGCGCCTGGTGGGCGCACCAGCGGGCGTCACCGAACTCTGCCTGCCGGTTCGGGACCGCGTGCGAGACCATCGTCCGCTCCAGCGGATGGAGAGCGTTGTAGTTGGTGAGGTCCGGTTCGCCGCTGACGGTGAACATGTACACGAAGCGGGCCTCCACCGGGAACAGGTGGGCCAGGACGTCAGGGGTCATCGCAGCGCCCCAAACCGGATCGTTTCGGTGTTCTCAATCCTCATCACCTCGTAGGGCCACGGGCGTCGTTCCTCCCTTTCGGGCCAGCGCTGCCACTCCCGGGGATAGCCCAGGGAGACCTCGACGTGCGGCACCCCGTCGACGATGAGCTCCGAAGGGGTGTGCAGGTGCCCGTAGATGACCTGCTGCGCGTTGTAGCGGGTCGGCCAGGAGCGGGTGTGCCGGGTGCCGGACCACAGGCCGATCTCGGGATGGAGCAGGCGCAGCGTGGGCTCCTGGACCAGCGGCCAGTGGTTGATGAGAATCGTCGGGCCCGTAATCCTCGATAACCGCTTCACCGAGTAGGCCAACCGGTCCCAACACCAGGCCCGGATGTCGACGAAGGGCGCGATGGCGAATTCGTCGGTCATGACGACCTGGTTCCGGTGCGCCGCGGCGACCGCCTCGTCCACGCTCGTCCCCGGGGTGCGGAAGGAGTAGTCGTAGAGGGTGAACAGCGGGCAGACGGTCACGCCCCCGAACACCGGGAAAGCGTCCTCGGGCGTGGTGACGCCGATGTCGCGGCACCCCTCCACCAGCTGGGTGTACTTGTCCCGGCCCTTGAAACGGTCCCCTGAGCGGGAGAAGAGTTCATGGTTGCCCGGCACCCAGATGACCCGCTGGTAGCGGCGGCGGAGGATGTCGAGCTGGTAGAGCACCGTGTCGGTGCGCTCGGCGACGTCTCCGGCGACGATCAGCCAGTCAGAGGGATCCCGCGGTCGAAGGGAGTTGATGTGCTCCGCGTTCGCCTTCACGGCGGCGTGCAGGTCGGAGACCGCCCACAGGGTGGTGCTCACGGGCTCACTCCTTCCGGTCTTCGCCTGATTCCGGTGCCGAATCAAGGTCCTGGTCGGTGACCGCCCACTTCATGGAACGGAAGCGGTGGACGACGGCCACCAGCCTAATCGTGATGAAGGCCAGCAGCCCGATCCAGATGCCGACAAGCCCGCCATCGAGGGCGTAGGAGAGCCAGATCGCAGGCAGGAAGCCGAGAACCACCGAGGCGATGGAAATGGTGCGCAGGAACGCCGCGTCGCCCGCGCCGAGCAGGACGCCGTCGATGGCGAAGACCACGCCGCCGAGGACGATCATCACCAGCAGCAGCCACCACGGGCCCCGCATCGCGGCCAGAACCGCCTCGTCCGTGGTGAAGATCCGTGGAATGAGGGTTGACCCGATCCCGAAGACAGCGGCCAGGATGAGGGCGAAGATCGTCGAGAAGAGCGTGACCTGACGCCCGAGGCGCCGGGCGACCTTGACGCTGCCCCGGCCCAGCGCCGCACCGGTCAGGGTCTGTGCTGCGATGGCCAGCGAGTCGAGCACCAGCGTGATGAAGTTCCACAGCTGCAGCATGATCTGGTGGGCCGCCAGCGGCGCGGTGCCGAACCGGGCCGCCACCGCCGCGGCCGAGAGGAACGCCACCTGGAAGGACAACGAGCGCAGGATCAGGTCCCGGCCCAGGATGAGCTGACGCCACATGACCTTCGGCTTGGGCGCCCAGCCGCCGGCGTGTTCCCTGGCCAGGCAGACCAGGAAGAGCAGGGCGGTGACGCCCATGCCCAGCACGTTGGCGAGCGCGGAGCCGTTGAGCCCGAAGGCGTTGACCAGCAGGGGCAGGCTGATCCCGCCGGGGATCAGTCCAGCCAGCACGAAGATCAGGGGCCGGCGCGTGTCCTGGACGCCGCGCAGCCAGCCGTTGCCGGCCATGATCACCAGCGTCAGCGGGATGGAGACGGCGTTGACCGACAGCCAGGAGCTGGTGGCCGCGGCGGTGCGCTCCTCCCCCGTCATGAACATCGCGATCTGGTCGCCGAAAAGCCAGATGACGCTGGCCAGCAGTAGCCCGACGGCGAGTCCGATCCAGGTCGCCTGCACGCCTTCCGCCACCGCCTCGGGGCGTCGTCCGGCGCCGAAGAGCCGGGATGACCGGGCGGTGGTCCCGTAGGACAGGAACGTCAGTTGGGTGGTGACTGCGGAGTGCACCGCGGCGCCGGCGGCCAGGGCCGCGAGATCGAAGGCGCCCAGGCTGCGCCCGACCACCGCGGTGTCGAGCATGAGGTAGAGCGGCATGGCCGCCAGCACGCCCAGCGCCGGGAAGGCCAGCGCGAAGATCTGCCGAGCCGACACGCCGCCGCCAGCGGAGGGAGTGGCCTCGGCCATCAGGACTCGCCTGCCTCCCCGCGGATCTCGGCGACGGACTCCAGCAGCTGGTTGACCACGTCCTCGGCCTCCCCGTAGACGGTGTACCCGGCGGCTTCGGCGTGACCGCCGCCGCCAAGGCTCCGGGCCAGGTCAGCGACGTTGATGGCGGTCGAGCGCAACGAAGTGGCCCAGCCGCCGTCGTACTGCTCCTTGAACACCACGCCAACGTCGCAGCCGTCCAGGGAGCGGACGAAGTCGATGAGTCGCTCCACGGCGGCCCCGGAATGGGTGCGGATGTCCTTGTGGGAGGCCATGATCACGGCGACGGTGCGCTCACCGGCGGGCAGCAGCCGGATGTTGGCCAGGGCCCGTCCGATCATCGACAGATCCGCCGGGCTCGTCTTGTCCAGCAACTCCTCGGCGATCTCCCGGATGTCGATGCCGTAGTCCATCAGCTCCGCCGCCAGCGTGTGCATGGCGGGCGATCCCCAGCGGAAGCTGCCGGTGTCGGTCACCAGTCCCGCGTAGAGGGCGTGCGCGATGGACTCGTCCAGCTCGACGCCGAGGTAATGGAACAGCTCACGCAACACCGAGGTGGTCGACTCCCGGACATCGACGAGGTTGTGCGCGCCGTAGCCCGGGTTGGAGACGTGGTGGTCGATGACCAGCAGGCGGTCCCGGTAGGCGGCGACCTCGTCCGTGAGCACGCCGGTACGGTCGATGGAGCCGCAGTCGACGGTGACCACGAGGTCGACGTCCGGGATCTCCTCACCCAGCAGGATTTCCCCGGCTCCGGGGATCGTCAGCAGGTTCGGCGCGACCGGGTAGGGCTGACCGATCATCGGCGTGACCGTCTTACCCAGCTGTCGCATCGCCAGGGTCAGCGCCATGACGGATCCGATGGCGTCGGCGTCGGGGCGCAGGTGCCCGACCACGGCGATGGCATCGGCCGCGGTGAGCATCTCGGCCGCCCTGCGGTAGGCGGCCTCATCGGAGGCGGGGGAAACCGTCACTCCTCGTCACGCTTCTTGTACGGGTCCGTGTCACCGGCGTAGGTGGCGTTCTTCTTCAACTCCGCCAGCTCCTCGTCACGGGCGCGGGCCCTGGCCAGCAGCTCCTCCATGTGGGCGGAGGACTGCGGCATGGTGTCGAGTTCGAAGGAGAGCGTCGGGGTGAAACGCACCCCGAGCTGGTCGCCGACCTGCTTGCGCATCTGGCCGCGGACCCGGGCCAGCGCGTCGGCGGCGGCCTCATAGTCCGGCTCCTCGTCGATGGTCGCTCCGCGGACGGTGTAGTACACCGTGGCGTCGTGCAGATCGCCGGTGACCCGGGTATCGGTGACCGTGACCAGGCCCAGTCGGTAGTCGCTCTTGTCCATCTCCAGAGCGGTTGCGACGATCTGCTGGATGCGTTTGGCCATTCGGCCTGCGCGGGCGTTGTCCGCCATGATCTCATCTCCTCTACGTCGGCCAGCTATTACTTCGGTGACATTCTACCCTGTCCGCATCACGGGGAATGGCCACGGCCTCCCTGCGGGTCGACGTCCGCGCTCGAAGGGGTAGCCCAGCGACACGTCCACATGGGTGACGCCGTCCACCACGGTTTTCTCCGGAATGTGGAGGTGACCGTGGATGACCGTCCGGGCCCGGTACTTGAGCGGCCAGTCCCGGGTGTGTGCCGACCCGCACCACAGGGCGATGTCCTGCTCGTGCAGCCGCTCGGTGGGTTCGCGCACCAGCGGCCAGTGGTTGACCAGGACGGTCTCCCCCGCCACCCTGTCAAGCCGGTCGGCGGTGTAGTCCAACCGCTCGGCGCACCATTGCTCGACGTCGACGTAGGGGGCGATCGCGATCTCGTCGTCCAGCTTCACCTTCGCCCGTGCCACGGCCTGCTTCGCCGTCAGCCCGAGGGGGCGGAAGGTGTAGTCGTAGAGGGTGAACAACGGGCACACCGTCACCCCGCCGAAGACGGGGTACGGGTCCTCCGGCGTGACCACGCCCAGCGCCCGTAGCTCCCCCACCAGCGCGCGGTATCGTGCCTTACCCGCGACCCGCTCGCTGCGCCGGTTGAAGAGCTCGTGATTGCCGGGCACCCAGAGCACCCTGCCAAAGCGCCGGGTCAGGGGCCCGAGGGTGGCCACGACGTCGGGGATCTTCTCCGCGACGTCCCCGGCGACGATGAGCCAGTCCCCCGGATCCGTCGGCGCGAGCTTGTCGACGGCCGTCTGGTTCTCCCGGAAGGAGACGTGCAGGTCGCTGACCGCCCAGAGAGTCTTCATGCATCAATAATGACACGCCCGCCAGCCGGGATGGCTGACGGGCGTGTTCAGGTGAGGGTCCGGACCTGACTAGGTGCGCGGAACCTCCACCATCTCGTAGGCCTCGATCTGGTCGTCGACCTGGAAGTCCTGGAAGGACAGGACCATGCCGCACTCGTAACCGGCGGAGATCTCGTTGACGTCGTTCTTCTCGTGACGCAGCGACTTGACCTCGACGTCGTTGGCGATGACGGAGCCGTCGCGAACGATGCGCACCTTGGTGTTGCGCTTCATCTTGCCGTCGGTGACCATGCAACCGGCGATGTTGCCGATGGCGGAGGCCTTGAAGATCGCACGGATTTCGGCCTTGCCGACCTCGCGCTCCTCGTAGACCGGCTTGAGCATGCCGGTCAGGGCCTGCTCGACCTCTTCGATCGCCTTGTAGATGACCGTGTAGTAACGGATCTCCACGCCCTCCTGGTTGGCTTCCTCGGTGGCCTTGCCCTCAGCGCGGACGTTGAAGGCGATGATGACCGCGTCGGATGCTGCGGCGAGGGAGACGTTGGTCTGGGTGACTGCACCGACGCCGCGGTCGATGATGTTCAGCTCCACCTCGTCGTCGATCTCGATCTCGAGCAGCGAGGACTCCAGCGCCTCGACCGAACCCGCGTTGTCACCCTTGAGGATGATGTTGAGGGTGCTGGTCTCCTTGAGGACGGAATCCAGGTCAGCCAGGGAGACGCGCTTCTTACGGCGGGCCTGCTCGGCGGAACGCTTGCGGGCGTCACGCTGGGCGGCGATCTGACGCGCGACGCGGTCGTCCTCGACCACCAGCAGGTTGTCGCCCGCCCCCGGCACCGCGTTCAGACCCTGCACCTGGACCGGACGGGACGGACCCGCCTCCTCGACGTCCTCGCCCCACTCGTCGACCATGCGGCGGACACGACCGTAGGCGCCGCCGACGACGATGGATTCGCCGACGCGGAGGGTACCGCGCTGGACGATGACCGTCGCGACCGGGCCGCGGCCACGGTCGAGGTGAGCCTCGATGGCCAGGCCCTGGGCGTCCATCTCCGGGTTCGCCTGCAGATCGAGCTCTGCGTCGGCGGTCAGGACGATGGCCTCGAGCAACCCGTCGATGTTGATGTTCTCACGGGCGGAGATGTCGACGAACTGGGTGTCGCCGCCGTACTCCTCCGGGATGATGCCGTACTCGGTGAGCTGGCCGCGGATCTTCTCCGGCTGTGCCTCCGGCTTATCGATCTTGTTGACCGCGACGACGATCGGGATGCCCGCGGCCTTGGCGTGGTTGATCGCCTCGACCGTCTGCGGCATGACGCCGTCATCGGCGGCCACGACCAGCACAGCCAGGTCGGTGGACTGCGCGCCACGGGCACGCATGGCGGTGAATGCCTCGTGACCCGGGGTGTCCAGGAAGGTCAGCGTGCGCAGCTCGCCGTCGACCTCCGACTGGACCTGGTAGGCGCCGATGCCCTGGGTGATGCCGCCTGCCTCGCCCTTGCCGACGTTCGCCTTACGGATGGTGTCCAGCAGGCGGGTCTTGCCGTGGTCGACGTGACCCATGACCGAGACCACCGGCGGACGCTGCTCGAGAGCAGCCTCGCCGCCCTCGTCCTCGCCGAACTGCAGGTCGAAGGACTCGAGCAACTCGCGGTCCTCATCCTCCGGAGAGACGACCTGGACGTTGTAGTTGATTTCGGCGCCGAGCAGCTGCAGGGTCTCCTCAGAGACCGAGGCGGTCGCGGTGACCATCTCGCCCAAGTTGAACAGGGCCTGGACCAGGGCTGCCGGATCCGCACCGATCTTGTCGGCGAAGTCGGCCAGGGACGCGCCCTGGCGCAGGCGGATGGTCTCGCCACGGCCGTCGGGCAGGCGAATGCCGCCGACGACGTTGGGCTGCCGCATCTCCTCGTACTCGTTGCGCTTCTGACGCTTCGACTTACGTCCGCGACGCGGTGCGCCACCCGGACGGCCGAAGGCGCCGGCGGTGCCGCCACGACGGCCGCCGCGGCCGCCGACCGGCCCACCCGTGCCGCCCGGACGACCCGGTGCGCCACCACGGCCACCACGGCCGGAACCGGCTCCGCCGCGGCCACCGGCCGCGCCGGACTTGGCGGGCATCTGGCCCGGGGACGGGTGCGAGGGCATCATGGCCGGGGACGGTCGCTTGCCGCCGCCCTGGCCACCACCCGGACGCGGCGCCGGACGCTCGCCGGAGCCCGGCTTGCCGCCCGCGGCCGGACGGCCCTGGCCCTTGGCGCCCGGGCCACCCTGGCCCGGACGACCCGGCTTGCCGCCGTCCTTGCGGCCGCCGCCCGGACGCGGTGCCGGACGCTCAGCCGTGCCTGCGGAGAACGGGTTGTTGGCGACGCGGGGCTTTCCGCCCGGCTTCGGCATCGGACGCGGCATCGGGCGGGCAGCGCCTGCTGCGTCCCCCGGGGTTGCGGCCGGCTTTGCTGCCGCCGAGTCCTGGGCCGGTGCGGCGGCGCCCGGCTTCGGGGTGGTGCCGCCCGGACGCGGGGTCGGACGGGTGGCCGACTTGGGCGCCGCTGCCGCGGACTCCTGCTGCGTGGCCTCCGGCCGTGCTGCGGCGGCCTTGGCCTGCGGGGCCGCGTCACCCGGGGTGGGTGCTGCCGCGGTCGGCTTCGGTGCAGCCGTGGCCGGCTTCGGAGTGGCTGCCGCCGGCTTCGGCGTGGTCGCCGCCGGCTTCGGGGCGCCCGGCTTGGCGGCGCCCGGCTTGGGTGCGCCCGGCTTGGGTGCGCCCGGCTTGGGTGCGCCCGGCTTCGGGGCGCCGGCCGACTGGCCGGTGTTCGTGTCTGCGGAATCTCCGTAGAACGTGCGCATCTTACGAATCACCGGGGATTCGATGGTCGACGATGCGGTCTTGACAAATTCGCCCTGCTCCTTGAGCGTGGCGAGAAGTTCCTTGCTTGTTACGCCGAGCTCCTTGGCGAGCTCATGAACGCGTAGCTTTCCGGGCACTTTTCTCCTCTGAGTTTAGCTAGAGGACGGTGCGCCGGAAGGCTGCCCGACCTCTAGGTATTGCTGTGGACTTTCATCGCTGATGCTTCATCGCTGTGTGCTCATCAGTGTTCGGTCTTCCTTATAATGTCGGGTCGTTCTGCAAGTTCTGCGAGATACGTGCGTACATGACCTGTCTCCACCGGGGTGGACGTACGGAGAGCGCGCCCGAAGGCCCGACGCTGCTCCGCAAGCTCGAGTGCGGCAATCGTCGGCGTGAGCCAGGCTCCGCGTCCGGGCAGGTTCCGGTCGGGATCCGCGAGGACGCGGCCGGATTCTGGCTGGGCGGGATCCAGGACAACCCGGAGAAGATCCACATCGGGGTGACGCGCTCGCGTCGCGATGCAGGTACGAATGCGGCGGGAACGCGGTGGCACGTCCTGCGCGGGTGCGCTTGACGCGATGATGGCGCTCGACTGGGGCATTCGTCTCCTTCTCGTGTCTGTCCTACGGCTCCGTGATACGGCGATCGGCACATGGGCCGAGAGCCAGTTTACGACAAAGACACCGAAAACTGAACTTTCGGTGTCTCTGAGGTTTGTGAGATTGCGCCCGGGTCGGCGGGGGCGGGGCCGGTTTCCGGGTGTGGCCCGCCTATGCCTGGTCGGAATGAATGTCGATCTTCCAGCCGGTGAGGCGGGCGGCCAGGCGGGCGTTCTGCCCCTCCTTGCCGATGGCCAGCGAGAGCTGGTAGTCCGGCACGGTGACCTTGGCCTCCTGCGCCTCGGCGTCGAGAATCTCGACACGCACGACCTTGGAGGGCGCCAGGGCGTTGCCGACGAAGACCGCCGGGTCCTCGTCGTAGTCGATGATGTCGATCTTCTCGCCGCCGAGCGCGGCCATGATGTTGTTGACGCGCTGTCCCTTCGGCCCGATGCAGGCACCCTTGGCGTTGATGCCCTTGGCGCGCCCGACCACCGCCACCTTGGATCGGTGGCCCGCCTCGCGGGCGATGGCGACGATCTCGACGGCTCCGTCGGCGACCTCGGGAACCTCCAGCTCGAAGATGCCGCGGACCAGCTCCGGGTGCGTGCGCGAGAGGTTGACCTGGACGTTGGCGTTGGACTGGTTGACGTCCACGATGTAGGCCTTGACCCGGTCGCCGTGGACGAGCTTCTCGCCCGGAATCTGCTCGGCAGGCAGGAGGATGCCGTCCTGGGCGTCGAGTTCGGTGCCGAGCTGGACGACGACGATGCCACGCTCGTTGGCCCGGACGTCGCGCTGGACGACGCCGGAGACCACGCGACCCGCATAGCCGGAGTACTCCTCGTAGGTGCGGCCGGCCTCGGCCTCGCGCAGGCGTCGGACGATGGCGTCGCGGACGGTCTTGGCGCCGACACGCGCGAAGTTCGCGGGGGTGTCCTCATACTCGGAGGTGACGGCGCCCTCGTCGTCAAGCTCGGAGACGATGACGGTGACGTCGCCGGTGTCGGCATCGATCTCGACGCGGGTCTTGCTGTGCGGGTCCTCGATCGCGGCCTGCACGCCGTCCTCGCCGAAGCGGTACTCGCGGTAGGCGTACAGCAGCGCGCCCGCGATGGTGGTCATCATGTCCTCGGCGGGGATTCCCTGGGAGGATTCAATGGCCCGGATCGCGTCGATGTCGATATTCACTTGTTGTCCTCTCGCCACTTCGTGGCTTCTGCGTAGCTCAAACCCGACAGCTCTAATTCCGCTGCCGGGGGATTGTTGAACTCAATTTCTACCACTGCGGAGTCCACATCTGAAAGTCGCTTCTCGACGACGTCCTCACCTCCCGGCTTCTTCCTGCCGTGGGCGATGAGGATGACGGAGGTCTCGTCGTCGTTGAGCGCGCCGATGCGCCAGACGTGCGCACCGTCGACCTTGACCAGCCGGTGGCGGTTGCGGCGCCAGTGGCGCGAGGCGGTCAGGGGCAGGTCAACGCCCGGAGTGGAGACTTCCAGGGTGTAGCCGGCGCCGAAGTTGGCGCTGCCGGAGGCCTCGGCGGCGTCGAAAAGCTCGGAAACGTCGGTGGCCACCTCCTCGATCTCATCGAGCGTCGGCCGGGCGTCCGAATCCAGCCGGATCGCGACGACGGACTTCTTTCCGGCGCGGGTGACCTTGATCTCCTCGACGTCGAGCCCGCGGGGGTCGACGGCGGGCGCGATCAGCTGGGCGAGTTCTTCAACAGTCGGGAATGCCATGCCGGACAGCTTATCCCCTGTCGGTACAGTGGCTGACCATGAACCGTGGTCTCCGCCTGCTCGCCGCCGCCGCCCTGGCCTCCACGCTGGCCGGCTGTTCCGTCGTCGACGCTCTGGGTCCCTCGGCGAACAGCCAGGTCCTCACCCTCGGCCAGCTCGCCGAGTCGGACGCCGAGGCCTGGTCAGGCGAGGCCGCGGACCTGCGCGCGCACCACGCCCGGGACCTGTTCGCCGAAGTCGAGCGCCTCTGCGGCACCGACGAGGAGGGCCGGATCCCCGAGTCCTGCGACTACGAGCGAGCCAATCCGGAGGTCACGGCCCACGAGGACGCCGCCGGTTCCCTGGCCGAGTACGTCGACCTCATCCCGGCGGCGCCGGCGGAGTCGCGCGAACTGCTCACCGCGCAGGCCGTCGATCTCGCGGCGCTGGCCGACCAACCCCCCGCGGCTCCGGAGCTGAGCCCGGCGGACGCCGAGCTCGCCAGGGATCTTCTGCGCCGCGAATTCGCCGCCGTCTACGCGCTGGATCTGGCCCAGGCGTACACGGACCCGGCCGACACGGCCGCCCTGGATACGCTCATCGACGCCCACGACACCCGGGTCAGACTTCTGGAAGACGCCCTGGGCCCCACCGGTGACGTGCCGGTCGCCGAGGCCGGTTACGCCGTCCCCGAGACGGAGGCCCCCTCGGATCCGGCCGGTGCACGTTCCTTCGCCGTCGACGTCGAGCACTCCCTGGTGCAGTCGTGGGCGCAGGCGGCCGCCCAGGTCGACGGGGCGTCGCTGGGCTGGTTTCTCGCCCTGGCCGGTGACGCCGCCCGCGCCCTCGAGGATTCTGCCCTAGCGCGGTAGCGCGGGCAGCTGGTTGCGGCGGCCCTTGCTCAGGGACACGACCATCGTGCCCAGCGTCAGCGACCAGGCCAGCACCCCCACCCAGACCCAGGCGCCGCCGACGGTCGCCGTCAGCGGCAGACTGTCCGCCTCCCCGAGCTGGATGCCGGCCACCGCGTACATCCCCAGCGGGAAGACCATGCTCCACTGCGCGGTGCTGTAGTGCAGCGGGATGCGGTGCACGATGTGGCGCCAGTACCCGATCGCCAGCAGCGCCGGGATGAGCGCCGAGGCGAAGGACCACATGATGACCCCGACGCCGGCGATGAGGCCCTGCGTGGCCGTGACCATCGGCGAACTCTCCGGGGGCAGGGACACGATCTGCGAACCGCCGACCACGGTGATCGCCATCGCCCCCATCGTCACCCAGTAGGACTGGTTCATGTCCGCCGGCCCCACCGGCTGGCTGGCGAGGCGGACCACGACGAGGGCGGCGACGACAAAGTAGAGCACCGTTCCGGAGGACCAGCCGAGGACCGCGATCGTCGACAGGCCCCGGGCCCACTCCGGGAACACCGGGGCCAATGTCGTGGCGAGGACGGCGATGGACTGCGCCGCCACCACCCACACGAACCAGGAACCGTCGACGTGCTTCAGCGGCGGGGTCGGCCCGCCGAGAACAGCCAGCCACGGCACGACGTAACCGAGGGCCACCCCGGCCACCACCGAGACGATCAGCAGGATCAACGCGGGGAGTCCGTGACCGTGCTCCGCGAGGGCGACGCCCAGGACGTTGGTGCCGGCGATGAAGGTGAAGGAGCCGAAGGACCGCCCCGGGTTGCGCAGGTCCAGGGCGACCAGGCGGGGCCAGCGCAGCAGCCGTGTCGCGTTGGCCACGACCAGGAGCACATAGGCGACGGCGGCCACGGCCGTCATCGTCCACGAGACCGCGCCCAGGCCGATGTGATGCAGCCCGACAGCGACGATTCCGGTGGCCATGACGAAGCCGTAGGAACCCAGTGGCAGCGCCCTGAGATAGCCGCCCAGTCGTGCCCGCAGCCGTCCAGCCATGTCCTTCTCCCGTTCCTCACCGATTCAGGGGTTTATTCAATCACGGGTCATTGAAAGGTCCCGATCCAGGCGTCGGCCCATCACGCGGAACTGCCCGCGTACTGTGGGAAACCTGTAGAAGCACCTGACCAGAAAGGCAACCGTCATGTCAGTCCGCTCCGCCCACACATCCCGCTGGGTGGCCCTCCTCATCCTGGTCCTCGGGTTCGGCGCGCTATTCGCCGGCGCCGCGACGAAACCGGTGAATCCCACCGCGTCTCTCCCGGACGGGGCCGATTCCAGCCGCGTCGCCGAGATCGTCGACGCCCAGCCGGGTGACAACGGCAACACCGCACTCATCTTCCTCGAGGGCCCGATCAACCCCGCGCAGCTGGCGCCCCTGGGCGAACAGTTCGGCGGCCCCGCCATCCCGAACGAGGACCTCACGGCGGCGCTCATCCCCGTACAGGTCGAGGCCGAGGGGTTGACCGGTAACGCCGAGGCGGTCAACGAGCTGCGCGATCAGGTCGCGGCGGCCGTTCCCGAGGGAGTGACCGGGCGGGTCACCGGCCCCGCCGCCATCCAGGCCGACCTGTCCAACGTGTTCTCCGGAGCGTCCTTCCTGCTCCTGGGCGTCACCGCGGCCATCGTGGCCGTCCTGCTGGTGGTCACCTACCGCTCGCCCATCCTGTGGATCGTGCCACTGCTGGTCATCGGCGTCGCCGACCGGGTCGCGGCCACCGTCGTGACCTGGGTGCTCGCGGCCGTGGGGGCCAGCTGGGACGAGTCCACCCTCGGCATCCTTTCCGTGCTGGTCTTCGGCGCCGGCACCAACTACGCCCTGCTGCTGATCTCCCGCTACCGCGACGAGCTGACCAGACACGAGGACCGCTTTGCCGCCATGGCCGCGGCCTGGGGGCCGACGGCGAAGACCGTGACCTTGTCCGCGGTCACCGTCGCCATCGGCGTCGGCTGCCTGCTTCTCTCGCTGACCCCGTCCACCCGTGGCCTGGGTCTGGCCTCCGCCGTGGGCGTGCTCATCGCCCTCTTCTTCGCGGTGTTCTGCCTACCCGGAATGCTCGTCCTCTTTGGTCGCTGGATCTTCTGGCCCAAGCGGCCGGACTACGGAACCGAGGTCAACCACCGGTTCTGGGACCGCATCGGTGGCCGGGTGCGCCGACGTCCGGGCGTGATCGCCGGCGCCTCCCTGGCGCTGCTGGCGGTCGCCTCGCTCGGCGCCTTGCAGATCTCGACCGGCCTGAGCCAGGCCGAGCAGTTCCTCGACACCCCGGAGTCGATCACCGCCGCCGAGGACCTCGGCCAAGCTTTCCCGAACCAGTCCGCCACCCCGGCCCAGGTCGCCACGACACAGCCTGAGGACGTCACCGCGGTGCTGGAGGAGACCGGGGCCACGGTCACCCCGTCCGGACAACCGGTCGACGGCTGGACGGCGCTCCAGGTCTCCACCGAGGCCGACACCGGGCAGCTGCGGGAGACGCTGACTGGCACTGACGCTCTCGTCGGTGGCCAGGACGCGCAGCTCTACGACACGGAACAGGCCGCCGAACGTGACCGCGGCATCATCTTCCCGCTCGTTCTCGCGCTGATCTTCCTGGCCCTGGTGCTCGTGCTGCGCTCACTGGTCGCCCCGCTCATCATGGTCGCCTCCGTGCTCCTGACGAACCTCGCGGCGCTCGGCCTGGGCTGGTGGATCTCCACCGGTGTCCTGGGTTTCACCACCTTCGACTCCACCACCCCGCTCTACTCCTTCGTGTTCTTGGTGGCGCTGGGCATCGACTACACGATCTTCCTCATCACCCGGGCCCGTGACGACGCCCGCCGGGTCGGCACCAAGGAAGGTGTGCTCACCGCGCTGTCCGCGACCGGCGGCGTCATCACCTCGGCCGGCATCCTGCTGGCCGCGGTGTTCGCCGCCCTGGGTGTGCTGCCGTTGGTGGTCCTCGCCCAGATCGGCATCGTCATCTGCATCGGCGTCCTGCTGGACACCCTGGTCGTGCGCACCCTGCTGGTGCCGTCGATCGTCCAGCTTCTCGGGGAAAAGTTCTGGTGGCCGTCCCGGGTCGACTCGAAGGTCGATCCCCGGACGGCCACCACTGAGGCGGTTACAGGTCGCGCAGACGCGTGATCGGGCCCGCCTCCGGGTCCTCGAGAGCCGCGAGGATCCGGCGGTGCCGCTCGGCCCGCTCCCCGAGCGCCTTCGGCACGTGCACCCCCGGGTTGTCCGGGGCCAGCACCTTCTCGAACCCCAGGTAGGGAAGTTCCGTTGAATCAACCGTGGTGTCGTAGAGCGGCGTGAAACCGAGGTGGAGGTACATCGCCTTGGCCTCCGGCTGCAACGGGCCGGTGGTCAGGTAGGCGTTGCGATAACCGCGGGCCACGATCTCCGACTCGAGCAGCGTGATGATGCGCCTCGACAGCCCCCGGCGCCGGTGCGCGGCCGAGGTCCAGACCCGCTTGATCTCGGCGGTCTCGTCGTCGAGATACATGAAACCGCCGCCGGCGACGATCTCGCCGTCCAACTCGAGCAGGTAGAAGCCGCCGTACGGCGAGGTCATCAGTTCGGCCGGATAGCGCGCGAGCTCCTCGGCCGGATCGATGTCCTCCCGCTCGCCGTAGCGCTCGAGGTAGTCCGCGGAGATGGCGTCGACCAGCACCTTCGCCTCCGGCGAGTCGATGGTGGTGCGGATCAGCCGGGGCTCAGCCACGGACCAGCTCGAGCAGGCGCTCGACGACGCCCTCGTAGGGGACCTCGGAGGTCTCGCCGCCGCGCACGCGCAACTCGACGTTGCCCTCAGCGAAGGCGCGGCCCAGGATGACGGCGAAAGGCATGCCGAGCAGCTCGGCGTCCTTGAACTTCACGCCCGGGGAGACCTTCGGGCGATCATCGAAGAGAACCTCGACGCCGGCGGCGTCGAGGGCGGCGACCAGCTCGTCACCGGCCGACACGGCGGCGGCGTCCTTGTTGGCGACGGCGACGTGGACCTGGTACGGGGCGATCTGCTTCGGCCACACCAGCCCCTTCTCGTCGTGGCGCTGCTCGGCGATCGCGGCCATCAGGCGGGAGACGCCGACGCCGTAGGAACCCATGGTGGGGACCGAGCGCTTGCCGTTCTCGTCGAGGATCTGGACGTCGAAGGCCTCGGTGTACTTGCGGCCCAGCTGGAAGATGTGGCCCAGCTCGATGCCGCGAGCCAGGCTCAGCGTGCCGTGTCCCTCCGGGGCCCGATCACCCTCCTTGATCTCGGCGGCCTCGACGTAGCCGTCGACGGTGAAGTCCCGGCCGTTGACGAGGTTGACGTAGTGGCGCTGGTCCTCGTCGGCGCCGGTGATCCAGGCAGAACCTTCCGCGATGCGCGGATCGGCCAGGACGGGCACACCGTTCCGGTTCAGGCCCTCTGGCCCGATGTAGCCTTTGACCAGGAACGGATGCTTCCTGAAGTCCTCCTCCTCGGCCAGGCGGAAGGTGGCCGGCTCGAGGGCCGCCTCCAGGCGCTTCTCATCGAGCGCGCGGTCGCCCGGGACCAGCACGCCGGTCAGTTCCTCGACCTCGTTGCCCTCCTCGTCCAGGCGGGTGACCACGACGGTCATGCACTTGAGGGTGTCGGCGGCCGTGACGGCGCGGCCCTCGACCTGGATTCCGGCCCCGTTGGCCCACTCGACCAGGGTCTCGATGGTCTCGGAGACCGGGGTCTCGTGCTTGACCGCGGCCGGGGTCGCCGAGTAGTCGACCGGCTCCGGGCGCGGGGTGACCACGGCCTCGACGTTGGCCGCGTACTCACCGTCGGAGGAGCGCACGAAGGTGTCCTCACCCGTCGGGGAGACGGCGAGGAACTCCTCGGAGGCCGATCCACCCATGGCCCCGGAGGTGGCCTGACAGATCACGTAGTCGACGCCGAGGCCGTCAAAGATGCGCTGGTAGGCGGTGCGGTGCTTCGCGTAGGATTCCGCCAGCCCCTCGTCCGACATGTCGAAGGAGTAGGAGTCCTTCATCACGAACTCGCGACCGCGCAGGATCCCCGCGCGCGGACGCGCCTCATCGCGGTACTTGGTCTGGATCTGGTACAGCGTGACCGGGAAGTCCTTGTACGACGCGTACAGATCCTTGACGGTCGCGGTGAACATCTCCTCGTGGGTCGGACCGAGCAGCATGTCGGCGCCCTTGCGGTCCTTGAGACGGAAGAGCTCGTCACCGTACTCGTCCCAGCGACCGGTGGTCTGGTAAGGCTCGCGCGGGAGCAGTCCCGGGAACAGCATCTCCTGGGCGCCGATGGCGTCCATCTCGCTGCGGACGTGGTCCTCGATCTTGCGCAGGGTGCGCAGGCCCAGCGGCAGCCAGGAGTAGATGCCCGGGGCGGCGCGGCGAATGTAGCCGGCGCGGACAAGCAGCTTGTGGGAGGGGACTTCAGCGTCAGCGGGGTCATCGCGCAGCGTGCACAAGAAAAGCTGAGACATGCGGGTGATCATGGGAGGCACTCTACCCGGTAGCCTGTGGCGCATGCTGATTGTCCTGCCTCCTTCCGAAACCAAGGCTCACGGCGGTGACGGTGCCCCAATGGATCCGGCCGCGCTCTCCTTCCCCACCCTCAATCCCATCCGCCGCGAGATCGCCACCGAGCTGGCCGCGCTGCCCGTGGACGAGGCGCTCGGGGTCCTCGGGATCTCCGAGAAACTGCGCCGGGAGGCCGAGTCCAACCAGCGGCTGTTCACCTCCCCGACGATGCCCGCGATCCTGCGCTACACCGGTGTGCTCTACGACGCCCTCGAGCCCGCCACTCTGCCGACCTGGGATCGGTTGGCCATCGGCTCCGCGCTCTTCGGCGTCGTCGGCGCCGGGGACCCGATTCCCCACTACCGCCTCTCCGGCGGCACGAAGCTGGGTGGCCGGACCCTGAAGTCGCGCTTCGGCAGCTCGATCACGGAGGCGCTTGACGACGCCGACGGCGCCGGCCTGGTCCTGGATCTGCGTTCCGGGGCCTACCAGGCGCTGGGCCGGCTCAAGCGCGCCGTCACCGTGCGGGTGGAGACCCCGGACGGCAAGGTGGTCAGCCACTTCAACAAATTCCACAAGGGCCTGCTGGCCCGGCACCTGGCGGACAAGGACGCCGCCTCCGCAGAGGAGGTCGTGGAACTGGCCCGGGCAGCCGGGATGGACATGACCTTGTCCGCTCCGGCACAGCTGACGCTGGTCGTCGAATCAGCGACCTCGTCCACCAACTAAGGTACGCCGCGCGCTGGGGCACCGACGGCAGGCCGGATCCGGGCGCCGGGAAGAGCTTGCTGAACGTGACGGTGCCGCCGCGCATGACGCTGGTCGTGGTGTCCCTGCCGTCGGCGACGAGTTGGTGCCCCGCCTCGGCGCCCTGCCCCACTCGAACCCCACTCGAACCCCGCGGACCCCGTGCTCCCGGCCCCGTCCCGACACCAGGACGGCAAAAGCAACGTCAATTCCGTGCACGGCCCGGCGCGCCGCTTCTGGGCGCTCCTGTTCGGCGCCGTGGCTGCTGCTGGTGATCATCCCGCTGTCGGCCGCGCTGGCGGGGCCCGGCGTCGGGAGAAACGCGGATTTAACCCGGGCACGGTGGTAAATTCAGGGTTCATGCAGCACGTTTCCGACCGGACCCTTCGCCTGGGCTCCCTCGCCATCACGGCGATCACGATCATCCTGCTCGTGCTGACCTACCCCTTCCTTCCGGATCCGCTGCCGGTCCACTACTCCGGCGCCGAGCCCACGGTGGTTCACGACAAGAACCTGTGGACGCCGATCGCCACGCCGATACTGGCGCTGCTGGCCTGGCTGGCGGCGACGCTGCTGTCGCCGAATTCTGCGAAGCGTCTGATCGCGGTGGACACCTCTCAGGCGAGCGAGGGAGTGGCGTTGCCCTACTCCCATTCCCTGGCCACGCGCATCCGGAACCGGATTGACGCCCGTTCGAGGGGCCTGGCCTGGGTCCTGCTCGGTTTCAGCGTCGGCGTCGCCTATGCCTCGCTGTGTGCGGTCGTCCCCGCTTTCACCGCGGGGTCCAGGCTGACGATGTTCGTGCTGGCGGCGACGACTTTCCTCGGCATGCTGGCGATGGTGCGGGTGATGGCGGCGGAGCGGAGGCAAACCCTCGAGGAGGTCCATCCCGATGAGGATGAGTTCGCCCGGGCGGAGGGCCTGGTCGGCAACCAGCAGCTCTACCGGCCGGGCGGGTCCTACGTGAACCCCCGGGATCCGATGCCCATGCTGACTTCGCGTCGGGACCCGATGAGTTTCGACTTCAACTATGCCCATCCGGCGGGTCGGCGCTTCCGGCTGCAGCTGGTCGGCACTTTCGTCCTCATCGCCGCGGCCATCGTCGCGTGGACCATCCCCATGTAATTTATCAATTTATCAAACCGTGTCCGGCCAAGTCGCTACACTCATCGGCATGAGCCCGCGCAACCCCTTCCGTCCGACCTTCGGCGCCTCCCCGCACCATTGGGCGGGCCGCCAGACCATCCTCGACGATTTCCGTGAAGGCATCGCCGACGGACCCGGCGATCCGCACCGTTCGCTGATCATCTCGGGCGCCCGCGGCATCGGCAAGACGGTGTTGCTCACCGAGCTGGAGGACATCGCCGCCGAGGCCGGCTGGATCGTGCTGCGGGCCACCGGCCGGGAGGACACCGTCGACGTGCTCGTCGACTCCACCATCCCGGAGAAGATCCGGCAGCTCGATCCCCCGGCGACGCGTGCCCTGACCGGTGTGGGCGTCACGGGGCTGGGCCGCATCGAGGTGGACCGGATCGCCGAGGACAAGCCGGCCCCGACGCTGACGTCGAGGATGCGCGAACTGCTGTCGCTGTTGCGTGGGGCGGGCGTGCTCATCACCGTCGATGAGGTCCAGGACGCCGACCCGGACGCCCTCTCCGCCCTGGCCAACGGCTACCAGGACCTCGTGCGCGACGACGAGGAGGTCGCCCTGGTCATGGCTGGTCTGAGCCATGGCGTCGGCCAGCTGCTCGACCTGCCCGGCACGACCTTCCTGAGGCGGGCGCGGCGCTATGAGCTCGGTCCGCTGACCGACACCGACGCAGCCGTCACGCTGCGGGAAACCGCCGAGTCGGGTGGTCTGCCCTTCGTGGAGCGGGCCGTACCCGCCGCCGTCGATATCGCGCGCGGCTACCCCTACCTGGTGCAGCTGGTGGGCTACCTCGCGTTCCGGACGGCGGCGCGGGATGGGTCGTCGGCGATCTCCCGCTCCGCCGTTGAGGCGATCCGCGAGGAGGCCGTCGAGACGATGGGAGTCCAGGTCCACCACCCCTCCCTCAAGGGGCTGCCACCCGCGCAGCTGAACTACCTGCAGGCGATGAGCGACCTAGTCTTCGACGTCGGTGACGACGCGGCCGCGGTGTCCACCTCGGAGATCGCTGCGGAGCTGGGCAAGACCCCGAACGCCACCACCGACACCCGGGGCAAGCTGCTCGAGCGCGGGCTCATCGACGCCGCCGGCTGGGGCCGGGTCGCCTTCACGCTCCCCTACATGGCGAATTTTCTGCGCGGGGGCGGGCGCATCAACCGCATCAGCTAGGTGGAAAACGCGGGCGCCACCGCAGGATCCTGCGGTGGCGCCCGGGCGTCGGCCAGCGGGTTAAGCGGCCCCCAGCGGGGTCATCAGTCCCAACTGGGTCGGCAACCAGATCGAGAGCGCCGGCACGAAAGCGACCACCAGCAACGCGACGACCAGCGCGACGAGGTATGGCCAGAGCCTGGCGATCACCGGCTCGATGCGCAGGCCCGCGACCTGGGCGCCGACGAAGAGGACGTTGCCCACCGGCGGCGTGATCACGCCCAGCGAGAGGTTCATGACGACCATCGCGCCGAAGTGGACCGGATCCACGCCGAGCTCGGTGACGATCGGCAGGAAGATCGGCACGAAGATGAGGATGGCCGGGGTCGGATCCATGAAGGTGCCGATGACCAGCAGGATGGCCATGATGATCAGCAGGATGACGATCTTGTTCTCCGAGATGCCCAGCAGACCGGAGGCGATGAGATCGGGGATGCCGGCGAAGGCCATGACCCAGGACAGCGCGGAGGACGCCGCCACCAGCAGCATGACGATCGAGGTCGTGCGCGTGGCCGAAAGGAGAATCGCCGGCAGATCCCGCACCCTGATGTTGCGGTAGGCGAAGCCCAGGACCAGGCAGTAAAGCACCGCGATGGCCGCGGACTCGGTCGGGGTGAACCAGCCGAGCAGGATGCCGCCGATGACGATGAAGATCATCGCGACGCTGGGCACCGCCCGCCACAGCGTGAGCAGGATCAGGCCCAGTGAGGGGTGCTCGACCTCACGGCGGTAATTCTCGCGCCGGGACAGGTACAGCGCCATCAGCAGGACCGCGAGCAGCCACAGCATGCCCGGTCCGACACCGGCCATGAACAGCGCGGCGATCGAGGTCGAGGACACCAGCGAGTAGACGATGAAGGTGTTCGACGGCGGCAGCAGCATGCCAGCGGGCGCGCTGGCGACGTTGACCGCGGCCGAGTAGGCGCGGCCGTAGCCCTCCTCGCGCATGCGCGGGCTCATGATCGTGCCGATCGCGGAGGCCGAGGCCACCGCCGCACCGGAGACCGACCCGAAGAGTCCGTTGGCCACGACGTTGGTCATCGCCAGGTTGGCGGGCATGCGCCCGACCAGGACCTTGGCGGCGTCAATGAGGCGGGTGGCGATGCCGCCGGAATTCATCAGCGCGCCGGCCAGGACGAAGAAGGGGATCGCGAGCAGGGAGAAGGAGTTCGTGCCCGTGAACATGCGCTGGGCGACGGCCTGCATGGCGTTCTCCGGCCCCAGGACGGCCATCGCGGCCAGCAGCGACGGCAGGCCGATGGCGATGGCGATGGGGACGGACGCGGCGATCAGCGCGATGACGCCGACCAGCAGAATCAGTGCCGCAACGGCGGATGGAGTCAGCATTATCGGTCATCCTCCTTCTTCTCGGACGCGCCCGGACCCGAGGGGTCCGCGGGACGCTCGGGATCCTGCTGGGACACGGGGACGGCGCCGTGCCCGGTCACCGCGTGGGCGGCGGCGTGGGCCTCGGCCACGCCCTCGCCCGACGGGAGATCAGTGACCGTGCCCTCGGCGTCCTCGATCTCCGGATAGGGTTCGGTGCGCCCGGTGGCCACGCCGATGATGTCGAGGACGGCGAAGACCGCGATGAAGGCGCCCGCGAGCGGAATGACGGTGTAGACCCAGCCGATGGTGAAGGGCAGGGCGGTGAGGTTCTGGTTCCAGGCGATCTGCGCGGCGAGTACGCCGCCCCAGACCAGGCCCATCAGGGCGAAGACGAGGATCATCAGCTGCACGAAGATCTGCGCCACCCGCTGCCCCATCGGGGAGAGTTGGCGGGCGAGGAAGTCGACGGCGATGTGTCCGCGCTCCCCGAAGAGGAAGGCGGAACCCAGGAAGGAGAGCCAGACGAAGAGAATCTTGGCCAATTCCTCGGACCAGGTGGAGGGTTCGTGGATGACCTGGCGGGAGAAGACCTGCCAGGACACGGTGGCCACCAGCAGTGCGAAAAGCGTGACGGAGACGACCGCCAGCACCGTGTTGAGGGTTGTGCGAAGTGTGCTCATGGCCTACCTCCCCTCCCCGACCGGCTCGACCTCGGCGCGGATGCGCTCGTAGAGGTCGCGCTGCTGATCGCTGACGAGGAACTCGTCGGCGATCGGCTCGAGCGCCGTGCGGAACGCCTCCTGGTCCGGAGTGACGAACTCCGCGCCTGCGGCTTCGCCCTGCTCGATGGCGCGCCGGGTCTCCTCGTCCCAGAGTGCGGTGTGCTCGGTCATCGCGGCGTCCCACTCCTCGTCGAAGACGGCGCGGTCCGCCGGGCTCATCGCCTCGCGCAGGTCGGTACGCATGATCATGTAGTCCAGGCCCACCAGGTGATTGGTGTAGGACCAGAACGGGGCGACCTCGTTGTGCTTCTGCGTGACGTAGGAGACCTCATTGTTCTCCGCCCCGTCGAGGACGCCCGACTGGATGGCGGTGTAGACCTCGCCGTAGGACAGCGGGGTGGCCGAGCCGCCCATGAGCTGGATCATGCGGATGTGCATGTCCGACTCCTGGACGCGGATCTTGCGGCCGTGGAGGTCCTCCGGTGTCAGCACCGGACTTCCGGAGGTGTAGATCGAACGCGAACCCTGGGTGAAACCGCCGATGACGGAGATGTTGTTGCTGGCCGCGAGCGAGTCGAAGAGATCGCCGACGATCTCGTCCTGGCGGATGACGCGCATCTGGTGCTCGACGTCGCTGAAGGTTGTGGGCATGTTGAGGACCTGGAAGTCCTTGTTGAGGTTCTCCAGCTGCGTCCCCGAGACGATGGCCATCTCGATGGCGCCCGAGGAGACGAACTGCAGCACCTCCTGTTGGGAACCCAGCTGTTCGTTCGGGAAGATGTCGATGTCCCAGCGGCCGTCGGTGCGCTCGGAGAAGCGCTCGGCGAAGTTGTCCAGGGCGATGTAGCTGGGGTGCGTCTCGGTCTGGTTGAGGGCGAGCTTGACATAGGTGGTCTGGTCCGGGGCACCGACGGTGTCCAGGTTCAGGCCACCCAGGTTGGCGCACGCGCTCAGGGCCGCGGTGGCGGCGACGGTGACCGTCGCCAGTGCCGCACGCAGCCCCGACGGCCAGCGCGACCTCCCCGCGCGTGCCGTGAGTTGTGGTTGGCTCATCAGCCGGCTCCTTCAGTGGTGTGGCGGAAGACTGCGTCTCCCCCCGGGGGCGCGGGCCCGCGGGGGCGACGTCTGGAGGCCACCCGCCGGCCCGAATGGACCAGGACGGTGGCTCGTGTTATCTGGATTACAATCCCCAAAGATTGTTGGAGATAACGTGTCACAAAATCCGCAATCTTCGTAATCATTTCGGATGACCCCAGCGAAAACCGCAGGCCAGTCGCCCACAATGGGATTATGATACCCCCATTCAGGGTAGGGTAGACCTGTCAAACGGCTGCGAGCCCGCACCCCGGGCGTGGGATACGGGCTCGCGGGCCGGGCCGGCGACGGTGCCTGGCGGTCGTCAGCCGAGCCCCGCCACCTCACCGATGACGTAGACGGCCGGGCTGGCGATCTCGGCGCGCTCCATCTCGTCGGCAAGCGTGGCGACCGTGGCGCGGACCGAGACCTGCCCCGAGAGGGTGCCCTCCTGGATGGCGATGGCCGGTGTCGCGGGGTCGAGCCCGGCGGCGACGAGCGCGGCGGCGATCGCCCGGGCATGACGCACCCCCATGATGACGACTATGGTGCCGCCGACGCGTGCCAGCGCGGACCAGTCGACGAGGCTGCGCTCATCACCCGGCGCGACATGCCCGGAGACGACCGTGAAGGAGTGGACGACCCCTCGGTGGGTCACCGGCACCCCGGCGGCGGCGGGGACCGAAACAGCGCTGGTCACCCCCGGGACCGAGTGGCACTCGACGCCCGCGGCGGCACAGTGCTGGAGCTCCTCGAAACCTCGCCCAAAGACATAGGGATCCCCGCCCTTGAGGCGGACCACGGTCTTCCCGGCGCGGGCGTGCTCGACCAGCAGCCGGTTGGTCTCCTCCTGCGCGACCTGTCGCCCGTAGGGAAGCTTCGCGACGTCGATGATTTCGCGCTCCTTTTCCGGAGCGCCCACCTCGGCCAGGATACGGTCGATCTCCTCCCCCGGTCCGAGGTGGTCGGCGAGGATGACGTCGGCGTCGGCGAGCGCGCGTGCGCCACGCAGGGTGATCAGGTCCCAGGCGCCGGGACCTCCGCCGACCAGGGTGACGGTGCCGGTGGTAGTTCTAGTCATGGTCAATCATCCTAGGGGCCGCTAGCCTGGGAACATGTCTCCTGGATTCACGCTGCACTCGGACTTCGCCACCGCCTTCCCGGAACTGGTCGTCGACTCGCGCGCCGAGCGCCAGCCCGACCCGCAGCTGGTGGTGCTCAACGACCCGTTGGCCGAGGAGCTCGGCCTGGACACCGACTGGCTGCGTACCGCGGAGGGCCTGGCCTTCCTCACCGGCCAGGAAACCGTCCCCGGATCGCGGCCGGTGGCGATGGGCTACGCGGGCCACCAGTTCGGGCAGCTCTCCCCCAGACTCGGCGACGGGCGCGCGCTGCTGCTCGGCGAACTCGAGCTCGCTGACAGCCACCGCCTCGTCGACATCCACCTCAAGGGCTCGGGCCCCACGGTCTTCTCCCGCGGCGGCGACGGGCGTGGCGCACTCGGACCCATGCTGCGCGAATTCCTCATGAGCGAGGCGATGCACGCCCTCGGCGTGCCCACCACCCGCGCGCTCGCGGTCGTCTCCACCGGACGCCGAATCATGCGCGAGGGTGCGGTGCCGGGCGCCCTGCTGGTGCGCGTGGCTTCCTCCCACCTGCGCGTCGGCACGGTGCAGTTCGCCCGCCTCAGCGACCGCAGCGAAGAGCTTGACCTGGTGGCCCGCCTGCTCGACTACGCCCGCGACCGCCACCACCCGCACGTCGCCCGGGGCGACCACGCCGGCTTCTTCCGCGCCGTGAGGGACGCGCAACTGGCCACCGTCGCGCAGTGGATGCGCCTGGGCTTCGTCCACGGCGTGATGAACACCGACAACACCACCCTGTCCGGCGAGACCATCGACTACGGGCCGTGTGCCTTCACCGACGCCTACGACCACCGCGCGTACTACTCCTCCATCGACACCGGCGGGCGCTACGCCTTCGGCAACCAGCCCGGCATCCTCGGCTGGAATCTCGCCCGCCTGGCCGAGGCGATGATCCCGCTGCTCGAGCTCGACCGGGCCCAGGAACTGATGGCGGAGTTCCCCGACCGCTGGGAAGCCGCGCGGCGGACCGAAGCGGCCCGCACGCTCGGCGTCGACGCCGGGGACCCCGTCGTTGCGGGCTTCCTCGACTGGCTGCCGGAGGCCCGGCCCGACATCCAGACCCTCGGACGCGCGCTTGTCGACGCCGCCGACAATGCCCCGGCCGGCCTCGCCGGGCTGGTCGGCGACGCCGCCTGGGCGCAGGAGTGGCACACCCGGGCCGTGGACGTCGAGGCGCTGGCGGCGGTCAACCCCGTCTACATCCCCCGCAACCACCTCGTCGACGCGGCGCTGCGCGACGCCGTCGACGGGGACTTCGGCGCCTACGAGCGCCTCCTCCAGGCCGTGACCAACCCCTTCGAGGCGGGCCCGGTGATGCCGGAGCTCATCGGCCCGGCGCCCGGCGACTTCGGCCCCTTCGTCACCTACTGCGGCACGTAGGTGCTTGGCGTCTAAGCCGCGGGCGGGAAATCCCCGATGACGATCCTCGTCATTCCCATGAACGTCTCGAAGGCTCCGGGGCGGCGCAAAAGCTCGCCGAGGTTGTCGGGCACGATCTGCCAACTGACGCCGAACTCGTCGCGGCACCAGCCGCAGGGCTGCTCCTCGTGGGCGAGCACCGCCCACAGTCGGTCGATCTCCTCCTGTCCGGGGACCTCCACCATGAGGGAGACCCCCTCGGTGAAGGTGAAGTTCTGCTCGACGCCGGAATCCATCGCCGCCAGCCACTCCCCCTGGACGGTGAACTCGGAGAAGATCACCGACTCGGTGGTCACGGGGCCCTGCGGCGCGGGATAGTGGACGCGAGTGCCCAGCCGGGCGTCCCGGAAGAGCCCGACGTAGGTGTCCACCGCCTCCGTGGCCCGGTTCTGGTTCGGACCGCAGAACATGAGGTCCGGGACGATGAATGGGCGGGGCTCGCCGGCGGGGTCGGTGAGCATGAGCTGCCAGCTCACGCCGAACCTGTCCGCCACCCAGCCGTAGTACTCGGAGTGCGGGTAGTCGCCCAGGGGCATCAGGACGTGACCGCCGTCCGTCAGCTTCGCCCACAGTTCGTCGATGAGGCGGCGGGGATTGTCGAATACTCCGGGATCGACGTTGATGAAGAAGCTGATGGAGGGATTCGGCGCGAATTCATCACCGGCGTTGATGAGCATCATGCGGTAGCCGTTGAGGTCGAGCAGCTGGGTCAGGGTCTGGCCGGCCAGGGGCTGTTGGAAGTCGAGGAGTCCCTCGGTGGGATAACGATCGGTCTGGATGATGGAGGAGTCGGGGAAGACGCCGGCGTAGAACTCCGCGGCCTCGTCGGCGGTGCCGTTGCACCAGATACAGGGTGTGACGGTTTGCATAGTGCCTACGCTACGCGGGGCGGACGCACTCCGACAGGGGCCTGCCCGGCAACGCGAAACGCCCCCTGCGCCGTGGGCGGGGGGCGTGCGGGCCGGTGTCTAGCGCTCCAGCTTGAGAGCCTTCTGGGTGTGCTCCCACTGCTCGTCGTAGAGAGCCTCGTCATCAGCCAGGAGACGGCCGTAGGACGGGAACATCTCCTCGATCTTGGGGCCCCACTCGATCATGCGGTGGCCGAAGCAGCGTTCCAGGACCTCCAGCATCGCGGCCGGCGCGATGGAGGCGCCCGGGGAGGCGCCGAGCAGGCCGGCGATGGTGCCCTCGGAGTTGTTGATCAGGGTGGTGCCGAACTCCAGGGTGCCGCCCTTCGGGAAGCCGGCGGGCTTGATGACCTGGACTCGCTGACCGGCGATGACGGTCTCCCAGTCGTCACCCTCAGCGGACGGGACGTACTCGCGCAGGGCGTCGACGCGGGCGTCGAAGTTCTTCAGGACCTCCTCGATCAGGTACTTGGTCAGGCCGAACTCCTTGACGGCCACACCCAGGTAGGAGGGGATGTTGTCCGGACGGATGGACTTGAACAGATCCAGGTAGGAGCCGGACTTGAGGAACTTCGGGGTCCAGCCGCCGTAGGGACCGAAGAGCAGGCCCTTCTGGCCGTCGATGACGCGGGTGTCCAGGTGCGGGACGGACATGGGCGGGGCGCCGACCTTGGCCTTGCCGTAGACCTTGGCGTCGTGCTGCTCGATGAGCTCCGGGTTCTTGGCGCGCAGCCACAGACCGGAGACTGGGAAGCCCGCGAAGCCCTTGACCTGCGGAACGCCCGCGGAACGCAGCAGGTCGAGGGCGTAGCCTCCGGCGCCGACGAAGACGAACTTCGCCCGGACGGTCTGGATGTCGCCGGTGTGGACGTTCTTGGTGCGTACCCGCCAGGCGTTGCCGTCACGGGTGATGTCGATGACGTCGTGGCCGTAGCGGATCTCGGTGCCGGAGGCCTTGGCGCCGGTGACGAACTGATCGGTCAGGGCCCCGAAGTTGATGTCGGTGCCGACCGGGGTCCAGGAGATGGCGACCTTCTCGGAGAAGTCGCGGTCCTTGGCCATCAGCGGCAACTTCTCGGCGAAGACCTGCTCGTCGTCGGTGTACTCCATCTGCGGGAAGAGATGGGACTTGCTCAGCAGCTCGTAGCGGCGACGGATGTAGCCGACCTGATCAAGGCCCTGCCCCAGGGAGACGTGGTCGATCGGGTTGATCCACTCGCGCGGATCGCCCAGGACACCGGTGTCGGTCTGGTGCGCCCAGAACTGACGGGAGATCTGGAACTTCTCGTTGATGCTGAAGGCCTTCGACGGGTTGATGACGTCGTTGGTCTCCGGGGTGTAGTTCAGCTCGCACAGAGCGGAGTGGCCGGTGCCTGCGTTATTCCACGGCGAAGAGGACTCCTGGGCGGGCCCGTCGAGGCGCTCGAACATGATCTGGGTCCAGCTGGGCTCCAGCTCGCGCAGAAGCGCGCCGAGCGTGGCGCTCATGACGCCGGCACCTACCAGCGCGACGTCAACTTCATCCACGAATTTGTCAGGGTTCTGGTGTGGTGCCACTGTTTCTACCTCAATGTCGTCTCAACGGTCGCCAGTTCCGGGCACACCGATGCACACGCGGCCGTGGGTGGCATGACCGCTGTGCCCTTCGATGCCCGGTGTCCTTGCATGTCCACATCCCGCGGGCCGACGACGTCGGCTGCGGGGCACGGACGATGTGTCCTCAGCCTACGCCGACAGCCCCGGGGGGTGACATTTGATCCCGTCGACCGCCAGGAAGATGTGGGAATATTCCCCCCATTCGGGCCATCTGAGACCTATTGGTACGACAAATAGCCCTCTGCGTGAACATTCAGGTCGCCATTAGACTGCTAAACCATGACGACAGACCCCGCAGCCCCCCGACAGCCCGACCCCCTGCCCTGGCGACCGGACATCCTCGGCGCGGGATTCGAGGCCGCCGACCTCCAGCTGGGGCCCGACCTTGACGGCGAGGGGCAGGCCGTGGCCACCCTGGTGCGCTACCGACCCGCCGGCGCTGGTGCCCAGTGGTCGCGCCGGCCCGCGCTGCTGTGGGTCCCCGGCATGACCGACTACTTCTTCCAGGAGCATGTCGCCCGGCACTTCCACGACCAGGGCTTCGCCTTCTACGGTCTTGACCTGCGCAAATGCGGCCGCGCCCGGCAGGAGGGCCAACGCTGGCACTACGCCCCCGACCTGACCCACTACTTCCCCGACCTCACCACGGCCACGCGCATGCTGGGGCGCGAAGGCCACCCCGGCGTCATCCCCATCGCCCACTCCACGGGGGGCCTCATCGTCGCCCTCTGGCTCGACCATCTGCGCCGCAGCGACCCGGAGCTGCACCGCCTGATTCCCGGCGCGATCCTGAACTCCCCGTGGCTCGACATGCAGTATCCCCGGTGGCTGGTGCGGCTGCTCCGCCCTGCCGCCAACCTGCTCGGCCCGCGGTTGCCCGGCGTCCGTCTTCCGGGTGGCAACCTGGGCACCTACGGCTCCTCCATCCATGTCAGCACGCACGGCGAGTGGGATTTCGACACGAGGATGAAGCCGCTCGGCGGCCACCCGAAGTACCTGGCCTGGCTGGCGGCCGTGCTTTCGGGGCACCGGGAGGTGCACACCGGCGGCCTCGACGTGGGGGTCCCGGTGCTGACGCTGTGTTCAGCCAATTCCCACCTGGGCCGCAAGACCTACTCCCCGGCCTTCGACACCGCGGACACCGTCCTGGATGTGGAACAGATCAGACGCTGGGCCCCCAACCTGGGCTCGCAGGTGACGGTCGCCTCCATCGCCGGCGCCCGCCACGACGTCTTCCTCTCCCTGCCCCGCGCCCGCGACGAGGCCTTCAACGTCACCCGGGACTGGCTCACCGCGGTCCTGCCCACCCCCTGAGCAGCCGACGCCGGCCCGTGAGGAATACTTGTCATGTCCCCAATGTTGCCCATGGTGACAGTTGTCCCCCGATTGATCCCCTACAACTAGGAGCACCGCAGCCGTGACCGACCCCCAGCAGGCCCCCGCCGTAGACGCCCACTACGAATACATCATCATCGGTTCCGGTTCCGGCAACTCCATCCCCTCTCCCGAACTCGACGAGGCCTCCATCGCCCTCGTGGAGAAGGGCGTGTTCGGGGGCACCTGCCTCAACGTCGGCTGCATCCCGACCAAGATGTACGTCTACGCCGCCGACCGGGCGCTGGCCGCCCGCGACTCCTCGCACCTGAACATCGAAACCGATTACCGCGGCGCCGACTGGCCGGCCATCGTCGACCGGGTCTTCACCCACCGCATCGATCCCATCGCCGCCGGTGGCGAGGCCTATCGACGTGGCTCCGAGACCCCCAACATCGACGTTTACGACCAGCACGCCACCTTCGTCGGCCCGAAGACGATCAGGACCGGCCAGGGCCCGACGGAGAAGATCATCTCCGGCGACACCATCATCATCGCCACCGGCTCCCGGCCATATATCCCCAGCACCATCGCAAAGTCCGGCGTCCCGTACCGCACCAACGAGGACATCATGCGCCTGGCGAAACAGCCGGAGAGCATCGTCATCGTCGGCGGCGGCTACATCGCCATGGAGTTTGCCCATGTCTTCGAGGCACTCGGCACCAAGGTCACCGTCGTCAACCGATCCCCGCTGATGCGCACCCTCGATCCAGACCTCTCCGTACGTTTCAACGAGCTGGTCAGCGAGCGTTTCGACGCCCGCATCGGCCATCTCGTCACCGGCGCCACCGGCGACGCGAACGGCGTGCGACTCACCCTGGATGACGGCACCGTCGTCGAGGCGGAGACCCTGCTGGTGGCCACCGGCCGTATCCCCAATGGCGACCAGATGAACCTCGAGGCGGCCGGGATCGAGACCCACGGCGACGGCCGAATCCGTGTCGACGAGTACGGCCGCACCAGCGTGGAGGGCGTCTGGGCCCTGGGCGACGTCTCCTCCCCCTACATGCTCAAGCATGTCGCCAACGCGGAGAACCGCGTCGTCCACCACAACATCGCCCACCCGGAGGACCTTCGGCCGCTGCCGCACGAGCATGTCCCCAGCGCCGTGTTCACCCATCCGCAGATCGCCACCGTCGGAATGACCGAGGAGGAGGCCCGCACCGCCGGCCACGACGTGACGGTCAAGGTCCAGAACTACGGCGACGTCGCCTACGGCTGGGCCATGGAGGACACCACCGGGATCGTCAAACTCATCGCGGACAGGGACACCGGCAAGCTGCTCGGCGCCCACTACATGGGTCCGCAGGCCGCCACCCTGATTCAGCAGATGATCACGGTCATGGCGTTCGACCTGGACGTTCGTGATGTGGCGACCAAGCAGTACTGGATTCACCCGGCACTGCCGGAGGTCACGGAGAACGCCCTGCTGGGCCTCGAGTTCAACGACTAGCCCCACCGGATGACGCCCCGGTCCCGGACACCTGTAAAGGTCCGGTACCGGGGCGTCGCCGATCCCGGGTGAGCGCTGCGCAGCCCCGCCGCGCCGCCGGGCTCGTGGGGCGTTACCGGCGGGTGCGCCTGGCCGGGCGCCCGGGCTGGACGACGGGGACGCGCCCCTGGGAAAGCTGGCAAATAAATTTATTCTCTATGCCACTTTCACCGGACAAGGCTGTGCCGCGCACCCAGTCTGCCAGCAAAACCTCAGGTCCTACCGTGGTGCGGGTCAGCGGGGACTCCGTCGACCGGGCCCCTTCCATGCGCCGGATCTAATGCCGCGGGCTGCGGGCCGCCTCTGGGGGCGCTATTATTCGTGGCGACACTGGCCTAGCCCCTATTTTTGGGGGCTGAGTGTCCGCGCAGGTGGCGGAACCCGCCCCCGCCTGCGAACGCACAAGGGCGTTCCCCGAACGCTTAGTCTCGACTAATCACAAAGGACTCTCACATGCGCTCCATCCGAAACTCCGCCATCGCCGGCGCAACCGCCCTGGCCGTCGCCTTCGGTGGCACCACCATCGCCTCCGCCCAGGATCCGACGCTCGACGCCGAGGCCGGCGCTGAGGTGACCCTCAGCGGGGACGCCCCCGCGTCTGGAGACGCTGAACTTGCGGGCGAGGTTGAGGGCCCCCAGGCTGAGGCTCCGGAAGAGGGCTACACCCCGTCCCTGTCCTCCGACATCAACACCGGTTCCTCCCTCGAGGGCGAGGAGCCGGCCAACGGCACCGCCATCTTCGGCTCCTCCAAGGAGGGCTTCGGCGATCAGCCGCGCTGGGCACAGCTGCTCTACGCCGGTTCCATCCTGGGCTCCATCGCCTCGCTCATCGGCCTGGTCGTCGGCCCGATCCACAACTACATCGTCCACGGCCAGTAGTTCCCGGTCCCGTCTCAAGCACCCACAGCTCTGAAAGAAGGATTTCCCATGCGCAACGTCCGCACCGCTACAGTCGCCGCAGCCACCGCCCTCACCGTCGGACTGGCCGGCACCTCCGTGGCCACGGCCCAGGACACCGACGTCGAGACCGGCACCCAGGAGACGACCAGCTCCAACCTCAGCTCCTCCGCCGGCGGCTCCTCCCTCTCCGCCATCGGCCACGACCAGGATGCCTGGCAGTACGACGACGAGGGTAACCCGGTCGTCGAGAATGAGAACCTGGCCTACGGCACCGACATGTTCGGCGAGACCCAGGCCGAGGGCCCGGCATGGGCGGAGAACTGGAAGGACGGCACCATCGTCGCCATCATCGGTTCGATCCTCGGCGCCATCATCGGCGCCGTCAACCTGGGCAAGTACACCGGCCTCCTCCCCCGCTAGAACCGGAGTTCCCGGCGGCGCAGTCACAGCACGTGGCACCGCCGGGTGACACTCTCATCTCTGCCGCCCCGGCCGTCCACGATACGGCCGGGGCGGCAGAGACTTTCCCGCGCCGGGGGGCGTCGACTAGACGATGTTCTCGTCCGGCAGGGTGAGAATTTCCGGGGCGCCGTCCTCGGTGATGACCAGCGTGTGCTCGAACTGCGCGGTGAACTTGCCGTCCAGGTTCTGGACGGTCCAGCCGTCGTCCCAGACGCGGTACGGCAGCTCCCCCAGGTTGATCATCGGCTCGACGGTCAGGGTCATGCCGGGCTCGAGGACGTCGGTGTAGGCGTCGGAGTCGTAGTGCAGGACGACCAGCCCGTTGTGGAAGGTCGGGCCGACGCCGTGACCGGTGAAGTCGCGGACGGTGTTGTAACCGAAGCGTTTCGCGTACGCCTCAATGACGCGGCCGATGACATTGATCCGGCGACCGGCCTTGGCGACCTTGATGCCGCGCATCATCGCCTCGTGGGTGCGTTCGACCAGCAGACGGTGCTCCTCGGAGACGTTTCCCGCCAGGAAGGTCGCGTTGGTGTCGCCGTGGACGCCGTTCTTGAAGGCGGTGACGTCGATGTTGACGATGTCACCGTCCTGGATCACCGTCGAGTCCGGGATGCCATGGCACACGATTTCGTTGAGGGAAATACAGGAGGAACGGGTGTAGCCGCGGTAACCGAGCGTCGAGGGGTAGGCGCCGTGGTCACACATGTACTCGTGGGCGATGCGGTCAATCTCGTCGGTGGTCTTGCCCGGCTCGACCGCCGCCCCGGCCAGCGCCAGCGCATTGGCGGCGATCTTGGAGGCCTCGCGCATCTTCTCGATGGTCTCCGGCGTCTGAATCACCGGCTCGCCGACGTTTTCCCGGACCGAATCCTTCCACACGTATTCCGGCCGCTCGATGTGGTCGGGTACGGCGGGAGCGGGGATCGGGGTGCCAGGGGTAAGCATTGCGCGTTCAGTCATGCCAGCCATGGTAGTCCGAGGGCTGCGGCGCAACTCAACGCCCGGGTTGAGATGAGGGCGTCGCTCCGACGCGATACAGAGTGCTACCAAGGTTTACCCAGAGTTTATCCAGGGTTATCCCTCCGTTCCCCTGCCCCGTTTAGCATCCCGGAAGTTGACTTATTGGTCACATGTTTCATTCGTCTTCACCCTGAAAGTGGCTCCCATGACCTCCTTCCGCCCCTGGCTCACCCTGTCCGTGGCCGCGGCCGCCCTCACCGGCATCATCACGGTCCCCGCGACCGCCCAGACCGCCCCGAGCACGGAGCCGGCCTCCCGTTTCACCGTGGGCGTCCTCCCGGACACGCAGTTCTACTCACGCTACGGCACCGCCGAGACCGGGGACCTGTTCCAGGCCCGTTACGGCTCCGAGCCCTTCCTCGCCCAGACCCGCTGGCTCGCCGCCCACGACGAGTCCCTCAACATGCCTTTCGTCACCCACCTCGGTGACGTCGTCGACCAGCCCGGCATTGACGGGGAGTGGGCCGTCGCCGACGAGGCGATGGCGGTACTCGAGGAGAACGGTCTGAACTACTCGATTCTCCCGGGCAACCACGACAAGGCCGTCACCGAAGCGGGCACGCAGTTCTCCCGTCACTTCCCCGCGTCCCGGGCGGCCGGCAACGAGACCTTCGGGGCGCGTTACGACGCGGAAAACAACGAGTCGGAGTACCACATCTTCGAGGCCGAGGGCCAGGAGTACCTGGTCCTGGCGCTGGCGTGGCGAGCCGACGCCGACGCGCTGACCTGGGCACAGTCCGTCATCGACGCCCACCCGGAGCTGCCGGTCATCCTCACCAGCCACGAGATCCTCGACATCGACGGCAACGGCGACGTCTTCCTGTCCACCGCCTACGGCCAGGACCTGTGGGAGAACTTCATCTCGGCCAACGACCAGATCTTCCTGACCATGGGCGGCCACCACCACGGCGCCGGCCACACGGTGATGAAGAACGACGCGGGCAACGACGTCGTCCTCGTGCTGCAGGACTACCAGATGGCCTACCAGGGCGGCAACGGCCTGCTGGGCCTGCTCGAGTTCGACCTGAGCAACAACACCCTCGGCATGACCGCGCTGTCGCCGTGGGTGGCCGAGAAGCCGGCGGAGACCCTCAACCAGTTCGACGACCTGATTCTTCCGGACGCGCCGGACGACTGGTCCGTCGACCTCAACTTCACCGAGCGATTCTCCGGATTCGCCCCGGACTTCACCGCCGGCGAGGCCGACGATCCGGACTACTCCGAGCTGGCCAAGGCCATCGTGTCCGAAGGCTACGTCGCACCGGTCATCGCCGAGAGCGACCGTCCCTCCGGCACCGCGGATTTCCCGCGGGTCGACGAGACCGTCGCCCACTGGCGCCCGGGCGCCACGAGCGTCGACGGCGTCCAGCTGCTCGACGGTCAGGCCGCCCCGGTCGGTTCGCTCATCCCGGACATCTCCGGCAACGGCAACGACATGACGCGCGCCGAGCTCAACACCCGGGGCGCCTCCGGCTCCCTGGAGAGCGACGTGACCTACTCCTCCGACACCCATGAGCTCTCCTCGGACACGGGCTCGCTGGTGTGGGCCAACCAGGACGGCGACTCCTCCTCCCTCAACTGGTTCGAGACCGCCGCCGACGCGGCCGCCAACACCGAGACCTTCGAGGAGGGCTACACCTTCGAGACCTTCGTCAAAATCGGCGCGGAGTTCGACGGGGACAACAACTGGATGGGTGCGGTCTCCCGCCAGGGCCAGCGCGGCGAGATCGCCGCCGACATGCCGGAGGGTGAGGAGCCGCCGGCCGCGCTCGCCGTCTCCAGCCTCCGCGAACTGCAGTGGACCGCCGTGGCCACGGAAGGCCGGACCACCGGCACCTCCAACTGGTCCCACGAGGTTCCCCGCGACGAATGGCTGCACGTCGCCATCGTCAACGATCCGGCCAGCGACACCGTCGAGATGTTCGTCAACGGCGCGCCGATCCTGCGGGACGTCATCGACGCCGAGGGCCTGGCCACAGCCAACGATCCGTGGCTGATCGGCGCCAACATGTGGGAGGGCGACCCCGCTAACCCGTGGTACGGCTCCATCGGAGAAACCCGCATCGTGCACGGCGCACTGGCCCCCGAGCAGTGGCTGACCGTCCGGGCCGAGACCCCAGCCGACGTCGCCGGGAACGGGCTGTCTGCCGAGGCGGGTTCCTCCGCCGGCACGGGCCTGGTGGCCGTCCTGGCCAGCGCCATCGCCGGTGTCCTCGCCGTCCTCGCCCTCCCCGGGTTCCAGCAGGGCCTCCGGGACTTCCTGAAGTTCTAGGCTCCGGAACCGCTCTTCCCGTTTCCCGCGACCGCGCCCGCGTGCCGACGTAAGATCGCGGTCATGAGCGAGGACACGAAGAACACCGCCCTGACCGAGGACGAGTCCGCCGAGGTCACCAGGTCCGCCCGCCCGCGTCCGGCCAGCATCGTCCTCGCCTCCATCGGGGCGGCCGCCCTGGCCGGGGCCGGCGTCGGCCTCGGCGTCGCAGCCAGCACCCCGGTCCCCCAGCCGGCGGACTACGCCCTCAGCCGGACCGGGGCGCTCGCGCCCTCCGAGCAGCTGCTCGTGGAGGTCCACAACCCGCACGGCGTCCTGAGCCCGGAGGACGAGGCGCGGGTCCTGCGCGACGCCGAGCGGATCGACGCCCCGGCCGTCGTCGAACAGCTGCACTACATCGTGTTCGCCGACAATGACGAGAACGTCAACGACACCGTCGAGAACTACCTTCGCGACAACCGACCCGAGCTCATCGGGGACGACTACTTCGCCGACGGCGTGCTCATCGTCGGCGTCGGCCTCGACCCGCGCCAGTCCTTCGTCTTCGCCGGCAATGACGTCGCCGACGCCCTGCAGCTGTGGTCGGGCCGCCACCTCGATGAGGCGGTCACCGCCATCCAGCCGGGCGTGCGCGACGGCAACATCCCGGGCGGGCTCTTCGCAGGGGCGGACGCCGCCACCGACGTCGACAAGCTCGGTCAGTCCGCCTACGAAAGCGCTCAGGCCTCCCGGGCCGGCGGCATCGTCGGCGGCGGCGTCGGCGCCGCCGCCCTCGCCCTGGCCGGGGTGGGCGGCGCGGGCGCTTATCGACGCCACCGCAGCCGCAGACTCGCCCAGGCCCGGGCGGAGATGGACATCGTCAGCAAGGAATACGGCCAGTTGGCCGGCCGCCTCGACCAGATCGACGTGCGGGCGCACTCCCTGACCAGCCCTTTCGCGAACGCCACCATGCGCAAGCAGTGGGAGGAGGTCCGGGGCCGCTTCCTCGAGATCCATGCGGGCGTCGACAAGTTCGGCGAGCTCCACATGTCCTCCGGCGACAGGGCCTTCCTGGCGAAGTCGCGGGAGATCACCGAGGCGGCGGTCATCACCCGCCAGATCAGCTACGCGGAGGAGAACATCGACACGCTTTTCCGCCTCGAACACGGTGACGACACCGTCCGCCGCAGCGAGCTGCAGGGGCTGCGCGATGACGTCGTCGCCGCGCAGGTCAGCCTCGAGGACACCCGCTCGGGCCTCTACCGCGAACTGGGCGGGCTCCGGGACCGGGCGGATGAGCTGGCCCGGCGAACCGGGGATCGGCGCTTTCTCGGTGAGTTCGTCGTCCTGCTGGCCGACTACCGCACCGCCCTGGCCGAGCTCGGGCGCCAGGAGTTCAGCGACCTCAAGTCGGACAAGACGACCGCGCTGGAGGCTCCGCGGATCTACGACCGCGACTGGCGGCCGGGCTACGGCTACCACGATTTCGTCCCGTTCTGGGTGATGAGTTCCTGGCACGCTACGAACCTGCAGGCTCAGCAGGCCGCCCAGTCCAGCTCCACCAACTCGTCGTTCAGCTCGGGCTTCTCCGGCGCCGGCGGGTCGTCGGGCTTCTAGGGCGTCGAGGGCTCAGACTCCGGCCCGGGCGGCGGGGCCTGCTCCGGCCCGGCCTTGAGCTCGTCGAGACGGTTGAGGAAGCGGTCGGTGGCCAGGACGGAGATCGTCGAGCCGCCACCGTAGACGACCAGCGTGGTGAAGGCGAGGTCGTCGCGGTAGCCGGTGAACCAGGCGTGCGAGCCGTCGTTGACCTCAGCCTCACCGGTCTTGCCGTGGATCTCGCCGACCGCGGTCATCCCCCGGGCGGTGCCGGAGGTGACCACGGCCCGCATCATCTGGCGCACCTGGTCGATCGCCTCCGGGGAGGGGCCCTCGGGGGTCTCGCTGGCGGTCGTTGTCTCCCCCTCGATGAGGTACGGGGTCGGGCGCTGCCCGGCGGCGACGGTGGAGGAGACGATGGTGAATCCGAAGGGGCTGGCCAGGTCGTGGCCCTGACCGTAGCCGGCCTCGGTGCGCTCGAGCGGGGTCTCGCCGACGGGGATGGAACCGGTCATCGTGTCCAGGCCCGGAATGGCGTAGTCGATGCCGAGCCCCATGGCCTTGCCCATCTCCTTGAGCTGGCCAGGCTCCAGGCGCGTGGACATGTCCGCGAAGGTGGTGTTGCAGGACTGGGCGAAGGCGTTCTCGAAGGGGGTGTTTCCCAAGGAGAAGCCCTGGTAGTTGGTGACGACACGGCCGAAGATGTTCTGGGTGCCCGGGCAGCCGACGACGTCGGTGGTGCGCATGCCCTGGAGCTGGACGCCGGCGGCCGCGGTGACGATCTTGAAGATTGAGCCCGGCGGGTACTGCCCCATCAGCGCGAGGTTGCCCTCGGCGTCGGCGGCCCTGGTCTGGGCGACGGCGAGGATCTCGCCGGTGGAGGGGCGCATGGCCACGAGCATGCCCTGCGCGCCCTCGGGCAGGCCGTCCATGGCCTCCTCCGCCGCCAGCTGTGCCGAGCGGTCGAGGGACACGTGAATGGCGGCCGCCGGTTCCGGGGCGGTGTAGGCGACGGTCCCCAGGGCGGCGCGGTCACTGTTGACGATCGCCACCTGCCAGCCGGCGGTGCCGTCCAGCCGGTCCGCGACCAGCGGGGCGACGCGCGCCATGAGATCCGGGGCGAAACCGGGGTCGGTGGTGATCATCGCGGCCTCCTCGTTGAGGATGACCTCCGGGCGTCCCGCCAGCTCCGCCGCCACCCCCGCCGCCTGGCGGGAGTCGATGGTGGTCACCGAGAACCGCCCCGTCGCCCCGGTCAGGGACTCCGCCAGCTGCCGCGCATCGAGCGTCCGGACTGTCTCATCGTCGCGGCGGGCGCGGGCCAGGGCTGCGCTGATGGCGCGGGCGGTGGCGTCGGCGTCGTCCAGCGCGTCCGTGTCGACCAGGAGGCGGTGCACCACCCCGGGCCTCATCAGCTCCGCCCCGTCCGAGGACACGACGGAGGCCTTCTCGGGGATCACGGCGCGCAGCTCCAGATGCTGGTTGGCGCCGAGCTGCGGGTGAACCAACGTCGGCTGCCAGCGCACCGTCCACTCCCCGCCCGTCTGCGTGAGCATCAGCCGGGTGCGGTAGCTCAGCTCCCGGTCGCGCGGCAGGCGCCAGACGACGTCGTAGCTGGCGGTGGCCAGGTTCTCCTCCTGGGTGATCTCCGGCTCGGAAATCTCCAGGGACTCCGCCTGCAGACCTTCCCAGGTCTGATCGATGACCGCCCGGGCGGCGGCGGGATCATCGACGAGCCCGGTCATCGCGTCAGCGTCGCGGGCGGCGAAGGCCGCGAGGAAGCTCTCGGCCACCGGTCCGGCCTGGACCGGCTTGGGGGTGCAGGCGACGACGAGTCCAGCCATCATCATAATGACGGCGAGCAGCGCAGAACCCCGTTTCATGGATAGCAAGGTAGCAGGCTTCGCCGACGCCGCGTCCCTGCCACGCAGGACTCCGGGACCGCCAATGAGGGCAGGCGGCCCCCGTCAATCGGGGACCGCCTGCGTGGCGACGTCGGACCGTCTAGCCGGTGACCTTGATATCCGCCTTGACGCCCTTGACCGGCTGCAGCCCCTCCTCCTCGATGATGCGCTCGGCCTCCTCGAGCAGGGTCTCGACGATCTTGGCTTCCGGGACCGACTTGATGACCTCGCCCTTGACGAAGATCTGGCCCTTGCCGTTGCCGGACGCGACGCCGAGGTCGGCGTCGCGGGCCTCGCCCGGGCCGTTGACGACGCAACCCATGACAGCCACACGCAGGGGGACGTCGAAGCCCTCGAATGCGGCGGTGACCTCGTCGGCCAGCTTGTACACGTCGACCTGGGCGCGGCCGCAGGACGGGCAGGAGACGATCTCGAAACCGCGCTGACGGAGGTTCAGCGCCTGCAGGATCTGGTCGCCGACCTTGATCTCCTCGACCGGGTCGGCGGACAGGGACACTCGGATGGTGTCGCCGATGCCGCGGGAGAGCAGCGCACCGAAGGCGACGGAGGACTTGATCGTGCCGGCGAACTTCGGACCCGCCTCGGTGACGCCGAGGTGCAGCGGATAATCGCACTGCTCCGCCAGCTGCTGGTAGGCCTGGACCATGAGGACCGGGTCGGAGTGCTTGACGGAGATGGCGATGTCGCCGTAGCCGTGCTCCTCAAACAGGCCGGCCTCCCAGAGGGCGGACTCCACCAGCGCCTCCGGGGTGGCCTTGCCGTTGTACTTGGCCAGGATGCGCTGGTCCAGGGAGCCGCCGTTGACGCCGATCCGGATGGGGATGCCCGCGTCCCCGGCCGCCTTGGCGACCTCCTTGACGCGGCCGTCGAACTCCTTGATGTTGCCGGGGTTCACGCGCACGGCGGCACAGCCGGCGTCGATGGCGGAGAAAATGTACTTGGGCTGGAAGTGGATGTCGGCGATGACCGGGATCGGCGACTTGGCCGCGATGGCGGTCAGCGCCTCCGCGTCCACCGGCTTGGGCACGGCCACCCGGACCATGTCGCAGCCGGCGGTGGTCAGCTGGGCGATCTGCTGCAGCGTCGAGTTGATGTCATGCGTCTTGGTGTTGGTCATCGACTGCACCGAGACCTGGTGGTCAGAACCGACGCCGACGTTACCGACCATGAGCTGGCGGGTCTTGCGGCGCGGCGCAATCACCGGCGCGACGTCCGGAAGGCCTAGTCCGATCGGTTCTGCCATGGGAGCTCCTTTGTACGAACGAGTGTCGATGGTCGCCGCCCCCTGCCCCCGGGGCACCGAGGGCGCCGGGGACGGGACAACGTCATTGCCGCCTCATTCTAGTGGGCGGCGGGGGTGGGCGGGCACCGGCGCACGGACCCGTGCCCGCCTGAGGTACCCGCCTACCCTATCACCGAATTAACACGGGTAAAAGACGGTTATTTCGGGACTTTTTGGCCCGCCCCAGGGACCGGAACCTGTCGGCCTCACCCACCGAAAAGTCGGACCGGGTTGACCACGTCAGCGACGAGCACGAGACCGCCGACCGTCATCAGCATGAAGACCATCGTCATCGTCAGGGGCATGAGGCGCTCGTAGTTGGCGGGGCCGCCCGGGGCCAGTCCCCGCAGGCGACGGAAGAAGTCACGGATCCTCTCGTAGATGACCACCGCGATGTGGCCGCCGTCGAGCGGCGGCAGCGGGACCAGGTTGAAGAGGCCGAGGAAGAAGTTGAGGGAAGCGAGCATCATGAAGAAGGCCGGCCACAGCCTGGCCTCGACCAGCTCCCCGCCCACCCGGGAGGCGCCCACGACGCTCATCGGCCCCTCCGGGTCGCGCTCGGCGCCGAAGATGGCCGCGGCCACCGAGGGAATCTTCAGGGGCAGCTCGATCACGCCCCGGGCCGTCGCCCGCAGCAGCTCACCGGTGTAGGCGAAGGTGGCCGGCACCGCCTCCAGCGGACCGAATTTCCGCACCGTGCTGGCGGACTGCAGGCCCACCGAACCCGCCTCCACCGTCTCCCCGGACTCGGTGTAGCGGATGACGGTCTCGAGCTCGACGGCGACCTTGCGCACGTCCCCGTCACGCTCCACGCTCAGCACGACGGTGTCACCGGGCCGGGCCTGGACGCGGTCACGAAGGTCGAGGAAGTCCACCACCGGCTCACCGTCCAGGGCGAGGATGCGATCGCCCGGTCGGACGCCCGCCGCCGCGGCGGGGCCGGCGCCGACGCACTCGGCGAGGGTGCCGTCGGGGTTCTGGTCGGCGCTGCAGACGGTCTCACCGACGACCGGGGTCGTGTCCGGGTCAGGGATACCGCTGGCCACGGCGACGCCGTAGATGATGGACAGGCCGAGGGCGAAGTTGACGATCACGCCCCCCGAGAGCACGAGGATGCGCTGCCAGGCCGGCCTGGTGCGCATCGCGTGCGGGGCCTCCTCCTCGGTCACCTCGTCCAGGGCCGTCATGCCCGCGATCTCGCAGTAGCCGCCGAAGGGAACCGCGGCGACGCCGTACTCGGTGTGTCCCTTCTTTACCGACCAGAGCTTCGGGCCGAAGCCGACGAAGAAGCGACGCACCCGCATCCCGAAGGCCCGGGCGGTGAGCATGTGGCCCGCCTCGTGCAGCGCGATCGTGATGGCGATGCCGAGCGCGAAAAGCAGCACTCCGATCAGGTAAGCGCCCACCGGCACTCCTCCCCAGTTGTTGTCCTAACCCACCCTGCCCTAGCGGGCGAGGCCGTCGATCAGCGTGTTGGCGCGGGCGCGGGCCTCGGTCTCCACCGTCAGGATGTCGTCGACGCTTGAGGGTACACCCGCGAACTCCCCGGCCCCGGACAGGACCTCGGCGACCACGTCGACGATCTGGGGGAAACGGATCCGGCCGGCGAGGAAGGCGGCGGCGGCCTCCTCGTTTGCCGCGTTATAGACCGCGGGTCGCGTCCCCCGGGCGGCGGCCACCTCACGGGCGAGCTGGACGGCGGGGAAAGCGGCGTCGTCGAGCGGCTCAAAGGTCCAGGACATGGACTCGGCGAAGTCCAGCGCGTGCTGGGCCTTCGGGACCCGGTGCGGCCACGCCAGGGCGTGGGCGATCGGCAACTTCATCGACGGCGGGGAGGCCTGGGCGATGGTTCCCCCGTCGACGAAGGTGACCATCGAGTGGATGATCGACTGCGGGTGGACCGTGACGTCGATGAGAGCCGGGGACATGCCGAAGAGCAGACTCGCCTCGATGAGCTCGAGTCCCTTGTTGACCATCGTGGCGGAGTTCAGGGTGTTCATCTGGCCCATCGACCAGGTCGGGTGCTGTGCCGCCTGCGCCGGGGTGACGTCCCACATCTGTTCGCGGGTCCGACCCCGGAAAGGCCCGCCGGAGGCGGTGAGCACCAGCCGGGCGACCTCGTCGGCGGCGCCGGAGCGCAGGCACTGGGCCATCGCGGAGTGCTCGGAATCGACGGGGACGATCTGGCCTGGCGTCGCGCGCGCCATCACCAGGTCGCCGCCCGCGACGAGGGATTCCTTATTGGCCAGCGCCAGGGTGGCGCCCTTGTCGATGGTGGCCAGCGTGGCCGCCAGGCCCAGGGAACCGACCAGCGCGTTGAGGACGGTGTCCGTCTCAGTGGCCTCGACGAGTTCCCGCGCTGCGTCCGGGCCGGAGATGACGAGCCCGCCGAGCGCCGCCGACACCTCGGCCGCGGCCGCGGCACCGGCCACGGCCACCTGGGCCGGGGCCAGCCGGAGTGTCCGGGCCTGCTCGATCACCAGCGCGGGGTCGGAGCCGCCGGCGGCGATGCCGACGACAAGGAAGCGGTCCGGGTTGTCGGCGATGACCTCGAGCGCCTGCGTGCCAATCGACCCGGTGGAACCGAGGATCAGGACGCGCACGGGCGTGGCGGGGGTGGGGGCGGCGGAAGTGTCGGTGGTGTCAGTCACTCCCACATTGTGGCATGCCTGGTAGAGCGACAATGAATCAATCTTCCGGTTGAACCTGAGGGGGTGAGGAGAGTCCGAATCGGACCCCGGAGTATGTAAAGATGAGTAACAACTATCGATGCGACTGCCCTACCGCCCGCTCCGGGCTGGGCCCCTGACCGTGTCGCGAGCGCTAAGTGCTAAGGAGTTTGACGTGGCCACCTCCCACAAGAAGGAACACGAAGTCTACAACGGCGTCTCCACCGCGGACGTCCCGAACGCGGCCTGGGGCTGGAGCGCACTGCCGCGCACCGCCGTCCAGATCGCCGGCTGGGTGTCCGTGCTGATCATGCTCGCGTTCCACTTCGGCAACCACCAGGGTCACGTCGAGACCATCTGGTTGCTGGTGCTGACCGGCCTGCTCGTCATCGGCCTGCTCCTGCACGCCTTCGAGCCGAAGCTGTCCACCGTGCGCACCCTGACCTCCCACAACAAGCCGGTCGGTCACGTCGAGCCGGACTGGGCCTACGACCAGAAGACGCTCTCCGGCGCGTACACCAACCTGACCGACGGCCAGCTGCGTGCCCTGAACATCGACCCGGCCCGCGTCCAGCACCTGCGCATCACCGAGGGCGGCTCCGCCGGCCGTCACTCCCTGCAGACCGGCTCCACCGCGTCCCAGGCCCTCTAAGCCAGGCACTTTGATCTGTCCCGCCGCCCCGTCGGCGGGTCCGCTGTTTTCCGGCTTGTCGACGCCCCGACCCGCCGACAACGCACCGGCGCCGCTCCCCCGTCTCTGGGGAGCGGCGCCTTCCTCATGTGGCTGGCCCGCTGTCAGCCGACGGCGTTCTCCTCGGCCGCCAGCTGGCCGCAGGCGGCCGCGATCTCCTGGCCCTTGGTGTCCCGCACGGTGCAGGTGACTCCTTGGGCGCGGACGCGGCGGACGAACTCGTCCTGACGCTCCTTCGGCGCGGCGTCCCACTGGGAGCCCGGGGTCGGGTTCAGCGGGATGAGGTTGACGTGGACGAGGTGGCCGAGCGCCTGACGCAGCTTGCGGCCGAGCATGTCGGCGCGGAAGTCCTGATCGTTGATGTCGCGGATGAGCGCGTACTCGATGGAGACGCGTCGACCGGTCTTCTCGACGTAGTACTTGGCCGCGTCCAACACCTCCTCGACGGAGAAGCGGGTGTTGATCGGCACGAGCGTGTCACGCAGCTCGTCGTCCGGGGTGTGCAGGGAGATCGCCAGGGTGACCGGAATGCCCTCGTCAGCCAGGAGCCGGATCTGCGGCGCGAGGCCGACCGTGGAAACGGTGACGTTGCGTGCAGAGATTCCGAAGCCGTGCGGGGCCGGACTGGTGATCTGGCGGACGGTCGAGATCATGCGCTTATAGTTGGCCATCGGCTCCCCCATGCCCATGAAGACCACGTTGGACAGGCGTCCGCCCTCCGCATGCATCGTGGCGGCGGCGTGGCGGACCTGCTCGACCATCTCGCCCATGGAGAGGTTGCGGTCCAGGCCGCTCTGCCCGGTGGCGCAGAACGGACAGTTCATGCCGCAGCCGGCCTGGGAGGAGATGCACAGGGTGGCGCGCTCCGGATAACGCATGAGGACGGACTCGAGCAGGGTGCCGTCGTTGAGGCGCCACAGGGCCTTGGTGGTGTGCCCGTCATCGGTGGCGTGCTCCCGGACCGGGTCCATGAGCACGGGGAACATCTTCTCGGCGACCTCGGTGCGCGCGGCGGCGGGGAGATCCGACATCGTCGACGGGTCCGCCTCGTAGCGCTGGTAGTAGTGCTTGGCGATTTGGTTGGCGCGGAACTTGGGCAGGCCCATCTCACCGAGCAGCTCTACGCGCTGGTCCTCGGTGTAGTCGGCGAAGTGCTTCTCCGGCATGCCGTGCTTGGGCGCGGTGAATTGAAGTTTTACTGGTTCAGCCATAACAGGGTTCATCCTCCCACGTGGGGGTGGTCGTTATCGAATCGTTGGGCCTCGTCACGGCCGGAGGTGATGCACGCCTGAGCCTACAACGGCTTAAATGGAGCGCATGAACCGCGACAGTCGCTACCCCGATCAACCCGAACGAGACGGATCTGATTCCTTCGGCACGGAATCCTTCACCGAGGGCTACGAACCGAACGACACTTTCGCCGACGGTGCCCAGATGCCTTTCCCCGGATCCGAGCCCGCCCCGGTCGAGCAGCCGAGCCGGGACCTCGCGCCGCACCCGGCGCCGGTGGAGCCGCCGGTGGAGCCGGCCACCGAAAAAGCGCCCAAGGTCAAGGGGTCCGTGGCGGCTGGCACCTGGGCCGCCCTCATCCTCGGGGCCATCCTCCTGATCCTGCTGCTGGTGTTCATCCTCCAGAACCAGGAGCAGGTGGACATCAACCTCTTCGCCTGGTCCTTCCAGCTGCCCGCGGGAATCGCCTACCTCTTCTCCGCGATCGCCGGGGCGCTGATCATGGCGCTCGTGGGCGGGCTGCGCATGTTCGAGCTGCGCCGCCAGGTCAAAAAGGCGGCCCATTAGCGTCGACAGGCCGAGCAGAGAACGAAGCGGCCCCGCCGATCGGAGGATCCACGGGGCCGCTACCTTCGTGCACTAGGCCATCGGCAAAGCGCCGACGGCGCTGAGCAGGATCCAGGTGACGACGGCGGAGGGCAGCATGCCGTCCAACCTGTCCATGAGGCCACCGTGCCCGGGCAGGATCTGGGACATGTCCTTGATCCCCACTTCGCGCTTGAACTGGGACTCCACCAGGTCACCCATGATCGCACTGACGACCAGCGCCAGGCCCAGGATGACGCCGAGCCACCAGCGGTCGTCGAGGAGGAAGTGGACGGTGAGCGCGCCCACCACGGCACCGCCCACGGCGGAACCCGCCGCCCCCTCCCATGTCTTGGAAGGGCTGATCGCGGGCACCATCGGCCGACGGCCGAAGAGGACCCCGGCCGTGTAACCGCCGGTGTCGGAGGCGATGACACAGGCCATGAACGTGATGATGTAGAGCCCCGGGGCGACGCCGTGGGAATCGAGCCTGGAGATCATCGCCGCGAAGGACCCGAAGACCGGAATCCAGGTCAGGACGAACAGCCCGTAGGCCGAGTCCCGGAGATAGTTCTGCGGAGGCGCGTGCCGGCCGTGATGGAACAGCCGCGAAAACATCAGCACCAGCGCCGAGGCCGCGGCGGCGCCGAGCACGCCGGCCGCGCCGAGTGGCCAGGAAATCCAGACGATCACCTGACCGAGCAGAATCATCCGCCACTTCGGCAGCTGGATTCCCCGCTCCCGCAGGCGGGTGAGAACCTCCCACATCGCGGCGGCCATCGCCACGGCCACGAGCGGGTACCAGGCCCTCGGCCCGATCCACACCGACAGCAGAACCAGCGCGCCGAGGACGACGCTGACCCCGATGGCGACCGGCAGGTTGCGGCCCGGGTTGATCTCCTTGGCGGGCTTGAGATGGCCGCCTATCTTCGTCAGCCTGGTCAGGCGGGTGACGCGGTCCGTGCCCGGATGGGTGTCTGATTGATCCGCCACCGGGGAGTCGCTGTCCGGGCTCAACGGGTCCTCCTTGACATGATTGTCCCGCCGGAGGTTTCTCCGGCGGGGTGGGCGGGGAGCTCAATGGGGTCAGTCCCCCACCGATGAAGGTCCTAGACCTCCATCAGCTCCTTTTCCTTGAGGGCCACGACCTCGTCGACCTTCTTGACGAAGTCATTGGTGACCTTGTCGAGCTCCTCCTCACCGGACTTGCCCTCATCCTCGCCGATCTCGCCGTCCTTGACGGCCTTCTTGATCGTGTCCATGCCCTTTCGCCGGATGTTGCGGATGGCGACCTTGCCCTCCTCCCCCTTGGACTTGGCCAGCTTGACCATGTCCTTACGACGCTCCTCGGTCAGCTGCGGGATGGTCACGCGCAGGACCTGGCCGTCGTTGGTCGGGTTGACGCCGAGGTCCGAGTTGCGGATGGCGTTCTCGATCTCATTCATGGTGGAGGGGTCATAGGGCTTGACCAGCAGCATGCGCGGCTCGGGCGCGGTGATCGACGCCATCTGCGGGATCGGGGTCAGCGAACCGTAGAACTCGGCGACCAGGCCGTTGAACATGTTCGGGTTCGCGCGACCGGTGCGGATGGTCTGCATATCCTCACGGGTGTGCTCAACGGTGGCGGTCATGGACTGCTTGGCGTTGGCGATGGTGTCCTTGATCATCTGTTTCGTCCTTAACTCTTGTGGATGCTCAGTAAGCGGGGTCGGGGCTGGGTCGCACGTGACTCCATCACCCCAGGATACGGCCTCGTCGTCCCGCGCCCGGGTAATGGCGCGAGATCCCGGGACCGGGCGAGCCCCGTGCTAGGAGGCGACCTGGGAGGAGACCAGCGTGCCGATCTGCTCGCCGGCGACGGCGCGGGCGATGTTGCCCTGCTCCAGCAGGTTGAACACCAGGATCGGCATGTCGTTGTCCATGCACAGGCTGAACGCGGTGGCGTCGGCGACCTTGAGGCCCTGCTCGATGACCTCGCGCGGGGTGATCCGGTGGTAGAGCTTCGCGTCGGGGTTCGTGCGGGGATCGGAGTCGTAGACGCCGTCGACGGCCTTGGCCAGGAAGAGGACGTCACAGCCGATCTCGAGGGCACGCTGGGCGGCGGTGGTGTCCGTGGAGAAGTAGGGCATGCCCATGCCTGCGCCGAAGATGACCACGCGGCCCTTCTCCAGGTGCCGGTCGGCACGCAACGGCAGGTAGGGCTCGGCGATCTGGGCCATGTTGATGGAGGTCTGCACGCGACAGTCGACGCCCTTCTGCTGGAGGAAGTCCTGCAGTGCCAGGGAGTTCATGACGGTGCCGAGCATGCCCATGTAGTCGGAACGGGCACGGTCCATGCCACGCTGCTGCAGCTCTGCGCCACGGAAGAAGTTTCCGCCGCCGATGACCACGGCGATCTCGGCGCCGGTGCGGGCGACCTCGGCGATCTGCTCCGCGACATTGTCGACGACGTCCGGGTCGATGCCGACGGTTCCGCCGCCGAACATCTCACCGCCCAGTTTGAGCATCACGCGCTTGTAGCCGCGCTGATTGTTGTCCGTGTTGTCCGTGCCGTGATCCTGGTCAGACGGGATGGTCACCGTGGGGTCTCCTTGGGGGGTCGAAAACGTCGGGCCGTTCCGGCGGGCGCCGACCCCCGGGTTCAGGGGCCGCCACGGTGCCGGGGCGCTGCGAGCGGTCGGGATTCATCGTACCGGTAGGCAGGTCCGAACACACTTATGCCCCGGCGACGCGACCGGCATGAAGCCGGACACACGTCCCGGGGCACTGGGTGTCTACAGCGGGGAGGTGGCGGGCTTAAGCCTGGCCGACCTCGAAGCGCTCGAAGCGGGTGATCTCGATGCCGGCGTCGTCAGCGACCTGCTTGACGGACTTCTTGGAATCGGCGACGGAGGCCTGCTCCAGCAGGACGACGTCCTTGTAGAAGCCGTTGAGACGGCCTTCGACGATCTTCGGGATGGCCTGCTCCGGCTTGCCCTCCTCGCGGGTGATCTGCTCGGCGACGGAGCGCTCCTTCTCGACGGCCTCAGCCGGGACGTCCTCGCGGGTCAGGTACTGAGCCTTGAGGGCGGCGATCTGCAGAGCGACGTTGTGGGCGCCTTCGACGGCTGCGTCACCGGAGCCGGTGTAGGCGACCAGGACGCCGACTGCGGGCGGCAGGTCGGCGGAACGCTGGTGCAGGTAGACCTCGAGGTTCTCGCCCTCGACGGTGACGGCACGGCGCGCCTCGAGCTTCTCGCCGATCTTGGCGGACATCTCGGTCAGGGCCTGCTCGACGGTCTGACCGTCGATGTCGGCGGCCAGGAGCTCCTCGGCGGAGTTGGCCTTGACCGCGGCGGCAGCCTCGGCGACCTTGTTGGCGAACTCGATGAACTCGGCGTTCTTGGCGACGAAGTCGGTCTCGGAGTTGATCTCGACCATGGTGTTGCCGGAGACGGCGACGAGGCCCTCGAGAGCGTTGCGGTCAGCACGCTTGCCGACGTCCTTGGCGCCCTGGACACGCAGAATCTCGACGGCCTTGTCGAAATCGCCGCCAGCCTCGTCGAGGGCCTTCTTGCAATCGAGCATGCCTGCACCAGTGGTATCGCGCAGCTTCTTGACGTCTGCAGCAGTGTAGTTCGCCATTGTTGGGCGTCCTCCTTATATGGGTCCTGGAAGCCTGAGTCCCGGAATAGGAACAGGTATCGGTGGAAAAAGCGTAGCCTACGCCGCGTCTGCTCGCCCGTTTCCGGGCGCGTGCCGACGCACCGGACCGTAAGTCTACGGGATCGTCAGCAGCTCCTCGGGCACCGACCATCCCTTTATACCCTGGCCGTCTCAAAGACGATCGACGGGGTCGAGGACCAGGACGGCCCAGTCCCCCGGCTCCGGCGTCGCGGGGTCTCCCCGGTGGCCGCGGTCAGGTTCGGCCCACGCCGCACACCTCGATCATCCCGGGCGACGGCTCGCCGGCAACGCCCGCTTGGCGACGCCCCGGCCCCACCTTCCCACCGTCGGCTGTCGGCCCACCGGGCCAGGGGCGCCGGGGCCGTCCGGCGACGCCTGCTCGGTCTCTCGTGGGGTCCGCCCCCGGCGGATGGGCCTGTCCCCCGCTGCCGGCCCCACTCAGCGAGTGGGAGGGCGGAAAGGGCCCAGGATCGACGTCACCCCTCACCGCCCAGGGGCGGTGAGGGGTGACGAAGGAGTCCGAGGTTTACTCGGTTGCAGCAGCCTCGACGGACTGAGCGGCCTCAGCGGCGTCGTGAGCCTCGACGTCAGCGGCGGCGACGGCGGCCTGGGCGGCCTCAGCGTCGGCAGCGGCCTTCTCGTCGGTGTCACCGGCCTGCTCGCGGGACTTGGCCAGGGCGCGCTCCTCGCGAGCCTGCTTGCCAGCGATGACGGCCTCGCCGATCACGTGGGTCAGGATCTTGTTGGAGCGGATGGCGTCGTCGTTGCCCGGAATCGGGAAGTTGACGACGTCCGGGTCACAGTTGGTGTCCAGGACAGCGACGACCGGGATGTTCAGCTTGTGAGCCTCGGCGATCGCGATGTGCTCCTTGTTGGTGTCGATGACCCACATGGCGGAGGGGACCTTCGTCATGTCGGAGATGCCACCCAGGGTGCGCTCCAGCTTGACGCGCTCGCGGTCGAGCATGAGGATTTCCTTCTTGCCGCGACCCTTGTAGCCGTCCTCGGCCTCCTCCATGGCGCGCAGCTCATGGAGACGCTTCAGGCGCTTGGAGACGGTCTGGAAGTTCGTCAGCATGCCGCCGAGCCAGCGGTGGTTGACGTACGGCATACCGACGCGGTCTGCCTCTTCCTGGACTGCTTCCTGAGCCTGCTTCTTGGTGCCGACGAAGAGAATGTTGCCACCGTGGGCGACGGTCTCCTTGACGAACTGGTATGCCTCATCGATGTAGGTCAGCGTCTGCTGCAGGTCGATGATGTAGATGCCGTTACGGTCGGTGAAGATGAAGCGCTTCATCTTCGGGTTCCAGCGACGGGTCTGGTGACCGAAGTGGACACCAGCGTCGAGGAGCTCGCGCATGGTTACGACTGCCATGGGATTTCTCCTTGTAGAGATAGTTTCGGTTGACATTGAACGTGCGGGTTTTGTCAGTTCCGCGAGCGGAAATGCTGTTGTCCTGCACCCTGGCGACAAACTGACCACCAACACCCGACATACTTGATTAGCCCCGGTGGAGGGGCTTCCTCGAGTAGTTCAGGACCACGTCGGTGGCGGAACCGGAATCATCCGGCACTTCGCCGCGCGTAGTCAGCGGTTTCCCCGGGCAAACGCCAAGAGAGCACACTGCTGGCCCAGAGCTTATCCTTTCTTCCCCGCCCGGCCAAACGGAGCCCGCCCAGGCTGTGGACGAACGACCACGTCGGCCGGGTTCTCCCCAGGTTCGCGCAACTGGCCAGCGACAGCAACCGGCGTCGGCGAGGCTGGCGGCATGCGAATCCTGCTGCTGGCATCGACCTTCTGCGTCCTCGCGCTCTCGGCCTTCGCCCCCGCCGCGAACGCGTACGTGGACCCGACCTCCGGCGAGGACCGGGCCCGCGCCGTCCTCCGCGCCGCGGACATCCCCGCCCAGAACTGGCTCCCGGGCCACCGCGGCGTCGACCTCGCGCTGGCGGTCGGCGCCGACGTCCTGGCCGCCGCAGACGGCGTCGTCGCCCACGCTGGCCACGTGGCGGGGATGCCCGTGGTCTCGATCGAGCACCCGGACGGCATCCGTACCACCTACCAGCCGGTCCAGCCGCTCGTCGCGGCCGGCGACACCGTCACCGAGGGCCAGGTCATCGGCCGCCTGGGTCTCCACCCCGGCGGCGACGACGGTCTGCACTGGGGCGCCCGGACTGCCCCCGACACCTACCTCAATCCACTCATTCTGCTGGCCAGGCCGACGATTCGATTGAAGCCGCTCTAGAAGTGATTTAGAGTTGTGTTATGCAGACCACACCCCTCCTCCGGCTGGCCTATACGCTCATGGCCGTGGGTTTCGGGGTGATGGGGTGGGCGCTGCTCTCGCGCTCGCTGGGCGCGGGAGTCTCGACGATGCTGATGGCCGCCGGCCCGATCTGCGGGGCCATCAGACTCAATTCGCTCAGTATTCCCGCTTCCAGGCTCTCGTGGCTGGTCTCATGCCTGGCAGGCTTCTCCGCCGCCGCCTTTTACGCTCTGGTCGGCCAGTGGGTCAACGCCGTGGCCTTCGGGTTGATGGCCGTCGGTTTCGGGGTGGTGGGGCTGTCCATCCCCAGCCCCTCTGTCAGGCCCGCGGATGAGCCTGCTGAAAGACGTGCCTGAGCCTCTCCGCGGACACGTGCGTGTAGACCTGGGTGGTCGACAAGCTGGCGTGGCCCAGCATTTCCTGGACGATTCGCAGGTCAGCCCCGCCCTCGAGCAGGTGCGTCGCCGCCGAGTGCCGCAGGCTGTGCGGGCTCAGCTCCCCCGCCCCGCTTTCGGAGGCGGCAGCCTCCACCACGCGGCGGACCTGGCGCTGATCAATCCTCCCGCCCCGGGCCCCGAGGAAGAGCGCCTCGTCGGCGGTGCGCGCACTGACCAGCTCCCGCCGCCCCCGGCCCAGCCACGCCTCGATGGCGTCGGCGGCAGGCTCACCGAAAGGCACGGTCCGCTGTTTGTTGCCCTTGCCGGTAACGCGGGCCACGCAGCGCACCAGATCCACGTCCCCGACGTCAAGGCCGACAAGCTCCCCGACGCGCATGCCGGTGGCGTAGAGCAGCTCCAGCATCGCCGCGTCGCGCAGCCCTTCGGGAGTGTGCTGGTCCGGCGCGGCGATTAGGTCCGCCGCCCCCTCCCGCGAGGCCACCGCAGGCAGGTGGCGATGACGCTTGGGGGTGGCCAGTCGTGCCGCGACGTCCGTTCGGAGGTGTCCCTGGCGCACCGCCCAGGCGGAGAAGGTTCTCGCGGCCGAAGTCTTGCGTGCCAGTGTTGCGCGGGCCTGGCCCTTCTCCACCGCGATCGACAACCAGGAACGAAGCCGGTTCAGCGTGAACTGTTCGAAACTGGGGACGTACTCGGCCAGGCTGAGCAGGTCGCCACGGTATGCCTTGACGGTGGCTTCGGAGCGTCCGAGGACCAGTCGCTGGTACTCAGCGAAGTCCTCGACGGCCTCTGCGACCTGGCCCGTCGGCCGCGGGTCCTGTTCGGTTGGGCGTGCACTCATGTTTTCCCAGTGTAGCGCCGCGCCCGGCGTTCCCGTCCCGGTCCATCCGGGTCAGTCCGCGGCGCGGCGCCAGGTAGTCCCCTCTCTGCGGACGAGAGACTTGCGCTCCAGTTCGACCAGCAGGTGGACGGTCAGCGCGATCGTCAGTCCGGCGTCGACGGCGATCGCATTGGCGTCGCGGGCGGCGCTGACGGTCAGTGCGTCGTAGACGCGCAGTTCGTTCCTCGACAGGGCCTGCACGACGCTGGGCCCGAAGGCCATCTCATACTGCCCGTCCGGGTCGACGCTGCCGACAGTTTCCAGCAACGACCTCACGTCGTCGGCGGTGGCCACCAGCTCCGCCCGGCCCTCCCGGATTCGGGTGTGACACCCCACGTTGTCGTTGGTCGTGACCGGCCCGGGCACCGCCATGGCCACCTTCCCCAGGCCCTCCGCCCAGGACATCGTGTTGAGCGCACCGGAGCGCCAGGGCGCCTGGGTGCACACCGTTCCCCGGGTCAGGGCCGCGACCAGCCGGTTGCGGGTGAGGAAGCGGTGACGTTGCGGGGTCGTACCGGGCGGGTACTCGCTGATCATCGCGGACCCGGAACGCACGATTCGCCCGAACAGATCCGTGTGGGCCGCCGGGTAGTCGCGGTCGAGGCCGCAGGCGGCCACTGCGATGGTTTTCCCCGGGACCGCGAGGGCCGTCTCGTGGGCGATGGCGTCCACACCCTTGGCCCCGCCGGAGACGATGGTCCACTGGTGCGCGGCCAGCCCGGCGACGATGAGGCGGGTGGCCTCACGCCCGTAGGCGGTGGCCGTGCGGGTTCCCACCACTGCCACGGCCTGGGCCAGTAACGGTTGCAGCGGGGCACCCCGGACCCACAGGGCGTGGGGCGGGACGGCGTCGGCCTGGTGGGAGCGCAGGTGGGGGCTCAGTCCGCTGGCGGCGAAGCCGAAGGCCAGGTCCAGCTGCTCGGTCGGCCATTCCTCGTCTTCGGGCGTGAGGAGCCGCACGCCGGCGGCGTGGGCGAGTTCCAGGTCCTCCGCCGCCCGGTTCCAGGCGTGGCGGGCCTCGGTTGCGGGACCGAGTTCGCCGAGCCAGGACGTCCGTGTGCGGACGCCGTGGGCGATCTCCTCGGCGTCACGTCCGGATGCGAGCAGCGCCTGCAGCGGGCGAGAGGGCCCCTCGACGACCCGGTTGAGGTAGGCCCAGGCGTGGCGGGCGATCATGCCGTCACCTCCGCCCCGGCACGCAGTTCCAGGGCCCGCGCGACGTGATCGATGTCGGGCCGGCCGGCGGCGTCGAGGTCGCAGATGGTCCAGGCCAGCCGCAGCGTCTTGTCGACGCCGCGTTGGCTGATCGCCCCGTCCGCGAGGTAGGCGGAGATCAGCGCCATCCCCGCCTCGTCGGCAGGTGCGTGACGGCGCAGGTGCGCCCCGGCCACGTCGCCGTTGACCAGCGCCCGGAGGTGGTGGCGTCCCCAGCGGTGCTGGGCCCGCTCGCGGGCCGCCCCGACACGGGCGGCGATGGTGGCGCTGGGCTCCTCCCCCTCCGCGTTGACCACCGCCCCCGCCAGTCCGAGGTGGACGGTCATGTCCAGGCGGTCCCGCAGCGGGCCCGAGAGGTTGGCGAGGTAGCCCGCCCGCTGCGCCGACGTGCAGGTGCAGGAGGTGGGCTTCTCCGCGCCGCACAGGCAGGGGTTGGCGGCCAGAATCAGCTGGAAGCGGGCCGGGAAAGTGACCTCCCGGCGCGCCCTGATGATGCGGACCCGGCCGTGCTCCAGGGGCGTGCGGAGTCCGTCGAGGACGCGGGCCGGTATCTCGCTGGCTTCGTCGAGGAAGAGGATGCCGTGGTGGGCGAGGCTGACGGCGCCGGGGCGCGGGTGCCCCGCCCCGCCGCCGAGCAGGGCTGCCCTGGTCACCGAGTGGTGGGGCGCGACGAAGGGGGCGTGGCGGACGGCGGCGTCCACCATGCCGGCGACGGAATGGACGGCGGTGGCCTCAATGGACTGGGTCTGGGTCAGGGGCGGAAGGATTGACGGGAGCCGTTCGGCGATCATGGACTTGCCCGAGCCGGGTGGTCCGATCATGAGCAGGTGGTGTCCTCCCGCGGCCGCGATCTCGGCGGCCCGGCGGGCGCCCGGCTGGCCGGCGATGTCGGCGAAGTCGGCGGCCGGTGGCCGCTGCGCCGCCGTGCCGGAGCGCCCGGCGCGGGGCAGCTCCCCCTCGCCGACGGCCCAGCACCAGACCTCGGCCAGCGACTGCGCCAGCAGGACGTCGTGTCCGGCCAGCAGCGCCGCCTCCGCGGCGTTGCCGGCGGGGATGACCACGGTCCGCACAGCGTTGCCGCGGTCCCGGGCGGCGAGCAGCGCCGGGAGCACCCCGGACACGGGTCTGACGCTGCCGTCCAGGCCGAGTTCGCCGAGGACGAGCGCGTCGGCAAGCCGACGGGCGGCGAAGGGGTCCCGGGCGGCGAGCACCGAGAGGGCGATGGGCAAGTCAAAGTGGGAGCCGGCCTTGGGCAGGTCGGCTGGCGACAGGGAGACGACGATCTTGGTCTTGGGCCACTCCAGCGTGCTGTTGGCGACGGCGGTGCGGATTCGGTCGCGCGATTCACGCACGGCGGCGTCACCGAGCCCGACGACGTACATCCCGGGCAGCCCGGGGCCGATGTTGGCCTCGACGGTGACCGGGCGGGCGGTGACTCCATCGAGCGCGGTGGTCAGGGTGCTAGCGAGCGCCACTGTCGACTCCCTCGTAGAGGGTCACATCGAACTCGTCCCCGGTCGTGCGGGAGACGACGAGTTCTGCGACGTCGAAACGGCACGCCTGCCAGTGCCGACCGCCCAGCCAGCGGGCGGCCGTGCGGCGCATACGGGCGAACTTCCGACCGCTGACGGCCTCCGCTCCCCCGAACCCCCGGCCAGAGCGGGTCTTGACCTCGACGAAGACGACTTCACCGCCCGGCGACCGGAGGACGAGGTCGAGCTCCCCCACGTCGTAGCGGACATTGCGGTCGAGCAGGACGTATCCCTGACTGATGTAGTGGGCGGCGGCGGCGTCCTCGCCCCGTCGCCCCAGTTCCGAGTTGGTGGTGCTGGTTGCCATGAACTCCCCCGAGTCTCTGTGCTGGTCTGTGTCCGCAGCATGGCACGGGACCGGGACACCGGAGGAACGGCACGACCGGGCCTGTGGACAACGCCACCGCCGGACGAACCTGTCCACAGGCCAGCCCGGCGGTGCGCGCGCAATCTCCCCCAGACGTCTACGATTCGGTGGCCCTCCGTAGCCCGCGGCGACCGGCCGCCATGACCACCGCATGCGCCCACCGTGCCAGCAGCCGGAACCTCCCGATCAGGCGACGCCTGGTCACCACGCACCACATGATGTCGACCCGGGTTCCGCTGCCGTGGGCAGCGGTGAGGACGCTGCCGACGCCGCGCAGGTCACCGTCCACCGTGAATCGGGCGCTGTGGCGCGGAGTCTCGCTCAGAAGGGTGAGCACGAGATTGAGCCGATACCCCAGTGGGCTGCGGACCTCGAGCCAGGCGGTGCCGTCCCGTCGGAGGCTGCGCGTCATCCCGTGCCACCACTGCGACCATGAGGAGATCTCGGCGAGCACTTCCCAGACCCGGTCCTCCGCAGCCGGAATCCACCAGGTCGAATCGAGGTGGAACACGGTCGATTCGCCCGGGCGGGACAGGATGTGCTCGTGCGCGGTCACGCCACCAGCATACGAGTCCGTCCGACGTCTGCAGCCGCTACTTGGGCGGGAGAATGTCCGGCTTGTCCAGTTCCTCGATGTTGACGTCCTTGTAGGTGATGACGCGGGCGTAGCGCACGAAGCGGGCGGAACGGTACATGTCCCAGACCCAGGCGTCGGACATGCGGACCTCGTAGTAGACGTCCGGGCCCTGGGTGTGCGGGATAAGTTCGACGGCGTTGGCCAGGTAGAAACGTCGTTCGGTCTCCACCACGTAGGAGAACTGGCTGACGACGTCCCGGTACTCGCGGTACAGGGACAGCTCCACCTCAGCTTCGTAGTTGTCGAGCTCTTCTGCGCTCACGTGCCTGCCTCCTCGGGGTTTAACGACTGGTCTGCCAGGTATTCTGCGTGGGCCCTGGCAACGTTGGCATAAGTGTATCGGTGGACGGGGCTGGCCCCGTGGTGGCGCACCGCATCCAGGTGGGTCTTCGTGGAATAGCCCTTGTGCCCGGCGAAGCCGTAGTTGGGGTGGGCGTCGGCAAGCTCGCCCATGAGTCGGTCACGGGTGACTTTCGCGATGACGCTGGCTGCGGCGATGCAGCGGGCGGTCTGGTCGCCGCCCAGCATGCCGATGTGCGGGACGGTCAGCCCCGGCACGTGCCAGGCGTCGGTGAGGACGTAACCGGGGGCGGGGTCGAGGAGGGCGACGGCCCGGCGCATGCCGTCGATGTTGGCGGTCTGGATTCCGCGCTCATCGATGGCCCGGTTGTCGATGGAGACGACGGACCAGGCCACCGCGTACTTCGTGACCAGGGGGTAGAGCTTCTCACGCAGCGTCGGGGTGAGCTTCTTGGAGTCGGTGAGTCGATCGAGTTCGGCGATGGTGCGGTCCGGCATCACGCACGCGGCGATCGTGATCGGCCCGGCGCAGGCCCCGCGTCCGGCCTCGTCGACGCCGGCGACCGGCCCCAGCCCAGCCCTGGACAGCGCGACCTCCCAGGTGCGCAATTGTTTCAACCGGCGCATCAGGACTGCTGGGGCTGGATGTCCGGGTCGTCGACGCCGCCGACGCGGCTGAAGGGCAGGACGATCCAGCGGACTTTGCCGCGGATGTTCTCCTCGGGAATGGCGCCCTGATGCGGGTCTCCGACGTGGTAGCGCGAGTCCATGGAGTTGGTGCGGTTGTCGCCCATCAGCCAGTAGGAGTTCGCCGGGACGGTGATCGGGCCGAAGTAGTCGCCGCCGCAGGCCTCGGAGCCGGTGGCCGGGTTGATCTGGTATTCCGCCGGCGCCAGCGTGTAGGACTGGTCGATCGGCGCCCCGTCGACCATGACGGCCGGATCGTCCTCCTGGCAGGACACGGTCTGACCGCCGGTGGCGATGACGCGTTTGACCAGGTTGTTCTCGTCAGGTGCGACGATGCCGAAGTAGGACCCTAGGTTCTGCATCGTGCGCACCGCGACATTCTCGGAGCGGTTCGAGGTGTAGGCCGTGTTCCAGGACTCGGTGCCCTCGTAGACCACCACGTCACCCGGTTCCGGGTCGGAGAAGCGGTAGGACACCTTCTCCACGAAGATCCGGTCTCCGGTGCAGCCCTCGCAGCCGTGCAGCGTCGGCTCCATCGATCCGGAGGGGATGACGTAGAGACGGCCGATCAGCGCGTAGAAAACCGCCAGCAGGACGAACGCCCAGAGAACGGAGTAGAGGTAGTCGCGGTACCAGGGCCGCCCGGTCTCCCCCGTCCGGCGTCGTCGGTCGCGGGGACCCCGGCGCGGGTTCTGGAAGGCTGAGGTAGTCACGGGAGGAAACCTTAGCCCTAGGCGGCCTGCTGGGGCTGAATCGCCGGGTCGGCCACGGCGCCGATACGGCTGAAGGGGAAGACGATCCACTGGACCTTCCCGCGGACGTTCTCCTCCGGGATCGCGCCGTTGTAGGGGTCGTTGGTGTGGTAGCGAGAGTCCAGGGAGTTGGTGCGGTTGTCGCCCATCATGAAGTAGGTGCCCTCGGGGACCTCGACCGGCCCGAAGTACATGCCGCCGCAGGCCTCGGAGCCGACCGCCGGGTCCACCGGGTACTCGGCCGGCTGCAGGGTGTAGGAGTGGTCGGTGGGCTGTCCGTCGACCATCACGGCCGGGTCGCCCGCCTGGCAGGACACGGTCTGACCCCCTTCAGCGATGATGCGCTTGACCAGGATGTTTTCGTCGGGGGCGACGAAGCCGACGAACTCACCGACCTCCTGCAGACCGTAAATGACGGGGTTGTCGGAGCGGTTCGCGCTCCAGCCCGCGTTCCAGGAGTCGGTGCCGGCGAAGACGATGACGTCACCCGGTTCGGGGTCGGAGGCGTAGTAGCTGATCTTCTCAGCGACGATGCGGTCGCCGGTGCAGCCCGCGCAACCGTGCAGCGTCGGCTCCATCGAGGCTGAGGGAATGACGTACATGCGGCCGACGAACGTGGAGACCAGGCCGAGAACCACCAGGGTGGCGAGAAAAACGACGATCGTCTCCAGCCAGGCGGGCATGACGCCGGTCTTCTCGGTGGCCGCTTCTCCGTGTTCGTGTGTCATGGAGATGCAGCCTAGTCGGCCCCCGGGCGTAACCGGGGCAGCCCCTCAGGAAACCGGGTCCGGCGGACGCTGCCCCGGGCGTCGTCGGCGCGTCAGAAGATGAGGAAGAGCGCGGCCGCCAGAACGAAGGCCATGAGCGATTCGAAAGTCTGCTGCACCGTCCACGTGCGCAGCGTGGTTTTGACGTCCATGCCAAAGAGCCGGCCGACCAGCCAGAAGCCGGAGTCGTTGACGTGGGAGGCGATGACGGAGCCGGCGGCGCAGGCGATGGTGATGGCGACGATCTGCATGTCGGAGTAGCCGCCGGCGAGCACGGCCGGGGCCATGAGGCCGGCGGCGGTGGTCAGCGCGACAGTGGCGGAGCCCTGGGCGACGCGCAGGATGGCGGCAACCAGGTAGACGGCGAGGATGACCGGAATGCCGATGCCGTTGAGGACGTCGGCCAGCGCGTCACCGATTCCGGAGGAGCGCAGGACCCCGCCGTACATGCCGCCGGCGCCGGTGATGAAGACGACCGAGGCGATCGGGCCGAGCGCGGAGTCGAGGAGCTTCTCCAGGGCGGTGCCGGTGGTGCCGCGACGGGTTCCCAGGACGGGGATGGCGACCAGGACGGAGATCAGCAGAGCGACGCCGGACTTGCCAAGCATGGTGAAGGCCTCCGCCCACATTTCCTCCCCGGTGACCAGGCCCGCTTTGGTGGCGAAGTCGACGCCGGTGTTGAGGAAGATGAGCAGCATCGGCAGCAGGAGCATGGCGATGACCGTGCCGACCTTCGGCGGATTCTTGATCTCCTCGGTTTCCCGGCCGAAGATCGCACCGGCGACGGTGGTGAAGGGATACCTCCTGGCGACGAACTTGCCCCAGAGGTAGCCGGTCACGTAGAAGGTCGGCAGGGCGATGAGAATGCCGGCGATGATGAGCAGGCCCAGGTTGGTGCCGAAGAAGGTGGAGGCGGCGACCGGCCCCGGGTGCGGCGGAACGAAGACGTGCATGACGGAGAAGGCGACCGCGGTGGGCAGGGCGTAGAGCAGGATGGGGCCGTGGAGACGCCGGGCCACGGCGAAGATGATCGGCAGCATGACGACCAGGCCCGCGTCGAAGAACATCGGGAAGCCCAGGAAGAGCGCGGCGACGCCGAGGGCCAGGGGCGCTCTCTTCTCGCCGAAACGCCTGATCATGGTGTCGGCCAGCACCTGGGCGCCGCCGGAGTGCTCGATGAGTTTGCCCAGCATGGCGCCGAGACCGACCAGAATGCCCACGTCACCCAGGGTGGCGCGGAAGCCCTGCATGGAGACGTCGTACACGGCCCCCAGGGGGATGCCGGTGGCGATCGCGGTCAGGATGGATACCAGTACCAGCGTGATGAAGGCATGAAGCTTGAACTTGATGATGAGGATGAGAATCAGCGCGATTCCCGCCGCGGCGATGCCGAGGAGGGGGCCCGCGCCGAGCGTCTGCTCCCAGGTTTCCATGAGGTCCATGTGCTCTCCAGTGGCTCGGGTCCCGCCGGCGCCGCCCCTCGGGGGATGCGGGACGACACAGGACGGGGCCGGATGTGGTTATTACCACCTCAACGTAACACCAGCCCCATCCCCCGGAGAGCTTTTCGGCGAAAACCGACCCGTAGAAACCGGGCCGGGCCGGAAACGGTGAAACCCGCCGTCGACAGGCATGACACCTGGCGACGGCGGGTGACCGCTCACCCGGGGACCGGTGGCCCCCGGGGCGAGAACTAGCGGCGCTCCTTGATGCGGGCTGCCTTGCCGCGCAGCTCGCGCATGTAGTACAGCTTGGCGCGACGAACGTCGCCACGACGGACGACGTCGATCTTGGCCAGGTTCGGGGAGTGAACCGGGAAGGTGCGCTCGACGCCGATACCGAAGGAGACCTTACGGACGGTGAAGGTCTCGCGGATGCCGGAGCCCTGACGACGGACGACGAAGCCCTTGAAGAGCTGGGTACGCTCGGTGGCGCCCTCGATGACCTTGACGTGAACGTCGAGGGTGTCACCCGGACGGAAATCCGGGATGTCGTCGCGGACCTGCGACTGATCGATCTTCTCGATGAGTTTGTTCTGGCTCATGATGATTCCTTTGTGCATTCGGGACAGAGGACCCTGGCGGCATTTCCGTGGCTCACGCCTGGCGCTCAACCGGTTCGTATCCGTGTACTGTGATGCATCCTGACCAGAGCGAATCTGGGCAGTCAACCGCGCAATTCTCCCACACTCTCCCGGACGGGGCCAAATCCCCCGTCAGGGATGATCGAACAACCACCGGTCCGGGGTCACGACCTGCGCGCCTCCCGTCGCGCCCGCGCCGCCCGGAGGATGTTGTCGCGCATCACGGGGAAGATGAGCGCGTGAAACGGCAGCAGCGCGATCCAGTAGGCCCGCCCCAGCAGTCCGTTGGGGACGTCGACCGCCGTCTGCGTGTACCGGGACGTACCCGTTTCCTCGCCCTCGACGACGTCGAAGACTAGCCAGGCGGTGCCGCCGACGTTCATCTCGGCGCGGAGGATCAGGCGGTTCGGCGGCTCGATCGCCTCGACCCGCCACCAGTCGAGCCGGTCCCCGACCGCCAGCCGGCGCGCGTCCCGCCGCCCGCCCAGCCCGGGACCGCCCAGGAGCTTGTCGATGACTCCGCGCACCGTCCACAGCAGCGGGACGGAATACCAGCCGCTGTCCCCGCCGATGCCCTCCACCACCGCGAACACGTCCTCCACGGGGGCGTCGATCTCCCCGGAGCGCTCGTCGGTGAACACCGTCCGGCCCGCCCATTCCGGGTCCGTCGGCAACGACTGCTCCGGGATCACCGAGCCGCCCCACGCGCCCCGCCAGTTGGTGGGGATGACGTCGTCGCGCTGCCGGTCCAGCGCGCGGCGCACGGCCGTCGGATAGTCGGCCAGCCCGCCGGGCGGGTCGGGGATGATCTCGGCGACCCGGTGGTCGGCGGTGACCGCGTCCTCCGCCATCGACTGCGCCAGGGGGATGGCCAGTTTCACGGGAACCGGCGTGACCAGGCCGATCCACAGCCCCGAGGCCGCATTGGCGAAGCGGGGCAGGCGCAGGCCGACGATGCGCCGCTCGAGTCCCAGCTCCCTCCCGTACAGGGTGAGCAGCTCCTTGAACTGGTAGACGTGTCCGCCCCCGATGTCCACGGCGTCGTTGACCGGCGACGGCAGATCCGCGGCGGCCACCAGGTAGTAGAGCACGTCCCGGACACTGATCGGTTCGATGTCGTTGTCGATCCAGTTCGGGGCCGTCATGACGGGCAGCCGGTCGGTCAGGTGCCGGATGATCTCGAAGGACGCCGAGCCCGACCCGATGATCACCCCGGCACGAAACACCAGCGTCGGGACCTCCCCGGCCAGCAGACGCCGCGCCACCCGCTCCCGGGAGCGCATGTGCTTGCTCAGCTCCGCCGGCTCGCGGTCCGGGTGCAGCCCGGAGAGGTAGACCAGCTGCCCCACCCCGGCCGCCGCCGCGGCGGTGGCGACGTTGTCGGCCACGAACGCCTCGGTGCGCTCGAAATCGACGACGCCGGCCCCCATCGAGTGGACGAGGTAGTAGGCCACGTCGACGTCGGCCATGAGCGCGGCCAGGTCCTCCGGTCGGGTCAGGTCCGCCTCCACCGCCTCCACGCTGTCGAACCAGTCGAACCGGCGCATCGATTCCAGTCGACGAGACGTGGCACGCACCGTGAACCCGGCGTTGAGCAGCTCCGGAATGAGCCGGCCGCCGACGTATCCGGTGGCGCCGGTGACCAGGACCCGCCGGGCGGGATGATGGGCGCGGTATCCGGTGGTGGAATTCATCACACCAGGCTACGCCCGCGGACGGGCTGGCGCGAGGAGCCCGGAGGAGCGGCCCGGGGCCAGCGCCGCGCTCACCCGAATAGGGTCACGCCCCCGCTCATCCGTCCCCCGCTGTGCCATAGTGGTGCCACGTCGTCCGCCAGACACTGCGGCGACGTCCAAGTGAATACCTGAACCCCCACGGGCGCCCGAGGCACGGGCTGAGATCGCGTTGACGCCGAACGCGAGCACCGTTTGAACCTGTCCGGTTAGCACCGGCGAAGGAAGAGAGGAACGGTCCATGACCGTCACGTCCGCACGCACGCACGTTGAGACAGAGATCCACCCGAAGCACTCCTACGCACCGATCAAGCAGGACGGCCTCGAGGTCCCGGAGACCCGCATCGAGCTCGACGACTCCCCCACCGGCCCCAACGAGCCCTTCCACGTCTACCGCACCCGCGGCCCCGAGTGCGACGAGACCGTCGGACTGCCACGCCTGCGCAGTGAGTGGATCGCCGACCGCGGCGACGTCGAGGAGTACGTCGGCCGCGAACGCGACCTGGCCGACGACGGCCGCTCCGCCTCCCGCCGCGGCGCCGCCAGCGAGGAGTGGCAGGGCGAGGCCCAGGAGCCGTTGCGCGCCCGCGAAGGAAAGACCGTCACCCAGATGCACTACGCCCGCCGGGGCGTCATCACCCGCGAGATGGAGTACGTCGCCCTGCGCGAGCACGTCTCCCCGGAATTCGTCCGCGGCGAGGTCGCCCGCGGCCGCGCCATCATCCCCGCGAACGTCAACCACCCCGAGTCCGAGCCGATGATCATCGGCCGCAAGTTCCTCACCAAGATCAACGCAAACATCGGCAACTCCGCAGTCACCTCCTCGATCCGCGAAGAGGTCGCCAAGCTGCGCTGGGCCACCCGCTGGGGCGCCGACACCGTCATGGATCTCTCCACCGGAGACGACATCCACACCACCCGCGAGTGGATCATCCGCAACTCCGCCGTCCCGATCGGCACTGTCCCGATCTACCAGGCGCTGGAGAAGGTGGGCGGCGTCGCCCAGGATCTGACCTGGGAGATCTTCCGCGACACCGTCATCGAGCAGGCCGAGCAGGGCGTCGGCTACATGACCGTCCACGCCGGCGTGCGCCTCCCGTTCATCCCGCTGACCACCGAGCGGGTCACGGGCATCGTCTCCCGCGGCGGCTCCATCATGGCCGGCTGGTGCCTCGCCCACCACAAAGAGTCCTTCCTCTACGAGAACTTCGACGAGCTGTGCGAGATCTTCGCCCGCTACGACGTCGCCTTCTCCCTCGGCGACGGGCTGCGCCCGGGCTCGCTTGCCGACGCCAACGACGCCGCCCAGTTCGCCGAGCTCAAGACCATCGGCGAGCTGACCCGCCGCGCCTGGGAGTACGACGTCCAGGTCATGGTCGAGGGTCCCGGCCACGTCCCGCTGGACAAGATCCAGGTCAACAACGAGCTCGAGCGCGACTGGTGCGGCGACGCCCCGTTCTACACCCTCGGCCCGCTGGTCACCGACATCGCGCCAGGTTACGACCACATCACCTCCGCCATCGGCGCGGCCACCATCGCCATGGGCGGCACCGCGATGCTGTGCTACGTCACGCCGAAGGAGCACCTCGGCCTGCCCAACCGCGACGACGTCAAGACCGGCGTCATCACCTACAAGCTGGCCGCGCACGCGGCGGACGTGGCCAAGGGGCACCCGGGCGCGCGCGACTGGGACGACGCGATGAGCAAGGCGCGCTTCGAGTTCCGCTGGAACGACCAGTTCGCCCTGTCCCTGGACCCGGACACCGCCCGCGAGTACCACGACGAGACCCTGCCCGCCGAGCCAGCGAAGACCGCCCACTTCTGCTCCATGTGCGGACCAAAGTTCTGTTCCATGCGCATCTCCCAGGACATCCGCGACGAGTTCGGCGCCCGGCTCGGCATGCCGGGAATCGGTGCGCCGCTGGATCCGGACGTGGCCGCCGCCGCCGAGAGCGGGATGGCCGCCAAAGCCGCCGAGTTCCGCGAGCAGGGCTCCCGAATCTACCGGGACCAGGAGGCCTGACCCGTGCAAGAACTCGATCTCCGCTGCTACCTCGTCACCGGCTCCCCGCCGGAGCGCGTCGTCGTCGACGTCGCCGCCGCCGCCGCCCGCGGCGGTGCCGGTGTGGTGCAGGTGCGCAGCAAACCCATCAGCGCGCGAGCTCTCACCGCGCTGACCCAGGCCGTGGCCCGGGCCGTGGCCGTGGCCAACCCCACCACCAGGGTGCTCGTCGACGACCGCGCCGACGTGGCGGCGCTGCTCATGCGGCGCGGGGAGAACGTCCACGGCGTGCACGTCGGCCAGGACGATCTCGACGTGCGCGACGTACGCCGACTCCTGGGACCCGAGGCGATCATCGGGTTGACCACCGGGACCATGGAACTGGTCCGGGCCGTCGAACCGGTCAGCGACGTGATCGACTACGTCGGCTGCGGCCCCTTCCGGGCGACGCCCACGAAGGAGTCCGGCCGCGCGCCCCTCGGGCTGGCCGCCTATCCGGAGCTGGTGGCCGCCTGCCCGGTGCCGATGGTGGCCATCGGCGACGTCACCGTCGACGACGCCGCCGATCTGGCCGCGACCGGCGTCGCCGGCGCCGCCATCGTCCGCGGGCTGATGAACGCCGCGGATCCGGAGGGGTACGCCCGCCGGGTGGTCACGGAGTTCACGCGATGAGGGTCACCGTCATCGGCGCCGGCGTCATCGGCCTGGCCACCGCCTTCGAGCTCATGGAACGAGGCGACCAGGTCCGCCTCCTCGACCCGGATCCGGCCGGCGGGTCGAGCCACCACGCCGGCGGCATGCTCGCGCCCTCCGCGGAAGTCCAGTACCGACAGGAGCCGCTCTTTCCGCTCATGGTCGACTCGGCCCGCGCCTACCCCGCGCTGCTTCAACGCCTGGCCGCCCGCACGGATCTGCCCACCGGCTACCGCACCGAGGGCACTCTCGTCGTTGCCCACGACCGCGCCGACGCGGAGCACCTCGCCGAGCTCATGGCCTACCAGCACGTCCAGGGCATGGCGGTCGAGCGGCTCAGCGTGCGCGAGGCCCGGGGGATGGAGCCTGCGCTGGCCCCGCGCCTGGCCGGGGCGGTCTCGATTCCAGGCGACCACCAGGTCAATCCCCGTCTGCTGTGCGCCGCACTGCTCGACGCGCTGAGCTCCGGCGGCGCCGAGATCGTCCGGGACGCCGTGACGCGCATCGAGGGGGCCCGGGTCATCGGCGCCCGGGGCTCCTACGACGCCGACCAGGTGGTCCTGGCCGCCGGCCTCGGCGCCGCGCGGATCGACGGCTGGTACCGGGGTGAGAACCCGCTCCGGCTGCGCCCGGTCTACGGCGACATCCTGCGCCTCGGCGTTCCGGAGTACCTGCGCCCGCTTGTGGGCCGGGTCATCCGCGGCTTCGTCGAGGACCGCCCCGTCTACCTCATCCCCCGCAGCGACGGCACGATCGCGCTGGGCGCCACCTCGCGGGAGGACGACCGCCCGCAGCCGCGCCTGGGCGGCGCCTACGACCTCATCCGCGACGCGGTGGCGCTCGTGCCGGGCGTCGAGGAGACCACGCTGCTCGAAATCACCGCCGGCGCGCGGCCCGGGACCCCGGATGACCTGCCCTACCTGGGCCGGGTCAGTGAGGGACTCGTGGTCTCGACCGGCTACTTCCGCCACGGCATCCTGCTGGCGGCCCTCGGCGCGCGCGACGGCGCCCGCCTCGTCCACGGCGAGGACCCGGGCACCGACCTCTCCGCCGCCGCCCCACTCCGACACCAGTAAAGGAAGACATGCGCTACATCTACAACGGCCAGCCCCGCGACGCGGAGGCCGGCCCCACCGTCGCCGAACTCGTCGACGCCGAGGTCGGCTCCCGCTCCGGCGTGGCCGTCGCCATCGACGGCGAGGTCGTCCCCGCCAGCACCTGGGAGTCCACCGTCGTCGACGAGGGCGCCACCGTCGATCTTCTCACCGCGGTCCAGGGGGGATAGATGCTCACCATCGCCGACAAGACCTTCGACTCCCACCTGGTCATGGGCACCGGCGGCGCGACCAGCCACGACATTCTCGAAGAAGCGCTGGTGGCCTCCGGAACCGGGCTGACCACCGTCGCCATGCGTCGTCACGCCGGCCGGACCGGCTCGACCGGCGAATCCGTCTTCGACCTGCTGCGCCGCCTGGACATCGACCCGCTGCCCAACACCGCCGGCTGCCGCACCGCCCGCGACGCGGTCATCACCGCGCGGCTCGCGCGCGAGGCGCTCGACACCGACTGGATCAAGGTCGAGGTCATCGCCGACGAGCGCACCCTGCTGCCCGACGTCGTCGAGCTCGTCGACGCCTGCGAGCTGCTCGTCGCCGAAGGCTTCACCGTGCTGGCCTACACCTCCGACGACCCGGTCGCCGCCACCCGTCTCGAGGACGCGGGCGTGGCTGCGGTCATGCCGCTCGGTTCCCCGATCGGCACCGGCCTGGGCGTACTCAACCCCCACAACATCGAGCTGATCTGCTCCCGCGCCCGCGTCCCGATCCTCCTTGACGCCGGCGTGGGCACCGCCTCCGACGCGACCCTGGCCATGGAGCTCGGCTGCGACGGGGTCCTCCTGGCCAGCGCCATCAATCGTTCCCAGGACCCGGTCGCCATGGCACGGGCGATGCGGCACGCCGTCGAGGCCGGGCGTCTGGCGCGGGGCGCCGGCCGGATTCCGAAGCGCGAGCACGCGCTCGCCTCCTCCTCTTTCCAGGGCCTGGCCAGCTGGGCCGACGAGGTGCTGTAGTGGACCGCACCGAGCTGCGCAGAATCGCCCGCCAACTCAACCTCCCCGGTTTCGGCATCGGCCAGGCGCGGCGGCTCAACCAGGCGCGCGTGCTCGTCGTCGGGGCCGGTGGACTGGGCTGCCCCGCGCTGCAGACGCTGGTGGCCAGCGGACTGGGCCGGGTCCGTCTCTACGACGACGACACCGTCAGCCTCAGCAACATCCACCGCCAGATCCTCTTCGGCGTCGATGACGTCGGCCGTCCCAAGGTGGCGGCGGCCGCCGAGCGGCTGCGCGCGCTCCAGCCGGGTCTGGAGATCGAGGCCGTCCGGGAACGGCTGACCCCGGCCACCATCCTGGCGGCGCTCGAGGGCGTCGACGTCATCCTCGACGGCTCCGACACCTTCGCCACCAAGTACCTCGTCGCCGACGCCGCCGAGATCACCGGCGTACCGCTGGTCTGGGGCACGGTCCTGCGCTACTCCGGGCAGTTCGCGGTCTGGCACTCCGGACCGGGCGCGCCGGAGGACTCCCCCGGCCTGCGCGACCTCTTCCCGGTCCAACCCGCCGCCGACTCGGTCCCCGACTGCGCCACGGCCGGCGTGCTCGGCGTGACCACCTCGGTGCTGGCGTCGCTGATGGCGACCGAGACGATCAAGCTGATCACCGGGCTGGGCGAGGTCGTCCCTGGCACGGTGTTCAGCTATGAGGCGCTGCGGGCGTCGTTAAGCAGCCTGCGCGTGCGCCGGGACCCGGGCCGCGCAGCGGTCAGGCGGCTGCGGGATTTTTATGGCTACGGCGCCTGCGCCGCGGCGGACCGGCCGGGCCCCCACCCCGAGGCCACCCGGTTGCTCGGCCTCATCGCCGGGGGCTCGCTGCGCGCCCTCGACGTCCGGGAGGTCCACGAGAAGCTCATCGCGGATCTGCCCACCGGCGCGGATCTGCATCTGCCGGCCTCGGAGCTGACGGCCGAATCCCTGGCCGAGGTACTCGAGGGCGTGCCGGGACCGGTTGTGGTCTACTGCGCCTCGGGCCGGCGCAGCGCCCGCGTCGTCGAGAAGTGGGGCGGCCGGGAGGTGGACCTGCTCAGCCTGCCCGGCGGCGTCAACGGCCTCACCCCGTGAGGCGGGCCGTGCGATACGCTGAGTCTTCATGAGACAGGCATTCGATACGCTGGTGCGCCGGATCGCCACGGCCGCCGGCCCGGAGCGCACTGATCGCAACAACCGGTGGCTCGCCGCGGGGCTGACCTTCACCGCCGGCATGGTCAACTCCGTCGGCTTCCTGGCCGTGTCCGTCTACACCTCGCACATGACCGGGCTGGTGTCGATGGCCGCCGACGAGATCGTCCTCGGCGGCTACTACTTCGCCTTCCTCGCCGCGCTCGGCGTCTTCTCCTTCATCGCCGGCGCCATGGCCTGCGCCATCCTCTTCAACTGGGGCCGCCGCAACAGGCACATCTCCAAGTTCGCCCTCATCCTGTGGGTGGAGGCGCTGGCGATTCTGCTGGTCGGCCTGCTCGCCGACCGCTCCCAGGAGGCGGGGCTGCCGTGGCTGATCGTCATGGTGCTGGCCTGGATCATGGGCCTGCAGAACGGCCTGATCACCAAGGTCACCGAGGCGCAGATCCGCACCACCCACGTCACCGGCATGGTCACCGACATCGGCATCGAACTGGGTAAATGGCTCTACCGCAACCCGGCCGGCGACCCGGACCCGGTCCTGCCCCACCTCCCCCGGCTCAAACTGCACGCCACCCTGGTCAGCATGTTCTTCCTCGGCGGCGTCTTCGGCGCGCTGCTGGGGACGTGGATCGGTTTCTACACCGTGCTCCCGGCGGCGGGCATCCTGCTGCTTCTCGCCTTCTACCCGGTGTACGTGGACTTCCGCTACGGGAAGTTCCGGCCGGGCAAGGTGCTCAGGCGCGCCAGGTCCGGAACACGGTGAGATAGGGCCTGGCCGTGGAGTCCGCCAACTGTGCGACCAGCTCGGGCGGCAGCTCCCCCAGCAGTTCCCCGTGCACGTCGGAGGCGGTGTCGACCAGCGCCCGGTTGAGTTCCTCCCCGATGCTGTCCTGATGAGCCAGCGCCGCCGCCACGTCGACGAACTCCTCGACGACCACGGCGCTGCCCCGGTCCGGCGCCATGAACACGTCGTAGCGGGTGGTGCCGGGCTCGTCGTTGAGGACGATCTCCCGTGCCTGACGGGAGAGTTCCTCGAAGCGACCGGCCTGGCCCGGACGGAACGTGAAGTGGACGATTCCCGTGATCTGGGTCATACTTGCCAGCGTAGCCCGCAGAGTCCGGACCCGGGAGGGACCTTGAGAATCTACCGCGCCGTCATCCGGGTCCTGGTCGGCGTGACATTCGTCCTCGGCGGCGTCCACCTCATTCTGGGCCAGACCAGCCCGGGGGCCTACGCCGCCTTCGCCGACACCACGCTGCTCCCCTGGCTCGCCGACCTGTGGCGCGGCTTCGGCATGGACAACATCGGGTGGCTGACGATCTCCCTCGCGGGGTACGAGATCGCCTGCGGCTTGGGTCTCGCGTTTCGCCCCACGCTGCGCCCCGCCGCCTGGGGAATCCTCGCGTTCCTCGTCTTCATCACCGTCGTCGGCTACGGCTACCCGACGGCCTCCCCGCTGGAGGACGTCCTCAAGAACCGGCTGGCCACGGCCGTCTTGGCCCTGCTGGTTCTGCCGCTCACTTTCCGAAGCCCGCGCGCGTGAGGGCGTCGGCCATCGACCCTGCCGAGTTGGGGCCGCCGCGTTTCTGCGCCGAGCCGGCGCGCTTCGTGGGCGCGCCGCCCCGCTTCGGCTGGGCGCCGCGCCTGGCCCGCTTCTCGGCGCCCGGCTCATCGTCCAGCCGCAGCGACAGCCCGATGCGCTGGCGCTCGACGTCGACCTCCATGACCTTGACCTTGACCACCTGGCCGGAGCGGACCACCTCGCGGGGGTCGCTGACGAACTTCTCGCTCATTGCGGAAACGTGGACGAGGCCGTCCTGGTGGACGCCGAGGTCGACGAAGGCGCCGAAGGCCGCGACGTTGGTGACGGTGCCCTCGAGGATCATGCCCGGCGTGAGGTGGGAGACCTTCTCCACGCCCTCCCGGAAGGTGGCGGTCCGGAACTCCGGGCGCGGATCCCGGCCGGGCTTGTCCAGCTCGGCGATGATGTCAGTGACCGTCGGGACGCCGAAACGCTCGTCGGCGAAGTCGGCCGGGTTCAGCGACGACAGCACGCGGGTGTTGCCGATGAGCTCCGCGACGCCCAGGCCGGTGGCCTGCGAGATCTTCTCGACCACCGGGTAGGACTCCGGGTGGACGGCGGAGGCGTCCAGCGGGTTCTCGCCGCGGTTGATGCGCAGGAAGCCGGCGCACTGCTGGTAGGCCTTCGGTCCCAGGCGAGGGACCTTGCCCAGCTGCCTGCGGCTGGTGAAGAGACCGTGCTCGTCGCGGTAGTCGACGATGTTGCGGGCCAGCGTGGGGGTGACGCCGGCGACGCGCTCCAGCAGCGGCGCCGAGGCGGTGTTGACGTTGACGCCGACGGCGTTGACCGCGTCCTCGACCACCCCGTCAAGCGTGCGGGCCAGCGCGGTCTGGTTGACGTCGTGCTGGTACTGGCCGACGCCGATGGACTTCGGGTCGATCTTGACCAGCTCGGCGAGCGGATCCTGCAGGCGACGGGCGATGGACACGGCCCCGCGCAGGGAGACGTCCATCGAGGGGAACTCGGCGGCGGCGATCGCGGAGGCGGAGTACACCGACGCCCCCGACTCGGAGACGGTCACCGGGTGCGGCTTCTTTCCGCCGGCCTGCCCGATCAGCGCCGAGATGTCCTCGGCCAGCTTCACCGTCTCTCGCGAGGCGGTCCCGTTGCCGACGGCGATCAGATCCACCGAGTGGGTCGCCACCAGGCCGGCGAGTTCCTGCAGGGCCGGCTGCCAGGCGTTCTGCGGCTGGTGCGGGTAGACGATCGCGGTGTCGAGGACTTTGCCGGTGGCGTCGACGACGGCGCATTTGACGCCGTTGCGGTAGCCGGGGTCCAGGCCGAGGGTGGCGCGCTGCCCGGCCGGGGCGGCCAGCAGCACGTCACGCAGGTTCGTGGCGAAGATCTCCAGCGCCCCCTCCTCCGCCCTCTCCTTCAGGCGCATGCGTACGTCCAGGCCCGAGGAGATGACCAGCTTGGTGCGCCAGCCGAAGTGCACGGCGTCGGCGGCCCACCGGCTGCGCGCGGTGGGCAGGTCGAAGCGGGCGGCGATCATGTTTTCGTAGAGTTCGTCCTCGCCGGGGTCGAGGGTGAGCTGGAGCACGCCCTCCTTCTCCCCGCGCAGGAGCGCGAGGATCCGGTGCGACGGCAGCGTCGTGAAGGGCTCCGAGAACTCGAAGTAGTCCTTGTACTTGGCTCCCTCGGCCTCCTTGCCCGCCACGACGCCGGCGGTCATCGTTCCCTGGGCGTACATCTTCTCGCGTACGTCGCCGACGAGGTCGGCGTCGACGGCGAAACGGTCGATGAGGATGGCGCGCGCACCGTCGAGTACGGCCTTGGTCTCGGCGAAGCCCTCGGTGAGAAAGCCCTCGGCCAGGGAGGCGGGATCGGCGTCGGGGGCGTCGAGGAGCTTGTCGACGAGCGGCTCCAGCCCGGCCTCGCGGGCGATGTCAGCCCTGGTTCGGCGGCGCTTCTTGTACGGGAGGTAGAGGTCCTCGAGGCGGGCCTTGGTGTCGGCGACGAGGATCTCGGCTCTGAGTTCCTCGGTGAGTTTGCCCTGCTCCTCGATCGCGGCGAGGACGGCGTCCCTGCGCTCCGCGAGTTCGGTGAGGTAGGTGTGACGTTCCTCCACCGTGCGCAGCTGGGTGTCGTCCAGCCCGCCCGTCGCCTCCTTGCGGTACCGGGCGATGAAGGGGACGGTGTTTCCCTCTGCGAGCAGGGCCAACGCGGCTTCTACCTGCGCGGGGCGCACGCCCTGTCCGAGTTCCTCAGCGATGATCGTGGCGTTCGACGAAATCATTCGTTCGACTGTAGTCCACGCCCGAGGTAGGTAGCATCACTGTGCAGGAGGTTCGGGTGACGTGACGGAATTTTTCAGGTATCTGGCGGAGCAGCCCATTTTGCTCGTTTTTCTCCTCATCGGCGCGGGCATGGCCCTGGGCGGAGTCCGGATTCGGGGGGTCAGCCTCGGCGCCGCGGCGGTGCTCTTTCTCGGCATCGCCACCGCGGCGGCCGCCTCCTCGGTCGGGGTGGAGACCGCGGTGCCGCCGCTGATCGGGACGATGGGCCTGGTGGTCTTCGCCTTCGGCATCGGGAACAACTCCGGCGTCACGTTCTTCCAGTCCCTGAAGACCGCGACGGCGCCGGTGGCGGCGATGGTCGGCGTCTTCCTCCTGGCCGCGCTCCTCGCGTGGGGCCTGGGCACCCTCGTCCTCGGCCTCGACGTCGCCACCGTCGCCGGCACCTTCGCCGGCGCGGTGACCAACACCCCGGCCCTGGCGGCGGCTTCCGAGGCTTCCGGGGACGCGCAGTCCGCGACCGTCGGGTACGCGGTGGCCTACCTCTTCGGCGTCATCGGCATGATGATCGTCGCGGTCCTCGTGCTTCGCGACGCCGGCAACGACGACGACACCGCTTCCCCGGTGGTGCGCATGCACATGGAGATTTCCCGGGCGGGCGGCGTCAGCGTCGCCGAGATCATCGCCACCGGCCGGGACCAGGTGCAGATCACGCGGCTGCGGCGGGCGGACGCCGAGGAGATCGTCATCCCTGACCGTTTCGACATCCTCCACCCCGGCGACGTGGTCACCGTCGTGGGCGCCCCGGAATTCCTCGACTCGCTCATGCCCGGGATCGGGCGGGAGACCTCCCAGGTCCTTGATGAGAGCCGCCACGACCTCGACTTCCGGCGGATCACCATTTCCCGGCACGACCTGGCCGGCCGCACCGTCGCCGACCTCAACGAGGAGCTCGCCGAGCGTTGGGGGGCCCGCGTCTCCCGGGTGCGCCGCGCCGACCAGGATCAGCTCGCGATTCCCGGCTACATCCTCGAGCTCGGCGACCGCGTCCGCGTCGTCGCCCCCTCGGCGCAGCTGCCGAAGATATCGAAGTTCCTCGGCGACTCCTCCACCGGGCTCACCGACATCAACCCCATCGCCCTGGGCCTAGGCCTGGCGCTCGGGATCGGGTTGGGCCACATCGTCGTCCCCATCCCGGGTGGCGGCACCTTTTCCCTCGGCGCCGCTGCGGGGGTGCTCATCGTCGCGCTGGTGATGGGCCGCATCGGCCGCATCGGCCGCCTGGTGACCACGCTGCCTCACTCGGCGAACACCGTGCTGGCGGAGCTGGGGCTCCTGCTCTTTCTCGCCCAGGCCGGCACCAACGCGGGCGGCCAGATCATCACGGCCTTCACCGGTGGCTCCTGGTGGAAGATTCTGCTGCTGGGCGTCATCATCACCACCGTCACCGGCACCGGCATCGCCCTCCTCATGCGCCGCGTCATGAAGATCGGCGCGACCACGACCGCAGGCATCCTCGGCGGGGCGCAGACCCAGCCGGCGGTCCTGGCCTTCGTCAACAACCGCACCTCCGCGGATCCGCGCGTCGCGCTCGGCTACGCCATGGTCTACCCTGCCGCCATGATCGCGAAGATTCTCGTGGCTCACGTTCTCGCATCACTGGGTTAGAAACCCCGCGGGACCCGCTCCCGGCCTTCTAGACTGGCGGACAACGTCAACCCGGGAGGTCGCTGTCATGAAAATCGTCCTGGTGCTGGCCGCGGCGGCGGCGCTGGCCGGCTGCGCCCCCGGGCTCTCCGGGCCCCCCGGGCGCCCGGAGAGCGTCCCGGAGGCGAGCACCGAGACCCGCACCGTGGCGCAGACCCCCGCGCCCGCGAGCACCACGGTGTCGCCCACGCCGCCTCCGGCGGGCACGTCGGCGTCGGCAGGCAGCGGCCCGGCCCCGCTCCCCTATGACACACAGCCCGGGGAGACGGTCAGCATCCGCGGGGAGGCGGCCAGGGTCTGCGTCACCGGCGATGGTTTCGCGCTCAACGTCGTGGCGGCCGGAATGAACACGAGCTGCGAATTCAGCATTGAAATCCTCGACGCCCTGACCCGGGGACTGAACCCCACCTACGACAACGTCCGGGAGCACCTGCCGAGGACGGTCACGGCGCACAGCCCGGTGACCGGGCAGGCCTACGAGATGACGTGCCGCCAGGACGACGGCATCCTGGTCACGTGCACCGGTGGCCTCGGCGCGAAGATCTGGATGTACTAGTTTCGCGCCCGCACCCGGCGGCGGCGACGCCAGCCGTCCTGGCATTCCAGCAGCACCCGGCGCAGAGCGCCCGGGAGTTCGCGGGCCAGGAGTGCGTCGGTGCGCACGTCCACGACCTCGGAATCAGCGCCGGTGTCGCTGACCGGGTCCGGGTAGAAGCCGCGCACGAGACGGTTGGCGATCTCGATGGGGTGTTCGGCCCAGATCCTCCCCACGTCGTCGAAGTAGCGGTCGGTGAGACCCGCCCGCAATCTCCGGGATCCCGGTGCCAGCCAGGCGCCGATCAGCGCGTCGACCTCGGCGTTCGCCCACCGGCCCGGCTCGGTGGCCAGCTCATAGACCGCGCGCTTGGTGGCCTCGTCGGGCCTGGCCCAGATAGCGCGCAGGTGCTGGGTGTGGCCGTTCATGGTGTCGTCGGCGGCGAGCTCCTCGTCCAGTTCGGCCCGGGAGGCCTCTCCCCGGGCGGAGAGCGCGGCCAGCACGGACCAGCGGATTTCGTTGTCGACAGTGAGTCCGTCCAGGGCTCCGCCCAGAAGCGCGCGCAGGTGCGCCGTCGCCCCGGGCGCCGTCGAACCGGCCAGCGCGCCGATGGTGACGCGCGCGACGGCGAGCTGGGCGTCGCTGCCGGGGGCGCATCGGTTGAGCAGCGTCCAGAGCCGCTCGGACATCCGCGTCGGCAGCTGCTCGTCGCGGGTGTAGTCGCGGGCCGCGACCAGGGCCGCGTCGAGGACGCGGGCGATCATCGAGGGGTTCGGTTCGGCGGTGGCGTGGGCCAGCGCGGCCTCGACGTAGTCGGCGACCGGCAGCTCCCCGTCCCGGGTGAGGTTCCACAGGCTGGTCCAGGCGACGGCGCGGGCGAGGTCGTCGTCGAGCGTCGAGAGGTTGGCCAGCGCCCAGCTCAGGGACTGCCCGTCGAAGCCGGTCAGTGCGTAGGTGTGGTCGGTGTCGTTGAGGAGGACGAAGTCTGTGCCCTCGGGCAGGGACAGCTCGACGGAGGGGCCGGCGAGGCGGACGTCGAGGCGCTCCAGCAGCGTGCCGTCGCGGTAGGCGCCGACGTCGAGGCGGTGCGGCCGCCGTCCCTCCCGGGTGATCGTCAGCCTCGACCCGGTCCGGGCCGGGATCAGCCGGTCCGGGCCGGACGTGCGCAGCCAGGCGTCGGCCCAGGCGCTCAGGTCCGAAGAGGTGTGGGCGGACAGGGAGTCGAGGAGGTCGGCGAAGCTCGCCGAGGAAAACTCGTGGGCGCGGAAGAACTCGCGCGAGCCCGCGTAGAATTCCTCGCGCCCGATGAAGTGCACCAGCTGTTTGAGTACCGCCGCGCCCTTGGCGTAGGTGATGCCGTCGAAGTTCTGCCGGGCGGCGTCGACGTCGGGAATCTGGGCGGCGATGGGGTGCGTGGTCGGCAGCTGGTCCTGGGTGTACGCCCAGTTCTTGCGGGCGCCGGCGAAGTTGGCCCACGCCTCGTGGTAGTCGGTGGCGGTCACGGAGGCGTCGGCGCCCATGAACTCGGCGAAGGACTCCTTGAGCCAGAGGTCGTCCCACCAGCGCGGGGTGACCAGGTCGCCGAACCACATGTGGCACATCTCGTGGAGGATCGTGTTGGCACGGGCCGCGTGCTGGGCTCGGGTGGCGCGCGAGCGAAAGAGGTATTTCTCGGTGAAGGTCACCAGACCCGGGTTCTCCATGGCGCCGAGGTTGTATTCGGGAACGAGCACGGAGTCGTACTTGCCCCAGGGGTAGGGGTAGTCGTAGTTCTCGTGGAAGAACTCGAGTCCCTGCTTCGTGACCTCCAGGAACTCCTCGTCGAGGTACTGCGCCATCGAGGCGCGCGACCAGACGGCCAGCTCCACGTCACGCCATCGGTCGCGGCAGGCGACGTACTCGCCGGCCGCGAAGGCGGTGAGGTAGGTCGACAGCGGCGGGGTCTCGGCGAAGACGCCCGGGGCGGTTTCCCCGCCGTTGGACAGGGCGACCCACCCGTCCGGGACGCTCATCCGCGCCCTGAAACGGGCCTTGAGGTCCGGCTGGTCGAAGCAGGGGTAGACCCGGCGCGCGTCGGAGGGCTCGAAGTGGGAGTAGAGGTAGGTGCGCCCGTCCTCCGGGTCGGTGAAGCGGTGTAGCCCCTGCCCGGTGCGCGAGTAACGCGAGTGGCCGCGGACCTCCACGGTGAACCGCTTGTCGACGGGAACGTCCACCCACAGCCGGGAGCCGTCGAAACGCGATTCGACCGCCGTGCCGTCCACCAGCACCGCCTCGACGCTCTCCCCCAGGTAATCCAGGAAGAGCCGCGGTTCGGTGCTGCTCAGGGTGATCGCGACGGTCACCGGGTAGGTGGCGGCCTCGGTGGGCGCGCCGGTGACGTCGAGGTGCACCTCGTAGCTCTCGAGCGTGATGGTGGCGCTGCGGTGGCGGGCGTCGGCAAGCGTGAGTGCGTAGGTCATGCCCCCAGGCTAGCGGCTAGGGGTTCGGGTGCTGCCAGGCGCAGACGGCGGTCACGCCGCCCTCGGCGTGCCCGTCGTAGGAGGAGCCGTACCAGTAGGTCTTCTCCGGGAAGGCGGCGAGCACCGCCTTGGTGATCTCCCGGTGCGGCAGCGCCGAGCGGCCGTTGACGATGACGCGGTAGACCGGATCCAGCGCCGCGCCGTCGTTCTCGGACTGGTACTGGGTGACGAGCACGTTGTCGGGCTCGCAGGTCAGGTCAACGGTCTCGGCGAGGATCTCGCTGACGTCGAAGCCCTTCCGGCGGGCCTTCTTCGGGAGTTTCTTCGCGATCTGTCCCCACTCCGCGGTGCTGAGCAGCACGTTGATCTCGGTGTGGACGTCGCGCTCGTTGAGCAGGCGCAGGTCGGTGTCGGAGAGTTCGACGGTCTCCAGCAGCTCCGGGCGGACGGCCTTCGTCTTCTTCAGCGACTGCTCGCGCCGCCACAGGTCAATGGCCTGGTGGTTGCCGCCGGTGAGCACCTCCGGAACCTCGAGGCCGCGCCAGACGCGCGGCTTGGTGTAGCTGGGTCCCTCGAGCAACCCGTCGGAGAAGGAGTCCTCCTGGTGGCTGGCCTGGTTGCCGAGCACGCCCGGGATGAGCCGGACCACCGCCTCGGCGATGACGAGCACCGCCACCTCCCCGCCGATGAGCACGTAGTCGCCGATGGAGACCTCACGCACGCGGTAGCGGTTGGCGGCGTCCTCGATGACGCGCTGGTCGATGCCCTCGTAACGCCCGCAGGCGAAGACGATGTGCTCCTCGGTCGACCACGCCCGCGCGTCGGCCTGGGTGAAGGGTCTGCCGGTCGGCGTCGGCACCAGCAGCAGGGGCAGCTCGGCGTCCTCCCGCTCCCCGTAGGCCTGCTTCTCGACGCCCGCGACGTCGTCGTGGCGGGGCTTGTCGACGTGCGGGGACGCGCTGCTCAGCTCGCCCGCCACGCGCCCGGCCGCCACGTCGTCGAGCGCCGGGCCCCACACCTCGGGCTTCATGACCATGCCGGGTCCGCCGCCGAAGGGGGTGTCGTCGACGGAGCGGTGCCGGTCGGTGGCCCAGTCGCGCAGGTCGTGGACCCCGACGGAGAGGATGCCCTCCTCGATGGCCTTGCCCAGCAGGGCGTGGCGCAGGGGTTCAAGGTACTCGGGGAAGATGGTGACGACGTCGAGGCGCATCAGAGTTCCAGCAGTCCTTCCGGCGGGGTGACGGTGAGGGTCCCGGCCGCCAGGTCGACCTCGGGGACGATGTCGTGGACGAAGGGGATCATGGCCTCCTTGCCGCCGGCCAGGCGCACCTCCAACGTGGTGCGTGGGCCGACGTGCATGACGCCGGTGACCTCGCCGATGTCCTCGCCCTCGCGGAGGACGCGCAGGCCCTCGAGCTGGTGGTCGTAGAAGCCGTCGTCCTCCTCGTCCTCGAGGGGCTCGGCGAAGAAGCGCATGCCACGCAGGGTGTCGGCCTCGGTACGGTCGGCGATCTCCTCGAAGGTCAGCAGCAGGCGACCCTTGTGAGGGCGCGCGCTGGCGATGGTGAGGTCGCGCTCGCGGTTCGCCTGGCGCCCGTGCAGCACCTCACCCAGCGCGAAGCGCAGCTCCGGTTCGTCGGTGGTGACATCGACGGAGACTTCCCCGCGGATGCCGTGCGACTTGATCACTCGGCCGATCATCAGTTCCATGGTCCCTGATTCTAGCCGGGGCGGACGGGGGAATTTTGTATCACCTGGGCACACCCCCTGTACAGCGCTTTCGGAGTGCCCTAGACTCGCCCCCATTAATTAAGGCTTGCCTAACCTAAGGATGTTCCATGAGCGCTGTACTGCCCGGCCACGACCGCCCCGTCGACAAGCTCGGGGGCCACTGGATCCTCGCGCGCGTGGGCAAGAAGGTCCTGCGCCCCGGCGGCCGCGAAACCACCGACTACCTGCTGGCGCACTCCCCCATCGCCGGACACGACGTCATCGAGTTCGCACCCGGCCTGGGTGTGACCGCCGCCGCCCTGCTCGAGCGCGGGCCCGCAAGCTACGTCGGCGTCGACGCCGACCCGCACGCCGCCGCCCAGCTGCAGTCCCGCATCCCCGCCACCGCCCGCACCGTCGTCGCCGACTGCGCCGCCACCGGGCTGCCCGCTGCCAGCGCCGACGTCGTCATCGGCGAGGCGATGCTGACGATGCAGACCGACCGCAACAAACTGGCCATCATGCGCGAGGCTCACCGCCTCCTGCGCCCCGGCGGCGTCTACGCCATCCACGAAATGGGGCTGGCCCCCGAGGCCATCCCCGAGGCGGTGAAGGTCGACATCCGCAAGGCTCTGGCCCGCTCCATCCGGGTCAACTCCCGCCCCCTCACCCTGGGCGAGTGGGCACGGCTCGCCGACGAGGCCGGCTTCGACGTCGTCTCCGTCCACGACACCTCGATGGGACTGCTGGATCCCACGCGCATGCTCGCCGACGAAGGCGTGCTCGGCACAGTCCGTATCATCATCAACATCGCCCGCCAGCCGGACGTGCGCCGCCGCGTGCTCGACATGCGCCGGGTCTTCCTCGCCAACAGGGATCACCTGCGCGGCGTCGGCCTCATCCTGCGCAAGCGCTGACACTGCTGAAGGAGTAGGACATGAAGGAACCTCTGAACACCCCCGGGGACATCCCCGTCAACCGACCGGACACCTTCGGCGAATCCGCCCTCAAGGACTCGGACCAGATGACGGTGCTGGCCGTGCCCGACATGACCCCGGCCCCGGATCCCGCCCGCAGCCGCCCCTCCGTCATCCGCCTGCTGCAGGGCGACGGAGCCAACGTCATCTCCTTCGGCTTCGCCCCCGGCCAGGATCTGCCCGACCACAAGGCCGCCCACCCCATAACGGTGCAGTGCCTGTCCGGCGCCCTGGACTTCACCTGCGGCGGCGAGACCGTGCGGATGGCGCCGGGCACCGTCATTCACCTGCGCGAGCACGTCGTGCACGCCGTGACCTGCCCGGCCGACGCACCCGGGGACGCGGTGCTGCTGCTGACGATGCTCACGGGCGAGCGGCACCAGTAGCGACCCCCTCCGGAACCCACGCGCAGGTCTCGTCCGAGGCCAGCGGGTCGCCGGTCAGCGCGTAGGCCGTCGAGCGCGAGCCGCCGCAGACCTCGGCGAACTCGCAGACGGAGCACTTCCCGCTCCACTGCGAGGGATCCCGCAGGGACCTGAACACCTCGGAGTCCGAGTAGATCTCGCGGACGTCGGCGTCCTTGACGTTTCCGCACTTCAGCGGCAGGAAACCGTTCGGGTAGACGTCACCGACGTGGTCGATGAACACGAAGCCGGAGCCGGCGTTGATGGCCATCGGCGGGCGCGGGCGGCGCGGCGCGGTGTTGGGGCCGAGCAGCTCGGCCGTGCGCCGGGTGAGGTAGGAGTAGAGCTCCCCACCCTCATAGACTATCCCCCGTGACTTCTGAAGGACGACGCGGCGGAACATCGGCGCCTCGGTCGTCTTGATGGCGATGCGGTCGGCGACGTCGGCCAGCCACCACATGACGTCCTCCTTCTCCTGCGGACCCAGGCCCTTGAGGCCGGCGCCGCGGCCGGTGGGCACCAGCAGGAACACGCTCCACAGCTTCGCCCCCATCGCGATGACGTGCTGCAGCAGTTCCGGGGCCTCGCGCACGGTCTCGTCGGTGATGGTGGAGTTGATCTGGAGGCGGTAGCCGGCCTCGTTGACCCACTCGGCGACCTCCATGGTGGCGTCGTAGGTGCCGCCGAAGCCGCGGAAACGGTCGTGGGTGGCCGCGCTGGCCCCGTCCAGGGACAGGGAGAGGGCGGAGCCGCCGGCCTCGCGCAGCGAGGCCAGCCGCTCGCGGGTCAGGCGCGGGGTGACCGAGGGCGAGAGCGAGACGTTGAGTCCCAGGGCGGTTCCGTAGGCGGTCAGCTCCTCCAGGTCACCGCGCTCAAAAGGGTCGCCGCCGGTGAGTACGACCAGCGGGTGGGGCCTCGGATAGCCGGCCAGCTGCTCGAGCAGCCGCTTGCCCTGCTCCGTGTCGAGCTGCCCGGGGGCGGGCTCGTGCTGGGCGTCGGCGCGGCAGTGGGCGCAGACCAGCTGGCAGGCGCGGGTGACCTCCCAAATGGCGATGAAGGGCTTCTCGCCGAGGTCGTGGCGGACCTGACGTACGGGGCTGGTCATCTGCGACTCCTTTTGACAGCGATTAGTCCGTAGAAAATACTACGCGGCCATCCGCCGAAAGTTGGATGCTTGCCCGGAGTCGACGATCCTCACCCCCGCCGGACACCGTCGGCCGGGCCCCTGCGGGAGCCGACGAAATTCAGCGTGGCGTCGATGAGCTCGCGCCGCTCCTCCTCCGGCAGGGCGGCCAGCGGACCCGAGGTCAGGAGCGTCGCCAGGCCATGAACGGTGGCCCAGAGTGCGACGGCGACGGTGGCCACGTCCTCCCCCAGGCCGGCCTCGGCCACCAGCGTGCGCAGCACGCCGAAGCCGCCGCCCCCCGGACGCTCCGGATCGAAGTCGGGCGTGGCGAGCATCGCCCGGAACAGGCCGGGCTCGGCGGTGGCGAAGTCGACGTAGGCCCGCCCGGAGGCCGCGAGCCGCGCCCCCGGATCGGAGAGGCCGCCGATCGCGGCGCGCATGGCATCGGCGAGCCGCTCCGCGGCCACCGCGGCGACCTCGGATCTCAGCTCGTCCTGCCCCACAAAGTGCCGGTAGGCCGCCGACGGGGAGACACCGACGTGCCGAGCGACGCCGCGCAGCGAGAATCCCTCCGGCCCGTGCTCGGCCGCCAGGTCGACGGCGGCCTGAATAAGTTCAGCCCGCAGGTTTCCGTGATGATACTTCCGGATGTTGACGGTGTTCACATCGCCACCGTAGCATGAGGCATGTAAACACTGTTCACATCGGTGCCCCAGGAGGACACGATGCTCACCCTCTCCCGCGCCGGTCGCCTCGCCGCCGGCATCCTCACCCTCTCGCTGCTCACCATCGAATTCGGGGGCGGCTATGTCCTGTCCCTGACCACCGGAAACATCCCCGCCACCGACTTCCAGACCACCTTCGCCCGCGCCGGGCACGGACACGCCGGCATCCTCGTCACCCTCAGCCTGGGCACAATCCTGCTCACCGACGCCGCCCGCCTGACCGGCGGCATCGCCCACCTGACCCGCTGGGGAGTTCCCCTCGCCGCCGTCCTCATGCCCGCCGGCTTCTTCCTCTCCTCCATCGGTGCCGACCGAACCGAGCCCAACGCCCTCTACCCCCTCATCCCCGCCGGCGCGGGCGTGCTGGCCATCAGCCTGGCAACACTGGGCGTTGCCCTGATCCGCAGCGCCGCCCGCAGGCAATAGACTCGGGGATCCCCGACAGACAAGGACCCCGCCATGCCGGCCACCACCGCATCCACGCCCCACATCAGCCCGAACGGAGCCCCGATCGCGGAGACGGTCCTGCTGCCCGGTGATCCGCTGCGCGCGAAGTTCATCGCCGAGCACTACCTCGAGGACGTCGTCCAGTTCAACGGCGTGCGCAACATGCTCGGCTACACCGGCACCTACCGCGGCACCGAGGTCTCCGTCATGGGCTCCGGCATGGGCATCCCCTCGGTCAGCCTCTACGCCTACGAACTCATCCACACCTTCGGCGCGAAGAAACTCGTCCGCGTCGGCTCCTGCGGCTCCATGCGCGAGGACATCGGCCTCTACGAGATCGTCGTCGCCCAGGCCGCGTGCACCGACTCCAATTTCCTGGCGCAGTACGACATCCCCGGCACCTTCGCCCCGATCGCCTCCTGGCGCCTGCTTCAGGCGCTGGTCGACGACGCCGACGCCCGCGGCGTGCGCACCCACGTCGGCAACATCCTCTCGACGGACGCCTTCCACAACGTCGACCGCATGGCCGTCGACCGGTGGGCCCGCATGGGCGTGCTCGGCGCGGAGATGGAGTCCGCCGGACTCTACGCCGTGGCCGCCCACGCCGGCGTTGAGGCGCTGGGCCTGTTCACCGTCTCCGACAACATCATCACCGGGGAACAGACCACGCCCGCGGAACGCGAGAGCGCCTTCACCCGGATGATCGAGCTCGCCCTGCCCCTGGCGGCGCTGTGAGGACCCCCGCCGCCCTGCTTGCCGATGCCGGCACCGCCGCCGCGAACTCCTACAGTCCCTATTCGGGCTTCGCGGTCGGGGCCGCCGTGCTCACCGCCGCCGGGGAGGTGGTGACCGGATGCAACGTCGAGAACGCCGCCTACGGCGAATCGATCTGCGCCGAGCGCAACGCCGTGACGACGATGGTCGCCCGGGGCTGGCGCGAGATCGAGGCTGTGGCCATCGTCGGGCTCCGGGCCGCGCCCTGCTGGCCCTGCGGGGCCTGTCGGCAGGTGCTGCGCGAGTTCGGGTGCCGAAGGGTCATCGTCGAAAGCGCGGACGGTCAACCCCTTTCACTGGACTTTGAGGCGCTGCTGCCGCATTCCTTCGGCCCGGATGCCCTGGGAAACTAGCCCGGAAACGCCGAAACGTGGCGTCGACAAGCAGTCGACACCACGTTTCAGGAAGCGGGAGTTCTACTCCTGGGACTCGCCCTCAGCCTCGGCCGGAGCCTCCTCCTCGGAAGCCTTCTCGGCCTCTGCGGCGGCAGCTGCCTCAGCGGCGGCGGCAGCCTCGGCCTCGGCAGCAGCCTTAGCCTCTGCCTCCTCCTTGGCCTTCTGCTTCTGCTCAGCGATCTTCTCGATGGACGGGCCGTCGTTGGCCTCGGCCAGAGCCGCGTTGAACAGGTCGAGCTTGGACGGCTTCTCCTCGGCCACCTTCAGGGTGCCCTCGGCGCCGGCCTCGCCCTTGTACTTCTGCCAGTCACCGGTGACCTTCAGCAGGGCCTGAACCGGCTCGGTCGGCTGGGCGCCGACACCCAGCCAGTACTGGGCGCGCTCGGAATCGATCTTGATGACCGACGGCTCTTCCTTCGGGTGGTAGATGCCGATGTTCTCGATGGCCTTGCCGTTGCGGCGGGTACGGGAGTCGGCGATGACGACGCGGTACTGGGCGTTGCGGATCTTACCGATTCGCTGAAGCTTGATCTTGACAGCCATGATGGCTCCTTTGTGGTCACTGGGCAGTACAGACACCCGCCACCTTGACTGGCGGGCCGGTTCAACCCCTGATTTGAACTCTGCATGTGACTGACCGGGCGAGGCCACTGGGTGGATCGACACCGGCGCTGATGCAGCATATGAATTTCGGGTGCGACCGCCGTGCGCGGGCACGACGGACAACCTGAACAACTATAACGGCCCACCTCGGCCCGAAAGAAATCGCCTGCCTCCCATGCAACCTTTCCCCGCCCCACTGCGTACACTGACGGCGATTCAGGAACCCATGCCCGGCCCGCACCTCCCCCGTGCGCCGGGCCGTTGAGCACAGAAAGAGCAGTATGACGACGGCAGCCCCAACGACGGCGACCACCGGACGGCACGCGCTCACAGGCACGCCCAACCCGTACCGCGAGGACCTGGACGGACTCCGCGGCATCGCCATCGCGCTCGTTGTCCTCTTCCACATCTTCGTGGGCCGGGTCTCCGGCGGCGTCGACATCTTCCTACTGCTCTCGGGCTACTTCTTCCTCGGCTCCCAGCTGCGCTACGCCTCCCGCGGCAACGCCTCGCTCAACCCCTGGTGGCCGATCTGGCGCACCCTGCGCCGGCTCGTGCCGACAATGACCGTGGTCATCGGCCTGGTCTTCCTGGCGGGCAAGACGATCCTCCCGCAGTGGGACGCCCCGCACCTGACCCAGCAGGTGTCGACCTCCATGCTCTACTTCCTCAACTGGGAGCTCTACCAGCAGGGCGCGGACTACAACGTCGCCTCCGACGGGGTCAGCCCCCTGCAGCACCTCTGGTCCATGGCCGTGCAGGGCCAGTTCTACCTGGGTGCCATCGCCTTCTCGCTCGGGTTGGCCTACCTCTTCCGCGGCAGGCGCCACCTGGTGCAGCGCGTCGCGGGCCCCATCCTCGTCGCCCTGACCCTGGTCTCCTTCGCGTACGCGACCTGGGAGCAGTTCCACAACCAGCCGTTGAACTACTACTCCACCTTCTCCCGCAGCTGGGAGCTCACGCTCGGCGCCGCGCTCGCGGTCTATGGCGGCCGCGTCGTCTTCGCCCCGCTCATGCGCGAGATCATGACGGCTCTCGGCCTGCTCATGGTGGTCACCACCGGCATGCTCTTCGACGGCGCCACCCTTTTCCCCGGCCCGGCCGCCCTCTTCCCCATCGGCGGCGCGGTGCTCATCATCCTCGGCGGCACCGGGGGCAGCTCGGTGGGCGCCGTGCTGGCCTCCCGCCCGCTGCTGTGGCTGGGGCGCGTGGCCTACCCCTTCTACGTCTGGCACTGGCCGCTGCTCATCGCCGCCACCATCTGGTCCGGGCAGCCACGCCCGTCACTGATCGTCGGCGTCGTCGTCTTCCTCGTCTCCCTCGCCCTGGCCCACCTCACCCACCGCTACGTCGAGGAGCCGCTGCGCCAGCACTGGAAGCGCCCGACGCGTGATCAGACCCCGGTGAGCAACGCGCTGGCGGGGCTGCGTTCCTCCCCGGTCGCGCGGGCCAGGGCGGTCGCGGGCGCGCTCGTCGCCGTCGCCGCCCTGGTGCTGGCCTCCGCGTTCCCGGTCATGCTGTACAAGCGTGACCAGGCGATCTACGAGTACCTCGACCCGGCGATCTATCCGGGCGCAGCCGCGCTGGCCGGGGCGCCGGTGCCGGCGGCGGAACCGAAACAGGACCCTTTCGTCGTCCCGCAGATCTTCCCCCTGGCCGGCCGCGACGGCTGCCTGACGTTCACGTACCACGACACCGACGAGTTCGTCACCACCTCCTGGGGCCGGCCCCTGGGCGATCCCTGCGTCTACGGCGACGCCACCGCCGACACCACCGTCTACCTCGTCGGCGGTTCCCACGCCGAGCAGTGGTCGACGGCGCTCGATATCATCGGCCAGCGCCAGGGGTTCAAGCTCGTTCCGCTGCTGCGTCAGGGCTGCCCGACCTACCTCAGCGAGCCCGACTTCGCCGGCGCCACCGCCGACTGCCTCGAGTGGAACCGGAACATGGTCGACCGCCTCGTTCAGGCCGACCCCGACCTCGTCATCTCCACCACCACCCGCCCGCAGGGCGAGACCGGCCGCGGCCCGGACGTCGTGCCGGACACCTACCCCGAATTCTGGGACATCCTCGCCGCCCACGACATCCCCTTCGCCGGCCTGCGCGACAACCCCTGGGGCTTCAACGCCGAGGACGGCGTCATGGACCGCACCCAGTGCTTCGCCGACCTCGGCGACGAGGCGCTCTGCGGCGCCCCGCGCGAGCTCATCTACGCCCCGGTCAACCCCGCCGACGAGCTTCTCGACGCTCGCGAGAACATGTGGTCCATCGACACCGCCGACTGGTTCTGCACCCCGGACTTCTGCCCCGCCGTCGTCGGCAACATCTACGTCTACCGCGACGCCGACCACGTCTCCGAGGCCTACCTGCGCACCCTGGTCGAGCCGCTGGAAAAGGCCCTCATCCCGGTCCTTGCGCAGCTGCGCTGACGGTATTTGTACACTTGCCACGGTAAGTGATCATCTCTATTCCCCCAGAAAGCGCGGGCGGTCGTGACCAGCAGTTCCCCCGTCGCCCGGAGCAGCACCTACCGCCCCGATCTCGACGGCCTGCGGGGCGTGGCTATCGCTCTCGTCGTCATCTACCACGTGTTCGTGGGCCGGGTCTCCGGCGGCGTCGACATCTTCCTGCTGCTCTCGGGTTACTTCTTCCTCGGCTCCCAACTGCGCTACGCCGGGCGCCGCCATGCCTCCCTCAACCCCTGGTGGCCGATCTGGCGCACCCTGCGCCGCCTCGTGCCGGCGCTGGCGGTGGTGATGTTCGCGACTCTGCCGCTGCTCTACCTCTTCGCACCACAGATGCTGACCCGGGAACTCGGCGGCCAAGTCACCGCGGCGCTGCTCTACCACCTCAACTGGGAACTCATCGGCCAGGAGGCCGACTACGCCGCCGCCTCGGCCGACACCTCCCCCCTCCAGCACCTGTGGTCGATGTCCGTGCAGGGCCAGTTCTACCTCGGGGCCATCGTCTTCGCGCTGGCCTTCGCCTGGCTGGTCAAGCGTCGATCCTGGACCGCCGAGGATGTCCGTACCGTCGCCGGGCCCCTGCTGGCTGTGGCGACCCTCGCCTCTTTCCTGTGGGCCGCGCGCCACGGCTGGATCGGCACCCAGGGCAGCTACTACTCCACCTTCGCCCGCAGCTGGGAACTCACCCTCGGCGCGCTCCTGGCGCTGTACCTGCCCCTGCTGAAGGTGCCGGAACGCATCGCCGGACCGTTGCCGGGCATCGGCCTGGTGATCGTGGCGCTCACCGGCCTGCTCATCCCGACCTCGCTGGCCTTCCCCGGCCCGGCCGCACTACTCCCGCTCGGCGGAGCCGTCCTGGTCATCCTCGGCGGCGGGCGGGGTCGGGTCGCGCGAATGCTCGCCTCCCGCCCGGCGATCTGGCTCGGCGACATCGCCTACTCCCTCTACCTGTGGCACTGGCCGCTGCTCATCATCGGCACCGCGGCCGTCGGCGCGACCTCCCCGCCCTGGTGGCTGGGCACGGCTGTCGTGGCGGTGTCGCTGCTGCTCGCCGACCTCACCCACCGCCTCGTGGAGGCGCCACTGCGTCAGCGGACCAGGCGACCCACCCGCGAGGACCGACCGCTCGCCGCCGCCCGGGCGTCACTGCGCCGACCCGCCGGGGCGCTGCGGGCGGGCGGCGGCCTCCTCGTCGCCGGGCTGGCCGCCGCCCTGCTCGCCTTCCCGCCCGCGTGGTCCGACTACCTCGACCAGCTCGGTGAGCGCGACATGGACCCGCGCCTCTATCCCGGCGCCCGCGTCCTCGCCGGCGCCCCCGCCTTCGACGCCCCGCCCAGCCCCGATCCGGCCGTCATCGCCGGCATCTACCCGCAGCCCGGCCACGACTCCTGCATGGTGTTCACCCCCGAGGCACCCGATCACTACGCCACCACGGACCGCTGGGGCGGCCCCTGCATCTACGGCGATCCGGACGCGCAACGCACCGTCGTCATCGCGGGCGGCTCCCACGCCGAGCCGTGGACCGAACCCCTCGACGCGCTGGGCAGGCAGCACGGGTTCCAGGTCATCCCCTTCCTGCGCCAGGAATGCCCCATCGTCCTCGGCGACGCCCCCGAGGTCAGCCGGGCCTGCGCCGAGTGGTCCGCGGGCGCCGTGCGCCTGATGGTCTCGATGGCCCCGGACGTCGTCGTCTCCACCTCGACCCGGCCCGTCGGCCCCGGCGGTGTGGGTCCCGACGTGGCGCCGGCCGGCTACCGCCACTTCTGGGAGGCGCTTGACGACGCCGGCATCCCCTTCATCGGGCTGCGCGACAACCCCTGGACGACCACCCCTGCCGGGGAAGTCGACGATCCGAACTACTGCATGCTCCGCGTCCGCGACGGCGGCGCGGGCTGCACCTCCTCGACGGACCCGGTGTCGGCGTGTTCCCTGCCGCGCACGGCCGTCTACGCGGAGGAGGACCCGGCGGCGGCAGTCCTCGCCGACCATCGCCTCGCCCAGGCGGTCGACACCGCCGACTGGTTCTGCACCGCCGACGCCTGTCCCCCGGTCATCGGCAACATCCCGGTCATGCGCGACCAGAACCACATCTCCAACGCCTACGCGCTCTCCGCCGCCGACCTGCTCTGGCCCCACCTGGAACGCGCCTTTAACCTGCCCCGCCCATAGACGAAGGGACGGGCGCCTCCCACACGGAAGACGCCCGTCCCTGGCGCGGCCCAGGCTAGAAGCCCTTGCCCTTGCCCATGCGTTTCATCGCCTCGTTGAAGTCGAGGTTGTTGAGGTCGATGTCGCCGAGACCGCCGGGCAGCTGCGGATTGCCGCCGGGCACGCCGCCCTGCTGCTCCATCTGCTTCTGCATCTGCTGCAGCTGGGCCATGTTCGGCATCCCCGGCATGCCGCCGCCCGTGGACTTGGCGCGGATCTGCTTCTTCTTCCCGCCCTTGCCCTTGCGGGTGGTGCGCTGCTTCTTGGTCGCGGACCGGTTCATCCCGCCGCCCGGCATGCCCATCTGGCTGGCCATCTTGCCCATCATCTTCTTCGCTTCGAAGAAGCGCTCGACGAGCTGGTTGACGTCGGCGACCTGGACGCCGGAGCCTGCGGCGATGCGCTTGCGGCGGGAGGCGTTGAGGATCTTCGGATCCTCCCGCTCTGCCGGGGTCATGCCGCGGATGATGGCCTGGATGCGGTCGAGCTGCTTCTCGTCGATCATCTCGGCCATCTGGTTCATCTGCTTGCCGCCCGGCAGCATCTTCATCAGGTTGCCGAGCGGGCCCATCTTGCGGACCATGAGCAGCTGGTCGAGGAAGTCCTCGAGGGTCATCTCCCCGGTGCCGATCTTACGGGCGGCGTCGACGGCCTTCTCCTGGTCCATGACGGACTCGGCCTGCTCGATCAGCGAGAGCACGTCGCCCATGCCGAGGATGCGGCTGGCCATCCGTTCCGGGTGGAAGACGTCGAAGTCCTCGAGCTTCTCACCTGTGGAAGCGAAGAGGATCGGCTTGCCGGTGACCTCACGGATGGACAGCGCGGCGCCACCGCGGGCGTCACCGTCGAGCTTGGTGAGGACCACGCCGGTGAAGTCGACGCCGTCGGCGAAGGCCTGCGCGGTGGTGACGGCGTCCTGGCCGATCATCGCGTCAATGACGAAGATGACCTCGTCCGGCTGGACCGCCTCGCGGATGTTGCGGGCCTGGGTCATCAGTGTCTCGTCGATACCGAGGCGGCCCGCAGTGTCGATGATGACGATGTCGTGCTGCTGACGCTTGGCTTCCTCGACACCGGCCTGGGCGACGGCGACCGGATCACCGTGGGAGGTGCCCATCTCGTGCTCGTGGGAGTCGATGGAGGTGCCCGGGTCGGGGGCGAAGGTGGGCACGCCGGCGCGCTCACCGACGATCTGGAGCTGCTGCACCGCGCCCGGACGCTGGAGGTCACAGGCCACCAGCATTGGAGTGTGCCCCTGCTTGCTGAAGTGCTTGGCCAGCTTGCCGGCGAGGGTGGTCTTACCCGCGCCCTGGAGACCGGCGAGCATGATGACGGTCGGCGGGGTCTTCGCCAGCTGGACGCGCCGGGTCTCGCCGCCGAGGATCTCGACGAGTTCCTCGTTGACGATCTTGACGACCTGCTGGGCAGGGTTCAGCGCCGCCGACACCTCGGCTCCGGTCGCGCGCTCCTTGATGCGCTTGATGAACCCGCGGACGACGGGCAGCGAGACGTCAGCCTCCAGCAGCGCGAGGCGAATCTCGCGGGCGGTGGTGTTGATGTCGTCCTCGGTCAGTTTGCCCTTGCCGCGCAGGCCAGTGAGCGCGGATTGCAGGCGATCGGACAGAGACTCAAACACGTCGGGCACTCCCCTTTGTTGAAGGCGGCAGAGGGATATCTGGAACTTCCCCAGCCTAGCGCGTGCGTTGGGGGTAAGGCCTAATCACCTCCGGGATTGCCGGGCGGGACGGAAATGGCTCCCCCGCCCCGGTGCACCGGGGCGAGCTGGCTCAGACCGCGAACAGGGCCTCCGACTCAGAATCCGGGGGCGCGTGCCGACGCCGGATCCGTGCCGAAGCGGATTTGCCCGCCGCCACCGAATTATTGAGGCGTATTTTTGACGACCCGGCGTCGCGGTGCCCCACCCGCCCACTGGCGGGGTCGCGCTCCGCATGCCCCATCCCTCGTGACCCGTCCCGTTTGTCGTTGTTGTCGCGGTGATGCATCCGGCACAATAACGTCAGGTTCTCGATATCGGTACGACCCGACAGCAGCCACGCAATGATGTGGTGAATCTGGCACTCGTCCACCGGGCGATCACACCCCGGATGGGAACAGGTCAACTCCGTGACCAGCAGTGCAATCCGCTGCTCCAGGTTGGCCGTGCGTTTGCCCCGCCCCAGCGTCAGCAACGCGCCGCGCTCGTCATGAACGGTCATCCAGTCGCAGGAGGCCTCCCCCAGGACCAGCATGTCCAGGGGCGAGAGGTAGACGCCCGTGTTGGTCGGGAAGCGGGTGTCCAGCCCCATCTCCTCCAGCTCGGGCTGCGTCACCGACACCACCACCGACCCGATCCCGCCCCGATTCGGTTCCTTGTCCGCGCTGTGGCCACGGACGATCTCGTGCAGCTTGTCCGCCCGACGCTGGCCCAGGGAACGTTTGTCCCTCTCCTCCGCGCCGTCGGATTCCCCGTCGGACCAGGTGGTGGACTGGTTGTAGGACAACGCGGCCCTCAACGCCGCGGCCTGGGCCGCTGGCAGGTACCCGGAGAGCCTCACCCCGCCGTCGGCGTCCTGTTGACCGAAGGAGATGTAGCGTTTCTTCCACGCCGCCAGCCGGTCCCGGGTCCCATCGGGTTTGCGGGCCCGGGCGTTAGCCTCACGGACCCGATCGCGTACCCAGGCGCGCAGGTCCTCGGCACCGCGCCAGCCGGCCTGTTTCAGGGCCCGCTCGCGCAGGGCGTTGGCCCCGGGGTCCGCGTGCTCGGACAGGTGGTCCAGCTCGGCCTCGATCACGCGGCGTTTCTCCGCGGAGGCCTCCGCCGCCGCCTGGCGGGCACGTTGCTGAGCGGCCTCCTCCTCGGCCGCCCGTCGGCGTTGCTCCGACTCCCTGGCCCGGCGCTGCTCATCGCTTTCGGTGGCCGGCGGCGCTTCCGGGGAGGGTTCCGGGACCGGGTCGTAGAGGGCCGCGCCCTGGCGCAGCCGGTTGTAGGCCTCGGCCCGGGAGAGGCCGAGTTTCTCGCGCAAGTACTGGGTGGTGCTGGTGGAGCCGACCATGCGGCCGGCCTCGTGCAGGTTGGCCAGCCAGGCGAAGGAGGCGTCGATGGCGGCCTTGTGGTTCATGGCGGCCTCCAGCGCCTCGAACGAAGGATGGACAGCGGCGAAGGCGACGGACTCAGGGCTGGCCATGAGGGTGGCCAGGCCCTGCAGCCCGGTGGTGACCTGGGTGATCAGGTCATTGATTCGCGATTCGTTCATGTGTTCGATGTTAGCCGGGCCGGCAGCAGGGTCAAGCCCGGCGGAGCAAATGACCACTAGAGTGCGCAAGCCCGGCCCGGCCGGGGGTCAGATCGCCTCGTCGCCGGTCTCGCCGGTGCGGACCCGGACCACGCGCTCCAGGTCGGTGACCCAGAGCTTGCCGTCACCCACCCCGCCCGTGCGGGCCGCGGCGATGACCGCGGCGCAGATCGCGTCGACGTCACCGTCGGTACTGAGGACCTCGATCTTGACCTTGTCGACGAATTCGGTGGCGACCTCGGCACCGCGGTACACCTCGGTGCGGCCGCGCTGGCGCCCGTATCCGAGAACCTCGGTGGCGGTCATGCCGGTGATTCCCAACCGGTGCAGGTTGGCGTGAATTTCACCGAGCGCGAAGGGTTTGACCACTGCGGTAATGAGTTTCATCGTTGCTCCATCTTGGGGATTGCGGTGGGAAGTGGCGTCGACAAGCGGACCTCACCCTCGGGTTCGGTGACCGGCAGCGAACGCGGGATGACGTGCCGGGTGACTGGGCCGGCCAGGTCGTAGGCGCCTTCCCGGTGAACGTGCAGGTCGATGCCCTCGGATTCCGCGAGCTTGCCGACGCGCCAGCCCATCGTCCGGCCCAGGACCAGCGCAATCAATGCGGTGATCACACCGGAGAAGACCATGGCCACGAGTGCGATGACGGTCTGGATGACGAGCAGCCTGAGCCCGTCGAGGCCGCCCCCGGTGAGGAGGCCGGTGTCGGCGGCCACCAGCGCCAGACCGACGGTGCCCCACAGGCCGGCGACCAGGTGGACGCCGACGACGTCGAGGGAGTCGTCGAAACCGAAGCGGTACTTCAGCCCCGCCCCCCAGGCGGCGAGGACTCCCCCGCAGAAACCGAGGAAGATCGCGCCGAGCGGGCTGACGGCGCCGGCCGCCGGGGTGATCGCCACCAGACCGGCGATGATGCCGGAGGCCCCACCCAGGGAAGTCGCACCACCGTGCCGCAGGCGTTCGTAGAGCAGCCACCCGAGCATCGCGGCCGCGGCCGAAACCAGGGTGTTGAGCCAGGCCAGCCCGGCGAGGCCGTCGGCGGCGAAGGCGGAGCCGCCGTTGAAACCGAACCAGCCGAACAGCAGCAGACCGGCGCCGAGCATGACGGCGGGCAGGTTGGAAGGCTTGGCGATGCCCGTGGGGAAGGCCCGACGCCGCCCGACCATCAGGGCGAGCACCAGCGCGGCGGTCGCCGCGGAGATGTGGACGACTGTGCCGCCGGCGAAGTCGATGGGAACAATCGTCGCCTCGCCGTCGGTGACGCCGAACATCCAGGAGGAGATGGAGAATTCGGCGTGGCTGAGAATTCCCCCGCCCCACACCATGTGGGCCAGCGGGAAGTAGACGAGCGTGACCCACACGCCCGAGAAGACCAGCCAGGTGTTGAACTTCACACGCTCGGCCAGGGCGCCGGAGATGATCGCGGTGGAGATGATCGCGAAGGTCATCTGGAAGGCGACGTCGATGACGTTGGCGTAACCAGACGCGCCCTCGATGTAGCGACCGTCGGCGTCGACAAGCGAGTTCCGGAGACCGAAGAATTCGAAGGGGTTGGAGAAGATGCCCGCGACGGACTGCGAGCCGTAGGACATCGACCAACCCCAGAGGACGTAGACGACCGAGACGACGCCGAGGGCGCCGAAGGACATCAGCATCATGTTGAGGGTCGCTTTGCGGGAGGTCATACCTCCATAGAACAGCGCGAGCGCCGGCGTCATCAGGAGCACCAGGGCCGCGGATATGAGGAGCCACGCGGCGTTGCCGGAGGCGGCCATCGTTGCATCAGGGGACATTCGGGCCTCCACTTCAGGATGGAACCTATAGTTCGACAGGTTTGCCGATGCGAGAAACACTACTCTTCCTTTTCCTGTTTCGATAGGTCGATAGGTAGAAAGTTTCCTGTGTGTCCTCTGCTGCTTTGGCCTCCTCGGAAAATGACGGTGCCGCCACCCCGCCGAAGCGGGAATGGCGGCACCGTCACCGGCCTAGCCGAGCAGCGCGTCGACGAACCCCTCCACCTCGAACGGGGCCAGGTGATCGGCGCCCTCGCCCAGGCCAACAAGCTTGACCGGGACGCCGAGCTCTTCCTGAACCTGGAAGACAATGCCGCCCTTGGCGGTGCCGTCCAGCTTGGTCAGGACGACACCGGTGATGTCGACGACGTCCCGGAACACGCGAGCCTGGGTCAGTCCGTTCTGACCGACCGTGGCGTCCAGGACCAGCAGCACCTCGTCCACCGTGGACTTCTTCTCCACCACGCGCTTGACCTTGCCCAGCTGATCCATCAGACCGGTGGCGGTGTGCAGGCGGCCAGCGGTGTCGACGATGACCACGTCGGCCTGCTCCTCGACGCCTCGAGCGACCGCGTCGAAGGCGACGGAGGCCGGGTCGGCGCCCTCCTTGCCCCGCACAGTCGTCGCCCCGACGCGGCGACCCCAGGTCTCGAGCTGATCCGCGGCGGCCGCACGGAAGGTGTCCGCCGCACCGAGAACGACCTTGGACCCCATCGCCACCAGCACGCGAGCCAGCTTGCCAGTGGTAGTGGTCTTTCCGGTGCCATTGACGCCGACGACGAGAATCACGGCGGGCTTGCCGTTGTGGGGCAGTGCCTTGATCGAGCGGTCCAGTTCCGGCCGACCGGCTTCGATGAGTGTCTCCCGCAGCATCGCCCGCGCCTCCGCCTCCGAGGACACGCCCCGCTCCGCGATCTTGTCGCGCAGACTGTCGGTGACCTTCATCGTCAGCTCGGCGCCGAGGTCCGCCATGATCAGCGTGTCCTCGATCTCCTCCCAGGCGTCCTCGTCGAGATCGCCCGCAGTTAGGATACCCAGCAGCCCCTGGCCGATGGCGCTCTGGGAGCGGGAGAGCTTCCCGCGCAGACGGCCCATACGGCCGGAGACCGGCTCGATCTCATCCAGCGGCGCGGTCGGCTCCGGCGACGGCACCGGCCCATCGGCCGGAACCTCGGTTTGCTCGCGCGCCTCCTCGACAACGTCGGCGGTTACTGCGGCAATGCCTGCGGCCTCCTCGGCTTCGGCGACGACCTCGAGGTCCTCCGGCTCGGTAGCTTCCGCCAGCTTCTCTGCCTCGATCGGAGCCTCCTCGGCGAGCTCCTCGAAGATCGGGTCCTCCTGGGCAGACTCCCCCTCATTGACCGACCCAGCGATCTCGTGGGCCTGCTCGGAAACCTCGATCTCCGCGTCCTCACTTGGACGCGGCTCCCCCGTCTCATCACCCTTGCCGGAAGCCGCCACCGCACCAGCCACTGCCGCTGCACCCGCACCGCCAGCCACCGCCGCGCCCGCACCGCTGAGACGATCGCTTTCCGACGCCTCTTCGGCCGACTCGTCCTCGACCCGCTCCGGGGTGGTCTCCTCCACCACCTTGACGTTGCCGGTCACCGGAATCTCGTCCTCAGCTTTGTCGGCTGCGGCTTCCTCAGCTGCGTTTGCCTTCTTCTCCGCAGCAGCCTTGTCCGCCGCCGCCTTCTGCGCCGCCGCCTTATCAGCGGCCGCCTTGTCGGCAGCAGCCTTGTCCGCCGCTGCCTTGTCGGCCGCTGCCTTGTCCGCAGCCGCCTTGTCGGCAGCAGCCTTCTGCGCCGCCGCCTTCTGCGCCGCCGCCTTGTCCGCCGCCGCCTTGTCCGCCGCCGCCTTCTGCGCCGCCGCCTTGTCCGCCGCCGCCTTATGCGCGGCAGCCTTGTCGGCAGCCGCCTTATCCGCCGCCGCCTTATGCGCGGCAGCCTTGTCGGCAGCAGCCTTGTCCTCAACCGGCGTCACTGCCGCCGCACGCGGCGTCTCCTGCTCGATCGGCTTATCGACGCGAACCGGTTCCTGCTCCTTGGACTCATCCGCGGAGGCGGCCGGGGCGAAGTTGAATCCGCCGACGGCCTGGTAGTTGCCGGACTTCTCCTGCTGGGTGAGCTCCTTCGGCTCCTCCTTCTTCTCGAAGGAGACCGTCTTCGATTCCTTGCGCTTCTTGCCCGCAACGACGATGACGATCCCCAGAAGGATGAGGATGACGACGATCGCGAGAATGATCCAGATAAGAGTTGAGGTCATGGGCACTAGTCTGCCATTAACCTGGGGAAGTCTCATCCTCAATCCCAGCTCACCGGCAGGCCTACACCGTCATCGGTTAACCCGTGTCACCCTTTTGCGGCTGGTGAAGGTCGATCGCGTCCACCGCCACGGTGACCGGCCGCTCCGACTGGTCGGTCCCGGTGGACAACGGTGCGTCCCCGGCGCGGCTCATGCGCTGGGAAATGACTCGGGTGACGCCGTCGCCGCGCATGGTCACGCCGTAGAGCACGTTGGCGATGTCCATCGTCGGTTTCTGGTGGGTGATGACGATGAGCTGGGAATCGTGACGCATTTCCTCGAACAGGGCGATGAGTCGGCGGAGGTTGACGTCGTCAAGCGCGGCCTCGACCTCGTCCATGATGTAGAACGGGCTCGGTCGGGCGCGGAAGATGGCCACGAGCATCGCCAGGGCCGTCAGGGACTTCTCGCCGCCGGACAGCAGGGAGAGGCGCTTGACCTTCTTGCCGGGCGGGCGTGCCTCGACCTCGATGCCGGTGGCGAGCATGTCGTCGGGATCGGTGAGGATCAGTCGGCCCTCGCCACCCGGGAAAAGGGTGTCGAAGACCTTGGGGAATTCGCGTTCGACGTCGAGCCAGGCGTCGGTGAACAGCTGCAGGATCTGCTTATCGACATCCTCGATCACACCCGTGAGGTCGGCGCGTGCCTGGATGACGTCGTCGAGCTGGGTCGACAGGAAGGAGTAGCGTTCCTCGAGCGCCTTGAACTCCTCCAGCGCCAGGGGGTTGACCTTGCCCAGGGAGCGCAGGTCCTTCTCTGCCTGCCTGAGGTCGGCCTCCACGGTGGCTCGGTCGAATCCCGGGCCCGGGCTGTAACCCTCGAGCAGGTCGGCGATGGGGACCCCGAGCTGTTCGACGATCTTCGCCTCAGCCTCGTCGATGCGCACCTGCGCCTGAGAGCGGGCGATCTCGGAAGCGTGGGCGTTGTCGGTCAGTCGGCCCAGCTGCTGGCGGGTGGCGTTTACGCGGTCCTTCGCCTGCGCCAACTGCGAGGCGATCTGCGTCTTTCGGGCGGTGACCTCGTCGCGTTCGGCGGTGGCGCGCTCGAGGGCGTCCGCGACCCGCGCGGCCATGTCCCGCGCGTGTTTCTCGACGTTCGAGGCCAGCTCCCCCGCCAGCCGACGGCGCAGCATGGCCTGCTCGTGACGGTTCTTGGCCTCCCGCTCGTGGGCGGCTTGACGACGCAGCCCGTCCCCCCGGCCCGCCGACTGTGCCGCCCGGTCCGTGGCTTGGCGCATGGCGAGAGTGGCCTCCATCTCCATGGCCCGGATCTGGGTGAGCGCTTCGGCGGTGGCGTCGCGTTCCTCTGTCGAGACCTCGTCGGCGGAACCCTCGTCCTCGACGCGGGAGAGCCGGTCGCGGATCTCGGCGAGCTCGTCGCGCAGTGCCGCCGCACGGCCCTCCGCCTGGGTGGCGCGCTCGGCGGCTCGGACGTGCTCGTTCCTGTTGGCTTCGTGCTGCTTCTGCAGACGCTGATGTTCGCGGCGGAGGTTCTCGACCGCGGAGTCGTGCTCGCGCAACCGTGAGGTCGCCGACGCAGAGGCGACCCGGGCGTCCTCGGCGGCCTGCTTGGCGCCCTCCAGGGTGCCGGAGAGTTCGCTGAGTTCGGCCGCCGCCGATTCGAGCTGCTCCCGCGCCTCCTCGATCTGCGCGCTGACTTCAACCGACGTGGTGGCGCCCGTACCGACCTCCACCCAGCCCTCACCGACGACGAGGCCGGCACGGGTGACGGCGCGAACCCGGGGATCGGCGGAGACCGCCGCGCGGGCGTGGGCGAAGTCCTCCGCGACGACAACGTCGGCGAGCAGTCGGGTCACGGGGAGAGCGACGCTGCCATCGACGCTGACGTGGTCGAGTAGCCAGCTCACCCCGGCGGGCAGGTCGGCGTCGAGGCGCCAGTCAGAACCGCCGCCGGAGGCGTCGACGAGGACCGTGCGGGCGGCGTCGGCCAGCGACTCGACGACGCCGGGGGCCACCGCGCCGGCCACGGCCTCGGCGTGGCCGCCGAGGGCCGCCGCCAGGGCGCCCTCCCAGCCGTCACGGGCACGGACCAGGCCAGCCAGCGGGATCCAGGACTCCCCCAGCTCCACGCTCGCCGTGGGCGCGGATTCACCGAGGGTGTCGATCCGGGCCTGCAGCGAGTACACCGCCCGTTCGCGCTCCCGCTGCTGCTCCCTCAACTGATCCAGGCGCTTCTCGGCGGCGGAGGCTTCGGTGACGGCGCGGACGTGCGCCTCGTCCAGCGGGGCGCGCTCCTTCTCCCGGGCGGCGATCGCCTCGGCCACCTCGCGGGCCTGGCGCTCGGCGTCGCGGGTGCGCTCCAGCGTCTCCCGCAGGCCCTCGGACAGCCGGTGGATCTCCTCCTCAGCGCCGGTGATCCGCGCGCTCAACGACTCCTGTTGGGCCAGCAGGCGGACCACGCCTTCGCGGCGGTCGGCGATGGCGCGCACCTGCGCCATGTGCTCCGCCTCCGCCGCATCGAAGGCCGTTCGGCGGTCAATGACCTCCTCCCGGATGGTCTCCAGCCGCTCGGCGGCCTCCTCGGCGAGCATGAGCAGTTCCTCGTGTTCCTCGTCCGCCAGCTGCGCTCGTCGTTCGAGTTCCTCAGGATCGGGGCCGGTGTAGGCGGTCGCCTCCCCGACGTTTGCGGCGCGTTCGGCTGCGATGCGGGTGGTGGCGGAGACGCGTTCAGCCAGCGTCGAGAGGCGGAACCACAGCTGCTGCGCAGCCTCGGCCTGCGGCGCGGTCTCCTCGAGCAGGGTCTCGAGCTCCTGCTGGACTTGCGCGTGTTCCTCCAGTTGCGCGGTGATCTCGGCGACCTGGTCGGCGAGGAGGTCGGCGGCGCGGGCAGCGTCGGCCAGCGTCCTGCGCAGTCGCGTGACCTCATCACCGGCCAGGGCCATGCGACTCTCGCGCAGCGTGGCCTGGACCGTGGCCGCGCGCCTGGCGGCCTCCGCCTGCCGGGCCAGGGGCTTGAGCTGCTTGCCCAGCTCATCGGTGAGATCTTGGAGGCGGTCGAGGTTGGCCTGCATGCCGATGAGCTTGCGCTGCGCCTTTTCCTTGCGGCGGCGGTGCTTGAGCACGCCGGCGGCCTCCTCGATGTAGGCGCGGCGCTCCTCCGGGCGGGAGTCGAGGATCTCGCCGAGTTTGTTCTGCCCGACGATGATGTGCATTTCGCGGCCGATGCCGGAGTCGCTGAGCAGCTCCTGAATGTCCATCAGGCGGGCCTTGGCGCCGTTGATCTCGTACTCGCTGGCGCCGTCGCGGAACATGCGGCGGGTGACGGACACCTCGCGGTACTCGATGGGCAGCTTGCCGTCGCGGTTGTCGATGGTCAGCGTCACCTCGGCGCGACCCAGCGGCTTGCGGTCGCCGCCGCCGGCGAAGATGACGTCCTCCATCTTGCCGCCGCGCAGATTCTTCGCACCCTGATCCCCCATCACCCAGCGCAGCGCGTCGACGATGTTCGACTTGCCGGAGCCGTTGGGGCCGACCACGGCGCAGATGCCGGGCTCGAATTTCAGGGTCGTCGCAGACGCGAAGGACTTGAATCCCCGCAGGGTCAGCGACTTCAGATGCACGCTCGGCAGTTTAGCGCCTCGCCCGACGACACCCGAAGCCCGACAGACCCCTGCGGGCTAGTCAGCCGCGCGTGTTCGACGGCGCGTCAGGGTCCGTCGCCACAGGGCGCTCTGCGCCGCCTCGGCGGCGGTCTCCGGCGCCGTCTCCCAGGGGATCAGTCCGTGGTCGAGCATGTAGTCGAGCGCCGCCCTCACGGATTGGAGCTTCTTACCCAGCCCCAGAAGGTACGGCGAGCCGGGATCCGAGAACTCCTCGACGCGCTGGATTTCCCGGGTCAGGCGGCGCTCCATCTCCGTCAGCTGGAGCCAGACCGTCGGTTCCTGGTCGAGACGGTGCTCCTCACGGAGCATGACGACCGCCAGCTGCGACTTGACCAGCGCCTCGACGGACTCGGGTGTCGTCGAGGCGCTCATGACGCCGACGGCCACGCTTCCCGCTCCCACCGAGACCAGGCTGCCGGCGGTGACCAGCCCGCCGATCATGCCGCCCGGGCCGAAGGCGGCGAGGGCGCTGGTGATCATCGCGGCGCCGGACACTCCCGCGGCCGGCGCGAAGGCCAGACCGCCCGTGGCCAGGCCCAGCACCATGACGCCACCGCCGATGGCGCCCCACTTCAGCCAGTTGCGTCGGCTGCTTCCCGGCAGCGCCCTGCCCGCCCGTTCCAGGGAATCGAAGACCCCGGCGCCGAAGCGGGGCCCGAGGTTCAGCTCCTGGGTGAGATCCTCCATGGCTTCGCGCCGCACGTCGTCGTCGACGTCGATCTCGAAGGGGTCGAGAAGGTTGTAACCGGCCAGCTGGACGAGCAGCAGCGCGGCGTCGTCCGCCTCGATGGGCGGCACGGGCAGGGGCGCCGGCACTGGGTGAGCGGTGTCGCTGAGGTCGACGTCCAGTCGGGCCACCATTTCCGGCAGTCCGGTCCTCTGCTTGGCCGCCTGATCCTTGAGCAGGTCGATCGTCGTCGCCTGGACCTGCCGGAGGGCGCCGAAATAGCGTTTCCTCTCGTCTTCCTCGAGTTTGTTGCCGATCAGGTGCGCGTAACGCAGCCCGAGCAGCGCGACGACCTGGTGAAATTCGGGGGCGACCTCCACCGCGCTGCTCGCCTTGACCACCTGTGTCGACTGGGAGCCGAACAACCCGAACCCGATCGACACCGCCACGGCAGGGCTGCCGAGGTACGCCGCGGAGGAATGCGCGGCAGCGGGCCGGGCCAGGGTCTCCACCCGCAGGTCCAGCAGCCAAGGGAAGACGGAAGAGACCCCGCGCATCGAGGTCACCGGGTCGCTGGCGCTCCAGAAGTTCACCCACCACCCCAGGTTCGCTGGGGGCTGGCGCAGGCTCTTGCGCAGATCCGACACATCGAACCGGGTGCTGGCCAACGGACTGCCAAAGGTCACCAGCCCGGCGACGTGCAGCGCCGGCGGCAGCCTGAGCAGCAGGTCGGCCGCGATGACGGAGCCGAGGCTGTGCGCCACGATGACGATGCGTCCGGACTCGGGCAGCGCTTCGAGGATCTCGGAGAGGACGCGGGCACGGACTCCGGTGTCGTTGAGGTAGGTCCTGGCTTCCTGGAAATAGGGCGTCGCCAGCGCCACGTTGTCCGCCAGGGTGGCCCACAGCGCCGCCTTCCCCGCAGTGTGCCGTCCGGCCAGCTGTTCGAGGGCGGCGGTGCGGTACTTGAATTCCCGTCGCGCCTGCCGGGCTTCGGCCTTGGCCAGTTTCGGCACGGTCCGGGCGGGCAGTTCGGCCCCCTCGCCGTCGCTCTCTCCCCGCAGGAGGCTGCCGTAGCGGGGCGCCAGCACCCGGATGCCCGTCAGATCCGGGTAGCCGACCTGAGGCAGCGCCTCATTGAGGGTGTCGGTCCACGCCTTCTCATGGTCGGGGGTGTTGATGCCGTGGAGGTACAGCAGGTAGGGCGCGTCGGCCATGAGGTTCCCATCGATCGTCAATGCCGTTGCCCTCCCATGCTAGTGCGCGTCAGAGGCGCCGGAACCCGGCCTCCCCGCGGGCGTCGCCGTACTCGACGGCCACCTCGGACACGCGTCCCGGCCGCCGGGTACCGGTGGGTTCCTCCCCGAGAAGCCGGAGCAGCTTCTCGACGCCCGCCCGTTCCCCCTCCGCGACCACTTCGACGCGCCCGTCGGGAAGGTTTTTCGCGTGCCCGCTCAGGCCGAGCGGTTCGGCGACGCGGCCGACCCAGGCGCGGAAACCCACGCCCTGGACCCGGCCACTGACTAATGCGGTGGCTCGAATGCTGCTCATGTCAGAAAGAATAGGGGCTGACCGTCTGCGTCTGCAGGTACGGCCCGCCCGGGTAGTGCTGGTGTGTGCGCCGCGGCTTGATCCGGCGCACGAGCTTCTCCACGCCGAGGTCAACGGCGTCGAGGACGAACACGAAGAGGGTGCCGAGGGCGATGAGACCGAGGGCTGTCCAGACGAGGTTCATGGTCACCGATCTTTCTCGAGGGTGGTGCCCATCCTACCCGCCGACGCGACCTTGTCAGCGGGTGATCTCGTCGGCGCTGTCTTCCGCCGGCACGTGGTGGAAGGTGGCGTCGCGAAGCACGCGCACGCGTTCGACGGCGTCGGCGGTGAGGGCGTCCGAGCCGTCCCAGACCTCGACGTTCTCGATCTCCGGGAGCATGTCCCGGTGGAACACCGGGTCGTAGCCCAGCCGTTTCTGCTGCGCGTAGTTGCGCAGGAGTTTGATGGCGACCCCACCGAGCGGGATGACGGCGACGAGGTTGATCATGACCATGACGCCGGCGAAGGTGTCCCCGAGGTTCCAGACCAGTGTGAGCGAGCCGATGGCGCCGCCGAACACGAACACGACGACGAGAACGCGGAATGCGGTCAGCCAGCCCGTCGAGCCGGTCAGGTACTGGATGTTGGTCTGGGCCAGGTAGTAGTTGCCGATGATCGAGCTCAAGGCCAGGAAGAAAAGGATGAAGGTGATGAAGTGGGTTCCCCACGCTCCGACGGAGTCGGATAACGCGGTCTGGGTCAGCGAGGCGCCGGCGATCTCCTCGCCGTAGATCGGCTGCGGGCCGAGCAGGACGATGAAGGCGGTGATGCTGCAGACCAGCCAGGTGTCGAAGAAGACGCCGAGGGTCTGCACCAGCCCCTGTTTGACCGGGTGCGACACGGTGGCGGTCGCGGCCGCGTTCGGCGCGGAACCCTCGCCGGCCTCGTTGGAGAACAGGCCCCGGCGCATGCCGTGCATGAAGGCGGCTCCGACGGTGGCGCCGGCGACCTCGCGCAGGCCGAGCGCGTGGGTGAAGATGTCGGAGATCATGCGGGGGACCTCGCCGAGGTTGAGCACGACGACGATGACACCGACGATGATGTAGGCGCCGGCCATGAACGGGACGATGATCTGGGTGACGCTGGCGATGCGCTGGAGCCCGCCGAAGATGATGCCGGCGGTGATCACCGCGAGGATGACGCCGACGCCGGCCTTGAACTCGAGGGAGTCCGCGTTGAGGGAGGTCCCGACGGACTCGACGATGGAGTTGGTCTGGATGGCGTTGTAGACCAGGCCGTAGGTGACCGAAATGGCGAGCGCGAAGACGACCGCCAGCTTCCGCCAGCCCAGACCGCGGGTCATGTAGTAGGCCGGGCCGCCGCGGTAGGCGTCGCTGCCCTCACTCTCCCTGGTCTTCCACAGCTGGGCGAGCGTGGACTCGATGAACGCCGTCGCCCCGCCGAGCAGCGCGATCATCCACATCCAGAACACCGCGCCCGGGCCGCCGATGGAGATGGCCAGCGCCACGCCGGCGACGTTGCCGGTGCCCACCCGGGAGGCCGCGGAGATGGAGAAGGCCTTGAAGGCGGAGATGTGGTCTCCGCCGGCAGGCTTTTCCGACACGGCGTGGAACATGTCGGGAATGTAGCGCAGCTGGACGACCACCGTTCGGACCCCGAAGTAGACGCCCGCCCCGATGAGGAGGAACGGGATGATCTTCCAGAGCCAGTCGTTGAGACCGTCGGCCAGAAATGTTTCGAATGCCTGCATGGCAGAAAAACTACACGGGTTTGAATCTGAGCGTCTGTCAGGTGGCGGGTGCGGACCCTGAGCGCAACCACACCTGGGGATGATTTCCCTCAGGCCGGACACAGTAAGGCGGCCGCTTCCGGGTGGGAAGCGGCCGCGCGACCGGTGGCCCCGGGCCTATGCCGGGCGCCGGACCAGCGCCGAGTTCAGGAAGCTCTCGTTGACCCCGAGGCCCTCAAGAATGGCGGGCAGGTCGTCGACGAGCTCCGCGGAGAGCTTCTCGACGGCGAGGCTGACGTCGTGGGAACGGCTGCCGTCGATGACGGCGCGCTCGAGGTACCACACAGCGTGCTTCTCGATGGTCGCCAGCGCGTAGAGGTCACAGAGTTTGATCAGCAGCTCACGCGCCGGGCCCTCCTCGATGGCGCTGATGCCTTCGATGAACGCTTCGAGCACGGTGCGCTCCATGTGCGCGTCGGCGGCGTGAACCATGTGGATCTGGCATCCGTTGAGCCCGTCGAACTGTTCCTCCTTCTCCAGTTTCAGCACGTCACGCATCCGCATGCCGAGAGACTCGCTGATGCGCCGCTCCCGGTACTCGAGCATTTCGACGTGCCAACCGCGGGCGCGAAGCTTGGCCGCGCCACGCTTGGCGGAAGCGATGGAGACCAGCCGGTCGATGGTGGCCTTGCCCGTGGTGCGCTCCAGAATACGGTTGCCGACCAACGCCGAGGACTTGCGCGCCGCGTCGAGCAGGTTGAGGTTGCTCCAGTTCGCCTTGAACTGAGCCAGCAGGGAGCGCGCCACCAGCAGCTGAAGCACGGTGTTGTCGCCCTCGAAAGTGGCGAAGACGTCGGCGTCCTGGCGCAGCGTGGTCAGGCCGTTCTCCGCCATGTAGCCATAGCCGCCGCAGGCTTCCCGACACACCTGGAGGGTGTCGTTGGCCCACCTGGTCTGGAGCACCTTCATGCCGGCGGCCCGGGTCTCCAGCTCCCTGACCATGTCACCCTCGGCCTCAGCGGAATCCTGGGCGGCGATTCTCGCCTGGTATTGCGTGATCAGTTCATTCTGGGCGAAGCCGAAGGCGTAGGCACGGGCGATCTCCGGGATGAGCTTCTTCTGGTGGGTCTGGTACTCGATGATGGTGACCGGTTCGTTGGTCGGCTTCTTGAACTGCTCCCGGTTCATGGCGTGGCGAACCGCGATGACCAGGCCGCGGCGGGCGGCTGAGGCGGCCGCTCCGCCGACGGAGATGCGGCCGCGCACCAGGGTGCTGAGCATCGTGGAGAAGCGCTCGCCGCGGCGTTCGATGGGCGAGGAGTAGACGCCCTCTTCGCTGACGTCGCCGTAGCGGTTGAGCAGGTGGGTGCGCGGTACGCGGACGTGATCGAAGGCCATCATGCCGTTGTCGACGCCGAGCAGGCCCCCCTTGAGCCCGTGATCGCGCAGGGTCACGCCCGGCAGCGGACTGCCCTGCCCGTCCCGAATGGGGACGATGATGCAGTGGACGCCGTGGTTCTCACCGTCGACGATGAGCTGGCCGAAGACGGCCGCCATCTCGCCGTGCTGGGCGGCGTTGCCGATGTAGGCCTTGGTCGCGCTCTCATTCGGCGTGTGGACCTCGAATTCCTTCGACTCCGGCAGGTAGGTGATGGTGGTTTCGAGGCTCTGCACGTCGGAGCCGCGGCCCAGCTCGGTCATCCCGTAGCAGCCGAGCAGCTCCATGCTCATCACCGCCGGCAGCCAGGCGGCCCGCTGTTCCTCGTTACCGAGGTTGAGGATGGCGCCGCCGAAGAGACCGCTCTGCACGCCGGCCTTGATCGTCAGCGAGAGGTCACCCGTGGCGAGCACCTCGAAGGCGGCGACGGAGTGCGCCTGGTCGTGGGTGCCGCCCAGCTCCACCGGCATGCCCACCCGGTTGTACCCGCTCGGCCCCAGCTCCCTGAGGCTGGCGAGGGTCCACTCGCGGGCCTCGGCCATCGACTGGTCGTGCGGGCGGACGACGACCTCGGGGGGCAGCGCCTGACGCAGACGCTCCTTGAACTCGTGGAAATTGCCGTCGAGGGCGGCGCGCAGCTGGGCGCCGAGCGGCGAAACGGCGGATGTCGGGGTGGTGATTGTGCTGGTCATGGGATTCTCCTTTGCCTGGCCGGTGACCAGTGGCGGGTGGGTGCTGTGCTCGCTCATGCTGTGCTGGCTCATGCTGTGCTCGAGACCGGGTCTGAACAGGTTGTGCAGCTGTACGACGACGTCGTCCTTGGGGGCCGCGCGACCGGTGGCGACCCAGTGGTCGGCCGCGGCCCAGATCGCGCCGACCATGGCCTGGGCCCAGATGTCCGACTGCTCCCCCAGCCCGCGGCGGGCCAGGTGCTCGGATAGCTCGGAACCGATCCGGGCGGTGAGCCCCACCAGCGGTTCGGAGAATTCCGTGGCGGCGGTGCCCGGCTGCCCCGGCCCGGAGGTGACGAACTCATAGATCTCCGGATCCTGCTCCACCAGGGTGAGGTAGGAGTCGGCTAATTCGTTCATGAGCGCCAGGAGCGGAACGTCGTTGAGGTTCCCGAGGGGGATGTGGCTGTAAATGAACTCCACGGTGCGGTCCACCACCGCCGACCACAGGCCCGCCCGGTCCCGGAAGTGCCGGTAATACACGGTTTTGGACGTGCCCGCCGCCTCGGCGATCTCCTCCATGCCGACATTCGGGCCTTTGACCCGGATGGCGCGCAGGGCAGCCGCGGACAGTTCCTCCCTCCGGGTACGCCGGTGTTCATCCCAGCGCCGGGAGCGGCCGTCCTTGACCTCGTTGGCGGCGTCAACCTTGTTCATGCAACTGACGGTATCAGAAACTTCGGGTATCGTGTAGTCTAGGTCACAAACCCTTACCTTAAGAGAGGCCCGTCAATGACCCAGACCCTCCGCACCGCCGTCGTCGTGGGCGGCAACCGCACCCCCTTCGCCCGCTCAGGTACCGCCTACGCGGACGCCTCCACCAAGGAACTGCTCACCGCCGCCCTCACCGGTCTGGTCGCGCGCTTCGGGCTGGGCGGCGAAAAGATCGACGAGGTCGCCGCCGGCGCCGTGCTCAAACACCCCCGGGACTTCAACCTCACCCGGGAGGCGGTGCTGGACACCGGCCTCGATCCCCACACTCCGGCGGTGGACCTGCAGCAGGCCTGCGCCACCAGCCTCGAGACCTTCATCTACACCGCCAACAAGATCCGCCTCGGCCAGGCCGACGTCGCCATCGCCGGTGGCGTCGACTCCACCTCCGACGCCCCGATCGCCGTTTCCGACGGCCTGCGCAAGGCCCTGATCCGCGCCTCCCGGGCGAAGTCGATGAAGGACCGCCTCGCCGCCTTCGCCTCGGTCCGTCCGAAGGATTTCGCCCCCTCCTCCCCCTCCGTCGCGGAACCGCGCACGGGCCTGAGCATGGGTGAGTCGCAGGCCAGGACCTCCGCGGCCTACGGCATTTCCCGCCAGGCGCAGGACGCGCTGGCCGCCCGCAGCCACGCGAACCTCACCCGCGCCTGGGAGGAGGGCTTCTTCGATGACCTGGTCACCCCCTTCCAGGGGCTGACACGCGACAATGTGCTGCGCCCGGACACCAACCTCGAGAAGCTGGCCAAACTCAAGCCGGTCTTCGGCGACACCATGACCGCCGGCAACTCCACGGCGATGACCGACGGCGCCGCCGCCGTCCTGCTCGCCGACGAGGACACCGCCCGGGCACGCAACTGGACGCCGCTGGCGAAATTCGTCGACGCCCAGGTCGCCGCCGTAGACCACGTCAACGGCCCGGAGAAGACCGACGGCCTGCTCCTGGCCCCGACCCGCGCCATCCCGGTCATCCTCGAACGTAACGGCCTCACCGCCGAGGACATCGACCTGTTCGAGATCCACGAGGCGTTCGCCTCGACCGTCCTGACCACCCTCGAGGCCCTGAAGAACCAGGGCGTCACCATCCCCGACGACAAACTCAACGTCGACGGCTCCTCGCTGGCCGCCGGCCACCCCTTCGCCGCCACCGGCGCCCGGATCATCGCCAGCCTGTCCAAGCGGCTGCATGAACGCGGCCCGGGCACCCGCGGCCTGATTTCGGTGTGCGCCGCCGGCGGGCAGGGCGTCGTCGTCATCCTGGAGGCACTCTGATCATGTCCATTCTCGAGAACATCCTGACCTCCGGCCCCGGCCGTCTCGTCACCAAGCAGTTCGGTCTCAAGGATCCGCCGAAGCTGCGCCGAGGCACGACCATGCCCGCCGGAGACATCCTCGTCCACGCCACCGGCTCCTCCACCCTCGCCACCGACACCCTTACCCTGCTGGGCCTGTCCTCCGGCACCCCGCTTCTCGACGTCCCCGAGGCCCGCACCCGGGACGAGAAGGGCGAGGAGCAGCCGCCCCGGTACAGCGAACGCCCCGGCGCGTTGATCATCGACGCCGCCGACCTCAGCCGGCTCGATGACCTGGAGAAGGTCCGCCAGGTCCTGCGTCCGGCAATGAAGGGCCTGGAGGATTCCGGCCGCGTCATCTTCCTGGGTCCCCGCCCCGGGGACGCGGGCGATCACGAGGCACGGGCCACCGCGGAGGCGCTCGAGGGCGTGATGCGCACCGTCGGCAAGGAACTGCGCGGCGGTTCCACCGCCAACCTCATCCGCGTCACCCCCGGCACCCAGGCCGCCGACCTCACCTCGACCTTCTCCTTCCTGCTGGAAGGCCGCTCGGCTTTCGTCGCCGGCCAGGCATGGGAGGTCGGCACCTCCACCTTCGAGCCCCCGGTGACGGCGCAGCGCTTCACCGACCGCATCGTCGTGGTCACGGGCGCAGCACGCGGCATCGGCGCCGCCATCGCCCGCACCTTCGCTGCCACGGGCGCCACCGTCGTGGTCGTCGACGTGCCGGCCGCCGGCGACGGCCTCGCCGAGGTCGCCGTCGAGATCGGCGGTTCGGCGCTGCAGCTCGACATCACCGATCCCACGGCCGCGGAAAAGATCGCCGCGCATGTCTCCGCCACCTACGGGCACGAGGCCGAGCTCTACGCCCTCATCCACAATGCCGGCATCACCCGGGACAAGCTGACCGCCAACCTGGACGAAAAGCGCTGGGCCCAGGTCATCGACGTCAACCTCAAGGCAGAGATGGCCATCAACCAGACGCTGCTCAGCCGGGACCTGCCGGGCGGCTTCGGCCGGGAGGGAAGAATCGTCGGCATCGCGTCGACAAGCGGCATCGCCGGGCAGAAGGGGCAGGCCAACTACGCGGCCAGCAAGGCCGGCGTCGTGGGCTACACGGATTCGCTGGCCGCCGAGCTGGCGGGCACCGGAATCACCGCCAATGCGGTCGCCCCAGGCTTCATCGAGACCGAGATGACCGCCGCCATTCCGTACATCAACCGCGAGATCTACCGCCGCGTCAACTCCCTCGAGCAGGGCGGCCGGCCGGTCGATGTCGCTGAAACCATCGCATACCTGTGCTCCCCCGCCTCGGCGGGCGTCAACGGGCAGACCGTCCGGGTGTGCGGACAGAACCTCGTGGGAAGGTAGGACATCATGCTCAGGGAGCTGCAGAAGAAGCCCAACCCGGGAAAGCTGCTCTTCACGGCCTTGCGGCCCACCGCGAGCCGGAAACCGGCCTCCACCGGGGCGATGGTCGGCGACGTCCGTCTCCGGGAGTACACCCAGAACAAGGAGAAGCTGCGGGCGTACCAGCAGGTCTGCGGGTTCACTCCCGCAGATACCGTGCCCGCGACCTGGCTGCACGTCCAGTCATTTCCGCTCCAGACCGAGCTGATGAGCGGGCGGGACTGGCCCTTCCCCGCCCTGGGCACGGTGCATCTGGCCAACCAGATGAAGATGATTCGCCCGGTCTCGGTGGACGAGACCCTCGACATTGAGGTCCGCGCCAGCCACCTCAACCCCCACGAGAAGGGCACGACTTTTCACCTGCTCGGGTTCATCCGGGTGGCCGGGGAGCTGGTGTGGACCAACCACTCCGTCTACCTGGTGCCCGGCTACCGGGTGCCGGGCGCGAACGTGCCGGTGGACCGCCAGGAGCTCCCGGAGGTCGAACCCGGGGAGACCTGGGAGCTGCCGGCGGATCTGGGGCGGCGCTACGCGAAGGCGTCAGGCGACTACAACCCCATCCACCTGCACCCGGCCTCGGCGAAGCTGTTCGGGTTCCGGACGACGATCGTGCACGGCATGTGGACCCACGCCCGCGCCCTGGCCGCGATGGAGGCGCACCTCCCCGAGGCCTACGAGGCCCGGGTCCAGTTCGTCAAACCCATTGAGCTGCCGGGCACGGTGAGGTTCGCGACCGACGGCGAGCGCTACGGCGTGACCGGGGAGGACGGGAAGGTCCGCATCGCAGGCGCTGTCGTGCCCATCCAGACCACCCTGATGGGACGGCCGCTGACGAACACGTTCTAGGTGGTCTGGCAGACCGGACAATAGTGCGTGGAGCGGTTCTGGAAGGCGACCCGGCGAATCGGCCCGCCGCAGCGCGGGCACGGTTCGTCCTCTCGCCCGTAGACGTTGAGGTCACGGGAGAAGTAACCCGAGGCGCCGTTGACGTTGACGTAGAGCGCATCGAAGCTTGTTCCGCCGGCTGCCAGCGCCCGAGTCATCACTTCCTGGGCGGCCTCGAGCAGCCCCACCGCGTCGCGCTGGCGCAGGCTCTTCGCCCGCCGTTCGGGTTTGATCCCCGCTGCCCACAGGGACTCATCCGCGTAGATGTTGCCCACCCCGGAAACAATCTCTTGGTTGAGCAGCACGCTCTTGATCGGTGAATTGGCCTGGCGCATGCGCCGGGCGGTGGCGGCGACGTCGAACTCCGGCTCCAGCGGATCGACGGCGACGTGCGCCACGGGCTCGGGCACGCGGGTCCCGGCGCGCCCGTCGACAAGCCACGTGTGCAGCCAGCGCCCGAAGGTGCGCTGGTCCACGAAGGCCAGCTCCAGCGGTGAACCGTCAGCCGCGGTGAGGTCCGCGCGGATACGCAGATGCCGGGAGGTGCAGGTGTCGGGCGCACCGACGAGCATCTGGCCGCTCATGCCCAGATGGACGTAGAGCGCCTCCTCCCCCGGCAGGTCCAGCCACAGGTACTTGCCGCGTCGGCGCACGCCCGTGATGGTGGCGCCGGTCAGCAGATCTGCCAGGGGGACGTCCTGGCCACGGTTGGCCCGGGGGTGCAGGACGGCGACGTCGTCTATGCGGGCGCCGAGGACATGCGCCTCGAGACCCCGGCGGACGATCTCAACCTCGGGAAGTTCAGGCACGCCCGGTCACCAGCTCCGGGTATTCGCGCAGCAGCTCAAGGGCGTGGAACGCGGCCTGCTGCTCCGCGATCTTCTTGTTGCCACCGGTGCCGTTACCGAGCACGGCACCGGCGACGATGACCTCGGTGGTGAAGAGCAGGTCATGGTCCGGGCCGACGGAGGTCGACCGGTACTCCGCCATCGGGGCCTTGAGCTCCGCCAGACGTTCCTGCAGGTTCGTCTTCGAGTCGATGGTCCTGCCGGTGACCACGGCGTTGTCGATCTTCGCCCCGAAGAGGCGCAGGACGACGTCGCGGGTGGTCTCGAAACCGTGCTGGCGGTAGATGGCGCCCAGGATGGCCTCGGTGGTGTCGGCGAGGATGGACTCCTTGCCCCGCCCGCCGGTGGCGAGCTCACCTTTACCCAGGAGCACGTACTCCCCCAGCCCAATGTCGCGGGCGATGTCGGCGCAGCCGTAGCGGGAGACGATGGAGGCGCGCATCTTCGAGATGTCCGACTCCGGGCGGTCCGGGTACTGCTTGTACAGCTGCTCCGCGACGGACAGGCCCAGCACGGCGTCGCCGAGGAACTCGAGGCGCTCGTTGTTGGGCAGGCCGCCGTTCTCGTTGGCGAAGGAGCGGTGCGTCAGCGCCAGCCGCAGGTGCTTGTCGTCGAGGTCGACGCCGAGGCGTTCCAGCAGCGGCCCGTGGTCCATGACGTGGTAGGCCTGCTCCAGCGCCTCCACCCCGGTGACGCGCCGTTTGCGGGAACGGCTCACAGGAACTTCTCCAGGCCCGACCAGCGGGGATCGAGCCGCGGATCCTCTCCCTCGACGATGTTGCCGTCGGCGTCGACGACCCCGTCCGGCTTCGGGACGTCGGTGTCCTCGTCAGGACAGCCGCCTTCACAGGTGGGGTTGAAGGGCAGTGACAGGCCAGCCTCGTCGATGACGGTCTGTTCGATGTCGATCTCGTCGCGCTCGATGAGCGGGACGGAGTCCCCGCCACCGTCGTCCTCATCCTCGTCACCGGTGACGAAGTCGGGGTCGACGGCGAACATCTGGCTGATGTGCAGCGTCGCCTCCGGGTGCAGGGGGCGCAGACACCGGACGCACTCACCGGTCAGCGTCGCGGTGATGTCGGCGTCCACGAGGATGCCACCGCCGAGCGGGGTCAACGTTGCCTCGACGACGACGTCCGCCCCCTGGGCGATGGCGATCATTTCCGGACCGATGCGCGAGGGCGAGGGCCCGGCCTGGCGGCGCTGCTCGGGCATGGTGGACCCGCCGTGAATGAGGTCTGCGACGGGAAACACAAAGGGATTATTCATAACGCTCCACAGCTTACAGTCGCTGGCAAATCACGTTACTGATCGCTGCGCGGACGCCGACGCGACACCCGCGGCCGGTCGTAACCGGGGTCGTAGCCCTCGGCGGGCAGGGACCGGGGCGCCGGGGCCTGGCCGCCACCGCCGACCCCGGCTCCGCGGCGCAGCGCGGCCCGGTCGGAGGAGACGGTGCGCAGGATACCGGTCAGGGACTCCTCAAAATCGGCGAGCTTGCCGTCGACGAACTCGTCGGCCTCGGTGCGCAGGCGGTCGGACTCTGCGTGCGCGGAGTCGACGATACGGTGGGCCTCCTCGTTGGCGCGACGAACGACCTCGGACTCCTCGACCAGCCGCTGCTGCTCGGCATGCCCCTCGGCGACACTGCGCTCATAGGAGGCGTTGCCGTCGGCGACGAGGCGATCCGCCTCGGCGCGGGCGGCGCCGATCGTGCGGTCCGCCTCGTCTTCGGCGTGCGCGACGGTGGCGGTGGCACGCTGCTGCGCGTCATCGAGGATGTCCCGTGCCTCGTCGCTGGCGCGGGTGACATGCTCCTGTGCCTCACGCTCCGCGTCGTCGATGATGGCGCGGGCGCGCTCCTCGGCGCCGATCAGAATCTCGTCCTGACGATCCAACACGTCCTGGGCATCGTCGATCTCCTCCGGCAGTGCGTTGCGGAGATCATCCAGCAGCGCCAGCATGTCATTGCGGGGAACCATGCAGTTGGAGGTCATGGGCACGCCATAGGCCTGCTCAACCGTCTGGACAAGTTCATCAAGTGCTTCGAATACTCGGTACATCGGCATGACTTCAGGTTACCTTTCCCGGCCACCGCGGTGCGCCCCGATGTCCGCCCCGGCCACCGTCACGATCACCCAGCCCGCCCGGCCAATCGCTGCCCGGGGGGAACCGTACCCACCCCACGCCTTCGACCCTCCTGTGAAAAGCGATAGCATTGACACGTAAGTACAGTATATTCACAGTATTTTTTGATGAGGGGACGGCCGCAGGTGGACGAGCAGAAGCGACAAGCCGCGTTGGACGCGCTGCACATCCTGGACACACCGGCCGATGAACGCCTGGATCGCGTCACCAGGTTGGCGAAAGAGCTGCTCGACGTTCCCATCGTCGCCCTCAATTTCATCGACCACGACAGGCAGTGGACCAAGTCCCAGATCGGACTCGGCCCCGTCAAGGACGTGCGCAGGGACGATTCCATCTGTCAGCACACCGTTGCCAGCAATTCCCTCTTCATGATCGAGGACACTCACGCCTCCCCGGATTTCGCGGCCCATCCCGCCGTGACCGGTCCTCCCTACGTTCGCTTCTACGCCGGACACCCGGTGCACGCCCCGGGCGGACAACCCGTCGGGGCACTGTGCGCGATCGACACCCGCCCCCGCCAATTCAGCGACCACCAGCTCGATCTTCTGCGCGACCTGGCCCTGTGGATGGAAACCGAGCTGGGCCGGGAATGCCTCACCGAAGAAGTCGACGCCGCACGGCTGCTGTCCATGTCCCATGAATGCCCGCAGATCCCCGGTTACACCATCGCGGCCGATTCCACCGCGCACGTCAGCCTGTCAGGGGATTTCTACGACCTGACGGGCTTGCCCGGGTCGCTGCGGGTGACGCTTGCCGACGCCATGGGCTCGGGAATCGGGGCGGCCCTTGTCGCCGCCGGAGTCAGGGCTTCCCTCCGGACCGAACCGGAGCGCCCCCTCATCCAGGCGATGACTGACGCCGATCGCATCCTGCACGAGGATTTCGCCGAGAAGGACATGTTCGTCACCGCCGTCCACGCCAACGTCGAGCTGGCCACGGGGAAGATCGAGCTGGTCGACGCCGGCCACGGCCTGGCTTTCGTCATCGGCGCCGACACCTCCTGGCGCCCGCTGCGCTCCGTCAACCTGCCCCTGGGCATGAACTCCGCCGTGGCCGGTGACTACAAACTGGTCACCGACTCCCTGGCCCCCGGCGAGCACCTCGTCTGCTGCAGCGACGGACTCCTCGACGTCCTCGACCCCGCAGATCCTTTCGGCCACGTGGAACGTGTCATCCGGGAACTCGGGCCCGAGCAGGCGATCGCCAGGGTGGCGGATCTGGCGCTCGACGCCCGCGCCACCGACGACATCACCGCCATCGTCATCCGGAGGGACGCATGACGCGCCGACACATACTGATCCGCATCCTTGCCGTCCTCTCGGTCATCCTGGGCGTCAACTACATCGTGTGGCGCTGGCTGGCCTCGATCAACTGGGAGGCCTGGTGGATAGCGGTGCCGCTGGTCATTGCCGAAACCTACAGCCTGGTGGACACCTTCCTCTTTTCGACCACCATGTGGCGCGCACGGCAGCGCCCCGCGCCGGCCTCACCTCCGCAGGGCACGGTCGACGTCTTCATCACCACCTACAACGAACCCCTCGACCTCGTGATGACGACGGCCCGGGCGGCCAAACGGATAACCTACCCCCACAACACCTGGGTACTCGATGACGGAGCCCGGCCCGAGATGGAACAGGCGGCCAGGGACGCCGGGATCGGATACCTCACCAGGTCAGAAGACTGGACGGGGAAACCCCGCCACGCCAAGGCCGGGAACCTCAACAACGCCCTCTTCCAGACCGAGGGAGAGTTCCTGCTCATTCTCGACGCCGACCAGATTCCCGATCCGCTCATACTGGACCGCACCCTCGGCTATTTCGCCGACGATCCGGCAGTCGCCCTCGTCCAGACGCCCCAGTACTTCTCCAACGTCACCGAGTCCGATCCGCTGGGCAGTCAGGCGCCCCTGTTCTACGGCCCGATCCAGCAGGGCAAGGACGGCTGGAACGCGGCCTTCTTCTGCGGCTCCAATGCGGTCCTGCGTCGGGAAGCGCTCATGCAGATGGGCATCGTCGGGTACGTCAAAGAGATCGAGGACTCCACCCGCACGGCCCTCATCGCGTCGGAACGGCTCATCCGGAAGGAGGCACGCCGGGCCACCGATCCGTTTCTGCGCCAGGAGCTCACCGAGCTCCGGACGGAAATCACCCGGGCACGGGAGAAGCTCACCGCCGGCGAACCCGTGGGCGAGATCACCTTCGCACTGCGGGAGAGCATCGACCGCGCATCCCAGCGGCTCCTGAGCAGGGACTTCGCGACCATTCAGGAAGACCTGGAGGTCATCGATAACCTACCCGTGGAGCTGGACCGGGAGCTGGTGGTGCCGGTCGTCAGCGAGACAGGGCTCGACCAGCTCACCAGCGCGGAACTGTCCCCGCTGGGAGCCGTCGAAACAGTCGGCGCGCTTCTCGACGTGTTGACGATCGACCGCGGTGGAGAGGCGCAGCCGATCCAGCCCATCGCCACCATCTCCGTGACCGAGGACATGGCGACCGCCATGCAGCTGCACTCCATGGGCTGGCACAGCGTCTACCACCACGAAATCCTCGCCCACGGCCTCGCCCCGGAGGATCTGCGGACCATGCTCACGCAGCGGCTCCGCTGGGCGCAGGGCACCATGCAGGTGATGCTGAGGGATAACCCACTGCTCAAGAAGGGCCTGTCCGCCGGTCAACGCCTGATGTACTTCGCCACGATGTGGAGCTATCTCTCCGGGTTCACGGCGCTGGTTTATCTGGCTGCCCCCGTGATCTACCTGCTCTTCGGCGTCATGCCGGTGACGGCGTGGAGCCTGGACTTCTTCCTTCGGTTCCTGCCCTACTTCCTGGTCAATCAGGCCCTCTTCCTGGTGGTGGCGAAAGGAACGCGGACCTGGCGTGGGCAGCAGTACTCACTCGCCCTGTTCCCCGTATGGATCGCGGCCTGCTGGACCGCCGCCCGGAACGTCTGGTTCGGGCGACCGCTGAACTTCGCCGTGACGAAGAAGGACGGGCGGGACGAGCGCGGCATACCGTGGCGCCAGATCTGGCCGCAGTTGAGCGCGATCGCCGTCCTCGGGGTGGCCGTGGTCATCGGTCTCGTCCGCGTGGCGGTGGGCACCGCCGACGGCACCGGCACTCTCGTCAACACCGCCTGGGTAATCTACGACCTCGTGGTTCTCAGCGTCATCATCGAGGCCGCGCGGTACCGGGGACCGTCTCCCGCCCCGGCCGAACCATCGACCATTCGCCCGGAAGGACACAATGAATACTCTGACAACAGCAATTAACGGCACCGTCGCCGTCGTGAAAATCACGGGCCGATTGACCGCATCCGGCTCCTCCCAGCTGCGCGCCACGGTCAACGACCTGATTTCCGAGGACGCCAACCGGATCGTCGTCGACCTCAGCAGCACTGATTTTGTGGACTCCTCCGGGCTGGGCGCGCTGATCGGCGGACTGAAGAACGCGCGGGTGGCGGGAGGCGATCTCCGGATCGCCGCCGTGCCCGACAACGTGCAGGCCGTGCTGAAACTGACTAATCTCGACCGGGTACTTCGCAGCCATGCCACAGTCGAGGAAGCTTTCAGTGACCACTGACAAGGACCAGTCAAACGACCAGGACGGCGAAAAGATCCTGGAAGGCCCCGCCCGACTCTCGTTCGTTGATCAGGTGCTGGACGCGGTGCAACAACTGGGTGAATCCTCCGCCCTCGGTCTCAACCTGGACCGCACCATGTTTACGCTGGCGGTGAGCGAGATCATCACCAACATTGTCGAACACAGCACCGGGGAGGTCTCGATGTCCGTCAGGCTGACCTCCGGCCCCGGTGAACTCCGGGCCATCATTCAGGATTCAGCCACCCCCGCACTGATCGACTGGGACCATATCGAGCTCCCCGATGTGGACGCCGAATCAGGCCGCGGGCTGGCGCTGGCCCACGCGGTTCTGGACGGTCTCCACCATGATTCCCACCCGGACGGCAACACGTGGACCCTGTGGCGCAAAGTGCAGGACGCGTAGCCGGCCCAGTCACATCCACCGTGCCACCGGTGACGTCGACGGATCCCACGCTCCCTCCCCGCCCGGGTCCGGGCCCCGGGTCAGGCGTACATCCACGGGAGGTTGCGTGCGGTCGGGCAGGCCTGGAGCGCTGGACCCGGGCAGTTTTCCCAGGCGAGGTGGCGGTGCGACGGGTCGGCGTGGGGACGCCTCCCCTGCCCTCAGGAAACGAGAGCTGCCTCAACTCCTCGGCGCCGGTCGGGAGGAGCTGACCCACTCAGGTGGTGAGCAGAACCTTCAACGCCTTGGTCTCCGCCGCTCGGCTGAAAACGTCGTAGGCCTCGATGATCTCCTCGAGACGGAAGGTGTGCGACACGAAGGGGGTGGCGTCGAGCTTTTTGGAGGCGACCATTTTCAGCAGGATGTCGGTGGTGTTCGTGTTGACCAGACCCATTGTCAAGGCGATATTGGAGATCCAGAGGCTGTCCAGCGGCAGTTCCACACCGGTGCCGTGCACACCGACGTTGGCCACGGTGCCGGCGGGGCGGACGATCTCCAGGCACATGGTGAAGGTCTGCGGGATACCGACGGCCTCGATGGCCACATCCACCCCGAGACCGTCGGTAAGCGCAAGGACCTGGTCCTTCCAGTCTTCCTCCGATGAGACCACCCCATCGGTGGCGCCGAACTTCTTTGCCTCGGCAACGCGGTTGGCGTCGATGTCCACGGCGATGATGCGCGAGGGGCCGTAGAGCTGGGCCGTGAGCATGGCGGCCAGACCTACCGGGCCCGCACCGATGACGGCGACGACATCACCGGGCTTGACGCGACCGTACTGCACGCCGATCTCGTGCCCGGTCGGCAGGATGTCGGAAAGCAGCACCCCCTCAGCGTCGCTGACGCCCTCGGGGAGCTTGTGCACGGAGGTTTCAGCGAAGGGAACCCGGACGTATTCCGCCTGGGTACCGTCGATGAGGTGACCGAAGATCCAGCCGATGCCGGGTGCGCCCTCCTCTGCGCGGCAGTGGGAGTAGACGCCCCGTTTGCAGTAGTCGCAGCGCCCACAGGCGCTCACACAGGAGAGGATGACCCGGTCGCCGACCTTCAACGTGGTCACGGCGTCACCGACCTGGGTGATGGTGCCAACACCCTCATGGCCGAGGATGCGGCCTTCGGTGACCGCGGGAACATCGCCTTTGAGAATGTGGAGGTCGGTGCCGCAGATCGTGGTCGTATTGATCTTCACGATGACGTCCGTGGGTTTCTGGAGGACGGGATCGGGCACCTCCTCCCAGGATTTCTGGCCGGGTCCGTGATACACGAGAGCCTTCATGGGGGTCTCCTCAGTCGTGGTTCAGAGTTTCAGATGGCGCGATGCGGGTTGGTTGGAGGGAGTCGGAATTCCGGAACCTTCTGTGACCGGAATCACTCAATGGGTCACGTATCTGAGCCTAGTACCCGCTCAGGCTCTCCATGCCAGTTTCCTGGAGACAATTCCACGGGCGCGATTGGGCCCGCTTTGTTGGCCGAGGTCCGGGCGTTGCCGGTCAAGGCGTCCTCTTGCAAGGTGCCCTTTCGGTGCGTGAACCGGAAGCGGCGGGAGGGGTCGGGGAGACAGCCGACCACAGTGTCACTCTCCCGGCGGGAGGACCAGGTGGTTGGAGCGACGGCTTGGTCCGGGGCAGTCCACTGCCGGCCGACCCGCCTCCCTTGAAGTGGACCCAGCGGCGCCTGGTCAGGTTGATGTAAGGGAGAAGCGCTCACCCTCGATGATGATCTCCGTGGTCTCCCGGGGCACCACCCACGGCTGATACAGCGACGCGGTGTCGCCCGGTTGGACGTTCTTGGTCCAAAACACATCGCCGTCGGTGGCCTCCCGGCAGGCCAGGGCCAGCGGCGCCGTCACCACGTCCCCGCTCTCCGGGTCGAGGTAGGCCAGCTGGTCCAGGAGCACCCCGTCGGGGTTGGCGGCGGAATGGGCTTCCAGCGTGGCGGTGATCTCCAGGTACGTCTCACCCTCCCGTGCCGCCCCGACCCCGTGGGACGTGTCCGCCCACGGACCGAACCCGTCGCGGCACTGGTCCGTCAATCGCACTGTGTGCACCGTGAGGGTGCCGAGGCAGGGCGAGGTTTCCCAGCAGTCGGCGGCGTAGGCCCGGTCCGCAACCCCGGGCACCGGGTGGTCGCAGGCCGACAGCCCCACCGCCGCACAGAGGATCAGGTGGGCCGTCGGCAGGCTTCGGGCAGGGGTTCGCATAGCCGGGAGACTATCCGGCGCCGGTCTCTTACGCAGCGGAGGCCAGTGCGCACGGGAGACGCCTCTCCGTCGCCGCGGCAGGGCGGCCGGAGCCGGTTCCCGGCGCGGTGCCGGGATCGAAAAAGCACCCGCGTGCCCGTCTTTGCCGGGCACTCGGGTGCAGTGGGGCCGGGCCTAGATGATGCCCTGCGCCAGCATGGCGTCGGCGACCTTCTTGAAGCCGGCGATGTTGGCGCCGACGACGTAGTCGCCGTCATGGTCGTACTCGGCGGCGGTGTCGGCGGTGCGACGGAAGATGTTGCTCATGATCTCGTTGAGTCGGCTATCGGTGTAGTCGAAGGTCCACGAGTCACGGGAGGCGTTCTGCTGCATTTCCAGTGCCGAGGTGGCCACACCGCCGGCGTTGGAGGCCTTGCCCGGGGCGAAGTGGATGCCGTGGCTGCGGAAGACCTCGATGGCCTCCGGGGTGGACGGCATGTTGGCGCCTTCGGCGACGTACCGGACGCCGTTGCCGGCCAGCGTCTGCGCATGCTCGCCGTTGAGCTCGTTCTGGGTGGCGCACGGCAGGGCGACGTCGGCCTTCAGGGACCAGATGGAGCCGTCCGCGTGGAAGGTGGCGCCGGTGGCGGCGGAGACATAGTCGGCGACGCGGGCGCGGCGGACCTCCTTGACCTCCCTGAGCAGCTGGACGTCGACGCCGTTCGGGGTCTCGACCCAGCCGGAGGAGTCGGAGAAGCCGACGACGGTGGCGCCGAGTTCCTGTGCCTTCTGGATGGCGTAGATGGCGACGTTGCCGGAACCGGAGACGATGACCTTGGCGCCGGAGAGGGAGTCACCGTGCTCCTTCATCATTTCCTCGACGAAGTAGACCACGCCGTAGCCGGTGGCCTCGGTGCGGACCAGGGAGCCGCCCCAGGTCAGGCCCTTGCCCGTGAGGACTCCGGACTCGTGACGGTTGTTGAGGCGACGGTACTGGCCGAAGAGGTAGCCGATCTCGCGACCGCCGACGCCGATGTCGCCGGCCGGGACGTCGACCTGCTCGCCGATGTGGCGGTTCAGCTCGGTCATGAAGGACTGGCAGAAGCGCATGATCTCGCCCTCGGAGCGGCCCTTCGGGTTGAAGTCGGAGCCGCCCTTGCCGCCGCCGATGGGCAGACCGGTCAGGGAGTTCTTGAAGATCTGCTCGAAGCCGAGGAACTTGATGATGCCCAGGTTCACCGACTGGTGGAAGCGCAGGCCGCCCTTGTACGGGCCGAGCGCGGAGTTGAACTGGACGCGGAAGCCACGTGCGACGTGGACGTTGTTGTTGTCCGAGACCCAGGGGACGCGGAAGATGATCTGACGCTCCGGCTCACACAGACGCTGGATGAGGCCGTAGTCGTTGTAGTGCGGGTCCTTCTCGAGAACGATCTTGAGGGACTCCAGCACCTCGGCGACCGCCTGGTGGAACTCCGGCTCGCCAGCGTTGCGCTTGAGCAGCTTGTTGTAATACTCGTTGACCTGCTCGTCGATCTTGGTCACTGCGTGTCCTTCCGTGGTGGTGCCCCATCCCCACCTCTGGCGCTGGGGAACCGGGCCGACATTTCTAACGGGGGATAGTTTTCTCTCTTCCGCGTCACTATGCAAGTACAGGTTAACCGGCGCCACATCGTCTGCGCTGCGCCTCCGGCTTCCGCCCGCGTCCCGCGTTCCCCTGACCGGGTATTTCTGCTCAGGTATAGGTATTGCGCCCTGCCCTAAAGATTTTTCCGGCGGTCCGATAACGTTACGGAGAATCACCCCCACGGGGACCCGGGTCCACCGTGCACCGACCACTCCACAGCTCCACACAGAAAGGGCGGCCCATCACCATGACCGACCAGAATTCGACCCACTCCCCCGTCTTCGCCCCGCGCCACGCCGGCGTGGTCCGCGTCCTCGTCTCCCCCGGCGCGGTCGGCCCGTTCAGCTCCGACGAGGCCGCCCAGGCCCTGGGAGAGGGCGTCGGCGAGATCATCCGCAACGCGGACATCGTGCTGGCTCCGCTATCCGAGGGCGGTGCCGGCACCTCGGAGCTGTTCACCGGCGAACGCGTCACCCTGCCGACGACCGACGCGCTCGGCTCCCTCACGGAGGCGACCTACACCTACGACCGGGACACCGCCACCGCCTACATCGATCTCGCGGCTGCGGCCGGCTTCCCCGACGCCGACCGGGCCGCCGAGACCGGTGACACTTACGGGGTGGGCGTGCTCGTTGCCGACGCCCAGACCCGCGGAGCGGAGCGCGTCGTCCTCGCCCTCGGCGACGCCGTAACCCTTGACGGCGGCACCGGGATCCTCGTGGCCCTGGCCGCCAACCCCGTCAACGCCGACGGGCATCCGGTGCCCAAGGGCGGCGCGTTTCTGGGACAGATCGCGGATCTGGAGACGGCCAAGCTCAATATTCCCGCGGCCGGGATGGAATGGATCCTGCTCGCCGACACCGCGGCGGCCGTCGACGCCTCCCACCCGGGTCTGGCCTCCCTGGCCCGAGTGGCGGGCGTCGATCCGGATCAGCCGGGCTGGGGCGCGGGTGGCGGCGTAGCCGTCGGGCTGGCCTGGGTCTCCTCCCTCATCTACGGGACCGCAGATCGGGTGCGAGTGCTGCCCGGTGTCGATGTGGTGGCTCAGTCGCTGGCGGTGGGCGCCCACGCGACGGAGGCCGATTTCGTCGTCTCCGCCGGGGCCGCCGGGCCGGCCGTAATCCGCCTGGCCCCCGAGGCCACCGTCGGTATCGCCGGGGAGTCCGTCGAGGGCGCCGCGGTGCAGGCCAGGCTGGCGGAGGAGATCGTCTCCCTGGCGCAGCTGCGCGAGGCCGGGGCGCAGCTGGCCGCCGACTACCTGCGGATTTCCACGGTCCAGGGGTAGGCCGAGGGGGTCTCGTAGGCGGTTTCCCGTTCCAGGGCGACCGGATCTGCCGGCAGGTCAGCCTCCGGGGTGAGGATGCGTGACAGGGCCATCGCCAGCTGGTTGTAGGAGACGTGCTCGCCGGACGCCTCAATGAGGTAACGGTGTACGGAGCCGCCCTCCATCTCCACGCCGTGGTCCCTGCGGTAGACCTCGCCCAGCTGCTCGACGACCTGCTCGTCGACGCTGACGTCGGCCTCGTGGGTCACGGATCCCTCCGCGAGGCGCCCCTTCTTGACCAGGATGTTGATGGCGTTGGTAAAGACGTCGCTGAGCTGGCGGGCGGGTTCAGCGGGGATGAGGACATCGAACTGAATGATCGGCATGCCATCCACTCTAAGCCCTCGTCGTTGACCGCAGTCGCCTACCCTGGGGCGTATGGCACTTTTCGGATCGGGGCTCATTCCGCCCCTGACCACCATGTCCGACGGCACGCTCAAGCAGGTGAGCCCCTTTTCCGGGACCGAGGTATGGACCGTTCCCGGTCGCGGCAACCGTCCGTTGTTCAGGCCGGCGCTCAACCCCGTGCCCTTGGGTGAGCACGCGCACACGCAGACCTGCGCGTTCTGCTCCGGCCGCCCGCTGGACACCCCGCCGGAGAAGTCCCGCATCGTTCCGGACCCGAGCCAGCCGGACGGCTGGCGCATCGACTACGGACTGCTGCCGCGTGAGCAGGAGTCGACCCAGAACTCCTACGCCTTCCGCCGCGTCCCCAATCTCTTCGAGATCGTCCCCTTCCGCTACTGGGAGGAGAACTACGGCTACATGGTCGACGACGAGACCCGGGAGCGCAAGCGCCGCTACCTCGCCGACGAGACCGGACGGGCGCACGTCGACTCCATCGTCGAGACCCGCCTGCGCGCCTCGGGGCAGGAACCCGAGGAGGTCAGTGAGTCAGAGAAGGCCAAACTGGCCACGGCCTACTTCGCCGGTGGGCATGACATCATCATCGGGCGACGCCACTACCTCGACCAGGCCACCCACGACAACCAGATCCTCTCCTCGGGCCTGCTCAGCCCCGACGAGCACTACGCGATGACCCGTCTGACGGTCGATTCCATCCGTGACCTTTACGAACGCAACCGCTACGCGCCCTATGTCGTGGCCTTCCAGAACTGGCTGGCACCCGCGGGCGCTTCCTTCGAACACCTGCACAAGCAGCTGGTCGCCATCGACGAACGCGGGGTCCAGTCGGAACTGGAGATCGAGCGGCTGCGTCGCAACCCGAACATGTACAACGAGTGGGCGGTCGACTACTCCGGCTACCACAACCTGATCATCGCCGAGAACGAGCACGCGGTGATGCTTGCCGGGGTGGGTCACCGCTACCCGACCATCGGTATCTACTCGAAGTCCGCGCAGCCCTACCCGTGGCTGCTGTCGATCGAGGAGCTGCGCTCGATGAGCGACCTCATGCACGCCGCCCACGCCGCCACCGGCCCGGAGGTACCGGCCAACGAGGAATGGCACTACCAGCCGATCGACCTGGACATGCCCATGCCCTGGCGCGTCAACCTCAAGTGGCGGGTGTCCAACCTCGCCGGGTTCGAGGGCGTCACGAAGATCTACATCAACACGCTCTCCCCGACCGACGTCCGCGACCGCGTCGTCTCCGCGCTCTATCAGCTGCGTGACGCGGGCCAGGTCTCCGCCGGCATCCGCATCGCCATGGAGTGCACCACCGAACGGAACATGCTGCGCTACAACCCGCTGCTCAAAGACCGGTAATTATTCGCGCTGCCTGCGGGGACGTTCCTGACTATGCTGGTGCGGGCATGTGCTTGACGACGCCGAGGGTGGCTGTCCGCCCTCGGCAGTCGCCTGTTCTATGACTGCTATCACTTGATCGGCTCAGGAAGGTTATCCATGGCACTTAACTACTCTCAGAAGGTCGACGGGCACGTTCGCGCGGCCGCCGGGACGGTCTCCGAAAGCGCCACCAACCGCAAGTTCTGGTTCGGACTGTCGCGCTCCGTCATCGACGAGATCGCCGAGAACTGGCACAAGACCCGCCACACCTACGCCGCCGCCCGCCAGCAGCACTATTTCTCGGCCGAGTTTCTCATGGGCCGGGCCCTGCTGAACAACCTCACCAACCTGGGCAGGGTGGAGGAGGCTTCCGCGGCGGCCGCCGATCTGGGTCACAACCTCGTCGACGTCCTCGAGGCCGAGAACGACGCCGCCCTGGGCAACGGCGGCCTCGGCCGTCTCGCCGCCTGCTTCCTGGATTCCGCCGTCACCCAGAACCTCCCGGTCACCGGCTACGGCCTGCTCTACCGCTACGGCCTGTTCCGTCAGGAGTTCCAGAACGGCTTCCAGGTCGAGCACCCGGATCCCTGGCGCGAGGACGGCAACCCCTTCACCATCCGCCGCAACCGTCAGCGGCTGCGCGTCAACTTCGACGACATGATCGTCCAGGCCATCCCCTATGACATGCCCATCACCGGCTACGGCACCGACAACGTCGGCACCCTACGCCTGTGGAAGGCCGAGCCGCTGGAGGAGTTCGACTACGACGCCTTCAACTCCCAGCGCTTCACCGAGGCCATCATCGAGCGGGAGCGCGTCAACGACATCTGCCGTGTCCTCTATCCCAACGACACCTCCTACGAGGGCAAGAAGCTGCGGGTGCGCCAGCAGTACTTCTTCACCTCCGCCTCCCTGCAGCAGATGGTCAACAACTACGTGACCCACCACGGCGAGGATCTCAGCGACTTCGCCAAGTACAACTCCATCCAGCTCAACGACACCCACCCGGTGCTCGCCATCCCGGAGCTGATGCGCCTGCTCATGGACGAGCACGGCATGGGCTGGGAGCAGGCGTGGGAGATCGTCACCGAAACCTTCGCCTACACCAACCACACCGTCCTCACCGAGGCACTCGAGACCTGGGAGATCTCCATCTTCCAGTCGATGTTCTGGCGCATCTGGGAGATCATTGCCGAGATCGACCGCCGCTTCCGACTGGACATGGCCGGGCGTGGCCTCGAGCAGCAGGTCATCAACCGGATGGCCCCGGTCGCCAACGGGTCCGTCCACATGGCCTGGATCGCCTGCTACGCCTCCTTTTCCATCAACGGGGTGGCCGCCATCCATTCCGAGATCATCAAGCGCGACACGCTCAGGGACTGGTCCGCGCTCTGGCCGGAGAAGTTCAACAACAAGACCAATGGTGTGACCCCGCGTCGCTGGCTGCGCATGATCAACCCGGGCCTGTCCGACCTGCTCACCCGCCTGGTCGGGTCCGATGGCTGGGTGACCGATCTCGACGGGCTCAAGGAGCTGCGCCCCTACGAAAACGACGAGAAGGTTCTGCGCGAGCTCATCGACATCAAGCGGGCGAACAAGGTGAAGTTCGCCGAGTGGATCCGGGAGCGCCAGGGAGTCGAGGTCGACCCGGACTCCATCTTCGACACCCAGATCAAGCGTCTGCACGAGTACAAGCGCCAGCTGCTCAACGCGCTGTACATCCTGGATCTCTACTTCCGAATCAAGGACGGCGAGCGGGACGTGCCGAAGCGCACTTTCGTCTTCGGTGCGAAGGCCGCGCCGGGCTATGTCCGTGCCAAGGCCGTCATCAAGCTCATCAACACCATCGGTGACCTGGTCAACAACGATCCGGACACCCGGGACATCATCCGCGTGGTGTTCATCGAGAACTACAACGTCTCCCCGGCCGAGAAGATCATCCCCGCCACCGACGTCTCCGAGCAGATCTCGCTCGCCGGCAAGGAGGCCTCCGGCACCGGCAACATGAAGTTCATGATGAACGGCGCACTGACGCTGGGCACCATGGACGGCGCCAACGTCGAGATCGTCGACGCCGTCGGTGAGGACAACGCCTACATCTTCGGCGTGCGCGTCGAGGGTCTGGACGAGGCCTTCGCGGAGTACTCCCCGCACCAGGTCTACGAATCGGTGCCGGGACTCAAGCGCGTCCTCGACGCCTTCGACGACGGCACCCTCGATGACCACGGCACCGGCATGTTCCATGACCTGAAGAACTCGATTCTCCACGGTTACGGTGTCCACGCCAACGACGTCTACTACGTCCTCGGTGACTTCGCCGACTACCGCGAGACCCGTGACCGCATGGCCCGCGACTACTTCGAGGACCCGATGAACTGGGCGAGGATGTGCTGGGTCAACATCTGCGAGTCCGGCCGCTTCTCCTCCGACCGCACGATCAACGATTACGCGACCGAGACCTGGAAGCTCGAGCCCGCCCCGATCAGCGCGACAGCCGCCCCGCTCAGGGAGAGGGTCGTTGCCGCGGTGAAGAAGGTGGCTCCAGCGAAGCAGAGCACGGCCAAGAAGACCACGGCCAAGAAGACGACCGCGAAAAAGAGCACGGCCAAGAAAACGACGGCCAAGAAGAGCACATCAGAGACGGCCCCCACCGAGAAGGCCGCGGCTAAGAAGAGCGCGGCCAAGAAGACCACGGCCAAGAAGACGACCGCGAAAAAGAGCACCGGCGGCAAGAAGTAGCCACCCGGTCAAGAGATGACGCCGGCCCCGCGTTCACCGGGGGCCGGCGTCGTGGTCTGTCGGGGAGTGCCCGGCAGTTCCAGGTCTGCGATGCGCTGCGCCGCTACCCCTCTGCAGCCATGCGTGGTGGCGGAGTCCTGCGGGGTGGGTAATCCCGAATTGCCCCACAACTTATTCGACGGAAAGATCGATCGCCCCTGCCAGCCACCACAGGCACACCCCAGGAGAGCTGAATCCGACTCTTGCCGGCGGCATTCGAGGCGTCATGTGTGACGGCCTAGGTTGGCGTCGGCATGCTCCCCTGATCCACGTTACTGTGCAACCGATGGGCTTCTTCTCGCGTTTTCTCCAGGGGTTTGTCTCGACGCTCGTGGTTCTCGCCTTGGTGGGCGTGGTTTTACTCCTGCTGGGAGTAGTTTCTCGGCCAGACATCCCGTGGGCGGTTTTCCTCGGAACAACGATCTCACTCCTGGCCGGAGCCGCCCGCGCAACGATCACCCGACGCTGGAACACCTAGACCAGGTCGAAACCTAGGTCGAGTACCGTCGTCGAGTGCGTCAGCGCTCCCACAGCGATGAAGTCGACGCCCGTGGCGCCGTAGGCGGCGGCGTTGGCCAGGACGATGCCGCCGCTGGCCTCGGTGCGCACTCCCGCCGGGCGGGCGATCTTCACTGCCTCGGCGGCGGTGGCCGGGTCCATGTTGTCGAGCAGGACCAGCTCCGCGCCGACGCTCACCGCCTCCTTGACCTGCTCCAGGGTGTCGCACTCGACCTCGACCGGCAGGTCCGGGAAGGTCTCCCGGATGGCGGTGAAGGCCGCGGTCAGCGAACCGGTGGCTGCGATGTGGTTGTCCTTGATCAGGGCGGCGTCGCCCAGCCCCATGCGGTGGTTCTGCCCGCCGCCGCAGCGCACGGCGTATTTCTGCAGCACCCGCAGGCCCGGCACGGTCTTGCGGGTGTCCCGCACGACGGCATCCGTGCCCTGAAGCGCGACCATCCAGTCATGCGTCGCGGTGGCGACCCCGGACAGCTGGGAGACGTAGTTGAGCGCGGTGCGCTCGGCGGTGAGCAAAGTACGCACCGGACCCGTCACCCGCAGCACCACGTCACCCGGCTTGACGACGCTGCCATCACCCAGCAGGACCTCCGTCTCCAGCTCCACCCCGTCGCGTTCACCCATGATCTCCAGCGCAAGGGCCGCGACGGGTACGCCGGCGAGGCATCCGAGCTGACGGGAAACGATCTCGGCGGTGCCGGTGGCCTCGCCGCCGATGGTCGCGATGGTCGTCGCGTCCGGGCCCCAGGCGAGATCCTCGTCAAGGGTGGCGGCGACGTGGCGGTACACGTCCTCATAGTCCAGGCCGGCCTCGCGCAGGGCGGCGGTGCTGTCAGTCATGTCAGACTCCAATGTGGTTGTAGATGGGCAGGTCCGGGCGGGCGTCGTCGGTGCGGCGGTGACAGCCCAAGGAGTTGTCGCGGGCGCGGGCGGCCAGGGCGATCGCCCGTCCGGCGACGGCCATGTTGGTCGCGTCCAGCGAGTCCCCGGTGAACTCCGTGGCGGCAGGCAGCGCGTCCAGGGCGGCGACGGCCTCGGCGAGGCCGGCGGCGGTGCGGACCACCCCGACGTGCCTGTCCATCGTCGCACGAATGATCGCCCCTCCGCCGACCAGACTGGCCGGAGTGCGCGCGAGCGCCTCGCCCCGGACGGTCCGCTGCCCGGCCAGTCGCAGACCGCAGCGGTGGCCCGCAACCAGGGCCTCGGTCAGCGAGTTCGACGCCAGCCGATTGGCGCCCTGGACCCCGGTGCCGGCCACTTCCCCGACGGCGCTCAGGCCGGGTACCGAGGTGCGCCCGTCGAGGTCGGCGGCCACGCCGCCGCAGTGGTAATGCGCGCCGGGGCGCACCGGGATGGGCTCAAGGGCGGCGTCGATGCCGCGTTCGAGGAGCATGGCGTTGATGGTCGGGAAGCGTTCCCCGAAACCGGCCACCCCGCGGGCGTCGAGGTAGGCGTGCTCGGCGCCGGTGCGGCGCAGGTGGGCGGAGATTTCGGCGGCCACGACGTCGCGGGGCGCCAGATCGGCCAGCGGGTGCCGGCCGGCCAGGAGACGTGCCCCGTCATCGCCGATGAGCACGGCCCCCTCCCCGCGCACCGCCTCGGAGACGAGGACGTCCTTGCCGCCGGTACGGGGCACGGCCAGCACCGTCGGGTGAAACTGGACGAACTCCACGTCCCGGACCTCGGCGCCGGCACGCAGGGCCATGGCCAGTCCGTCGGCGGTGGCGACCGGGGGGTTGGAGGTCAGCGACCACATCGCCCCGATGCCCCCTGCGGCGAGGACCACCTCGTCGGCGAGGATGACACCGATGCGGCCCTGACGCAGGACCCGGGCACCGCAGACGGCTCCATCGGCGTCGGTGAGCAGGTCGACCGCCCGGGTCCCGCTGTGCACCTCGACGCCGGCGCGGGCCGCGGCGCCCAGCAGCGCCTGCTGCACGGTGTGGCCGGAGTGGTCGGCGGCGTGCACGATGCGGCGGTGGGAATGCCCGCCCTCCAGGTGGAGATCCCCGTCGAAGTCGGCCCCGTAGGCCACCAGACGCGCGATCGCCGCCGGGGACTCCTCGACCAGCGTCCAAATCCGGTGTGGGTCGCCGTGGCCGCCGCCGGCCGTCAGGGTGTCGGCGGCGTGCGACTCCAGGCAGTCCCGGGGATCGGTCACCGCGGCCAGGCCACCCTGGGCCCAGTCCGTCGCGCCGTCGGAGGGATCGGTGCGGGACAGGACGGTGACCTGACGGGCGGGGGCTGCGTCGGCAAGCGCCAGTGCGGTGGACAGACCCGCGGCGCCGGAGCCGACGATGAGCACCCCGGTGCGCTCGGTGAAGCGCGCCGGGGGCGTGACCAGTTCGGTACGCGTCCTACTCACCGCCGCCGGGGTTGCCGATGGCGACCATGCGCTCGACGGCGCCGCGGGCGGCCGCGGCGATCTTCTCGTCGACGAAGATCTCGTCGGTCTGGTTCCGGAGGCAGGCCAGCAGCTTCTCGGCGGTGATCATCTGCATGTACGGGCAGGCGGCCTTCGGGTTGACCGGCATGAACTCGGTGGCCGGGTTCGCTTTGCGCAGCTGGTGCAGCATGCCGATCTCGGTGGCGACCAGCACCTTCTCGCTCGTGGACTTCCTGGCGGCCTCGAGCATCCCGCCGGTGGAGAGGATGTGGGTGTTCTCCTGCGGCAGCTCGCCGGACTCGGCCATCCACAGCGCGCTGGTGGTGCAGCCGCATTCGGGGTGGACATAGAGCTCGGCGCCCGGGTTGGCCGTGACGGTGTCGACGAGGTTGGTCGGCGAAATATCCGCGTGGACGTGACACTCGCCCGCCCAGACGTGGATGTTCTCGCGGCCGGTGCGCCGGCGCACGTGCGCACCGAGGAATTGATCCGGCAGGAAGAGGATTTCCTGGTCCGGGTCGATGGAGTTGACGACGTCCACCGCGTTCGAGGAGGTGCAGCACACGTCCGTCAGGGCCTTGACCTCGGCGGTGGTGTTGACGTAGCTGACGACGACGGCGTCGGGGTGCTCCGCCTTCCACGCGCGCAGCTGGTCGGCGTCGATGGTGTCGGCCAGGGAGCAGCCCGCGTTCGCGTCCGGAATGAAGACCCGCCTGTCCGGGGAGAGAATCTTCGCGGTCTCGGCCATGAAGTGCACGCCGCAGAAGATGACTTCATCGGCGTCGGTCTCCGCGGCGATGCGCGACAACCCCAGGGAGTCCCCTACGTAATCGGCGATGTCCTGGATTTCCGGAAGCTGATAATTGTGCGCCAGGATGACGGCGTTGCGCTCGCGCGCAAGTTCGCGGACCTGCTGTGCCCAATCGGCGTCGAGGCCGGTGGGGACGGTTCGAGTGGTCATGGCAGTTGCTCCTAGGTACGGCCGGCAGGAGTTTTCGACTATGAGTCGTAAACTTCGGCTCAGGCTAGCATGTCAGTCATGTCTCAAAAAACCGGCCCCCTGCGAGACTCCCACGGCACCGCCAAGTACCGCCACGAGATCATCGCCGTCGTACTCCGGGTCGACCCCTCCGACGGGCTGTCCGTCCTGGTCACCCGCCGCACCCGGGCCCCTTTCCGGGGCAGGTGGGGGCTGCCCTCCGGCGCACTGGAGACCGAAGAGCTGCTCGACGATTCCCTGCGCCGTCACCTCGCCGACCGCACCGGGCTGCGCCACCTCAACCACCTGGAGCAGCTCGAGACCAGGGGCGCCCCCGACCGCGATCCCGCCGACCGCACCATCGCCACCGCCTACCTCGGCCTGGTCGCCGGCCTGCCCGAGCTCGACCCCGGCGCCGTCTGGCTTCCGGTGGCCGACGTCACCGGCGAGGCCATGGCCTTCGACCATGCGGAGCTGGTCTCCGTCGCAGCGGAGCGCCTGCGCGCGAAGCTGTCCTACACCAACATCGGCTTCGCTCTCGTCGACGAGGAATTCACCATCTCTCAGCTGCGCGACACCTACGCCACCGTCCTCGGTTACCGGGTCAACGCCACCAACCTGCGCCGCATCCTGGAACGTCGCCGCCAGCTGGAGCCCACCGGCACGACCGCCCCCTCCGGCACCGGCGGGGGCCGGCCCGCGGCCCTCTTCCGCTTCTCGACGCGCGCCCTGCAGGTCACCGATCCCTCAGCGGTGCTGCGCCCCTGACCCCGGCAGGCGAAACGCCCCTTCCTTCCCCGACCAGATCGGGGAAGGAAGGGGCGTCAGGCTGCGGGAGCGATCCTACTCCTCGCCTTCCGGCATGGGGGCGCGCAGCGGCTCACCCAGGCGGTGAACATGGATCATGTTGGTGTTGCCGGAGATTCCTGGCGGGGTGCCGGCGACGACGACGACCATGTCGCCCTCGTTGTAGTCGTCCTGGGCCAGGAGCTGGCGGTCGACCTCCTGCATCATGTCGTCGGTCGAGTGGACCTTGTTGCACAGGAAGGTCTCGGTGCCCCAGGTCAGGGCCAGCTGGGAGCGCACGGCCGGGTTCGGGGTGAACACCAGCAGCGGCAGCTTGGAGTGCAGACGGGACACGCGCTTGGCGGTGTCGCCGGAGGTGGTGAATGAGACCAGCGCGCGGGCATTGAGACGCTCCGCGATGTCACGCGCGGAGTAGGCGATGACGCCGCGGCGGGTGCGCGGGATGTGGTTGAGCTCCGGGACGGTGCCGCCGGTCTCGGCGACCTTGACGATGCGCGACATGGTGCGGACGGTCTCGTGGGGGTACTTGCCCACGGAGACCTCGCCGGACAGCATGACCGCGTCGGCGCCATCGAGCACGGCGTTGGCGACGTCGGAGGTCTCCGCCCGGGTCGGGGTGGAGTTCTCGATCATCGAGTCGAGCATCTGGGTGGCGACGATGGCCGGCTTCGCGTTCTCGCGGGCGATCTGGATGGCGCGCTTCTGCACCAGCGGGACCTGCTCCAGCGGGATCTCGACGCCGAGGTCACCACGGGCGACCATGATGCCGTCAAAGGCGAGGATGACCGACTCGAGGGCGTCGACGGCCTCCGGCTTCTCGATCTTGGCGATGACCGGCACGCGACGGCCAACCTCGTCCATGATCTCGTGCACCAGGTCAATGTCGGAGGGGGAACGCACGAAGGACAGCGCAACGATGTCGACGCCGAGCTTCAGCGCGTACCGCAGATCCTCCTTGTCCTTGTCGGACAGGGCCGGGGCGGAAATGTTCATTCCCGGCAGGGAGACGCCCTTGTTGTTCGAGACTGGGCCACCCTCGGTGACCTCACACACGACGTCGTTGCCGTCGACCTCGATGCACTTGAGGCCGACCTTGCCGTCGTCGACGAGGAGACGGTCGCCGGGCTTCGCGTCCTCCGCGAGGCCCTTGTAAGTGGTCGACACGCGGTCGTGGGTGCCCTCGACGTCCTCAGTGGTGATGCGGACGATCTCACCGGTGGCCCAGTAGGCCGAGCCCTCCGTGAATCGACCGAGGCGAATCTTCGGGCCCTGCAGGTCAGCGAGAATGCCGACGGCCTGGCCGGTCTCGTCGGTGGCTTCACGGACCCACTTATAGTTCTGCTCGTGATCGGCGTGGTCGCCATGCGAGAAATTCATGCGGGCGACGTTCATGCCCGCCTCAACGAGCTCGCGGATGCCTTCCTGGCTGGCGACAGCGGGGCCGAGCGTACAAACGATCTTCGTTCTTCTGTTCACGTGGACCACCTTACTACGTAAAGGTATTATCTTGCTTGTTTATTGGGGAGCTGGCCCCAATCTACGCGGTTTCGGCGTCGTTCGCCGTCCATGTTTTTAGCCCTCACCCTTCCGGTCGGGTCCTTTCCGGACTCCGGAACTTCCGCTTGTTTCCGCTCCGCGGGGCAACTCCCCTTCTTCACCGGTCGCCCGGGCGTTGTCCCACTTCTCGCGGGGCAGCACCTCCCCGGACTCGTCGCGCGGCCGCGGATCCACCTCTTCTGGCGTCTCGCGCCCCTTCCGAAGGCTGAAAAAGACGATGACGGAGACGATGAAGACGATGACGGAGACCCAGGTGTTGACGCGCTGGCCAAGGATCATCGTCGCATCATCCGCCCGCATCAACTCGACCCAGAAACGGCCCAGGGTGTAACCCGCGACATACAGCACGAACACCCGGCCGTGACCGAGGCGGAACCGGCGCTCCGCCCACAGCAGGAAGACGAAGACGAGGAGGTTCCAGATCAGCTCGTAGAGAAAAGTCGGGTGCACCGTCGCGATGACCTCACCCGTGGAGGTGCCATTGAGCGGCGAAAACTGGCCGTTCTCATCCACGCGGTAATAGATTTCCAGCGCCCACGGGACGTCGGTCTCTCTGCCGTAGATCTCCTGGTTGAACCAGTTACCCAGACGGCCGATCGCCTGCGCCAGAATCACGCCCGGCGCAACGGCGTCCGCGAACGGGCCGAGCGGAACACCCTTCCACCGGAACAGGCCCCACACGGCCAGCGCCCCCAAAGCGATGGCACCCCAGATGCCCAGACCACCAGCGGTGATGTTGAACGCCGCCCAGGGATTGCACCCCTCACAGAAGTACTTGTCCGCGTCCGTGATGACGTGGTACAGGCGCCCGCCGATGATTCCGGCCGGGATGGCGACGATGGCCGCGTCCCAGACCATGTCGGGGTCTCCCCCACGGGACGTGTAACGGCGCATGGTCAGCCAGATCGCCACCAGCATGCCGGCGATGATGCACAGGGCATAAGCGCGAAGCGGGATGGGGCCAAGGTGCCACACGCCCTGCGGTGGGGACGGGATATTCGCCAGAATCATCGTATTCACCCCATCAGTGTGCCAAAGCCCCGTGGTTATCGCGAGGGACAGGCCGGGTGCTGGCCGGTGGCCACCAACCGCTGCGCCGCCTGTCTCGGATTCTCCGCGGAGAGGATCGACTCACCGATCAACACCGCATCCGCGCCGTGCCCCGCGTAACCGAGCAGATCCTTCGGCACCCGGACACCGCCGACCGCGATCCGGATGATTTCGGCAGGCAAGCCCGGGACGATGGCCGCGAAGTTCTCCCGGTTCAGCTCATCGGACGTGATCGACCACGCGTTGACCCCGACGACTCTCACCCCGGCCCTCAGCGCCCGATCGGCCTCCTCCGGAGTACGAACCTCGGCCACCGCCGTCATTCCCAGCGACTCGGTCCTATCCACCAGCGCCTCGAAACGCGCCTGTTCCAACAGCTCCACCTGCAGAGGTACGACGTCGGAGCCGTAGACGCGGGCCTCATGGACCTGATACGGGTCCACGATGATGTCGCGCATCATCATGGGAACCTCCACCGCCTCCCGGGCCTGGCACATGTCCTCGAGCGACCCCAGGAACCTGCGGTGCTCAGTCTGACACGCGATGAGGTGCGCCCCGACCTCCTGAAACCCCGCCGCCGCATCCGCAATCGAGTCGATCGCGAATTCGGTGCCCGAATGCGGCAGGCGCCGCTTGATTTCCACGATCACGGAACACCCGGGCCGCATCAGCGCCTCGATGGCGTTGCGGGTGGGAGCGGTGTCTCGGGACATCGCCTTGATCTCCCGGAACGGGATGCGAGCTTCACGCGCGGCAACATCCTCGAGGATGCCTGCGACAATCTCGTTCACTGCCAGTGCCTTACCCACGTCACCCCTCCCGTCGGTGCGTTGAGATGTAAGCCATACGTTAGTACCGGCCGTCACACCCGAAGAAATCCTTCGAGGTCACCGGTACCCCCTCACTTCGGGCCGAGCCTCTGCTCACTTCAGTGGGCAAAACCCTCCTACGGCAAGCGGGACGGCCGGGGCTGTGCGAGAGTGAGGGACGTCTCGTTAATAGATGTTCTCGGGGGTGAACAAGAAATGAGACCTCTCCACACGGTGCTCGGCTCGATTCTGCTAGCAGCGACTACTACGGCCTGCGCTCCGACGGTCGCGGAACAGGCAGTTCCCACAGCGGCGCCAAACACGACCGCACCCGCCGAGGTGCCGCCAGGGTTCTACTTCGACGGGGAATTCGTGACCCTCGGGGACTTCGACCCGGAAGGTCCCGTCGACCTGATCAACATGTGCGATCACCTTCCTGACGAAGTACTGCACAAGGCGGGGATGAAGCGGGTCGAGGGGCTTGAAACCTCTCACGGACCATACGGCATCACCTGCGTCCTTCAGCCTTCGGACGAAACCTTTGAATACGGGGAGTTTGAAATTATGACCGATGCTGTCCCAGTAAGTCGCTTTCTGCAATCTGGCTACATATTAGACTCCGTGCCAGAATCCACCACACCTGGCGCGTTTACCCATGTGTTTAGTTCGGATGGGTTTGGAAGCGAATGCTGGGCGTCAGTATCTACTGATGCGGGACGAGTCGGGGTAGGATTCTCCTCCTTTTCTCCCATCAGTACCCAAGCAGAGTTCTGCGAAATTGCTCTTCGAGGCCTAGACAGCCTCTACACACAACTCCGGGGGGTTTGAAAACCATGTTTTCGCTGGATATTTCTTCAATTGATTCTGCTCGACGGTCTGTATCCCTAATCAGCAATAGTGTAAAACTGCGTATGCGCGAGGCTGAAGCCTCTTCATTGAATGGTAGTTTCTCGACAGCAGCCGGACTGAACTCCACTGGTCTTTCTAATGGCTTGGCCTTACACGGAACCCCAGCTTCAGCAAATATTATCCTTCGATTACTAGGGAAAACCCTCTCAGGAACCGCCTCCAATCTCCAGGCCCTCTCCGACGGTGCATCCACGACTGACATCACTTACGCGCAAGGCTTCGACACCGTAGACGAAGGTGGCACCGGAGCGGTCGACTCCCCCTTCCTCGCCGAAGGATTCAGCGGAGTCGAGTCATCACCCTTGTACAAACAGTTGCCCCTGATTCCAGTGCCGCCGAGCCTCATGGGGCTGGAAGCTCAGATGGTGGCGACTTCCATCGGTCAGGCGGCCGATGCGAACCATACCTGGGGCAAGATTATTTCCGGGCTGAGTGAGGCGACCGCCGATATCTTCAAGGTGGCGAACACAGTTCAGGCCGCTGGTTACGGTGTCGCCATCGATGAAGCAGTCGACAGTATTCGCAGCACAGGAAACACATCCGCCACGTTCACCTCGAATGCCTCCGCGATGCGGGGACACGTCGATGCGCTGTGGAACGCCAAGATCGCCATGCACAACTACGTTCGCCAGGCGATCGACATTGTCGCGGCATCGGGCACGCTCTCCCCCGCTCACGCCGCCCAGATGGATCTGGCACTCCGGACGGCCTACGTCCCCTTCGCCAACACGGCGCTCGCTCCCGCGCAGCCAATCCCGGTCACGCTAACCTCCGCGAATGCTCCGTCCCCGGGGTCCATCGTCGAAGCCGGGCGTAATGCGGTGAGTGTGGCGTCGACGGTAGCTAACGTCATCGACAACGTTCAGTGGCCCAACTCCGCGCGCCAGGAACTCATTTCCCACGTTGCGCAGCATCCCGGCGAGTTCAGCACGGCGGAGCAGGCCGCTGAGCTCATCGACGTCCTGCACCCCTATTCAGGAAGCGACATTGACCCGGGCCAACTAGCCACCGGCGCGGCGTCGACGGGTCCGCTGAACCCGGTGAGCCCACTGAATGGTTCCGTTCCCGCGGGCACCGCCACCCCAGGCATGGCCCAGTCCGGCGGTCTTGCCCCCGGTGTCTTCGGCGGGGCTGCCGCGGCTTCCCCCGGGGGAGGCGCCTCAACTGCCGGCCCCGCCATGAGCCCTCACTCCGGTTCCGTACCTCTTGCCTCAGGGGTGGTGGGACCGGGTGCCGGGCGATCCGCGGGCGGATCCCACGATCGCCCCGCCCGTCCCGGGGTCATCGGGTCCTCGAGCCGCGGCACCGGTTCCGGCGTACCGGGTTCCCATGCTGGCGGTTCCGGTTCCGGTCTTCGCGGCGGCATGCCCACCGCGGGGGCGACAAAGGTCGCGGCACCAGATTCCGCCGGCCAGAACTCCGCGCACCACGGTGCGCGCTCGGCGCCGGGCGCGGGTGCGGGGCCTGGCCTCAGCGGTCGCCCGGGAATCATGATGGGCGGCCCGATGGGCGGCGCCGGCGGTCGCGCCGGACGAGCCTCCGAAACCACCGGCGCCAAGGCGGTGACCAGCCAGGTCGAGCGGGAGGGCAACCTCCGTGACCTGCTCGGGGATCGACCGGCGGTGGTTCCGGGAGTCATCGGCTCCTGGGTGTTTGAGCAGCCGGACAACCGCCGCTGACTAGTTTCGGCCCGGGTCCAGGTCGGTCGGGTCGATGTCGGCGTCGAGGGCGTCCCACAGGACGCGACCCGAGTCCGGGGTCGCGCGCAGGTCTTCCGCCAGCTTTTCCTCGCGCTGCGCCTTCCGCTCGTACTTGTTTAGCTTGGCTCCGTCACTGCCCGGCTTCATCGCCAGCAGGACACCGCCGACGAGGGCGATGGCGCTTCCGAGCATCGCCACCAGTGGTCCTGCCGTGGAGACGGTGATGTTGGTGATCTCCGCCCAGGAGGAAATGGAGACCGGGTTGCTGGCCTGCTGACTGGCGGCCCCGGAGGTGAGCAGTTGATGGGCACGCTGCGGGTCGGCGCCGTTGCTCAGCAGCATCAGCGGCGTCCATGACGCGCCGACCGCGGCCAGGGCCGAAATGGCCCCGACAACACGACGGCCCACCTTGCGCAGGGCGAAGGCCGCGACGGACGCGACCAGAAGCAGCAGCGCGATCGCGGTGGCCTCGGTGGACCAGGCGGCGCCACTCAAATCGATGGTCGAGGCGCCGGCCTTGTCGTCGAAGGCCTCCACGGTCAGCCACGTCATGCGGGAGGCGAACCAGAGCAGGAGCGCGCCGAGCATCAGGAGCAGACCGGCGATGAAGGACATCTTCCGGTCGCTCACGGGAGCGGCGGCGACGGGAGCGGAGGAGTTCTCGGAAGCGGGGGTACTCACAGAAGGGTGTCCGAATCGAAGCAGGTGCGGGTGCCGAGGTGGCAGGCGGCGCCCGTCTGGTTCACGGTCATGAGGATGGTGTCGCCGTCGCAGTCGAGCCTGACGCCGGTGACTTCCTGGGTGTGGCCGGAGGTTTCGCCCTTGATCCAGTACTGGTCGCGGGAGCGGGAGTAGTAGGTGCCCTTGCGGGTGGCCAGGGAGTGGGCCAGCGCATGGGTGTCCATCCACGCCATCATGAGGACTTCGCCGGTTCCCTCGGCCTGGACGATGGCGGGGATGAGCCCGGCGTCGTTAAGCTTCAGGCGCCCGGCGATGGACTCGTCGAGTTCGTAGGACCGGATGTCGCTCATCGGCGGACCTCGTAACCTGCCTCATCCAGGGCGTCCTTGACTTCGCCGACGGTGACCTCGCCGAAGTGGAAGATGGTGGCGGCCAGGACTGCGTCGGCGCCGGCGGCGACGGCCGGCGGGAAGTGCTCGGCCTTGCCTGCCCCGCCGGAGGCGATGATCGGGACAGTGACGGCGGCGCGAACCTTCTCGATCAGCTCAATGTCGAAGCCGTCCTTGGTGCCGTCCCCGTCCATGGAGTTGAGCAGGATCTCGCCGACGCCGAGCTCCTCGCCGCGGCGCGCCCATTCAACGGCGTCAATGCCCGCCGAACGGGTGCCGCCGTGGGTGGTCACCTCGAAGCCGGAGGGCTGTGGCTCGCCCCCCTCCGGGACGCGGCGGGCGTCGACGGAGAGGACGATGCACTGGGCGCCGAACTGCTGCGAGAGCTCGCGCAGCAGCTCCGGGCGGCTGATGGCGGCGGTGTTGACGGAGACCTTGTCGGCGCCGGCGCGCAGCAGCTCGTTGACGTCCTCGACGCTGCGCACGCCGCCGCCGACGGTCAGCGGGATGAAGATCTGCTCGGCGGTGCGGCGGACGACGTCGAGCATGGTGCCGCGGCCGTGCTTGGAGGCGGTCACGTCGAGGAAGGTCAGCTCGTCGGCGCCCTCGGCGCCGTAGCGTTGCGCGAGTTCCACCGGGTCGCCGGCGTCGCGGAGGTTTTCAAAGTTGACGCCCTTGACCACACGGCCATTGTCGACATCCAGGCAGGGAATGACACGGATCGCTACCGACATGACTACTCCTTTAGTTCCGGCCCTGGTCTTTCTTGGCCAGGATCTTGTTCATCGTACTCATGATCTCCCGGTGCGCCGCTTCCGTACCGGCCACGACGCCGGTGGATTTGGGCACCCAGGGATCACCCGCGATGTCGGTGACCACGCCGCCGGCCTCCCGCACGAGCAGGACGCCCGCGGAGTTGTCCCACATGTAGGGGGAAAAACTCACGGCTCCGTCAAAGGTGCCCTGGGCGGTCAGGGCCAGGTCCACGCCGACGGAACCGGTGATACGCGGGCGCAGGGCCGATTCGGAGAGGCGGGCCAGCACCTCCAGCCGCATGGACGTCGGGAAGCGGGAGCTGTACTGCGCGCCGACGGAGGAATAGCCGACCTGAGCCACCAGCGGGCTGCGGTTGCGGATCGGGTCGGCCCGCCGTCCGTTGACGGTGACCCCCCTGCCCTTCACCGCGGTGAGGCGGCGCGAGAGCATCGGGATGGAGGTGACGGCGACGACGGGTTCGTCGTCGAGCACGAGGCTGACGAGAATCGCGGACAGCGGGTTGCCGGCTGCGTAGTTGGAGGTGCCGTCGATGGGATCGACGATCCAGGTGGCCTCCGGCTGGTAGACGCCGCCGGCCTCCTCCCCGAAGACCGGGATGTCCGTCGCCTGGGTGAGCATGCGGCGCACCGTGGACTCGATCTCCACGTCGATCTCGGTGGCGAAGTCGCCGGGGAACTTCAGGGAGGCGGGATCCGAACCGAGGCCGGCGATGAACATCGCCTCGGCCTCTTCGACCACGCGGACCGCGTGGGCCAGCATGTCATCCAGGTTGCGCACGGGCAAGCTCCGTTCTCTGTCTGCGAGGTCCACTCGGCCGCGGTCAGCGGTCGGCGACCGCCGCGAGCGCGTCGACAAGCGTGAAGCGCTTCTCGTAGAGCGCCTTGCCGATGATGACGGAATCGATGTCCTCGTCGGCGTATTCGGCGATGGCCAGCACGTCCTCGATGGAGGAGATGCCGCCGGAGGCGGTGACCATAGCGTCGGTGGCGGCCGAGACCTCGCGCAGCAGGTCTATGTTAGGGCCGGCCAGGGTGCCGTCCTTGGACACGTCGGTGACGACGAAGCGCTGGCAGCCGGCGGAATCGAGGCGCTCGAGCACCTCCCACAGGTCACCACCGTCCGAGGTCCAGCCGTTGCCCTTGGTGCGCCACTCCCCGTCCTCGAAGCGCACGGCGATGTCGACGGCGACCTGGTCGCCGTACTTGCCCAGCACCTCGGCTATCCACTCCGGCTTCTGCAGCGCGGCGGTGCCGATGTTGACGCGCTTGGCGCCGGTCGCCAGGGCACGCTCAAGGGACTCGTCGTCGCGGATGCCGCCGGTCAACTCCACGTTGATGTCGAGCCTGCCGGTGATCTCCGCCATGAGCTCGTGGTTGGAGCCGCGGCCGAAGGCGGCGTCGAGGTCGACGAAGTGGAGCCAGGTCGCGCCCTGGGCCTGCCAATCGAGGGCGGCGTCGAGCGGGGCGCCGTAATTCTTTTCCGTACCGGCTTCGCCCTGATCAAGGCGGACAGCCTGGCCATCGACGACATCTACGGCAGGCAGGAGAGTGAAAGTCATGGCACACATCCTAGCGTGCACCTACCCGCGCCCAGGCAAAGCGCCGGACCTTTGGGGAGGTTCCCGGCCCACGCGCGCCCACCCCCCGTTGTCGCCGCCGACCATTCTTCATTAACCTGGGCGCGACCTGCGTTCCACCCCTAGTTTCTCGCAGCCGACCCGCCCCTGACGGAGGAGGACTCCGATGATCGAGTTCCGCGACGCCACCGTGCGCTACCCCGGAACCGACGGCCCCGCGGTCGACCGGTTCTCCCACGCCTTCCCGTCCCGGCGCCTGACCGCCCTGGTCGGCACCTCGGGCTGCGGTAAGACGACCCTGTTGCGGATGATCAACCGCATGGTCGCCCCCACCTCGGGAACGGTGCTCGTCGACGGCGCCGACGTCGCGACCCGCAACCCCGTCGAGCTGCGTCGCTCCATCGGCTACGTCATCCAGGGTTCGGGCCTGCTGCCGCACCGCACGGTCGAGCAGAACATCCTGACGGTGCCGCGGCTGCGCCGTCAACGCACCGGCGCCCGGGGGCTCGGCGAGCTCATGGAGATGGTCGGCCTCTCCCCGGACCTGCGCCGCCGCTACCCCGGCGAACTCTCCGGCGGCCAGGCCCAGCGCGTCGGCGTCGCCCGTGCGCTGGCCCACGATCCGAACATCCTGCTCATGGACGAGCCCTTCGGCGCCGTCGATCCCCTCATCCGCCGCGACCTCCAGGAGAACCTCCTCCAGCTGCAGGAGGAGCTGCACAAGACCATCGTCCTGGTCACCCACGACATGAACGAGGCCTTCCGCCTCGCCGACGAAATCGTCCTGCTTTCCGGCGACGCCCACATCGAGCAGGTCGGCTCCGCCGAGGAACTGCTGATGAACCCGACCAGCGAGCACGTGCGCCGCTTCGTCGGCGACGACGCCCGCTCGCTCAGCGTGGATCCCGGCACCGGCATTGTCCGCGACGCCCACGGCCACGTCATCGGCACGGCAGGAGCGGCCCGTGAACGTTGAGTGGCTGCTCGCCAACGTGGATCAGATCGGCCGGCTCGCCCTCACCCACGCCAACCTCTCCTGGCCCGCCGTCCTGGCTTCGACCCTGATCGCGCTGCCCATCGGGTGGGTGGCCCACCGTTACGCCTGGGGCCGCGACGCGCTGGTGGGGTTGGCCTCCGTCCTGTACGCCATCCCCTCGCTGGTGCTGTTCATCCTGATGCCGCTGGTCCTGGGCACCTCCATCATCTCCCCGCTCAACGTTCTCGTCGCCCTGACCATTTACGGCGTGGCCCTGCAGGTGCGCACCGTCGCCGACGGTTTTGACGCGGTCGACGCCACCCAGCGCAACACCGCCACCGCCCTGGGCTACACGTCCCTGCGCCGCGTGCTCGGGGTGGAACTGCCGCTGGCGGCGCCCGTGATCGTCGGCGGGATCCGGGTGGTCTCCGCGTCCACGATCTCGCTGGTCTCGGTCGGTGCACTCATCGGCGTGCAATCGCTCGGCTCGCTGTTCACCAACGGGTTCCTGCGCTCCTTCCCCACCGAAATCCTGGCCGGCATCATCGGCACGGTCATCCTCGCGCTGCTTTTCGACGCCCTCATCGTCGCCGCGGCCTGGCTGCTGCTGCCCTGGACCCGGGCCCGGAGGACGCGATGAACTTCCTTCTCGAGGCCGTGCGCCATCTCCTCGACCCCGCGAACACGGCCGTGCTCACCCAGCGCGTCGGCGAGCATCTTCTCTACTCTTTCCTGGCGTTGGCCATCGCCATGGCCGTCGGCCTGCCGCTCGGGCTGTGGCTGGGCCACCGCCGCACGGGCTCTTCCGCCATCCTCGCTTTCTCCGGGGCGTTGCGTGCCATGCCGACGCTCGGTCTGCTGACCTTCCTCACCGTCCAGCTCTCCTTCGGGATCCGGCTGCCTCTCATTCCCGCGATCATTGTGCTGGTCATCCTCGCGATACCCCCGGTGCTGGCCAACTCCTTCTCCGGCATCGCCGCGATACCCGCCACCATCGTCGACTCCGCCCGCGCCGTGGGTCACACGGAGTTTCAAATCCTGAGCCGGGTCGAGCTGCCGCTGGCCGGCGCCACCATCGTCGGCGGCGTACGTTCGGGGATGGTGCAGGTGATGGCCTCCGCGACGGTCGCCTCCTACATCGGTCTCGGCGGGCTGGGCCGGCTCATCCTCGACGGTCTCGCCGTGCAGGACTACGCCCGCATGGTCGCCGGGGCGTTGGTGATCATCGCCCTGACCCTGCTCATCGACGCCGCCCTCGCCGTCGTCCAGCGCGCGGTCCGGCCGGCCGGAGTGCGGGGGCGAAGCCCGCGCCGTCGCTGAGCGGAATTACCTATCCTTGGGGCAATCAAGCCGAGAAGAAAGTGACCACCATGAAGAAGATCGTTCTGGCCGCCGCGCTGGCCTCCTCCGTCGTCCTCGCCGCCTGCTCCACCTCCGATCCGACCGGTTCCGAAGCCGACGGCGGGGAGGGCGGCGACGGCGGGGCCATCGTCATCGGCACCGCCAACTTCCCGGAGTCCGACATCATCGGCAACATCTACGCCGAGGCGCTGAAGGAGGCCGGCTTCGACGTCGAGGTGAACTCCGGCATCGGCTCCCGCGAGGTCTACACCGGCGCCCTGGAGGAGGGCTCCGTGGACGTGTTCCCGGAGTACGTCGGCTCGCTGGGCGCCTTCTATGACGCCGACATCCCCGAAGGCGCGGACTCCGCGGCCGTGGCCGGCGCCACCGCCGAGGCCCTCCCCGAGGGGCTGGCACTCGGCGAGCTCGCCCCGGGCCAGAACTCCGACTCCTTCCATGTGTTGCCGGCCACGGCCGAGGAGTACGGCCTCACCACCCTGGGCGACCTGCAGAAGATGGACACCATCCGCTGGGCGGCGAACCCGGAGATCGAGCAGCGCCCGTTCAACGCCGAGGGGCTCGAGCGCGTCTACGGCGTCAGCGCCGACAAGATCGAGTACAACTTCATCTCCGACAGCGGCGGGCCACTGTCGGTGACCGCCCTGCGTGACGGCGTCGTCGACGTCGCCAGCGTCTATTCGACCTCCCCCTCCTACGATTCCGAGGGCAACATCGTCGAGACCGTCGCGCTGGCGGACCCGGAAGGTCTCATCCTCCCGGAGAACATCGTTCCGGTCTACCGCGTCGACGCCCTGCCGCAGGAGGCCGTCGACGTCCTCAACGAGGTCAACGCGGAGCTGACCACCGAGCAGCTGGTGGCCTTCAATGACCGCAACCTCGGTGAGGAGAAGGCCTCCCCGGTGGCGATCGCCCAGGACTTCGTGGCGGAGCGTTCCTAGCCGCCATGGACTCCACCGACGTCATCCGGGATCTCGCCTCCCGCCCCGTCACGGCGGTGCGGGCGCTGCCCACGCTGACCCCGGCACAGCTCAACGCGCACCCGGGCGGCCACCCGAACTCCATCGCGTGGCTGTTGTGGCACTCGGGTCGCGAGGTGGACGTCCAGCTCGCGGACTTGACCGGCTGGGAGCAGGCCTGGACCCGGTCCGGATTCCGGGACCGTTTCGGCCTGCCCTACCTGGGCGACGGTTTCGGCCTGGGCCACTCGCCGGCCGAGGCCGCCTCGGTCGTCGTCGAAGACCAGCCGCTGCTCGGCGAGTACCTCGAAACCGTGCTCGGGGAGGTCGTGACCTACTGGGCCGAGCAGTCCCCCGCCCAGCTCGACGAAACCGTCGCCGAGTACGACGGGCTGCCGGTCTCCCGCGGCATCCGGCTGATCTCCCTCATCGACGACGTGCAGCAGCACGTCGGCGCCGCCTACCACGTGGCGGGCATGCTGCTGGACAGGCCGGTGGGGCCGGCCTGATGCAGGGATCCATGTCCCACCTGGAGCGGGCCCGCGCCCGTCTGAGGCGGCTGTCCCCGGTACAGGCGTACGAGCTGCAGGAGGCCGGCAGGGCGAGGCTTGTCGACGTCCGCATGCCCGACCACCGCCGCGCCCAGGGTGAGCTGCCCGGGGCGATCGTCATCGACCTGACCATCCTGCCCTGGCGGCTGGATCCCACCTTCGCCTGGCGCATCCCCGAGGCCGTCGACTGGTCGCACCCGTGGGTGCTGGTGTGCCGCCACGGCTACTCCTCCTCGCTGGCGGCGGCCGCCCTGCAGGAGATGGGGCTGCACAACGCCACCGACGTGGTCGGCGGTTTCGAGGCGTGGGCCGCGGCGGGCCTGCCCGTTCACACCGGCCCCGCCGACGTCCGCGACTAGATGGCGGGGGCGGCGAGGAGGCGGGGTAGGCCGTGGGGAACCTAGAAGCTCTTCAGCCAGTTCTCTAGCAGGTGGGCGCCGGCGTCGCCGGACTTCTCGGGGTGGAACTGGGTCGCCCACAGAGGTTCGTTCTCGACGGCGGCGACGAAGCGGTCACCGCCGTGCGACGCCCAGGTCACCTTCGGTGGCCGGGTCCGGCCGTCGGTGACGAGACTCCATTCCCGCGCCGCGTAGGAGTGGACGAAGTAGAAGCGGGTGGCCTCGTCGAACCCGGCGAACATCTCCGACCCCTCAGGCGTCTCGACCGTGTTCCAGCCCATGTGCGGCAGGATGTCCGCCTGCAGGCGCTCGACGCTGCCCGGCCACTCCCCGCAGCCCTGCGTGACGATGCCGTGTTCGTTGCCGGTCTCAAAGAGAACCTGCATACCGACGCAGATGCCCAGCACCGGACGGCCGCCGGCGAGGCGCTGGCCGATCACGCGGGGTCCCTCGACCGCCCGCAGGCCCTTCATGCAGGCTGCGTAGGCGCCGACGCCCGGCACGACCAGCCCGTCCATCTCGACGGCAACCTTCGGATCGGAGGTGACGGTGACGTTCGCCCCCACGTGCTCGAGCGCACGCTGGGCGGAACGGAGGTTGCCGGAACCGTAGTCCAGCAGGGCGACAGACTTAGCCGAAGTGGTCATGCGCACAAGAATAACGCCCACTCCCCCGTCGACCACTATCGTCTAGTCAGCGCGTTTTTCCGCCGGCCGCCCGGTGCGCCGGACGGCCTGGCGCAGTCGGGTCGAGAGGTTGTCGTACTCGGTGACGCGATACAGGCCGAGCCAGCGGTCGAGCAGGCTCGCGACGATGCCGAACGCGATGACCGCGGCCGCCGCGCCGAAACCGGACGCGTAGGCGGCGACCCCGACGATGGCACCGAACGCGACCGAGCCGACGCCGGTGCCCGAATCGTAGAAGATGTTCCACACCGCCGAGGCCTCCGAGACCTTCGAGCGCGGCAGCCGGTGGAACATCGTCAGCAGGGCCTCGTTCTGGACCGCGCCGAAGCCGCCGCCGAACATGAGCGCCGCCGGCACCAGCAGCCACACGGACCACCCGTAGTACAGGATGGCCGCCATCAGGGCCATGCCCAGCAGCGCCAGCAGCTGGAACGGAATGATCAGGCGCCCCGGCTCACCGGAGCGGTCGGCGGCCAGACCGACGAGATAGCGGAAGACCATGGCGGCCCCGCCCGTCACCGAGAGGACCAGTCCGCCGATAACGGCACCGGTGACGGGGTCGGCCTCCCGAATCGCCGTCGGCAGGAAGGAGGAGACCAGACCGTAGCCCATGGAGATCGTCATCAGCGACAGCGCCGGGACCAACACCAGCTTCCACATGGCCACCCGGCGATGCTCGCCCGCGTCCGCGGAGGAGGCCGACACCGGTGCGGCCTTGATCGCGGGGATCCGCAGGCACATGACGGCGGCGACCAGCGCGACGACCGCAGCCGTGAGGTAGACGGGCTCGTAGCCGAAGGCGTCGGCGACGGCCAGGCCGATGGGCAGGGCGATCATCTGCGAGAGACCGATGAACACGCCCAGGGTGCCGGTCCCCTTGCCCAACAGCTTCAGCGGGAGCAGCTCGGCGATCAGGGCGGACTCGGCCACGGTGATCGCGCCGAACCCGATGCCGCGCAGCGCGCTGAACAGGAGGACGATCCAGGCCTCGGTACCCAGCAGGTGCCCCAGGGCCGGGACGCCGAGCATGAAGGCGGCCAGGACCATCACCGGGCGGTAGCCGACGACCCGCAGGAGCCACGGCGTGCTGATCTGGGTGATCACCGTCGCTGCCATGAAGGCGCCGGTGGTGGCGCCGGCCAGTGCCGCCGTGCCGCCGGAGTCGATGACGGCCATCGGCACCACTGGCAGCAGCAGCGACCAGGCGCCGAAAGCGGCGGCGACGGCGACCATCGTCGCCAGAAAGCCGGGTGCCTTCCAGATGCTGTCGATGGTGCCGCCACGCTGTGCGGGAGCCGGGGTCGGTCTAGTCAAATCATTCTGACTGGCCTCGGCGTTGCTCACTAACCCACTACTCCTAACAAGACAAGTACGGCACCGACCACGGCCACTCCGGCGAGAACCATCATGACCAGTGTCGCTGCCTTGGAACCGTTCTGGTATGCCGAGATTACGCCCCCGACCAGGAGACCGGCAACCAGGAACAGGCCCATGACCATCCAGTAGGAGCCGTCCATGGGGTTAGAGCGCTCCCTTGGTGGAGGGAACACCGCTCACCCGCGGATCTGCCTCCGTGGCCTCGCGCAGCGCCCGGGCGACAGCCTTGTACTCGGCCTCGGTGATGTGGTGCGGGTCGCGACCGTAGTGCACGTTGATGTGCAGGGTGATGCGGGAGTTGTAGGCCAGGGTCTCAAAGAAGTGGCGGTTGATGACGGTGGCGTAGTGGCCGCCGATGACCTGCCAGTCCATGTTCTCCGGCTCGCCGTTCATGACGAAGTAGGGGCGGTTCGAGATGTCCAGGACGGCCTCGACGAGGGTCTCGTCCATCGGCAACTGGCGCTGGCCGAAGCGGCGGATGCCCTTCTTGTCGCCGAAGGCGTCGAGAAGCGCCTCGCCCAGGACGATGGCGGTGTCCTCGACGGTATGGTGCGCGTCGATCTCGGTGTCGCCCTGGGCCTTGACCGTCAGGTCGAAGGCGCCGTGGGTGCCGAAGGCGTTGAGCATGTGGTCGAAGAACGGCAGGCCGGTGTCGACGTCGACCTGTCCGGTGCCGTCGAGGTTGATCTCGACCTGGATGTCCGACTCGCTGGTGGTGCGGGTGGACCGTCCGATGCGATCACTCATGAAGGAGCAGCTCCTGATTGTCTAGAGGTTGAGGGCCTTGACTTCCGCCGCCGCGGCGAGGAAGGCGTCGTTTTCGACGGGCAGACCGATGGTGGTGCGCAGGTGGCCGGCGACGCCGACGTCACGGATGAGCACGTCGCGCTCGAGGAAAGCCTCCCACGCGGCGTGCTGGTCCCGGAAATCCCCGAAAAAGATGAAGTTGGACTCGCTGGGCACCCGGCTGTAGCCAAGCTCGTCGAGGCGGGCGGCGACGCGTTCGCGCTCCTCGGAGAGCTTCTGCACCGTGGCCAGGGTGTCCTCGCTGTGGCGCAGGGCGACGATGGCCGCCGCCTGGCTGAGCATGGACAGGTGGTACGGCAGACGCACCAGCATGACGGCCTCGATGAAGGCGGGGGCCGCGACGAAGTAGCCCAGCCGTCCGCCCGCGAAGTCGAAGGCCTTGCTCATCGTTCGGGAGACGACCAGCTTGGCAGGGTATTTCTCCAGCAGGGTCACGGCCGAGGGGGACGGGGAAAACTCCGCGTAGGCCTCGTCGACGATGACGATGCCCTCGGTCGCGGCGATGATCTTCTCGATGTCCGCCAGCGAGGTGACGTCGCCGGTCGGGTTGTTCGGGGTGGTCACGAAAATGACGTCCGGGGCGTGCTCGGCGATGGCCGCCAACGCGGCGTCCGTGTCGATGCGGAAATCCGCCCCGCGCGGGCAGTTGATGAACTCCGTCTGCGTGCCGGCCGACAGGATCGGGTGCATCGAGTAGGAGGGCTGGAAGCCGAGCGCCGTGCGGCCCGGGCCGCCGAATGCCTGGAGCAGCTGCTGCAGCACCTCGTTGGAGCCGTTGGCCGCCCACAGGTTGTCCCTGGTCACCGTGACGCCGGTCTGGCGGGTCACATAGTCGGCCAGCGCCTCGCGCAGCTCGACGCTGTCGCGCTCCGGGTAGCGGTTGAGCTCGGGGGCGAGCTTGGCGACGGTCGCCACGAGATCATCGATCAGCTCCTGCGAGGGAGAGTACGGGTTCTCGTTGGTGTTGAGCTGGTTGGCGACCTCCAGCTGGGGGGCGCCGTAGGCGGACTTGCCGCGCAGCTCCTCGCGCAGCGGGAGGCTGTCCAGAGAGGTTCCGACCGCTGCGGTGCCGTCTGCGAACTCGGGGGTCGTCACTATCAGTTGTCCTTCTCGGTGGGCAGTGATTCGAAACGGGCGCGGATGGCCTCGCCGTGGGCCGGGAGGGCCTCGGCGTCGGCCAGCGCGATGACGTGCGGGGCGATCTCCTTGAGGGCGACCTCGTCGTACTCGATCAGGTTAACTTCCCGCAGGAAGGTGTGCGTCGACAGCCCCGAGCTGAAGGCCGCGGTGCCGGAGGTCGGCAGAACGTGGTTCGAGCCGGCGGCGTAGTCGCCCAGCGGGACCGGCGAGTAGTTGCCCACGAAGATGGCGCCGGCGTGACGGATGCGCTCGGCGACCTCGCGGGCGCTCCGGGTGTGGATCTCGAGGTGCTCCGCGGCGTAGGCGTCGGCGACGGCGATGCCAGCCTCCATGTCGTCGACCAGGACGATGCCGGACTGCTGACCGGTCAGCGCCTCCTTGACGCGCTCGGCGTTGAGGGTGACGGTGTAGCGCTCGTCGATCTCCCTGTCCACGGCGCGGGCGAATTCCTCGCTGTCGGTGATGAGCACGGAGGCGGCGAGCTGGTCGTGCTCCGCCTGGGAGATGAGGTCGTAGGCGACCATGACGGCGTCGGCGGTGTCGTCGGCGAGCACGGCGATCTCGGAGGGGCCCGCCTCGGCGTCGATCCCCACGACACCGTTGACCAGGCGCTTGGCGGCGGTGACGAAGATGTTGCCCGGGCCGGTGATGATGTCGACCGGCTCCAGGTCTTCCGCGTCGTCGCCGTAGGCCATCAGCGCGACGGCCTGGGCGCCGCCGACCGCCCAGACCTCCTCGACGCCGAGCAGGTGGCAGGCGGCCAGAATCGTCGGATGCGGCTGGCCGGCGAACTCCGCCTGCGGCGGGGTCGCCACCAGGAGGCTGCCGACGCCGGCCTCCTGCGCCGGGATGACGTTCATCAGGACGCTGGAGGGGTACACGGCCTGGCCGCCCGGGACGTAGAGACCGACGCGGTCGATCGGGATGTGCACCTCGGTGACCGTCGCCCCCTGCCCCAGCGTGGTGGTGTGCGGGGTCGGCTTCTGCTCCGCGTGGACCTTGCGGATGCGGGCGATCGACTCCCTCAGCGCGTCAATGACCTCCGCGTCGAGCGTGTCGACCGCGGCGGCGATGACCTCCCGAGGGACGCGCACGGCCTCCGGACGGACGTGATCGAACTTCTCGCCGTAATCGAGGGCCGCGGCGGCGCCGCCCTCACGGACCGCCTCCACGATGGGGGCGACGGTGGGGATGACGGCGTTGACGTCAGTGCCACCGCGGGGCAGAACGCGCCGCAACTCCGACTTCGAGGGAGCGTGACCGCGCAGATCAATGGTGGTGAGCATGCTGACTGTGCCTCCGGATACGTACCGACGGATAAAAGGACTAGACCCCATTCTATCGCCCCCGCCCGGTGGGCCACATCTCGGTGTCCTGCCGGCGGATCCGCGGCGTGCCCCTACACTCGGAACAGAAGCTTCACCCTGGAGGAGGTCACCGGCAATGGGACGACGTTCAAGCACCACGCCGTCGGGCGACGATCCGAGCCGTCCGGTCACGCTCCCCCGCGTCGCCGTCGCACTCAGCGCCCTCGGCCTGCACTGCCTCTACGGGGAGGACCGGCTGGTCGTCCCCTGGAACGACCACATCCTCGTCGTCCGCCGGCTGATGCCCACCCGCCCCTCGGAGCCGGCGACGCTGAGGTTCGACATGGTGCTGCGCCAGCGCCTGGAGATGGCGGACATGCCGAAGGTCGCCGAGGTCCTCAACGCCTGGAACCAGGAACGCCTGGACCCCACCGTGACGATGGCGCTGCAGGGCGACGTCCTGAACACCCACGTGCAGTTCCGGGCCCATTCCGCCGTCATCATCGACCTGGGGCTGAGCGACGAACAGCTGGCCACCGCCGTGGAGCTGGGCGTGGACACCAGCGTGCTGCTCACCAGGGAGATGATCAGCCAATTCCCGCAGCTGGCGACCGAGGACAGCCAGGTGGCCACGGAAATACGCAACCGCCAGGACCACGACGCGGTACGTGGCGTGCTGGACGGGCTGCCGCGACCCGACGAAGGCCTCCCCGCCCCCATCAGCGCCGAGGAGGCGGCGTCCCGGGCCGCCCACCCCTCGGGACAGTCCCGGGCCCGGACGGCGGCGGCCACGCGCCAGGAGTTCCTGGAGGCTGGGGTCGGCGCGTCGCCGAGGGAGGTCGTCGTCGAGCATGTCCAGGCGTCGCTGACGGCGGCCGGCATCGAGAAGCAGCAGGTCGTGGACGACCTGGTGCTCGCCTGGATCAACGGGGTGCTCTTCGCGTTCTACCTCGACAACGGGCCGAGCCTGCTCATCCGCGCCTTCTGGGAGGTGGAGGCGGACCCGAACGCGGACCGCTTCCGGCTTTTCCTGGTGTGCAACGACTTCAACGCCAAGTCGAGCCTGGTCAAGTCCTTCACCCAGAAGGACCGGGACGGACTGCAGGTGCGGATGGAATTCACCGTCAACCTCTCCGCCGGACAGAATGCGGCGCAGCTCAAGCACCTGGTCACGGTGGGGATGGGTCAGGTCATGGCCGCGGTGGACGTGATCAGCACGGAGGCCTCCGGGGAGACCGCCGTCGAGTGGCCGGGCCAGGACGGCTAGCCGCAGACCTTCCAGGTTCCGCCTTCGTTGGCGAAAGTGAGGGTCTGATCGCCGGCCTGCCCGTCCGTCGTGGAGTTGACCTGGGCGGTGGCCTGGTCACCGTCGACGTTGATGCTCCGGATGCTGTTGAGTGTCGGCGCCGGCGGCGCCGGCTGGTTGACCAGCTGCTCGCGCACGACCGGGCCGACGTTCGGATCCTCCATGAGCGCGAAGACGTCCATACCCTGCATTTCCGGAAGCTCCTGCGCCATCATCGCCTTGGCCTCCTGCTGGGAGGCCTGCAGTGCGGGGGCGCAGGTGGAGCGCTGGGTGTGGTCCCAGAGGGTTGCCATGTTCGCGTAGTGGGCGCTGTCGAACTGGTTGCGCACCGCTGACTCCACCTCGGCGGCCGCGGCCGGGTCACCGGTGGTTCCCTCGGCTCGGACATCCGGCGCGGTGTCACTGAGTGCGACGGAGGTGCCGGATGGGGCGCTCTTCGCGCCCGGAGCCGGCTTCTCCCCTGCCGGCGACTTGTCCTTGGTGCCGGCCGCCTCTTCGTCACCGGCCGTTTCCTTGTCGTCGGCCGCAGACGCCTCCGACTCCGCCGACGACTCCGAAGACGCGGCAGTCTCGGACTTCTCCGACGCCGGGGCCGCCGTGGTGCTCGTGACGGTGGACCCGTCAGCGGTGGTGTCCCCCTCGCTGTCCGCACTGGCGCCGCAGGCCACCAGGCTCAGCGACAGCGGGGCGCCGACCAGCAGGGCGACGAGAGACTTCTTGGTTCGGTTAACAGACAACACCGGCGGAACTCCTGATTGTTCAAGCGATTGAGTCCGGCCAGCATAACAAGGAACGAAGCGGTGCGCTGCTCGTTCGGCGGCAAATTGGGTACCCCGGAAATCGTGGCGACACCCCCGGGAGGGTGCCGGCCGGGCGGGACTACCTGCCGATGCGGAAGTCGCCGACCCTGGCGAGCACGTCATTCAGCGCATCGACGTCGGGGGTGACGGTGTCCTTGTGCTTGATGATCACCCGGGCCTGCTCCTCGGTGATCTCGAAGGTCGCCTGACCCAACCCCTGCTCCGCGAAGACGTCGTACAGCGCCTGGAGCGCCTTCTTGACGTCGGCGTCGGTGGCGACGCCGGTGACTGGGTAGGTGGTGGAGGTGATGTGAGCCATGTCGGTCAATGTAGCACCCTTAAATACGACCGTTGAACGCCTGCAGGGCCGAGTCCTCGCGGGTTCCGCCACGCCCGTCGCCGTAATCCGCGTAATCGTGGATCCAGGCGATCCGGGAGACCCATTTGACCGCCTTGTAGCCGTGGTTGGATTCGACCCGCAGCCGGGCCGGGGCTCCGAGGTGATTGTCAATGGGCGCGCCGTTGCGTTCGTAGGCGAGAATCGAATCGTCCTCCTCGGCGGTGGCCGCGTCGATGACCGCGTAGAAGGGCTCGCGCGGGCGGTTGTCGTACATCTTCTGCGCCAGCCCGTAGGACTCGATCATGAGGAAGTTGGCGCCCTCCGGGCGCTCCCCGAGCAACGGCATGAGGTCGCGCAGGCGCACCCCCGTCCACCGGGACGTGGCCGACCAGCCCTGCATGCAGGTGTGGGTGGCGATGTAGGAGGTCTGCGCCAGCGTCCTGATCTGCTCGAGGGTGACGACCCTGGAGCGTTGGTTGATGTCGTCACCGAGGGTGATCTCGTAGTCCTCATAGTCGTTGTCGCGCTGCTGGACCCAGTACGCGGACTCATCCTCCGTGGGAGGCAGGCCGTTGGTCCAGTGGAACTCGGAGATGTCGGCGTCGGTGAAAGAGTTCTGCCTAGCGCTGCGCGGGCGCATCCAGTTGAGGAAGATCTTGCGGCCGATCTCGGAGATACCGGCGGTGACGCGCTGCGCGCGGGCGCGGTCGGCCAGGGACCAGTAGGACAGGCCAATCCAGAAGAGGATCACCACAACGACGGTGGCGACGATGGTGGTGAAGGCCTGCGCGACGTACGCCGGGTCATACTCCGCGCCAAAGGCCATGTGCATCCAGTTGTGCGGGCCATGGACGAAGAAGACCAGACCGACGTGAACGACGATGAAAGCGCTCATCAGAACCATGCCGATGAAGTGCAACGAACGGGCACCCTGGTGGCCGCCCCAGAGTTTGACGTACCACGTGTAGCGGGAACGCACGGCCGGGGACATGGCGACGCCGGTCAGCATCATGAACGGGGCGAGAATGAAAATGACGAAAGTGTAGGCGAGCATCTGCAGCGCGTCGTAGGGCGAGAAATGCTCGATGGACGGGACATCCAGAGAAAGGTAGATCAGGGCCGACTCCCACGCCTGCGGGAAAACGTCCCAGGAGGTGGGGATGATGCGGCGCCACAGCCCGGTGGCGAAAAGGAGGGTGACGTAGACGATGCCGTTGAGCACCCAGAGCATGACCGACACCCCGTGCCAGTGACGGCCCAAGCCGATGTTCTCGCGACCGGGCAGGGACCAGATCGGTGAGACGGACTTCTCGTCCATCAGCGAGGTGTAGACGCCCTCCTCCTTGGGCAGCTTGCGCTGGGTGAAACGCAGCCATTCCGTGCCCGGGGCACAGTCATTGCGCCACCACAACCGAGGCAGAGAGGACAGCATCTCCACGCCGGAACGCAGGAGCATACCGATGAGAATGAAGTTGATCAGGTGCGATGCTCGCAACCAGAGGGGAAAGTCGGGGTTTGCCACGAGGTCCATGGGGGAGATCCTTTTCTCACGCGAACTCAGGAGTTTTCTCTTGAGCCGCTTGAACGACTACCCATCAACTGCCGCAGCGGCTCGCATTCCCTATTATTACTGCTATTTCCGTACTTATTACTGCAATAGGACAGAAGACACAGCTCCCGCCTCCACAGTTACCCCATTCAGTGGTGCCCCGCACGATATGGCGAGACGCGCCTCACCCCTCCTGGCGAACGCTCAGCGCCAGACACAGCCAGTAGGACAACGCCGCCAGGAAAGGGGACGCCAGCCACGCGATCCCGGGGTTGAATCTGGGCATCAGCATGACCTCCTCGCCGGGAGCGAGATCATCGGGATTGACCACCGTCGAGTGCAGGGCCGTTCCCACCAGGTCCCCCACCGCCAGGAAGGAGCCCGCCCCCGCGAGCACGACAACCAGCAGCCACAGCAGCATGCGCAGCCCCCGGGCCCCGGGGTTCAGCACGTAGGCGAACACGCCGAAAATCGCTCCCACCACTGCGGTGGTCAGCGCAAAGGTGATGAACGAGGAGAACTCGGCGCTGCTGGTGGGATCCAGCGAGACCGCCCCCTCCTCCAGATGCGTGCCGCGGATTGGCGGACGCAGCGCACCCCAGATAGCGCCGAGCGCGGAGTAGACCAGCAGGGAGACGGCAAGCAACCCCGCACCGGTGCCGACGCCCCGGGGGACGGGGCCGGAGCGGCGGTACGGGGTTGCGGACGTCGAACTGGTGGCGGTGCCTGTCATGAGCACTCAGGCTACACGGCACGCCCGCAGCGGCCGGAGGGTGACTAGACGGCGGAGGAGCAGAACTTCCAGCGACCGTCCTCACGCAGGAAACGCATGACGGACGTGTCAGTCTGGCCACCGGACGTGACAGTGACGTCTGCGGAGGCCCTGTCGCCGGCGACACTGAGATTCTCGACCGCGTCGACGCTCGGCTGCGCCTGCTGGAACTGCGGGATCTGGTCGAGCGGCATGTCAGGAACGCCCTGGGTGTTGTGATTCGGATCCAGGTCCGACTGGGCCAGGACGGCCTCGCAGGTGTTGTTCGGCACGTACTGCACCAGACTGTTGAGCGTGGACTGCTCGTAAATGCCGCGGACCAGGCCGTTGATGGCGTCCGCGTCCTCCTGACTGGCCGGAACGCCGCCAGCGACAGGTTCCTGGACCACCCCCTCGAGCTGCTCACCCTCCTCGAAGGGGTTGGCGAGGGTCTGCTGTGCCCCGGCGTTGGCGCCCTGCGCGTTCGGGACGGTCGGCACTACGGTGCCCTTCCCCGACTTCGGGGTCGCAGAGGCCAGGGCCTCCTCATCTTCGGTCCCGTTGTCGCCGTCTTCGGGCCCGGCGGCGGATTCCTCCGGAGCCGCTTCGGGTGCCGACGTGCTGGTCACGGCGCTTGCCGAACCGGCTGCGGCGGTGGAGCTGGAGTCGGAGTCAGCCTCGTTGGACCCGCAGGCGACAAGCATCAGCGGGGCGGCGATCGCCAGGGCAGCGAACACCTTCTGGGCGGTCGGCATCGTCGAAACGATCGTCACGAAAAATCTCCTAGCATTCTGTCGACTCTCATTCAGCGCACGTCACGGACAGCGTCGGCGTCAATTGGACCGGTCAGTGGCAATGCAGAGTCACCTTAGCAACGAATCTGCGCGCCCAACCTCCTGCCACATCATAGTTCCCTGTGAGTGCCGATCCATTTTCCGGCGTCACGGGCGACGACGGCGGCGAGGGATGGCTGGGCTAGGCTGAGCGTCGTGCAATTAAGTGTGGACTCCATCGTCGTGGCAGCCATGGACATTCTCGACCGCTACGGGCTCGCCGACATGACCATGCGTCGGGTCGCCTCCACCCTCGAGGTCGCTCCGGGGGCCCTGTACTGGCACATCAAGAACAAGCAGGAACTCATCTCGGCGATCGCCGAACGCATCCTCGACTCCGCCGACCAGGCCGACTTCGACGGCGCACCCGCCGTGGACGCCGACCACCCGGCAGTGACGATCGCCCGCTCGTGCGCGGCGCTGCGCCAGGCACTGCTGTCCCACCGCGACGGAGCGGAACTGGTGATGGCGGCGATGACCCAGCCCGATTCCACCCTCCGCCCCCGAATTGTGGACGCCTTCACGGAGGAACTGGTGGGAATCGGGCTCGACGCCGCCACCGCCCACGCCGGCGCGCAGGCACTCCTCCACCAGGTCTTCGGCGCGACGACCTTCGAGCAGGCGGCCCTGCAGAACCGGGAGCTGTTGTCGGGCGACGGTGCGTCGACAAGCGGCGCAGAGACCTCCGACCCCGGGGTGAGGCTCCTGCTGGACGCGTTGACGTGGCGAGACTGACTACCACCAATGACTGAGAGCCCCGCTAGACTCTGGTCCCATGACGACAGCTAACGAGTACACCGGTCAAGTCTGGCCGGGCGAGTCCTACCCCCTCGGATCCACGTATGACGGCGCAGGCACCAACTTCGCCCTCTTCTCCAACGTGGCGGAGAAAGTGGAACTCTGCCTGATCGACGAGGCCGGCAACGAGCAGCGCGTCAACATGGTGGAGGTCGACGCTTACGTCTGGCACTGCTACCTCCCCGCCATCCAGCCGGGACAACGCTACGGCTACCGCGTCCACGGCCCCTACGACCCGGGCGCCGGCAAGCGCTGCGACCCGAACAAGCTGCTGGTCGACCCGTACGCCCGCGCCTACGACGGGGAATTCGACGGTCACGCCTCCCTCTTCTCCTACGACATCCACGCCGAGCACCCGGGCACCGGACGCAACGAGGACGACAGCCTCGGCCACACGATGACCTCGGTGGTCATCAACCCCTTCTTCGACTGGGCCGACGACCGCGCGCCGAAAATCCCCTACAACGAGACCGTCATCTACGAAACCCACGTCAAGGGCACGACGATGACGCACCCCGACGTCCCCGAGGAGATGCGCGGCACCTACGCCGGCATGGCGCACCCCTCGGTCATCGAGTACTTCAAGGATCTCGGAGTCACCGCGATCGAGCTCATGCCGGTGCACCAGTTCCTCCAGGACGACCGTCTGCGCGATCTCGGACTGCGCAACTACTGGGGATACAACACCTTCGGATTCTTCGCGCCGCACAAGGACTACGCCGCCAATCAGCAGCCGGGCGGCGCCGTCGCCGAGTTCAAGTCCATGGTCCGTACCTACCACGAGGCCGGTATGGAGGTCATCCTCGATGTGGTCTACAACCACACCGCCGAGGGCAACCACCTGGGCCCGACCATCTGTTTCCGGGGCATCGACAACGAGGCCTACTACCGGCTCGTCGACGGCGATCCCTTCCACTACATGGACTACACGGGCACCGGCAACTCCCTCAACGTCCGCGATCCGCACTCGCTGCAGCTGATCCTCGACTCGCTGCGGTACTGGATCACCGAAATGCACGTCGACGGTTTCCGCTTCGACCTGGCGTCCACCCTGGCCCGCGAATTCAACGACGTGGACCGGCTCTCGACCTTCTTCGATCTGGTCCAGCAGGATCCGGTCGTCTCGCAGACCAAGCTCATCGCGGAGCCCTGGGACGTCGGCGAGGGCGGCTACCAGGTCGGCAACTTCCCGCCGCTGTGGACCGAGTGGAACGGTAAGTACCGCGACACCGTCCGCGACTTCTGGCGCGGCGAGCCCGCCACCCTCGGAGAGTTCGCCTCCCGCCTCACCGGCTCCTCGGACCTCTACGCCAACAACGACCGCCGCCCGACTGCGTCGATCAACTTCGTCACCGCCCATGACGGCTTCACCCTCAACGATCTGGTCAGCTACAACGAGAAGCACAACATGGCCAACGGGGAAGACAACCGCGACGGCGAATCCCACAACCGCTCCTGGAACCACGGCGTCGAGGGCCCCACCGACGACGAAGACATTCTCCGGCTCCGCGGCCGCCAGCGCCGCAACTTCCTCACCACTCTCCTGCTCTCCCTGGGCACCCCGATGCTCAGCCACGGCGACGAGATGGGTCGCACCCAGAACGGCAACAACAACGTTTATTGCCAGGACAATGAGCTGGCCTGGATCAACTGGCAGCAGCTGGAGACCAACAAGGATCTCCACGAGTTCACCCGCCGCCTCATCAACATCCGTCAGTCCCACCCGGTGTTCCGCCGCCGCCGCTTCCTCTCCGGCGGCCCGCTGGGTTCCGACGTCCGCGACCGTGACATCGCCTGGCTGTCCCCGGACGGCACGATGATGACCCAGGACGACTGGGACTTCTACTTCGGCAAGTCGATGATGGTCTACTTCAACGGCGACGCCATCACCGAAAACGACATGCGCGGCCAGGAGATCGTCGACGACTCCTTCCTCATGATGTTCAACGCACACTACGAGGAGATCGAGTTCACGCTGCCGCCGCGCTACCTCGGCACCAAGTGGCAGCTGCTCATCGACACCACCGAAGCCATCGGCTACCCCGCCGACGCCGCCATCATCGACGCCGCCGGCAAGCTGATCGTCCCGGCCCGCTCCACGATGGTCCTCAAGCAGGTCGAGAAGCCCGACTTCGAGCACTACGAAGAGGAAAAGGAGCAGCGTCTCGCCGGCCACGCACTGCATGACGGTGCTGAGCCGGTCAAGGCCGCCGCCGCCGACGCCGACGTCGATTCGCAGGCGGCCGAAGTCGAAGCCCCGGCGACCGTCCATCAGGACCTCGGTCACCACCTCGGGGGAGACGCCCGGAACACCGCGCCGCTCGCGGAGGAGGAACCCGGGACTGACGGCGAATCCGAACCCGAGACTGCCCCGGAGACTGCACCGGAACCGGAGGCCACCCCGGAGTCGGAACCGAAGGCCGCGTCGGCGGCGGCACGAGGAACTGCCGCTGCCGCCGAGGAGGACCCTGACGCGGGTGAGACCACCAGTGACATCGGTACGACCGGCGGCGCAGCCGGCGACCCCAAGACGACCGGTACGACCGGCACTACCGACGAGACCGGCGCCAAAAAGAAGAAGTAAGGAGCGGGAACCCTGTGATCGACGCCCACGGCACCACTTTGACGGTGGACAATGACGCCGTCCGCATCAACTACTCCGGGCTGGCCGCCGCTCTGCGCGGCCACGACGTCGACGGCGACGACATCACGTCCGGTTCCCGGCGTGACATCGCGATCTCAGAGATCACCGACGTCCAGGTCCACGCCCCGACCGCCTTTGACCTGGGTTGGGTACGCCTGCTCGGCCCGGACGTCACGGTGTACTTCTCCCCCAACCAGGAGGTCCAGGCGCAGCGGTTCGCCGATCACGTGACCGCCGCGCGCACGGGTGCGGCTCCCGCAGAGGCGGGCGTCGTCGGACTCAACGCCGTCGCGATGTCGATCGCCACGGCCAACCCCGACTGGGGTTCGGTGTGCCGCATCGAGCTGACCCGGCTCATCGACGGCGTCGCCGAGGAAAGGCGGACCTACCTGGTCCAGCCCCCCGTCGGCGTCGACGAGTTCGAGCCTGACACGGTCAGCTGGTACGGCGTCACGGCAGCCGATGTCGAGGGCCGGCCCCGGGTCGGCGAGGTGCTGCCCGAGGTCCTCGACTTCATCGGGGACCTGCCTCTGGTCGCGCACAACGCCTACTTCCAGGCTTCCGCGCTGCGCAGGGCCGCCCTCGCCTCCGGTGTCGAGCTCCCGGAGATCTCTTTCGGTTGCACCCTGGCGCTCGTCCGCGCCGCGCAACCGGAGCTGCCCGACCACGGGTTGGCCGCCGTCGCCAAGCACTACGGCGTCGAGGGCGAGCTTGACGACGCGGGCCGCACCGCCGGAATCCTCGTTGCGCTCGCCGAGCGTGGTCCGCTGATGGAGCAGTTCCACGCGGCCGGTTTCACGCTGGGACAGGTCAGCTCCGACCCGGTCATCCCGGTGCTGCTGGACCGCTCCGGCGCGGGCCGCGCGCTGCAGGCGGCCGGCGAGACCTCCGCGGGCGAGGGCGGAGCGGGCACGGACTTCCGCGACGCCGCCACCGCGGAGCCACCGGTCGTCACCGAGGAGCAGGTCGCCGAGGAGAGCGGCCAGTCCTCGCGTCGCCGAGGCCCCGCCCCGTGGCAGTCGGTGGCAACCCCGGACGAGATTCCGGAGCCCAACGCCGCCGCCGACCCCGACAACCCGCTCTTCGGGCAGCACGTCACCCTGACCGGTGACTTTGAGCCCTTCGACAAGGGCCAGATCTGGGCCGGCATCGCCGAACGCGGCGGCGAGGTGGGCAAGAACGTCACCAAGAAGACGACGATTCTCGTCGTGGGCACCTGGGCGACGAAAACCTCCAAGGAGAAGAAGGCGGAAGAATACCAGGCCAAGGGGCAGGAAATTCAGATCTGGCCGGGCGAGAAGCTGCTGGGTCTGCTAGAACTCGACGAGGAACCTCCCTTCTGACGGGAACCCCGTGGCTTCCGCCGCAGTCTAAGAAGGTGTCGTCTCCTTGAACTTCCCCGACCGGAGGTAGCCGCCCCATGACTGCGCCCGTCGCATCACCGCCACTGCTGCTCGCCCTGTACCCCGCCGCCGACGTCCCTCGCGACGTCGCTCAGGTGTCCTTGTCCCGCGACTTCTGCGCGGTCATCGTGGCCGGGACCCAGCCGCTGAGCTGCACGAGTCTGGGCAGGTCGGGGCTGAGCGAGCATGCCGCCTGGAACGGGGCGGCGCATAATCTGCTGGCGCTGGCCTCCTCCGCGGACGGCCTGCGTTTCTTCACCCGCCCCGCCGCCGGCGGCCTCGAGGTCGCGGTCGACGGTTCGGCGGCCTCCGGCTGGCTCGCCCACCCGAAAACGTTCACCGTCATGATGCGCCATGTGGCGGGGCTGCTGGGTTGTCCAGCCCCGCTGTTCGCGCTGCGTGACGGCGGCCGGGTGGTGGCCTATACATCCAGGGCAGCGATCGGCCCCGGTGGCCGGGTTCTCGCCTGGCGGGAGGGCTTCCCGGTCGTGGCGGCGACCTGAGACTCAGGTTTTTCCTAGACTGTTGGTACGACCTCGTGGCCGAGCCACGTGCACAGATCAAGCTAACGACCCTGGGAGTTCTGGTTCATCATGCGCCGTCCGATCACCGCAACCTACCGCCTGCAGCTGCGTGGCCCGCAGGCCGACGAGATGGAACGTGCCTTCACGTTCCAGGACGCCGCCGATCTGGTCCCTTACCTGCAGAAGCTCGGAGTGAGCCACCTGTACCTCTCCCCGATCTTCACCGCGCAGCCGGAGTCCAACCACGGTTACGACGTCATTGACCCGACCGAAATCAACCCCGAACTCGGCGGCATGGAGGGACTTCGCACCCTCGCCGAGGTCGCCCGGGAAGCGGGGCTGGGGCTGATCATCGACATCGTCCCCAACCACCTCTCGGTCGCCGTGCCGAAACGCAACAAGTGGTGGTGGGACGTCCTCAAGAACGGGCGGGACTCCGAGTTCGAGACCTATTTCGACATCGACTGGCACGAGGACAACGGGGCCGACGGCAAGCTCGGTCTCCCGGTCTTCGGCAGCCCCGACGACGAGGACAAGCTGGCGCTCGAGCACGACGAGGACCTGGACGAGATCGTCCTGGCCTATTACGAGCACAAATACCCGATCCGCCCCGGCACGTGCGAGGGCCTCGAGGACGACCCCGTCGAGGTATACGGAAAACAGTGCTACAAACTCATGTACTGGCGCGCCGGCGTCATCAGCTACCGCCGCTTCTTCTCCGTCAACGAACTGGCAGGCATCCGCCAGGAGGATCCGCTCGTCTTCGAGCACACCCACCGCATCCTGCGCACGCTCATCGCCGAGGATCTCATCGACGGCGTCCGCGTCGACCACCCGGACGGTCTCTCCGATCCCTTCGAGTACCTCAACCGCCTGCGCAACGTGATCGGTCCGGACCGCTGGCTCATCGCAGAGAAGATCCTGGCCGAGACCGAGCCGCTCGACCCGCGACTGGCTGTGGACGGAACCACCGGTTACGACGCGCTGCGTGAGTTCGACGGCATCTTCATCAACCGCGACGCGGAGGACTCCATGTCCATCCTCGCGCTCCAGCAGTCCGGGTCCACCTGGGACGAGGAGAGTTTCGTCGCCACCGAGCAGCAGCTCAAGCGGGAGGTCGCCGCAGCGGAGCTGGCCGCCGAGATCCGCCGGCTGGTCCGTGCCATCCGGCGCGACAACTTCTCCACCGCCGGCCATTCCGTCAGCGACGAGGACCTGACCGGCACCATCATCGAGCTGGTCGCGGCCACCCCGGTCTACCGCGCCGACTACCTCTCCCTGTCGCGGGTGACCGCCACCAACGTCGCAGAGATGGCCCGCCGCTTCCCCTCCCGCCGCGACGCCCTCGACCTCATTTCCGCCGCCCTGCTCGTCGGCGGGGAGGCCAAGATCCGCTTCGCCCAGGTCTGCGGCGCCGTCATGGCCAAGGGTGTGGAGGACACCACCTTCTACCGCGCCTGCCGACTCATCGCGCTACAGGAGGTCGGTGGCGCCCCGGGCCGTTTCGGCCTCTCCCCCGCGGAGTTCCACCTCAACCAGCAGGAGCGCGCGAACCTGTGGCCGCGTTCCCAGACCACGCTGTCGACCCACGACACCAAGCGCTCCGAGGACGTCCGCGCCCGCATCATCGAACTGACCGAGCACCCCAACGCCTTCGGCGAGATCGTCCGCCGCGTCACCGCCCAGGTGCCCGCGCCCGACGCCGCCGCCGGTCATTTCCTCCTCCAGAACCTCATCGGCGTCTGGCCGGTCGACGGCGAGTTCAGTGAGAGCCTCAAACAACGGGTCCGCGCGTACGCCGTCAAGGCCATGCGTGAGGCCGCGGTGCGCACCAGCTGGTTCGATCCGGATCAGCAGTTCGAGGACGCCATCACCGACTGGCTTGACGCGCTGGCCGACGGGCCGCTGACCACCGAGATCACCCGTTTCCTGCAACCCGTCCACCGCGGCGCGGTGCTCATTTCCCTCGGCCGCAAGATGCTGCAGATCATCGGCCCGGGCATCCCGGACGTCTACCAGGGTCAGGAGTTCTTCGACGATTCCCTGGTCGACCCGGACAACCGCCGCTTCGTCGATTACACGGCCCGCTCCCAGACGCTGGAGCTGCTCACGCAGGGCTACGACTGGTGCCGGGCCGCGGAAACCGCCCGCGACGGGCTCCCGGAGGGCCACCAGGACCAGGCCCGCACCCTGAACTCCTGGTACCCGCACATCTTCGCCCAGCCGGACCTGGCGAAGCTTCACGTCCTCCACGAGGCTCTCAAGGTGCGCCGGGAGTTCCCGGACATCTTCGGCGACGGTGACTACCAGGCCGTCTTCGCGGAGGGGCCCGCCGACGGGCAGCTCGTCGGCATGGCCCGCGGCTACGCCAACGCCCCGTCCACGGATGAGCTGTCGGTCGTCGCCCTGGCCACCCGTCGGCCGTGGAAGCTGGCCAAGCATGACGGCTGGCGTGAAACCACCCTGACCCTGCCCAAGGGTGAGTGGACCGACCGGCTGACCGGCCGCAGCTTCTCCGGCACTATCCTGGTGTCCGAGGTCCTCGACATCTTCCCGACCGCCCTGCTGGTCGCGGATCGCATCGAGGGAATCCCTCACTAGCCCCACAAGCGAAGTCGGAGTGACTACATTGGTCCGGGTGTCAAAAACGATCAGCCTCCTCGGTTCGCGCTACCACGAGTGGGTCCGCGAGCATCCGGCGGCCGCCGAGCAGTTCACCGCCGCCATCGAGGACCTGCTCAACGACGCCGGCATCACCTTCGACTCCGTGACCGCCCGGGTCAAGACCTGGCCCTCGCTCAAGGCCAAGGCCCGCAAGCGCCGGGAGGACGGGAGCCTGTCCTACCCCGAGCCGTGGACCGACATCCACGATCTGGTGGGGGTGCGCGTGACGGTATTCCACTCCACGGAAATTCCCGTCGCGCTGGCGGCGCTGGGGGAAGCTTTCACGGTGCTGCGCAGCGTCGACAAGGCGGCTGAGACCCGCATCGCCGGCGGCTTCGGCTACGGCTCGCACCACCTCGTGGTGCAGGTGGTCGAGGACGACGAGGATCTCGCCGAGTACGCCGGCATGAGCTTCGAAATCCAGGTGCGCACGGTCCTGCAGCACGCCTGGGCGGAATTCGAGCACGACGTCCGCTACAAGCGCGGTGACGGACCCCTGGATCCGCAGGTGGATCGCGCCTTTACTCTGGCCGCGGGACTCATTGAGCTGGCGGACCAGCAGTTCGATCAGATCGCCGCGCTCAAGCAGCACAAGTCGGAGGCGGAGGCCGACGACGTGCCCATTTCGACGGAAACGCTGCCGGGCATCCTGGCGATGCTCATCGGCACCCGCTTCCCCCGGTCGCGTTCGGAGACCTACCGCTGGCTCGACGAATTGCTGGAGCTCGAGGGCATCACCACGGTGGGCCAGCTCGGGGAGCTGCTCAACGACGCCGACATCGAGACCGTCATGGCGGCGATACGCTACCGCTTCAACCCGGGCCAGGTTCGTCTCATCGATGATCTGCTGCTCTACAACTTCGGCGAGACCCACATCGAGCGCACCGGGGCCACCGGCACCCGGTCGGAGCAACGCCCGCGTCGTCTGCGCGCACGCCTGAAGCTCCTGCGGGCGTTTGACGCCGAGGCGGGGCGGAAGGAACCGCCGACCCGATCGGCGGGGGAATAAGCCGACTTCCCCTCCGGTTGATTGTTGACGTAACCTCAAAGTAGCAATCATCCAGAGAGTGAGCGTCATGGCCAACCCAGACACCGTCCAATTCGGTCTCGACACCTTCGGCGACGTCCAGGTCGACGCCGAGGGCGCGCCGCTCACCCACGCCCAGACTCTCCGCAACATCGTCGACGAGGCCGTTCTCGCCGACGAACTGGGCATCGACTTCTTCGGCGTCGGCGAACACCACCGCGCCGACTACGCGGTCCCCGCCCCGGACGTCCTGCTGGCGGGCATTGCCACCCGCACCCGTCGGATCAGGCTCGCCCCGTCCGTCGTCGTCCTCGGCTCCGACGACCCTGTCCGCGTATTCGAGCGCTACTCCACCGTCAACGCGCTCTCCGACGGCCGCGCGGAGCTCTCGGTCGGGCGCGGCTCCTTCACGGAATCCTTCCCCCTCTTCGGGTACGACTTCACCGACTACGAGGAACTCTTCGACGAGAAACTCACACTGCTGCGCCAGCTTCTCGACGCCGACCGCGCCGGCGCACCCGTCACCTGGGAGGGCACGCGGCGGCCGCCCATCGACAGCCTCCGCGTCTTCCCGCCGACCGAGACGCCGATGCCGGCGTGGGTCGCGATCGGCGGCACCCCGAAGTCCGCGCTCCGCGCCGCCGAGCAGGGCTTCAACCTGGAGATCGCCGTCATCACCGGCAACCCGATGTACTACAAGACCTTCGCCGGGCTGTATCACAAGGCTAACGAGCAGCTCGGACACCCGCGCGGCCTGGTCAGCGTGCACTCCCCCGGCCTCATCGCCGAGACCGACGCCGAAGCCCGCGCCCGGCTCTTCGAACCGTGGAAGGAGCAGCAGCGGCTGGTCGGCGCCGACCGTGGCTGGCCGGCCCCCACCCGGGGCACCTTCAACGTCGAGCTCGGCCACGGTTCACTGTTCGCCGGCTCCCCGGAGACGGTGGCCAGGAAGATCGCGGCCACCGTCACCAACCTCAACCTCGACCGTTTTGTCCTCAAGTATTCGAACGGGCCCAGCCCCCACGAGCACGCGATGGACACCATCCGCCTCTACGGTGAGCGGGTCATCCCGATGGTCCGCGACATCCTCACGACAACCTGAAACTCACGACAACCTGAAAAGAGACAACACCACCATGAACGCGATCGACCCCAACGCCATTGAATTCGGCCTCGACACCTTCGGCGACGTCCAGTCCGACCTGGACGGCAACCTCCTGCCCCATGCTCAGGTCATCCGCAACGTCGTCGAGGAGGCTGTACTCGCCGACGAGGTCGGCATCGACGTCTTCGGCATCGGCGAACACCACCGTGAGGACTACGCCGTCCCGGCCCCGGAGATGCTGCTGTCCAACATCGCTGCCCGCACCCAGAACATCAGGCTGACCACCTCCGTCATCGTGCTTTCCTCCAACGATCCGGTCCGCCTCTACGAGCAGTTCTCCACTCTCCAGGCGTTGTCCGACGGCCGCGCGGAGATGACCCTCGGCCGTGGCTCCTTCACCGAGTCCTTCCCGCTGTTCGGCTTCTCCATGCGCGACTACGAGACGCTCTTCGAGGAGAAGCTGGACCTGACCCGCAGGATTCTCGACGCCGACGCCGCCGGCGAGACCGTCACCTGGTCGGGCACCACCCGAGCTTCCCTGGAGAACCAAGGCATCTGGCCGCCGGCCGAAACCCCGATCCCGACCTGGGTCGCCGTCGGCGGGTCGCCGGAGTCCGTCATCCGCGCCGCCCGCCAGCGCATGCCGCTCATGCTCGCCATCATCGGCGGCGCTCCGGCTCGCTTCCGCCCCTACGTCGACCTCTTCCACCAGGCCAACGAGCAGATCGGCAACGAGAAGCTGCCGGTGGGCGCCCACTTCTACGGCTTCGTGGCGGAAACCGACGAGGAGGCCCAGGAGAAGATGTACCCCTACTGGGAGCGCGTCCAGACCCTCGTCGGCCGCGACCGCGGCTGGCCGGCCCCGACGCCGGACCAGTTCTACCGCGAGATTCACCACGGCGCCATGCATCTGGGTTCGGTGGAGACGGTCGCGCAGAAGACCGCCAACTCGATTCAGGCCCTGGGGCTGGATCGCTTCGTGTTCAAGTACTCCAACGGCCCGATTCCGCACGAGTACTCAATGGACGCCATCCGCCTGATCGGCGAGCAGGTCATTCCGCGCGTGCGCGAGATCCTCACCGAGCGCGCCAAGTAGCGCCTGCCGGCCCGAGTGTGCTGCGCGAGGTGTCCTAGGCCCTCAGCTTCGCCGAGGCGGCCCTGCTGGCGGCCACGCTCTCGTTGAGTCTCACCGTTTTCGACCCGGCGGCCCGGTGCCCCACGCGGCCGGTCCCCGGGTCCCGTTCCGCGTGGCCCATATTTCCTGAGCCGTCCCGTCTGTCGTTGTTGTTCTTGTGGTGTCGCCAGCACAGCAGGGTGAGGTTCTCGATGTCGGTGCGCCCCGACAGCAGCCAGGCGATGATGTGGTGGACCTGGCATTCGTCGATGCATCGGTCGCAGCCGGGGTGGGAGCAGACCAGTTCCTTGACCAGCAGGGCGATGCGCTGTTCCAGGGTCGCGGTGCGTTGGCCGCGCCCCACCCAGAGGCGGTGCGTGCGGTCGTCCTCGATGGTGACCCAGTCGAACTTGGCCTGCCCCAGACTGAGCAGGTCGATCGGTGAGAGTTCGACTCCGGCGCTGGTCTGGAACCGGGAGTCCTCGTCCATGTTCTCCAGCTCCGAGAGCGTCAGGGAGACCACGACGCTGCCGGCGCCGCGTCGGTGGGAGCGCTCGCCGACGTGATGGCGGATGACGTCCATGATGGTGTCGTAGCGCTTCTGCGCCATGGAGCGCTTGTCCCTCGCGTCCGGTTCCGCGTCGTCGCCCTGTTCCCGTTCGAGGGAGGTGGCCTTCAGCAGGGCCGCGTCCGCCGGAGTCAGGAGCATGGTCGCCACGACCATGCCGTCGGCGCGCTGGTGGTGGATGTTGAGCTCGCGCTTCTTGAACACCGCCAGCGGGTCCTTTCGGCCGTCCGGCTTGCGGGCGGCCCGGTTCGCGGTGAGCACGGCCTGCCGGACCCACGCCCGCAGGTCCTCGACGGAACGTTTCTCGGCCTCCGCCAGGGCCTGCGCCCGGAGTTCGTTGGCGCCGGGCACCGCGTGCTCGAAGAGGCGACGCAGCTCGGCTTCGATGACGCGGCGCTTCTCGGCCGACGCCCGGCGTCGACGGGCCTCACGCTGGGCCTTCTCCTCCGCGGCCGTCCGGCGACGGGCCTCCGCTTCCCGGGCTTCCCGCTCGGCGGGAGATTCGGAGGGCGACGGGGGCTCCGGCTCGGGCTCCGGCACCGGGTCGAACAGGGCCCGCCCCTGACGCAGCCGGTTGAGGGCTTCCGGCCGGGACAGGCCGAGCTGCGTCACCAGGTATTCGAGGGCGTCGGTGGCTCCGACGAGGCGCCCGGCGCCGTTGAGTTCCGCGAGCCAGGCGAAGGAGGCGTCGACGGCGGCCTTGGCGGCCAGCCCTTTCTCCAGGGCCTCGAAGGAGGCGCGGTGGGCGTGGAAGTCGACGGACGCCGGGTCGGCCATGATGGCCGCCAGCCCGGCAAGGCCGTGGGTGACCTGGGTGACCAGGACGTCAATCCGGGTATCGCTCATGTGTTCGAGGATAGCCGGATCGGCGACGGCCTCAAGCACTTGCTCACTACGGTGTGCGTTTAATTCACCCGCGGCCGCATAAGCGGCTAATGGCCCCGGAACCGCTCCAGGTCTCTGCGATCCTTCTTGGTCGGACGCCCGGCGCCCCGGTCGCGGACGGGGATCGACGCCTGCACCTCCTTCGGCGGAGGCGGCGGCGAGTGGTCGGCGTAGCAGGTCCGGGCCACCGGCGCCCCGACCCGCTTGCGCACCGTGGCGAGCACCTCGAGGTCGTACTCCCGGTGGTCCTTCCACACGCGCACCCGGTCCCCCGGAACGACCTGGGCGGCAGGCTTGACGGCGGCGCCGTTGAGCTTGACGTGCCCGGCGCGCACGGCCTCGGCGGCGTCGCCGCGGGTCTTGAACAGTCTGACCGCCCACACCCACACGTCGATGCGGACGGGGTTGCCGTCCGGCCGAGTCATCTAGTAGTTGTCCTTGTGGTTGATGATGTTCTGCACTTTGCGGTAGTAGTGGACGCCGCCGACCACGGCGACCACGAGGCCGAGGATGAGCCACATCAGGCCGCCGCCGGAGATGAGCGTCATGAGGACGCCGCCACCGACGCCGGCGGCAACGGAGATGACGCCGTTGCGGGTGTACTGGCGGACGGCGGTCTTGCGCTGCTCGATCGGGTTATGGGGGCGGTTCTGCATCGTCATGCGGTCAATCCTAACGTGAAATCAGTGTTCGACCCACGCGGTGCCCGCCCTCGCGGGTGAGACGGCCCCCTGGGTCAGGGACGCGAGCAGATCCTCGAGTTCGGCCCGCCCCCCGGGGGCCACCGCGAGCGTGTACCGGGCCTGGGCCTCGTAGGCCACGTCGGCCACGGTCACGCCATGGGAGCGAAGCTCGGCCTCGAGCCGACCGGCCGAGGCGTGGTCGAAGGCCACCGTGTACAGCTCCCGCCGCGAACGCGTCACCCGGCGCACCAGTGGCAGGGCGTTGCCGACGGAATCCGAGTACGCGCTGACCAGCCCACCGGCACCGAGCTTGATGCCGCCGTAGTAGCGGGTGACCACCGCGGCGATGTTGAGCATGCCCGAGCCCTTGAGCTGGTCGAGCATCGGCTTCCCCGCGGTGCCGGAGGGTTCACCGTCGTCGGAGGAGCGCTCCACGAGGTTCGCCCCCTCGACGACGTGGAGATACGCCGAGCAGTTGTGCGTGGCGTCCGGGTAGTCAGACTTGATCCCGTTGATGAACTCGCGCGCCTGGTCACTGTCCATCACCCGGGAAATGTGGGTGATGAACCTGGAGTGCTTGATGTCCCACTCGTAGGTGAAGATCTCGCCGTCGGCGGGCAGCTGGAAGGAGGTCTGCTGTGTCATTGGACGTGCCAGTCTAGCGTGGCCTGGGGGTTTTCCTTAGCCTGGGACGCATGACTCTTGAGAACAATGCGCAGTACGCCGTCTGGGCGCCCGTCCCGGACGAGGTCCAGCTGGTCGTCGAGGTGGACGGCGAGGAAAGGTCCTTCGGGATGCAGCCGGCCGAGGGCGGTTGGTGGGTCTGCCGCGACGGGGACGCCCCACGCACCCCGGGAACCCGCTACGGGTTCCGGGTCCGCACGGGCCGCAGCTGGTCCACGTCCCTGCCCGATCCCCGCACGACCTCCCAGCCGGACGGCGTCCACGGCCTCTCCGAACTCTCCGCCACCGACTTCGACTGGACCGACGAGAACTACCGGGGCATCGCCCTCAAGGACATGATCATCTACGAACTCCACGTCGGCACCTTCACCCCGGAGGGCACGTTCGACGGGGTGATCGCCAAACTCGACCACCTCAGGGACCTCGGCGTCAACGCCATCGAGCTGATGCCGGTCCAGCCTTTCGGCGGCGGGCGCAACTGGGGCTACGACGGGGTGGACTGGTTCGCGGTGCACGCGTCGTACGGCGGCCGCGAGGGCCTCAAGAGGCTTGTCGACGCCGCGCACAACGCCGGCGTCGCCGTCATCCTCGACGTCGTCTACAACCACTTCGGCCCCGACGGAAACTACAACGGCATGTTCGGCCCCTACACCTCCGGCGGCAACACCGGCTGGGGCGAACTGGTGAACTTCTCCAACGCGGACTCCGACGAGGTCCGCGCCTACGTCCTCGACGCGGTCGACCAGTGGCTCGACGAGTTCCACGTCGACGGCCTGCGCCTGGACGCGGTCCACTCCTTCGACGACCGCGGCGCCTACTCCATCATGGAGCAGATGCAGCAGGTCGCCGACGAGGTCGCCGCCCTGGACGGGCGCCCGCGCAGCCTGATCGCCGAGTCCGACCTCAACAATCCCCGCCTGCTCACCGGCACCGAATTCGGCGGCTACGGCCTGGCCGGCCAGTGGGTGGACGACATCCACCACGCGCTGCACACGGTGGTCTCCGGCGAGCGTTTCGCCTACTACAGGGACTTCGGCAGCGTGGAGACGCTGGTCGAATCCCTGCGGGACGGCTGGTTCTTCACCGGCACGTTCTCCTCCCACCGTGGTCGCACCCACGGCCGCGCCATCGATCCGGGGAAGGTCTCGGCCGCCCAGCTGGTCACCTACACCACGACGCACGACCAGACCGGCAACCGCGCCTCCGGTGACCGCCCCTCCATGAACCTCTCACCCGAGCAGCAGGTCCTCAAGGCCGCGGTCATCTACGCCTCCCCGTACACCCCGATGCTGTTCATGGGCGAGGAGTTCGGCGCGCGGACCCCGTTCCCCTTCTTCTGCTCCCACACCGACCCGCACCTCAACAAGGCCACCCGGGAGGGCCGCCTGAAGGAGTTCGCGGCGCTGGGCTGGAACGAGGAGGACGTCCCGGACCCCTCCGATCCGGCGACCTTCGAGTCGGCGAAGCTGGACTGGACCTTCGACGGCACTCAGGAACGCATTCTCGACGCCTACCGGACGCTGCTGCGGATGCGCCGGGAGCTGGAGCTGCCCTACCCGGATCTGGCGACCTTCGAGGTGACCGGCGGCGCGAACTGGCTCAGCTACATCGCCGGCGCCCACGGCGAGTACCGCCTGGTCGCGAACCTCTCCGACACGGAGGTCACGGTTCCCTTCGGTGGCGGGCTGCTCTACTCCTTCACCGAGCCGGAGGTCGGCGCGACGCAGACCCGCCTCGGCCCCTGGGGCTTCGCCCTCCTGGCCAACTGACGGCGGCTAGTTGGTGACCAGGTACTCGTACTCCGGGGTGCCCGGCTCCAGGTGGCGGCAGTCGATGCGGGAGGCGTTCATCCTCCCGATCAGCGCGTCAAAATCGGAGGCACGCCCCAGCTCGAGGCCGACCAGCGCGGCGCCGGTCTCGCGGTTGTTGCGCTTGAGGTAGTCGAAGAGGGTGATGTCGTCGTCCGGGCCGAGGATGTCGGTGAGGAAGGACAGCAGCTGGCCCGGCTCCTGGGGGAAGTTGACCAGGAAGTAGTGCTTCAGGCCGCGGTAGACCAGCGAGCGCTCCATGATCTCGGCGTAGCGCAGCACGTCATTGTTGCCGCCGGAGATGATGCACACGACGACCTCGCCCGGGGTGATGCTGACCTCGCGCAGGCCCGCCACCGACAGTGCCCCGGCCGGCTCGGCGATGATGCCCTCGGACTGGTACAGGTCCAGCATCTCGGTGGCGACGGCGCCCTCGTCGGCGGCGACCAGGTGCAGGCGGCCCTGGTTGGCCTCGGCGATCCGGTAGTTCAGGTCGCCGGTGCGGGCGACCGACGCCCCGTCGACGAAGGTGTCGACGCTGCCCAGGGTGATCGGGCCGCCGTTGTCCAGGGCGGCCGCCAGCGACTTGGCGCCGGCCGGTTCCACCCCGATGACGGCGGTGCGCGGGGCCATGTCGGCGACGTAGCTGAGGACTCCGCCGAGCAGTCCGCCGCCGCCGACGGGGACGAAGACGCTGTCCATGCTCTTGCCCAGCGAGGTCAGCTGGGAGACGATCTCGGCGGCGACGGTGCCCTGACCGATCACGGTGTCGCGGGCGTCGAAAGGCTCGATCAGCGTCGCGCCCCGCTCGGCGGCGTCGGCACGCGCGGCCGCGGAAGCCTCGTCGAAGGTGGCGCCGACCAGCACGACCTCGACGTTCGGCCCACCGTGCACGGCGATGCGGTCACGCTTCTGTTTGGGGGTCTTGTTGGGCACGAAGATCTTGCCCTGGATGCCCATGGTGCGGCAGGCGTAGGCCACGCCCTGCGCATGGTTGCCCGCGGAGGCGGCCACGACGCCGGCGGCCTTCTCCTCCTCGGTGAGATTCGAGATGGCGTAGTACGCCCCGCGGATCTTGTAGGAGCGCACGTCCTGCAGGTCCTCACGCTTGAGGTAGACCTCGGCGCCGGTCTCCTCCGACAGGCGCGGGCAGTACTGCAGCGGGGTCGGGGCAATCACCGAGGAAATTCGAGCCTGCGCCATCTGAATGTCGGACGCGCGCACGGGAACGAAGGTGTGGGGTGATTGCTGTGTCGTCATGTGCGTCGATGATACTCCTGCGGACCCGGTATCCGTGCCGATGGGCCGGGTAGCCCGTATCCTCGACGGTAACGCTTCTCCCGCGAAAGGGAACCTGCCGCATGAGTGTCCGCCTCGCCGTCACCTCCGACCTTCATCTCGGCGCCGCCAACTCTCCGGGGCTGCCGTGGCTCGTCGGCACCGCGCGTCGCCACGCCGAGGACGGCGCCCGGGCCCTGGTGATCGCGGGCGATCTGGTCCACCGCGACGTCGAGGTCGGCGGCGTCGTCGCCCCGCTGGTCGACGCCCTGAGCGCCATCGCCGAACGCCTGCCCGTCCTGTTCATCTACGGCAACCACGACGCGGCGATCGGGCTGGCCGACGCCATGCCCCCGATCGACGGCGCGGTCGCGGTCGACTCCGTCACTCCTGTCGAGGTCCGGCTGCCGGGCGTTCCGTTGCTCTTCCACTGCGCCAGCGTGGCCTCCGATCCCGATCGGCGGGGCATCGCGGAGGCCTTCCCGGTCGCGCCACGCCCGAACGGACGCGTCGGGGTGTTCCACACGAGCCTGCACGGCGGTTTCCACCCCGTGCCGTGCCTGCCCGCCAGCGTCGATCAGCTCGCGTCCCGTAATTATGAGGCCTGGATTCTGGGGCACATCCACCACGCCCGCGTGGTCACTGAGCAGCCCCCCATCTTCTGGCCCGGCCAGGGTGACATGCGCGATCTGCGCGTGAGGCCGCTGCCCGCAGCATCAGTCACGGGTTCACCGGGGATTCATCAAACTTCAACCTTTCGGACCTCAGGTCGTGGCCGGAACGTAACTTCTCAACGGTAGCTGTTATAGAAGTGCCAGTTTTCTGGCAAAACTATGACAGCCCTCGTTTTGGAGACTTACGTGACCATTCGTCGTTCCGCCACCGCCATCGCCGCCGCGGCCGCCACCTCCCTGGCCATCCTGGCCGTCCCGGCCACCGCCGCCATCGTCGATGAGCCCTCCTCGCACGTCGGTTCCGGCGCCCTCACCCTGGAGGCGGTCGGCTCCTACGATTCCGGGGTCTTCGACGCCTCCGCCGCCGAGATCGTCTCCTTCCACCCGGAATCCGCGTCTATCCTCACGGTCAACGCGCACTCGGGCCAGGTCGACGTCATTGACGCCTCCGACGTCACCGATCTGACGCTGAAGTCCTCCGTCGAGGTCGCCGGCCACGTCATCAACTCCGTCGCCGTCCGCGCCGACGGCCTGGTCATCGCCACCGCCGAGCCCGCCGACGACAAGACCGCCCCGGGCAAGGTCGTCTTCTTCGACGCCAACGACCCGGAGGGCGGCATCCTCCACGAGGTGACGGTCGGTTCCCTTCCCGACATGGTCACCTTCAACGAGGACGGCACCTACGCGCTGGTCGCCAACGAGGGCGAACCCGCCGAAGACTACTCCGTCGATCCGGAGGGCTCCGTCTCCGTCATCACCGTCCCGGCCAACATCGAGAGGATCACCGAGGCGACCGGCCGCACCGCCGGCTTTGAGGCGTGGAACGGCGTCTCCCGCGAGGAACTCTTCGCCGACGACAACATCCGGGTCTACGGCCCGGAAGGCTCCAACGCGCAGAACTTCGAGCCGGAGTACATCACCGTCGACGGTGACACCGCCTACGTCGCCCTCCAGGAAAACAACGCCGTCGCCGTCGTCGACGTCCCGACCGCCACCGTCACCGACATCTGGGGACTGGGCACCATCGACCGCGGGATCCACCCGTTCGACCCCTCGGACCGGGACGGCGAGTTCAACCCGCGCACCTACGAGGGGGTCAAGGCCTTCCCCCTGCCCGACGCCATCGATTCCTACACCGTCGGCGGTGTGACCTACATCGTGACCGCCAACGAGGGCGACGCCCGTGACTGGGAGGGCTACTCCGAGGAGCTCCGCTTCAAGGACGTCGGCGATCCGGAGGAGACCGACATCGTCCTGAGCGAGAGCATCGACGCCGCCCTGCAGGACGACGCCGAACTCGGCCGCATGAACATCACCACGGCCAACGGCGTCACGGACGGCGTCCTCGAGGAGATCTACACCTACGGCGGGCGCGGTTTCTCCATCTACAACGCCGAGAGCGGCGAGCTCGTCTACTACTCCGGCGACGACTTCGAGAAGCACACCCACGCCGCCAACCCGGAGTTCTTCAACTCCAACCACTCGGAATCCAACTTCGAGGGCCGCTCCGACGACAAGGGCCCGGAGCCGGAGTCCGTCGTCCTGGCCGAGCTCAACGGCAGGACCTACGCCTTCATCGCCAACGAGCGCGTCGGCGGCGTCATGGTCTACGACGTCACCGACCCGGCCGCGCCGGTGTACTCCTCCTACCTGAACAACCGCGACTTCAGCGTCGACATGGAGTCCTTCCTCGACGAGGAGGGCAACCTCACCGCCGAGGGCCAGGCAGCCCTGCCGACGGCCGGCGACCTCGGTCCGGAGGGCCAGCACTACATCGCCCCACAGGACTCCCCGAACGGTCGCCCGCTGCTGGTCGTCGGCAACGAGGTCTCCGGCACGACCACCGTGTTCGAGATCAAGGGCACCGACGCCGACCTGGAGGCGCTGTCCGCCCGGTCCTCCTCCACCGGCGCCGCCGACCTGGGTTCCTCCACCGGCGCCGCGACCGGCGCCCTCGCCCTCGTCATCGGCCTGATCGCGGCGGTCGGCGGCGTCGTCGCCACCACTCCGGGCCTGCTGAACCTGCTCCCGGCCGACGTCCGCGGCCAGCTCGAGGCGCGTCTGCGCTAGTCCGTGTCCCCCTGCCGCCTTTCCCGCGGTCGTGCCGAACGTGGGAGGGTGATAAGTTCAATGAAGATTTGGCCTCAGTGAGAGCTCCAAGCACTGGGGCCTTCCCTATTCCTCCCCTCCAGTCTCCGAAATCTTCCCGAGGAGTTCCCTGTGAACCGTCGCCTCCCCATCGCCCTCGCCACCGCGGCCGCCACCATGATCACCATGACCGTCCCCGCTGTCGCCGACGAAGCCCCGTCGTCCGGCCCCGATACGACCGACGCCCCCGCTGCGGCCGCCGGGGACGTCACCGTGGAGCAGGAGCCCGACTCCTCCGCCCCGCTGTCCAGCGGTTCCTCCGGGTCCGCGGGGACGACTGAGGCCACCGACCAGGGGACCCTCCCAGGCCTCGACGAGCAGGGCCGCTGCCCGAACGGCGAGCTCCCCGCGTACCCGGCGGCGGACCCGGACGAGAAGGTCAAGGAGGACACCTTCCTCGGCCCCTACGCTCTCTTCGAGGAGCTGACCGGCTCCTCCATCCCGGGCGCGGCCACCGACACCCCGACGGGCGCGGACGAGTTCGGCTGCACCGAGGAGCAGCAGATGAACCCTGCCGACTACCCGGAGTGGATGCACTCCTCCCTCTTCCCCTCGGAGGAGGTCAAGATGGTCATGGCCGTCATTGAGGCCATGCTCATCGTCGGCATGACCGCGACCCAGGTCGGCGCCGTCGCGGTCCAGTTTGTTCCGGGCGCGCGCGAGGAGTTCCGGAGCTTCCTGACCTCCCTCGGCGTCAACGTCGACGCCTAGTCCGGGGCCGGAACAAGAAACTGCCCGCCCGCCGAGAAATCGGCGGGCGGGCAGCGTCGTCAAGCGGCGGTCTAGAACAGCTCGTCAGAGGCGATGCGCGCGCCCTCGACCAGCGCCTCCAGCTTGGCCCAGGCGATCTGCTGGTGCAGACGGCCACCGAGGCCACAGTCGGAGGAGGCGATGACGTTCTCCGGGCCGACCTGCTCGGCGAACTTGATGATGCGGTCGGCGATCAGACGCGGGTGCTCGATGGCGTTGGTGGAGTGCGAGATCAGACCCGGGTAGAGCTTGTAGCCCTGCGGCAGCTCGCGGTTGCGCCAGACACGCCACTCGTGCGCGTGACGCGGGCTGGAACCCTCGAAGGACACGCCACCGACCTTGGCCTCCATGATGACGTCGATGATGTCTTCGAAGGGGACGTCGGTGGAGTGCGGGCCGTGCCAGGAACCCCAGCAGATGTGGAGACGGGTCTGCTCGGCCGGCAGGCCCTCGAGCGCGGAGTTGATGGCGTCGATGCGAATCTTCAGCCAGTCCTGGAAATCGGCGACGGACGGCTCCGGGTTGATCTGGTCCCAGGCCTCGGCCAGATCCGGGGCGTCGAGCTGGACGGTGAAGCCGGCGTCGGTGATGGCCTTGTACTCGTGGTGCATGGCGTCGGCGCAGGCCTGGACCAGCTCGGTCTCGGTGTCGTAGTACTCGTTCTTCAGGCGGGCCGCGGAACCCGGGGACAGCGCCGCGACGAAGGCGTCCTTGGCGCCGGCCTTGTCCATGGCCGCGCGCAGCAGCTTGACGTCGGCGGCGACCTCCTCCTGGCCGACGTAGGTGACCGGGCCGGTGAACTTCGGGTTGCCGACCTTGGCGCGGCCGGCGAAGATTCCAGACTCCGGGTCGTTGTAGGCGTCGGCGAAGATCTGACGGTCACGGCGGTCGGCGAAGGAGGTCAACTGGATGTTGCCCGGGGTGGAACGCACGACGTCCTGGGCCGCCCAGCGGTCCTCGTCGGTCATGGTGAGGCCGCCGAGGCGGGAGAAGGAGTAGTTCCACCAGGCGCCGTAGTCGATGGCGCCGGAAGTGATGTGCCCGTACTCGCCCTCGTTGACGATGTCGACGCCCATGTCGACCTGACGCTGGACGACCTTGTCGATGGAGTCCTGCAGGATCTCGAAGAACTTGTCCTCGGCGATGGTGCCCTCGGCACGCTGCTGGTTGGCGTCCAGCAGTTCCGGGGTGCGCGGCAGGGAGCCGACGTGGGTGGTCAGGATCTTGTTGCTCAAAGTACTTACTCCTTCAATCGGTGACGGGCTCAAGTGTAGTGGTGTGCCCCGGGGGCGGTGGCATGTGTCCGCGCTGTCCAGACTGAGCGGTACAGAACCGGCGCAGCGGCGTCGACGCATGACGATGCCCCGTCCTGGAATGACAACGGCGAACCGTCAGCCAGGCCGGGGCTCCGGAAATGCATACGACTGTTATTGGAAACCTACCGACGAACCGGTAAACCGCCGGGAATTTTATTCAGCGACGTCGCTTCCGCGCACGATTACCCGGTGTCCGGGAAGCGGCGCACCATCGCGATGTACGGACTGTCGGCCTCCCGGCCGTGAAACTCGAAGCCGCGCCTCTCGTAGAGCCCCTTCGCCGCGCCGTTGTCCTCGTGGACGCACAGGCTCAGCCCCGGCGCGCCGAGCTCCTTCGCCAGGGCCGCGACCCGCTCGAGGAGCTGCCCGCCCAGTCCACGTCTGGCGTAACGCTTCTCGACGGCGATGGCCAGCTCCGGGATCTCCGGGGACACGTAGCCGGCGCCGTGGAGATCCTCGGTCCCCCAGATCAACCAGGACGCGCCCGCCGGGATACCCAGGTGATCGGAGACGAGCACTCCCCCGCGTTCGGGCGTCCACGCGTCCAGGTAGAAACGGTTGGCGTCGAGGAACTGCTCGGGGTCCGGATCGACGGTCTCGTCGCCGAAGACGTCGGCCAGGTAGTTGAGCCGCTTGATGTAGGTCAGGTCCGCCGGCTCCGTCTCGCGGAAGCTGAACTGCACGTCAGACATCAGCCCAGAATCCCCGGCCCCATCGTCGCCTTGAGATCGCCCATGAGGTTGCCGGACTTCTCCACCCGCAGATGCTCGCCGAGCACCATCATCTGGGAGTTGTCCCCGTTGACGAGCGTCAGGTAGACGTCGGAGTCACCGGCGTTGGAGACGAGCACGTCCTTGAGCTTGCGGATGTTCTCCAGGGTGCACTGCTCCGTGCGCATCGTCAGGCGCAGCGGCAGACCAGCGCCGCCACCCGGGCCGAGGTCGGGGATACGGATGTCGTCGCAGAACAGCGACATACGGTCGTCGCGGATGGAGACGTGCACCCTGGCCAGGATGATGTTGTCTTCCACGATCTGCGGCGCCACCAGGGAATAGACCTTGTTGAAGGCGAGGATTTCCACGGACGCGCCGTTGTGGTCCTCGATGGTGACGATGGCCCAGGGCGATCCGTCCTTCTTGGAGAAACGGCGGTCGACCGCAGAGATGATGCCGCCGATGACCATCTCCTGCTTGTTGTACACCTCACCGCCGAGGATCTGGGTCAGCGGCATGTTCGTCTGCTGGGCCAGGGCCTCCTCGAAACCGTCCAGCGGGTGGCCGGAGACGTAGAGTCCGAGCATTTCGCGTTCAAGGGTCAGCTCGTGCTTGCGGTCCCACTCCTGATCCGGGATCTCGAGGGCGAAGGGACTCGGGCCGTCGCCCTCCTCGGTGCCGCCGAGGGCGGCGAAGAGGTCGAACTGCCCCTTGTCCGCGGCCTTCTTGGTGGTTAGCACCGAGTCGACGGCGTCTTCGGAGATGAGCATGAGGCCCTTGCGCGGGTGGCCGAGAGAGTCGAAGGCGCCGGCCTTGATCAGCGATTCGGTGATGCGCTTGTTGCAGGGCAGCAGGTCGATCTTGTCCAGGTAGTCGCCGAAACTGGTGAACTTGCCCTTGGACTTGCGCGTCTCGACGATGGACTCGACGACCTCGCCGCCGACGTTGCGGATGGCGCCCATGCCGTAGCGGATGTCCTCGCCGACGGCCATGAAATCCTCCTCGGACTCGTTGACGTCCGGCGGCAGCACCTGAATGCCCAGGTGGCGGCAGTCGGCGAGGTAGATCGCCGACTTGTCCTTCTTGTCGCCGACGGAGGTCAGCAGCGCGGCCATGTACTCCGGGGCGTAGTTCGCCTTGAGGTAGGCGGTCCAGTAGGACACCAGACCGTAGCCGGCGGCGTGGGACTTGTTGAAGGCGTAGGACGCGAAGGGCTCGATGGTGCCCCACAGCGAGTCGACCGCGGCCTTGGAGTAGCCGTTGGCGAACATGCCGCCGGAGAACTTCTCGTACTCCTGGGCCAGGACCTCGGGCTTCTTCTTGCCCATGGCCTTGCGGAAGCCGTCCGCCTCACCGGCGGTGTAGTTCGCCAGCTTGCGCGAGATCTCCATGATCTGCTCCTGGTACACGATCAGACCGTAGGTCTCGCCGAGGATGTCCTTGAGCGGTTCCTCCAGCTCCGGGTGAATCGGCGTGATCGCCTGGCGGCCGTTCTTGCGGTCCGCGTAGTTCCAGTGCGCGTTGACGCCCATCGGTCCGGGCCGGTACAGCGCCAGGGACGCGACGATGTCGTTGAAGCCGGTCGGCTTCATTCGCTTGAGCAGCTCCTGCATGCCGCCGCCGTCGAGCTGGAAGACGCCGAGCGTGTCACCGCGGCCGAGCAGCTCATACACCGCCGGGTCATCGGTGTCCATGGTCTCCAGGTCGATGTCCTCGCCACGGTTTTTCCTGATGTTCTCCAGGGCGTCACCGATGACGGTGAGGTTGCGAAGGCCCAGGAAGTCCATCTTCAGCAGCCCGATGGATTCGCAGGCCGGGTAGTCCCAGCCGGTGATGATCGCGCCGTCCGCCGGTCGTTTCCACATGGGGATGTGTTCCATGAGCGGGACCGAGGCCATGACGACGGCACAGGCGTGGACGCCGGCCTGGCGGACCACGCCCTCCAGGCCGCGGGCGGTCTCGTAGATCTTCGCCACATCCGGATCGGTCTCGATCATCGAGCGGATCTCGGCGGCCTCGGCGTAGCGCTCGTGCTCCGGATCGGTGATGCCGGACAGCGGGATGTCCTTGGCCATGATGGCCGGCGGCAGGGCGGCGTTGATGCGGTCGGCCATCTGGAAGCCGGGCTGGCCGTAGTTCACCTTGGCCGCGTCCTTGATCGCCTGCTTGGTCTTGACGGTGCCAAAGGTGATCACCTGGGCGATCTTGTCCTCGCCCCAGCGCTCGGCGGCGTAGGTGATCATCTCGCCGCGACGGCGGTCATCGAAGTCGATGTCGATATCCGGGGCCGAGGGGCGCTCCGGGTTGAGGAATCGCTCGAAGAGCAGGCCGTGCTCCATAGGGTCGATGTTGGTGATGGTCAGGGCGTAGGCGACGAGCGCGCCGGCGGCGGAACCACGGCCCGGTCCGACACGGATGCCGATGGAGCGGGCGTGGTTGATGATCTCGGCGACGATGAGGAAGTAGGACGGGTAGCCCTTCATGTCGATGACGTCGATCTCGTAGTTGGCGCGCTCGATGTAGTCCTGCGGCACCTCCTTGCCGTCGAAGCGGGCTTCGAGGCCACGCATGACCTCCTTGCGCAGCCACGTCGTCGGGGTCTCGCCCTCCGGCACGTCGGCGACGGGCATCCGGTCGAGCGGGTGCTCCTCCCACATCTCGTCGTAGGGCTGCACGCGCTCGGCGATCCAGAGGGTGTTGTCGCAGGCGTCCGGGACGGTGTCGTCGAAGATGTCGCGCATCTGCTCCGCCGTCTTGATGTAGTAGCCGGAACCGTCGAACTTGAAGCGGTCCTGGTCCAGCAGGGTCTTGCCCGTCTGGACGCAGAGCATCGCCTCGTGCGCCGCCGCCTGGGACTCCAGGACGTAATGGCAGTCGTTCGTGGCCAGCGCGGGCATGTCCAGCGCCTTGCCGATCTCCAGGAGCTCATTGCGCACCCGCCGCTCAATGGACAGCCCGTGATCCATTAGCTCCAGGAAGTAGTTCTCGCGGCCGTAGATGTCCTGCCAGGTGGCGGCGGCCTCGAGCGCGTCGTTGTACTGGCCCAGACGCAGCCTGGTCTGGACGTCGCCGGAGGGGCAGCCGGTGGTGGCGATGATGCCGTCGGCGTGCTCGGCGATGAGCTCCATGTCCATCCGCGGCCACTTGCCCAACTGACCTTCGTAGGAGGCGAGGGAGGACAGCTTGAACAGGTTGCGCAGGCCGGTGACGTTCTCGGCGAGCATGGTCTGGTGCAGGTAGGCGCCGGAGGCGGAGACGTCGTCGGACTTCTGATCCGGGGTGCCCCACAGGACACGCTTCTTGTTGAAGCGCGACTCCGGGGAGATGTAGGCCTCGATGCCGATGATCGGCTTGATGCCGGCGGAGGTCATCTTGCGGTAGAAGGCGTTTGACCCGTACATGTTTCCATGGTCGGTCATCCCGACGGCGGGCATGGCCTGCCGGGACACCTCCTCGGCGAGCAGATCCACCTTCGCCATGCCGTCAAGCATGGAATATTCGGTGTGATTGTGCAGGTGTACGAACGACGACTTCTTGCCCATGGTGGCCCATCCTATCCCGCGGGCGGGGTGAATCCTAAGGCCGTGATCGGACCCGGGCGCGGACGTTCGCGTCCCCGCCGTCACAGCCACCGGCTACTGTTGTCCCCCATGACCGCCGCCGTCCTGTCCTACCTGCTGTGGGGGTTCTTCCCCGCTTTCTTTCCGCTCCTGCTTCCGGCGGGTCCGCTGGAGATTCTCGCCCACCGCATCGTCTGGACCGCCGTGTTCATGGCCGTGCTGCTCATTTTCACCGGGGGCTGGCGGCAGCTGGTGCGGGCCGGGTGGCGGGAATGGGGACGCCTGGCGCTGGCCGGGGTGCTGATCTCGGCGAACTGGGGGATCTACGTGCTCGCGGTGAACACCAACCACGTGGCTGACGCGGCCCTGGCCTACTTCATCAACCCGCTGCTCAGCGTCGTGCTCGGGATGGTGTTCTTCAGCGAGAAGCTGCGCCGTCCCCAGCTGATCGCCGTGCTCATCGCAACCGTCGGTGTGCTGCAGCTGACCTTTCTCAGCGGGCAGGCCCCGATTCACGCGCTGGGCATGGCCGTCACTTTCGGCTTCTACGGCCTGCTGAAGAAGAAGGTCACGGTCACGGCGACAGCCTCGGTGGCGGCCGAGACGCTCGTCGTCGCCCCCTTCGCGCTGGCCTACCTGGTCTGGTTGCAGGGCACCGGTGACGCCACCTTCGGCACGGTCTCCGGCGGCCACACGGCGCTGATGGTGCTCTCGGGCGTGGTGACCGCGGCGCCGCTGCTGCTCTACGGAACGGGCGTCCAGAAGCTGCCGCTGGCCACGATCGGCATGCTGCAGTACATCACCCCGACCATGCAGATGCTGTGGGCGTTGTTCGTGACCCAGGAGCAGTTCTCCACCGCCCGCTGGATCGGATTCATCATCATCTGGGCCGCCGTCGCGGTCTACCTCGGCGACCTGATCCGCCTCAGCGGGCGGAGGCGGGCTGGCGAACCGGCGGAACCGCCACGGCCATCTGGTCAATCCCGGGAACCTCGACGGGGCTGACGCCGAACCAGCCCCAGGCGGCGTCCGGCGGCAGCGTCTCGACCGTCGCGACGCGCTCCGCGTGGGCGAGGGCGCGCAGCGTCTCGCCGTCGTCCCGGGCCACGACTGCGGTGAGCTGGTAGGGCACCGGAACGTCGCCGATGCCGGAGAGCTGTCGCGCGATCATCCCCAACTGCGCGGTGTACACGTCCGCCCGCGTGGCACCCGCCACCGGTTCGGGCAGCGGGTACGGGGCCGCCATCCCCACCACCATGGCGTTGACCCGGTCCAGGTGCTCGGTCTCGACACCAGCCTCGGCCGCCTCGAGGGGGCGTGCGAAGGTGATGAGCGCATAGACGTCCTCGTCCGCGGGGGCTCCGGCCAGGGACTCCGCGGCCCGCTGCTGGTACTGGAGGTAGCTCTCGCCGGAGTCCTGGCCGAGCATGTCCCCGTTGCGTCCCGGGGCCGGGCTCCACGCCAGGGCCTCCACCAGGGCATAGACCACCACGCCGAGGGCCGCCAGGACGGCCAGTGAACCGAGCACGAGGCGCCGGCGGGTGCCGGGGCCGAAAGGCTGCTCGCGGCTCGGGGTCTGCGGGCGTCGGGAAGCCTGCCCCTCCGGATCCAGGGAGTAGGGTTCGGCGTCGTGGGTGGCCTCGAAGTCCCGGCCGGAGGTGGTCCCGAAGCGGTCGCTCATGACCGGATCACCTCGAGGGCGTGGCTGAGGTCGTCGGGGTAGGGCGCCTCGATCTCCATCCAGTCGCCGGTGGCGGGATGGGTGAAGCCCAGGCGCACGGCGTGCAGCCACTGGCGGATGAGGCCCAGGCGCTTGGCGAGGTTCGGGTCGGAGCCGTACATCGGGTCGCCGACGCAGGGATGCCCGATGGATGCCATATGGACGCGGATTTGGTGGGTCCGCCCGGTCTCGAGGTGAATCTCGAGGAGGCTGGCCTCACGGAACGCCTCGACGACCTCGTAGTGGGTGATGGCGTGCTTGCCGTCGGCCGTGACCGCGAACTTCCAGCCCGCCGAGGGGTGGCGGCCGATGGCGGCGTCGATGGTCCCGGTCAGCGGATCCGGCAGCCCCTGGACGAGCGCGTGGTAGGTCTTCTCCACCGTGCGTTCCTTGAAGGCGCGCTTGAGCACCGAATAACCGCGCTCACTGGCCGCGACCACCATGACCCCGGAGGTGCCGACGTCGAGGCGCTGCACGATGCCCTTGCGTTCCGGCGGCCCGGAGGTGGAGATGCGGAAACCGGCGGCGGCCAGCCCCCCGAGGACGGTCGGTCCCTCCCAGCCGACGGTCGGGTGCGCCGCGACGCCCACCGGCTTGTTCACCGCGATGATGTCCCGGTCCGAGTAGAGGATGTCCATGCCTTCGACATGCTCGGCGACCGGCTCGAGCGGCTCCTCCGGCGCCGGCAGGAGCACCTCGAGCATCGTGCCCGCGGTGAGCCGGTCCGATTTCATCGAGGGCACGGCGTCGATGGTCACGTCCCCCTCGGCAATGAGGTCGGCGGCCACGGTGCGGGAAAGGCCGAACAGGCGCGCGACGGCGGCGTCGACGCGCATTCCTTCGAGTCCTTCCGGAACCGGCAGGGTCCGGGTTTCGCGATTAGTCATTCTCCTCACTTCCACGTTCAGTTGTCTCGGGCGATCGGGTCCGCGATTCGCGCCTGTCCTCCAGCAGCATCGCGATGAAGAACACGACCACGCCCACCGAGATGGACGCGTCCGCCAGGTTGAAGATGGCGAAATTCCCGACCGAGATGTAGTCGACGACGTGGCCGAACCAGAAACCCGGTTCGCGCAGCAGCCGGTCGATCAGGTTGCCGAGCGCTCCCCCGCCAATCATCGCCAGGCCCACGGCCACGCCGCGGTCGCGGATGAACGGGGAGGCGACCAGGACGCCGAGGGAGAAGACGAGCTGGATGGTGGTGAACAGCCAGGTGGAGTCCTCCCCCATGCCGAAGGCGGCGCCCGGGTTGAAGATCAGGTAGAAGCGGAACCAGTCACCGATGACCGGGTAAGCGGTCCCCAGCTCCAGGTTGTCCAGCACCCACTGCTTGATCAGCTGGTCCGCCGCGGCGACGGCGGCCATGATCGCCAGGATCAGTCCGACGTTGCGCATCGACGCCGGTGGCCGCTCCGGGCGGGTGGGGATTTCGGTGGACTTCGTCGACGGGGTACTCACCAGGACCATTATTGCCGGTGACGGCCACAATAACCACACAAGGTAGCGTGGTGTGTTGTGATCCCGACCCAGCCCGCCTCCCGCCGCCGCCGTGTCGCCGGCCGGACCCGCCGCCCGATCGGCCTCGCCGCCGCCACCCTCGCCCTCGCCGCCGGACTGGTCGCCTGCTCCGGCGACGACGACTTCAGCGAGTTCAACGACACCCTCGACGCCGCGATTCCGCTGCCGCTGGACGCCCCACGTGTCAGGGTCGACACGCTTGGCGACGTCAGCGACGGCGGCACGGTGCTCGCCTTCCGCGACGTCACCGACGGCCCCGACGCTCCCCAGGAGGCCCGGGTCACCGTCTCCGACGGCTTCAACCAGAGCGTCCAGCGCGCCGACGCCGTCGATCCGGCCGCCCCGGCCGGCGGTGACGTCGTCTCCCTGACGCTGCCCGTCACCGCGGTCTCCTCCGCGGCCGAGGCCCCGGAGGAGGACGAGCGGCCGGCGACCCGCCGGGTCGATCTGCGCCTCGGCGTCGCCGAGTCCACCGACCTCACGCTGCTGGAGGATCTGCGCTCCGCCGAGGGCTTCCGCCTGGGCTGGCGAGCCGACGATTCCGGCCAGATCTCCACCGTGGAGCTCACCGCCCCGACCGGCGCGAGCGACGAGGGCCGCGCCTACGTCGAGTCCGCGCTGACGACGCTGACCTCGCTGCCGGTCGTCTTCCCCGCTGAGTCGGTCGGCGTCGGCGCAACGTGGTCGGTCGATTCCCGCGTCACCGGCGACGCCACCCTGCTGCAGACCACCACCTACACGGTCACCGGCATCGAGGGAGACCTGGTCGACCTCGACGTGGAGGTCACCCAGCGGCCCTCCATGGGCGCTATCCCCATCGAGGGCGTGCCCGGCGCGGAGGCCGCGCAGGGCCAGGAGCTGCGGGTGATCAGCTCCGAGACCACCTCAACGGGGGCAATCACCGTGGACCTCACCCGTCCGCTGCCCGTCGACGGGCGCATCGCCTACACCACCCGCGTCGTCTACGGCGGGGAGGGGGAGGCCGGCATCGTGCAGGACACGACCACCGGCGTCGAGTTCGAGTAGGCCCCGCCCCGTCAGCCGTCGCTCCGCAGAGCAGAACGTCGCCCCCGACCTGAGCAGGCCGGGGGCGACGTTCTGGTTCGGGGCACCGGGAGACTATTGCGCCGGCGCCTCCGCCGGGGCCTCGCCTTCGGCGGGGGCTTCCGCGGGCGCGTCAGCCGGGGCCTCTGCCGGGGTCTCGCCTTCCGCCGGGGCCGGGGCGGCGGTCTCCTCGAGGCACATCGCCGGCACCTGCTCCGGGGCGACGGTGTTGTTGATGAGGATGCAGGCCCAGGACTGGGAGATCTTCCAGGTCTCGCCCTCGTAGATGAACTCCACGTTCTCCGCCATCTGCGGTTCCTGATCCGGCAGGGTGAAGGTGACCGTGGAGAGCACGGACTCTGGGGTGTAACCCGGGTAGACCGGATCGACGACCTGGAAGTTGGCCCCGGACTCCTGCTGCGCGTAGGTCATGGTGTCGAAGAGCGCCGGATCGACGGTCTCGCCGCCCTGGACGGTCTTGACGCGCTCCTCCATCGGGGCGTTGGGGTCGGCCGCGGTCTGCAGCACCTCGTTGAGCTGGGCGGCGGTCGGCGCCTCGCCGTAGACGGGGACGGCCTCGCTGGACTCGGTCACGGTGTCCGTGGCGGTCTCGGCGCTGGTGGCAGCGTCCTCACCGTCGGTGGAGCAGGCTGCCAGGCTGAGGCTGGCGGCTGCGGCCGCGATCAGTGCAGTCAGCTTGGTCGTCATGGTCGGCATGTGGAGGGACTCCTTAGATCTTTTCGACTTGCCTGTCCGGGCCCCGGGCGTGACCGGGACCCGTGCGTGTGTCGTACGGTTCTGCCGGTCGATACTACACCTCCGGACATGCTCCTCCGAACCACCGCCACCAGCGTTTTCGCCCCGCTCCCCGCCCTACTCCGGCCGGGGAGGGACGTGTGGCACCCTGGGGGCATGACCACCCGCATCCGCATCCTCACCACCGGCGGCACCATCGCCTGCACGCAGAACCCGGCCACCGGGGCGCTGGAACCGACCCTCAGCGTCGAAGACCTCATCGGTGCGGCGGGGCTGCTCTCCCCGGCCAAGGGCTACGAGATCAGCGGACTCGACCTCCTCCGGCTCGACTCCTCCTCGATCACCCTGGCAGATCTGGATCTGCTCGTCGCCGCCGTCCGCTCCGAGATCAAGGACGGCGCGGACGGCGTCGTCCTCACGCACGGCACCGACTCACTCGAGGACACGGCGCTGGCCCTGGATCTGGTGCACGATTCCGAGGTGCCGGTGGTGGTGACCGGGGCCATGCTGCCCTTCGACGCCACCGGCTACGACGGCATCATCAACCTGCGCGGCGCCGTCCAGGCCGCCGCCGACCCGGCCAACCGCGGCCGCGGGGCGCTCATTTCCTTCGCCTCCCGGTTGCTGTCGGCCCGCGGCGCGCTCAAGGCGCACACCTCGGATCCGGCGGCCTTCCACACCCGCTCCCCGCTCACCGGCCCGCGCCCGGCGCCGGTCCGGCACCGGAGTCTGGGCCGGCTCAACGTGCCGATCATCGCTGCCTGGCCCGGCGCGCCCGGCGACGCCGTGGACGCGGCCGTGAAGGCCAGGGTCGACGGGATCGTCGTCGAGGCGCTCGGCGCGGGCAACGTGAGCGTGGGGATGGGCGAGGCCGTGGCCCGCGCGCTCACGCGCAAGATCCCGGTGGTCATCGCGACCCGGGTCCCCTACGGTCCGGTGTCGCTGGCCTACGGCGGCGCCGGCGGCGGTTCGACGCTCGGGGATCTCGGCGCGCTCTCCGCCGGCGTCCTCGGCCCCGGCCAGGCCCGCATCACTCTGGCCACCGCGCTGGCCGCGCGCGTCGACCCGGCCACGCTCTTCGTCTAGTCCTCCCGCGCCCGCCGGGCGAACCAGTCCTCCCAGGCCAGGGAGTCCAGCGGATCCGCCGCCACCAGCTGCTCATCGTCGACGGCGAAGGTCCTGGTCGGCCCGGGGCCGGTCGCACGGGTCTCGAAACGCACGGAGACCACCCCGTGCCCGGTCCCCTGCACCCAGCCGTGCCCGTACTCGGGGTGGTGGACGTCCTGCGTCGCGGCGAACCGGGGTCCGCCCGCGACGGGCACCTCCTCCTGCTCGACGACGACCTCGGCGACGTCCCCGTGATCGGACACGCCCGTCTCATAATCCCCGTCTGTCGACGCCGCCTTCCGCGCGATCTGGCGATCCAGCTCCGGGAAGAGCACGTGCTGGCGTCCCTCCTCCAGCCCGGACAAGCTCACGCCGACCAGGCGGACAGGCCCGACCTCATCCGGGTAGCGCACCAGCCGGAAGGCGGTGGCACTCAGGGTCTCGACGTCGTCGGTGGCGTAGGGCAGCGTCGCGGAACGCGACTCGATGTGGAAGTCGGCCATGCGCAGCTTCACGGTGACGGTCCGGGCGCCGCGCCCGTCGGCGAGCAGGCGGCGGTGCGCCCCCTCGGCGGCGCGGGTCAGCGCCCGGTCGACCTCGGCCCGCGTCGTCAGGTCCCGGGCGTAGGTGTGCTCCGCGGAGATCTGCTTGGCGATCGCCCGGGGGGCGACCTCCCTGTCGTCGACGCCGCGCGCCAGCCGCCACAGGTTGAGGCCCGTCGTCGAGCCCAGCGAGATCTCGACCTCCCGCTCACTCAACGCCGCCAGCTGACCGATGGTCTCCACGCCCATGGCGGTGAGCTTGGCCTCAGTGACAGGCCCGACGCCCCACAGCTTCGCGACGTCCATCGGATGCAGATCCCGCTCCAGGTGCTCCGGCTCGAAGACGAAGGTGCCGTCCGGCTTCGCCTCGTCCGAGCCGATCTTCGCGTACTGCTTGCCCGGTCCGGCCCCGATGGAACTGGGCAGGCCGGTGATCCCGCGGATCTCGGCGCGCAGCTCCTCCGCCCACGCGCGGACCTCCGCCACCCCGGCCCCGGCCAGCTCCGGCGGCTCCATGAACCCCTCGTCGACCGAGAGCTGCTCGACGACGTCGACCTTCGAGGAGATGACCTCGAACACACGCTTCGACGCCGCCGAGTACACCGACTTCCGGGGGCTGACCGTCACCGCCCTGGGCCCGACCAGGCGCAGCGCCTGGAACATCGGCATCGCCGAATGTGCCCCGTACGCACGGGCCTCATAGGAGCAGCCCGCCACCACCCCTCGTCCGCCGACGCCGCCGACGAGCACCGGGCGTCCCCGCAGCGTGGGCCGGGTCAGCTGCTCCACGGACGCGAAGAACGCATCCATGTCGATGTGCAGGACCCAGCGATTCATACCTGCCCAGTGTAGGAGGCGGCCGCAGCGGCTCCGGCAGCGGACCCTGCGCACCGCGGGGGTCACGGCCGCTTGAGGACCACCGCGGTCACCACGAGGGCTACGCCGATCATCTCCGGGAGCGTGAGGAACTGCCGTAGCGCGATCGCGCCGACCACCGCCGCGACCACCGGGAGGATGGCCTGGAGCACGGCGAAGTAGCCCGGCCCGGCCCAGCGCATGACGACCTGATCCAGCGAGTAGGGCACCACCGAGGAGAAGAAGCCCAGCCCCAGCGCCAGCACCGCCATGATCAGCAGGTTCGCGTCCGTGTCCGGGGCGCGGAACTGGTGGAGGGCCACGAAAGGCAGGGCGGCCAGGGAGGCCCAGGTGAAGCCGACGGCCATGGAGGTGCCGGAGCTGCCGGCGTCGCCGGCGATTCGGGTGCCGGTGAGAATGTAGCCCGCCCACATCGCGCCGGCGAGCAGCGCGAAGACGATGCCGACCGCGCTGGTCGACCAGCTGGCCCCGGAGATGACGACCACTCCGGTCGCCGCCAGCGCCAGCGCCGTCCAGTCGCGGCGGCTGCGCGACCCCCAGGCCGCCACGGCGATCGGCCCGAGGAACTCGATCGCGACGGCCGTGCCCAGCGGCAGGTGGTTGATGGAGACGTAGAACGTCATGTTCATCGCCATCGTGAAGAGTCCGTAGACGGCGGCGTCCCGGCCGCTGATACCGAGGAAGTCACGGATCCGGGGCCGGTGGATGAGCAGCAGAATCAGGGCGCCGGCGGCGATGCGCAGCCACGCGACCACGGCGGGCGGATGGGTCGCGAAGAGTCCGACGGCGATGGCCGCGCCCGCGTACATCGAGACGCCGGAGACGACCGCGAGGGCCGGCGCCCCGAGCCTGGTCCGCGTCGATTCATCCAGGGAGTTGTTCATCACCCATGGCAATCTACCCGGTGTTCGCTAGTCTGGGTCGACCATGGCCTACGACCTCTTTCTCATTGACCCTGCCCAGGTCCCCTCGGATCCCGACGCCTGGCTCAACAACGCCCTCCACCGCGCCGCCGGATCCCGGCCCGTCCCGGAGAAACTGCGGCGCGCGCACGAGGACCTGCGCGGTCGCCTCGACGCCGCCTGGCACCTGGACCACGACCACCTGGGCATCACCCTGGCCTGGGCGGATCTGAACGACAGCCTCGAGACGATCCGGGGTGTGGCCGCCGACCTCGGCCTCGGCGTGTACGACTACTCCGGTGGTGGCACGGTGAGTTTCCCGACCACCTCGGTCCTGCAGCGGGCGTTCACCGATGGGGCGAGCGGGCGGGAGTGCCGCACCCGCGGGGTGTGAGCGAGGGCGCGTGGCGAAAGGCCCCCTCCCGAAAGGCTGGCCCACCGCCTGATTTCGTAGACATGGGCCGGGGCTTTCGGGACGGGGCCTTTCGGGTTGAGGGAGCTAGCTGTTCTTGCGCACCGTCGCGCGCACGCCCTTGACGACGTCGTGTGCGTCGGCAAGCTCGTCGGTGGTGACGGTGAAGGAGGTGGAGAGGGTCTCGGTGGCCATGTGCTCGGCGTGGCGGTTGGCCCACTCCTCCTTCTCGGCCGGGACGGACAGCACGGTGGTGATGCGGTCGGAGACCTCGAAGTCCTCCTTCTTGCGTGCGTCCTGCAGCCCGCGGATGACGTCGGCGGCCCAGCCCTCGGCCTCAAGTTCCTCGGTGACCTCGGTGTCGAGCACGACGAGCCCGCCCAGGCCGTCGATGGCGGCGGTGGACTCCGGGTTCTCGGCGACGAGGCGCTCGGAGAACTCCTCCTCGGTCAGGGTGATGCCGCCGGCGACGACCTGGTCGCCGGTGCGGGTGTAGTCGCCGGACTTCACGGCCTTGATGACGGTCTGGACGTCACGGCCCAGGCGCGGGCCCGCGACCTTGGCGTTGACGACGACCTCGAAGGTGCCGACGGAGTCGACGTCGTCGGTCAGGGTGACGTTCTTGACGTTGACCTCGTCGCGGATGACGTCGGCGAACGGGGCGAGCCTGCTCGACTCCTCCAGCGCGACGGTCAGCCCCGGCAGCGGCAGACGGTTGCGCAGCTTGTTGGACTTGCGCACCGAGGACGCGGCCGAGCACACGCCGCGGACGGCGTCCATGGTGGCGACCAGATCGGCGTCGGCGGGCAAGTCGGCCGCGACCGGGTAGTCGCTCAGGTGGACGGAACGTCCCCCGGTCAGACCGCGCCAGATGACCTCCGAGACGAAGGGCAGCAGCGGGGCGACGGTGCGGGTGAGCACCTCGAGCACGGTGTGGAGGGTGTTGAAGGCCTCCGGGTGCGCCTCCTGGCCCGCCCAGAAGCGGTCGCGGGAACGACGCACGTACCAGTTGGTCAGGACGTCGGCGAAGAGGCGGACCTCCTCGGTGGCGCTGGCGATGTCGCTGGCGTCGAGCGCCTGACCGACGTTGGCCACCAGGTCATGCAGCTTGGCCAGGATGTAGCGGTCGAGCACGTCGGTGGAGTCGACGGACCAGGTCGCCTCCTCGGAGGCGTAGAGCTGCAGGAAGGTGTAGGCGTTCCAGATCGGCAGGATGGCCTGGCGGACGCCGTCGCGGATGCCCTGCTCGGTGACGATGAGGTTGCCGCCGTGCAGGATCGGCGAGGCCATGAGGAACCAGCGCATCGCGTCGGAGCCGTCCCGGTCGAAGACCTCGTTGACGTCCGGGTAGTTGCCCTTGGACTTGGACATCTTCAGGCCGTCGTCGCCGAGGACGATGCCGTGGGCGACGACGCGCTTAAAGGCCGGGCGGTCGAACAGCGCCACCGACAGGACGTGCAGCAGGTAGAACCAGCCACGGGTCTGGCCGATGTACTCGACGATGAAGTCCGAGGGGTGGTTCTCCTCGAAGAACTCCTTGTTCTCGAAGGGATAGTGGAACTGCGCGAAGGGCATGGAGCCGGAGTCGAACCAGACGTCGAGGACGTCCGGCACACGGCGCATGATGGACTGCCCGGTCGGGTCATCCGGGTTCGGGCGGGTCAGGTCGTCGATGTACGGGCGGTGCAGCGAATCCGGACGCACGCCGAAGTCGGCTTCGAGCTCATCGAGGGAGCCGTAGACGTCGGTGCGCGGGTACTCCGGGTTGTCGGACTCCCAGACCGGGATAGGCGATCCCCAGTAGCGGGAGCGGGAGATGTTCCAGTCGCGGGCGTTCTCCAGCCATTTGCCGAACTGGCCGTCCCGGACGTGCTCCGGAAGCCACTCGATCTCCTCGCGGTTGAGCTCGACCATGCGGTCCCGGATGGCCACGACGTCGACGAACCAGGACGGCAGCGCCATGTAGATCAGCGGAGTGCCCGAACGCCAGGAGTGCGGGTAGGAGTGGTCGATGGTCTGGTGCCGCAGCACCCGGCCGGCGGCCTTGAGGTCGCGGATGATGTCGGTGTTGGCGTCGAAGACCAGCTGGCCCTGGTACGGCGGGACGAGCTCGGTGAATTTGCCGTCCATGTCCACCGGGATGACCAGCGGAATCTCGTAACGGCTGGTGGTGGCCATATCGTCTTCACCGAAGGCCGGGGCCTGGTGGACGATGCCGGTGCCGTCCTCGGTGGTGACATAGTCGGCCAGCAGGAACTGGAAGGAGTTCTCGTTGTCGGCGAAGAAGTCGAAGACCGGGGTGTAGGTCAGCCCCTCGAGGTCACTGCCCGGGAGGGTGAGCAGAATCTCGCGCTCCTCACCCAGCTCCTTGGCGTAGGAGCCGACCAGCGGCTCGGCAAGCATGACGGTGGTGCCGGCGAACTCGGCCACGGAGGAGTCCGCGCCGATCCTGACGACGACGTAGTTGACTTCCGGGTGGACGGCCAGCGCCAGGTTGGACGGCAGCGTCCACGGGGTGGTCGTCCACGCCAGGGCCGCGGTCTCGGCGAGGACGGGGTTCGCCTCGAGCGTCGCCGCGCCGGCGGTGCCCGGGCGGGCGCCGGTGATCGGCAGGGTGACGGTCAGCGTCGGGTCCTGGCGCATCTTGTAGGAATCGTCGAGGCGGGTCTCCTGGTTGGACAGCGGAGTGTGCTCGGCCCAGGAGTACGGCAGGACGCGGAAGCCCTTGTAGATCAGGCCCTTGTCATAGAGCTGCTTGAAGGCCCAGATGACGGACTCCATGTAGGACAGGTCCATCGTCTTGTAGCCGTTGTCGAAGTCGACCCAGCGGGCCTGACGGGTGACGTACTCCTTCCACTCCTCCGTGTAGCGGAGCACGGAGGTGGCGCAATACTCGTTGAACTTGGCCAGGCCCATGTCCTCGATCTGGCCCTTGTCGGTGATGCCGAGCTGCTTCTCCGCCTCCAGCTCGGCCGGCAGTCCGTGGGTGTCCCAGCCGAAGACGCGGGGCACGTGGTAGCCGCGCATGGTGCGGAAACGGGGGACGATGTCCTTGACGTAGCCGGTCAGCAGGTGGCCGTAGTGCGGCAGACCGTTGGCGAAGGGCGGCCCGTCATAGAAGACGTACTCCTCGCAGCCCTCCCGGTTCTCGAGCGAGGCCTGGAAGGTTCCGTCCTTGTCCCAGTAGGCGAGGACGTTCTCCTCCATCTCCGGGAAGCGGTTGGATCCGCCCGTCATGTCGATCTTCGGGTAGGCGCTGCCGACCTTGTTTTGGTTCGCGTCCGTCATCATGTCCTTCACTTACACAGGTAGCTGGGGCTTGCGGGGACGCTTGCGCGCGGTACCACCCCGCTTGGGCATGTTGATGCATGCCCCACTTCGTTTCTGTGGTGAAGGTATGTCACGGTCCCACCCGTCCGGTTCTACTGGGCCCGCGGCCGTTCTTCCGGAAGCTCCCCGGTGATGGCCGGATCAGCGCTTATCGGCAACCACTATACCCCCACCCCGGGTGCTCCCGTCCACCCGGGGCAGGCGCTCGCCGACACCGGGCGCCGCCCTCCCCCACCGACGACAGACTCCCCGGACCCGGGTAAACGGGTGCGGGGAGTCGGTGGGGCGGCGGGAAGACTAGTTGGTGCCCTCCGGGCCCGGCGCGGCGTTCGGTGCCGCGCTGCCGCGGGAGTCCAGGTCCTCGATCTGGGACTGCAGGACGCTGCGCAGACGGGTGCGGTATTCCTTCTCGAAGGTGCGCAGCTCGGCGATGCGGGTCTCGAGGGCGGTCTGCTGCTTCTTCACCGTGGTCATGATCTCGGTGTGCTTGCGCTCGGCGTCGGCCTGCAGGGCCGCGGCCTTTTCCTCGGCCTGCTTGATCTGCGCCTCGGCGCGGGCGTTGGCCTCGTTGACCGTCTGCTCGGCCTGCTGCTTGGCGTTGTTGACCAGCTTCTCCGCCTCGGCGCGGGCCTCGGCCGTGGTCTTGTCGGCCTCCTGACGTGCGCTGTTGAGCTGTGCCTTGGAGCGGTTGTCGGCGTCGGTCAGCTGCTTCTCGGCGGAGGTGCGGGCCTCGTCCAGCATGGACTTGGACTCGGCCTGGGCCTCGGAGGTCAGTCGGTCGGCCATCTCCTGGGCCAGGCCCAGAACCTTGGCTGCCTGCATGTGGGTGTCCGGGTTGGCCAGGCCGGCGGCACCGGCGCTGGCGCCCGCGCCAACTGCGGCGGCCGCCGGAGCTGCGGCGGACTTCTGGGAGGCGTCGCGCTTGGCGGCCTCGGCGTCCCGGCGTGCCTGCTCGGCCTCGGTCTTGGCCTTCTGCGCCTCGTTCTTCGCGGCCTTGGCCTCGGACTCGGCCTTGTCGGCGGCCTTGCGGGCGTCGCCCAGCTTCGCCTCGTACTCGTTGCGGAGCTCGGCCTCGATGGAGGAGCGCAGCTTCTTCTCGTCGACGTCGGAGCCACCGGTGGTGGCGGCCTCGGCGGCTGCAGGTGCGGCACCGGAACCGGAGCGAAGCTTCTCGTTCTCGTCGATCAGCTGGGCCAGGGTGTCCTCAACGAGGTCCAGGAACTGGTCGACCTCGTCCTCGTTGTAGCCCCGCTTGCCGATCGGCGGCTTACTAAAAGCGACATTGTGCACGTCAGCAGGAGTCAGCGGCATTGGCATTCCCTTCGGTTTGATGACCCACCGTGACCGGCAGGCGCGAGAGGCGGTAACGGGCCCCTCACATTGCGTTTCTCTTAATGGTAAAGGATTGTCCCGGCCAGTGTAGCCGTCACACTCTCATTATTGCAGGCGCAATATTTGCCAATCTTAACGTTAGACGGGCTTTTCGCTGGGTTCTGGCTCGCGGCACGCCACGATTGCTCTGGGGAGTCCCGCTTTCGCCACCCTCGCCCGGGGTCATCTCAAGGAAATACGGGCATGATCAGACTCCGGCACCTCCCCGGTCTCGGGGGCAACCTCCGCCGGGTCGAGGTTGAGCGAGCGCAGGGTCATGGCGTTGACGGCGACGATGATCGTCGACAGGGACATGAGGATGGCGCCCACCGCCGGCGGCAGCACGAACCCGATCGGTGCGAGCACACCGGCAGCCAGCGGGACGGCCACGATGTTGTAGCCGGCCGCCCACACCAGGTTCTGGACCATCTTGCGGTAGCTGCGCTCCGAGAGCAGGATCATCGAGACCACCCCGCGCGGATCGTTGCCGGCCAGGATGACGTCGGCGGACTCCATCGCCACGTCCGTGCCGGCCCCGATGGCGATGCCCACGTCGGCGCGCGCCAGCGCCGGGGCGTCGTTGACTCCGTCACCGACCATCGCCACCGTCAGGCCACGCCCCTGCAGTTCGATGACCGCCTTATCCTTGTCCTCCGGCAGCACCTCGGCGAATACCTCGTCGATGCCGAGCTGCGCCGCGACCGCGTCGGCCACCTGCCGGGCGTCGCCGGTGATCATGGCGACCCGGACGCCGCGCTCGTGCAGCGCCGTCACCGCGTCACGCGACTCCGAACGAATCTCGTCCTCGACGGCGACAGCTCCGATCACCCGCCCGTCCCGGACGACGTAGATGACGCCGGCGCCGCGCTCAATCCAGGCCCGCGTGGCGTCGTCAAGCCCGGGCTCAAGGGTGGGGCCCAGCTCCGCGAGCATGGTCGGCCCGCCCACGGTGACCTCGGCGCCGTCGACCGTGGCGCGCACCCCCCTGCCGGCGGCGGCCCGGAAGTTGTCGGCGTGCGGGACGCCGGGTCCGGCCGCGGCGACGATGGCGCGGGCGACCGGGTGCTCGCTGTCCATCTCGGCGGCGGCCGCCAGGCGGAGCATCTCCTGCTTGTCGACGCCCGCGGCGGCCGCCGCGTCGGTGACCGCGTGGGTGCCCTGGGTCAGCGTTCCGGTCTTGTCGAAGAGGACGACGTCAACCTCGCGCATCTTCTCCAGGGCCAACCGGTTGCGGATGAGCAGGCCGTTCGCGGCGGCCAGCTCCGTGGAGTTGGAGATGACCAGGGGAATCGCCAGGCCCAGTGCGTGGGGGCAGGCGATGATCAGGACGGTGACGGTGCGGGTGATCGCGTCGTCGGGCGAGCCGACGCTGAGCCAGACGACGGCGGTGAGCACGGCGACGGCGAGCGCGAACCAGAACAGCCAGCCAGCGGCGCGGTCGGCCAGCGCCTGCGCCCGGGAGGAGGAGGACTGCGCCTCGGCGACCATCTTGTGGATGCCCGCGAGCGCCGTGTCCTCTCCCGTCTTCTCCACGCGCACACGCACCGAGCTGTCGGTGGCGACGGTGCCCGCGACGACCGCTCCGTCCACGGCGCGCTCCACCGGGCGGGACTCACCGGTGATCATCGACTCGTCGAACAGCGCCTCGCCCTCGACGATGACGCCGTCGGCGGGCACGCGGGAGCCGGACCGCACCAGGACGACGTCCCCCGGCGCCAACTCGGCGATCGGAACCGTGCGGATCTCGCCGTCCACCACTTTCTCCGCCTCTTCCGGCAGCAGCTCCGCCAGCGCGTCCAGCGCCGAGGACGCCGCCCCCAGTGCACGCATCTCCAGCCAGTGGCCGAGGAGCATGATCACCACCAGCAGGGCCAGCTCCCACCAGAAATCGAGCATGAGCCCACCGACGTTGAGGGAGGTCGCCATCGACGCAACGTAGGCGACGGTGATGGCCATCGCGATGAGCAGCATCATGCCCGGCTGCCGCCTGGTCACCTCCCCCACCGCACCGGACAGGAAGGGCCAGCCCGCCCAGAAATAGATGATCGAGCCGAGGACCGGTGCGATCCAGGCGGAGCCGGGGAACTCGACGAGGCGGTAGCCCAGCAACTCCGCGAACATCGGACTGAAGTAGACGACCGGAACCGCCAGGATCAACGACACCCAGAAACGGTCGCGGAACATCGCGACGTGACCGCCGTGGCTGCCGTGGGAGTCATGGGAGTCGTGACCGCCGTGGGCGGAATGAGCGGCATGATCTTTCCCGCCGGGCCGGGCAGGCCGGGTCTGACTGTCGGACGGGGCCGTGTGGGTGGGACCATGATGATGCGGGTGCTCGTGGGTGCTCATTATTCATCCTCTCCTTAACCCCGACCCTATACCCCATAGGGGTATACAGCAAGGAAAAAGAAGGCGGTCTTCCCGCCCGGGAAGACCGCCTCCTTCGCGCCCGCGACTCAGACGAAGACCAGCAGAACGACCTGTCCGAGGATGAAGAGGATGAAGAAGAGAACGAGCACGCTCATGTCGATGCCCACACCGCCGGCACGCAGCGGCGGAATGACTCGACGCAGCGCCTTGACCGGCGGGTCCGTGACCTGGAAGACGGGCTCCGCAACCATGGCGAACCACCGCGGCGGCTGGAACTGACGCGAGAACGAATGGATCATTTCAATGATCAGACGCGCGATCAGCAGCAGCGTGTAAACACGCACAATGATGTAGAGGATGATGCCAATGAGACTCACGGTGGGCCATCCTAATCGACTCGGGGCGAAAGCGGGAACGCCCCCGCCGGAGACGGGGACGAGAGTGCGCCTTCCCCGGTGTCCAGCGACCCGCGGAGGGGTGGCGGATCGCTGTCGTGCAGCCCCGAGAAGGTGCCGAGGCTAGCGCAGGTGCGCGGCGACCTGGAGTTCGGAGAGGGTGATGTCGGCGCCCTGCGGGACGACGGCGAAGACCAGACGGTCGCCGTCGATACCCTTGGACAGGTTGAACATCTGGCCGTGGGCCGCGAAGCACAGGCCGGCGGAGAAGTCGATGAAGCGCTTCGCGTCGCCCTTGGACACGTGCGTCAGCTCGAAGATCACGGCGTCACCGTCACGGAAGGGCTCACCGATCTCACGGGCGTCCTCGTAGGACTGCGGGGCGGCGGTGACCACGGCCGGGCTGTAGGAACGCGGACGGGCCGGCTCGCGAGTCACCGGGGCGGGCGGGGCGGCCGCGTAGCGGTCCTCGTCCGGGTACCGCGGCTTGTAGGCCGCCGCCCCGTCGTCGGAGTAGCGACGGTCGTCGTAATAGGCCTCGTCGGTGGTCTCGTCAGCCGGAGTCAGACCGAAGAATTCCTGGGCTCCCTTAAAAAAGGACATGGTGTTCTCCCCCTCGTGGGTCGTGTGATTCGTTTGGCGAAATTATAGGGCTGACCTGGCAATTATACTCCAGGTGCATCGTAGTTCAACCTACTGGCCGAGCACCGAGGATTGCCGTTCCGACACGCACCAAATCGGAGCCTGCGGCAATTGCCTCCTCCAGATCGCCGGACATGCCGGCGGACAGCCGCATGGGGCGGCCGACGCGCTCCCCCAGCCGGTCCGCCCGGGATCGGACCCGGGAGAACACCTCGCCGGCGTCGGCGCCCAGCGGCGGCACGACCATGAGGCCGGCCAGCTCCAGGTGCTCCAGCCCCATGACGTGCTCCGCCAGGGCGTCGAGGTCCGCCTCCGTGACGCCCCCGCGGGCGGTGTCGCCGTCGGCGGAAACCTGGAGATAGACGGGCAGGGGGGTCTTCTCCGCCGGACGGTCCCCCCGCTCGAGGGCGAGGGCGACGCCGCGTTCGAGGGCGTCGGCGAGCCTGATCGAGTCCAGCGACTGCACCGCGCCGGCCCAGCGGGCGACGGAATTCGCCTTCTTCGTCTGGACCTGGCCGATCATGTGGATGGTGGCGGCGGGGAACTCGGCCTGCTTGCCGCGCGCCTCCTGCTCGCGGTTCTCCCCGACCTCGCCGTAGCCGAGCTCGGCCAGCAGGCGCAGGTCCTCGACGGGGTGGAACTTGGTCACCGGCATCAGCTGGACGCTGCCCTGCCGGCGTCCCGCGGCGCGCTCGGCTGCATGGATCCGCTCCTGAACCTTCGCCAGGTTCTCGCGGAGCTGGTCGATACGCTCCACTGTCACTTCACTACTTTCGGGTTGAGCCAGATGAGACTTGCCTGCCGGCCGGTCACGCCGTCCCGGCGATACGAGAAGAAGTCCTCGTCGGTGACCGTCGAGCGCGGGTCGGACTCGATGGCGGTGACGCCCAGTTCCATGAGCTGACGGACGAGGCCGGCGCGCACGTCGACGCCGGAGGTGCCCTTCGTCGTCGTGGTGCGCGAGCCCGGGAGATGCTTCTCGACGTCCGCGGCCATCTCGTCCGGGACCTCGTAGTCCCGGCCGGCGGCCGCCGCGCCCATCACCGCCTGGATATTCGACGGGGTGGCGCCCAGCTCGACCATCTTTTCCACCGCGTGACGCGCGATGCCGTTGCGGGCGCCCATGCGGCCGGCGTGGATGGCCGCGACCACCCCGGCAGCGTAGTCGGCCAGCAGCAACGGCACGCAGTCCGCGGTGAGTACCGCCAACGCGAGTCCGGGCGTGGTCGTGACCAGTGCGTCGGTCGCCTCGACGGGATCCGGGCTGGGGCCGTCGACGACGGTGACGGTGTTGGTGTGCAGCTGCTCCATCCACACCACGTCCGCCGGGTCGAGGCCGATCGATTCCGCGAGCCGACGACGGTTAGCGGCCACCGCCTCGGGGTCGTCGCCGACGTGGTCGCCGAGATTGAAGGAGTCGTAGGGAGACGACGACACCCCGCCGGCACGGGTGGTGAACACCATGCGGACGGGGCGGCTGTCTGGTTGCGCAGTCGTGGACATGCGTTAAAGATTAACGCATGAAGGACGGGACATCGAGGTCGTCGTCGCCGCCGAAATCATCGTTGCGGCGGTCACGGCGCGGAGCGTCGTTGTAGCCCGAGTCGCCGTTGGTGAACAGTCCGCCGCGCGAGTCGCGGGCCGGACGCTCGCGCTCGACCGGACGGGCGGCGGGGCGCTCCCCCTCGTAGCGGCGGCGCGGGGCGCGCTCCTCCTCGCGGGCGTTGTCGAACAGCGTGCCGCGGCTGGTGGCGTTGGTCTCCGGCGCCGGGGTCGGGGAACCCGCGGCGCTCGCCCGCTCGGCGGCGTGGTCGGCCTGGTTGCCCGGCACGTCGCTGGAGCCGTCCACCTTGTTAGCCTCGGCGTCGAAGCCGGTGGCGATGATGGTCACGCGGACCTCGTCACCCAGGTTGTCGTCGATGATCGCACCCCAGATGATGTTGGCGTCGTCGTCGGCCTTCTCCTCGACCATGAGGTTGGCGGCGTTGACCTCGTGCAGGCCCAGGTCGGATCCGCCGGCGATGGACAGGACGACGCCCTTGGCGCCCTCCATGGTCGACTCCAGCAGCGGAGAGTTGATGGCCTGGACGGTGGCGTCCATGACGCGGTTGTCGCCCCGTGCCGAGCCGACGCCCATGAGCGCGGAACCGGCGTCGGTCATGACCGCGCGGACGTCCGCGAAGTCAGTGTTGATGATGCCGGGGATGGTGATGATGTTGGTGATGCCCTGGACGCCGTTGTGCAGGACCTCATCGGCGGCACGGAAAGCCTCCATCATGGACAGGTCCTGGTCCCCGAGCTGCAGCAGACGGTCGTTCGGGATGACGATGACCGTGTCGCAGACCTCCTTGAGGCGCTCGATGCCCTCCATGGCCTGCCGGGTGCGGCGCTTGCCCTCGAAGGAGAAGGGACGGGTGACCACGCCGATGGTCAGCGCACCCATCTTCTTGGCGATCCCGGCGACCACCGGCGCGGCGCCCGTGCCGGTGCCGCCGCCCTCACCTGCCGTGACGAACACCATGTCGGAACCCTGCAGGATCTCCTCGATCTCCTGCTTGTGGTCGTCGGCGGAGGTGCGGCCGACCTCCGGGTTGGCGCCGGCGCCGAGGCCACGGGTGGCCTCACGGCCGATGTCGAGCTTGACGTCGGCGTCGGAGAACATCAGGGCCTGGGAGTCGGTGTTGATCGCAACGAACTCGACGCCCTTGAGTCCCTCCTCGATCATGCGGTTGACGGCGTTAACGCCGCCGCCACCGACTCCGACAACCTTGATGACGGCGAGGTAGTTGTTCGGGGAGGTCATGGGGATATGTCTCGCCTTTCCTTCTGGAGAGCATTGGGGAAGTAAATAAAGCTTAAGGACCGGGGTCAACGACAGGGGCCGGTGACGGTATGTGGTCCATCTTGTCTAACACAGGCAACGATAGCCGGGAGATTCCTCGGCGTGTCTGTACCCTCAACCTTTACTTTAGGGTTGCAACCTGCGGTTTTACCCTCGCCTACCTTACCGTGACCAGTGCTGGGTTGGAGATGTTCCACTCCCCTCCCTCACGCTGGACGACGGTTTCGAGGGCCAGGGCCTTGTTCTCGTTGTCCACGGACTCGCCCCAGAACACCCGACGCCCGTCGCTGAGCAGCAGGGTGTAGGTGTACTGGTCGTCCGCCGCCACCGATTCGACCCGGGTGCGCAGCTCATCGCTGAGGCTGGCGGCGACGTCCACCGCCCCCGCCAGCACCGCTTCGTCGTCGGTGGCGGACCCGGTGACGTGGACGGCCCCCGGGGGAGGCTCGGCCTGGATGAAGGGGGTGCCGGTGGCGTCGATGAGGGTGACCCCTTCCGGTGACTCGATCCAGGCGACGGCGGTGCGCTCGACGACGTCGACGACCAGCGTCGACGGCAGCGCACGGTGGACCGTCGCCCGCTCGATCCAGGGATCCGAGACGACCCCGGACGCGGCGGCCACCGTGTCGACCCGCAGGAGGTTCTCCCCTTCAGGCACCTGGGTGGCGGCACGAATGTCCTCGGTGGCGACCTGGCCGTTGCCGGTCACCTCGATCTGCTTCACCGCGAACACCGGCACGGTGTAGACCACGACCGCGCCGATCACGGCGAGAACGAGGGCGAGAACGATCCCGAGAATCACGCCCCTCCGGCTGCGCCGGGGCGTCTCGGCCGCGCCGCGGGATTCCGGGGGCGCCCCGGCGCTGGCCCGGGTCACCGAGCCGCCGGTGTCATGGGCGTTGGCTGGAGTCGACATGGGGCCGTTCTACTGCTCCGGCCCGGCCAGGACGCTGAGGATCTCCTCAGCCAGCAGGGTGACGGTGCCGGCGCCCATGGTCAGTACCAGGTCACCGCCGCGCACCAGGCTGCGGACGGTCTCCGGCGCAGCGGAGAAGTCGGGCTCGAAGGCGACCTCGGTCGACTCCGGGTCGATCTTGTCGGCGATGATCCGGGAGTCGACGCCCTCCACCGGCTGCTCGCGGGCGCCGTAGATGTCGAGGACCACCACGGCGTCGGCAAGCGACAGCGCCTGCGCGAACTCCCCGGCGAACTCGATGGTGCGCGAATACAGGTGCGGCTGGAAACATGCGACGACGCGGGCGCCGGCCCCCTCGGCCTCGACCGTCTGGCGAGCCGCGGTGAGGACTGCGGTGACCTCGGTCGGGTGATGTGCGTAGTCGTCGTAGACGCGGGTGCCCCGGTAGTCACCTGTCTCGACGGTGCCGCGGTACTCGAAACGGCGACGGACGCCGGAGAACTCGGCGAGGCCCCGGGCCAGGTCCGCGGGCCCGCCGTTGGTGAGGACACCGGTCAGGAGTGCGGCGGCGGAGTTGAGCACCATGTGCTCACCCGGGATCACCAGGTTGTACTCCCCCGACGGTGGGGTGTTGACCGGCTTGCCATTGGCGTCGATGTGGAGGCGGACGGAGACGTGGGAGCCGCTCTCATGCGGGGTGTGGCCGACGACCTCGATGCCGACCGGAATCTTCGGGTGCGCGGCCAGCGCCTCGGTGGTGCCGTAGCCCAGCACGCTGACGCCGGCGACGAGCGCGCGCTCGCCGAGGGCCGCGGCGTGGGCGTCGTTGACGCAGACCACGAGGAAACCGGTCGGGGTGACGCGGCGGGCGAAGTCGTCGAAGACCTGGAAATAGGCTTCCCGGGTCTTGAAGTAGTCGAGGTGGTCCGGCTCGATGTTGGTCACCACCGCGACGTCGGGGCTGTAGCGCAGCAGGGAGGCGTCCGACTCGTCGGCCTCGGCCACGAAGGCGTGGCCGGTGCCGTGGTGGGCGTTGGTGCCGGCCTTGTTGAGCTGGCCGCCGATGGCGAAGGAGGGATCCAGGCCCGCGGTCTGCATCGCGGCGACGGTCATCGACGTCGTCGACGTCTTGCCGTGGGTGCCGGCGATCAGAACCTGCTGGTATCCCTCGAGCAGCTCGGCGAGCAGGTCGGAACGGCGAATCACCGGAACATTGTTCTCGGCCGCGGCGACCAGTTCCGGGTTGTCCTCCGGGATCGCGGCGAAGGAGGTGACCACCACGGTGGGCAGCTGTCCCGTCAGCCTGAGGTTTTCGGCGGCGTGGCCGACGGCCACCTTCGCGCCGGCGGCCTCCAACACTCGGACCGGTCGGGAGTCCTTGACATCGGAGCCGGAGACGACGCTGCCCCGGTCCAGCAGAATCTTGGCGACGCCGGACATGCCCGCCCCGCCGATGCCGATGAGGTGAACGCGGGACAGGTCGACGCTGCCGACCGGGGGGACGTCAGTGATCCCGGCGTTGTCGTTGGTGCTCATGTGCGCTCTACTCCTTGGTGGTCGTGGTGTGGGGGGTCGTCGTGTTGTCGGTCATCGTGTCGTTCTCGATGTCGGCGACGATGCGGGCCGCCAGGTCCTCGGCGACGGTGCCGGCGGAGGTGCCCGCGAATGCTTTCCGCATCTGCGCTGCCGCTCCCCCGTCCCCGAGAATATCGCGGACGGTCTCGACGATGAGGTCTGCGGTGAGTTCCTCGTCGCGGATCCGGCGGGCGGCGCTGGCCGCCACGACCTCGTCGGCGTTGCGCGCCTGCTCGCCGTTGCCGTGGGGCAGCGGCACGTACAGCGCGGGCAGCCGGGCGGCGGTGACCTCGGCGACGGTCATCGCCCCGGCGCGGCAGATGGCCATGTCGGCGACCGCCAGGGCGGCGGCCATGTCCTCTATGTAGGGGACGCCGACGTAGTGCTCCAGCTCAGCGGGAGCCTCGTTCTTCTTGCCGTAGGCGTGGAGGATCTGGAACCCCTCGGCGACGAGGCGTTCGCGGGCGGCGACGATCGCGTCGTTGATGCTCTGGGCGCCCTGGGAGCCGCCGGTGACCAGGATGGTCGGACGGTCTGGCGCCAGGTTCCAGATGTTGCGGGCGCGGGTGGCGTGCTGCCCGTCCGGGTCCTCGCCCAGGCCCGGGCGCACCGGGATGCCCACGACCTCGCCCGGCATGCCGGAACCGGCCACGGCGTTGAAACCGACGCCGCCGAGCCTGACGCCCAGCTTGTTGGACACTCCGGCCAGCGCGTTGGACTCGACGACGTAGAACGGCAGACCGAGGGTCCTCGCCGCGAGGTAGGCCGGCGCGGAGACGTAGCCGCCGGTGCCGACGACCGCGTCGGCCGCGGTCTGCTTGAGGACCCTGCGGGCCTGTCCGACCGACTTCACCAACCGGAAGGGCAGTTTGAGCAGATCGAGGCTGATCCTGCGGGGCACCGGCACCGGGGTGATCAGGTGCAGCTGGAACCCCCGGGCCGGGACCAGCGACGTCTCCAGACCGCGGGTCGTGCCGAAGGCTTCGACGCGGGCGCCGTGGTTGCTCACCAGTGCTTCACCGATGGCGAGGGCCGGTTCAACATGGCCAGCGGTTCCCCCACCGGCCAGGATGACTGTGGGGTGTGTGGACCTGCTCATGTCAGCGTCAGCGCCTCCTTGATTTGACGGAGCGTTCCCCTCGTCCCCTGCGGGACGGGGCGGCGCCGCGTCGCGGATATTCGTCGGCTTCGACGCTACCAGCGCGTCCGGACACGCCCTGCGCCCGCTTGCCGACGCGGGCGTCACCGCGGGCTTCCCCGCCGCCGGAGCCGACGTCGCGCCCGGCGGTGACCGGCCGTCCGTAGCGGCCTGCGGCGGCGGCCTCCCTGCCACCCCGGCCCTTGCCCCGCTCGCCGGAGCCGACCGTCTCCGCCTGCTCCACTGTGTCCCGGTCCCGCTCCCGGTCCCGGTCCGTGCGTCGGCCGGAACGGCTCAGGCGCCGGGTCTCGTCCCCCTCCATCCCCGGCTCCTGGATGAGCAGGAGGCGGTCGGTGATCGGCCGGCCGTAGTTCTGCATGAAGCTGACCGCCTCGGGCTCGTGGCGGGCGACGGAGGCGAGCAGGCCCATCGAGGTCAGCGTGATCACCGTCGACGTGCCGCCGGCGGAAATCATCGGCAGCTGGATGCCGGTGACGGGCAGCAGGCCGACGACGTAACCGATGTTGATGAACGCCTGGGACACGACGCCGGCGGTCAGGGTCGCCGCCAACAGCGACTGGAATCGGTTCTGCGCCCGCGTGGCGGTGCGCAGCCCGATCGCGCCGAGCGCGGCGAACCCGAGGATGACCAGGCCGCCGCCCCAGAGCCCGAGCTCCTCGCCGATGATCGCGAAGATGAAGTCGTTCTTCGCCTCCGGAAGGTAGAACCACTTGGCGCGGGACTGGCCCAGGCCGACGCCGAGGACGGAGCCGTCGGCGAGCGAAAGGAAACCCTGGTGCGACTGGTAAGCGGCGCCCCGGGTGTCCTCGAAGTTGCCGAGCAGGGTGTCGAAGTAGGTGTGGAAGCGTTGGGAGCGGTAGCCGCCGGCGGCGATGACCGCGACGACGCCGACCACGCCCGCCACCGCGAGGCCGAGGAAGGCCTTCATGTTCACGCCCGCGAAGAACAGGGTGAAGATCATGACCGCGCCGAAGGACAGCGCCATCCCCAGATCCCCCTGCAGCGCGATGAGCAGGAACCAGGCGCCGGCGACGACGCCGAATACCGTCGCCTGCCGGACGCGGTTGGGATCGCGCTCGTCGCGGGGACGCGAGAGGTACCAGGCGCCGAAGATGGCGATGGTGACCTTGGCGATCTCGGAAGGCTGGAGCTGAATCGGGCCCAGGGGCAGCCAGGACTGGGAGCCGACCTCGGCCTTGCCCGTTCCCAACGGGGTGAGCACGAGGATGAGGAGCGCCGTGGTGCCCCACATCAGGACCGGGGCGAGCCGGCGGACCCAGCCGAGCGGGAACTTCAGGGCGGCCCAGAAACCGACCAGGCCGAGGCCGACCATCATCGCGTGGCGGGTGGCCTCCGCCCACACGCTCGAGCTCTCCCGGATGGACCATGTCATCGACGAGGAGAAGACCATGATCACGCCGAGGCCGGTGAGCAGGAGCACCAGCAGGCAGATCATGAAGTAGTCGAACAGGGGGTTGGTCGCCATCTGGCGGTTGAGGTCGGCGATTCTGCTCCGCAGGCCCGGGCGCGCGGACTGCCCGGCGGGGGCCTTCTCGCGCGCGGGTTTCCGGTTGTGCGGGCGTTTACTCGTGGTGGTCACGGCTTTCCTCCTGGAATGGAGTCGGGGTGCCCGTCGCGGGATCGCTGCGTTTCAGGCGATCCTCCCGGCGTGCTGCGGCAGTGAACAGGTCGCCGCGCTGGCCCATTCCGGTGTACATGTCCAGGGACGCCGCGGCCGGCGCCAGCAGGACGACCTTCGCCGGCGGCTCCAGCCGCGCCGCCCAGCAGACGAGTTCGTCCATCGCCCCGGCAGGGTCGGTGGAGTCGGTCATGAATACCTCGGCTTCGGGTGCGCCGCGGGTGACTGCTTCAGCAATCCTCGCACGGTCAACCCCGAGAAGGCCGACGGCGCGCAGGCGCTCGGCGTTCTCGGCCACGACCTCGTCCACGGAGGCGCCCTTGAGCTGGCCGCCGGCGAGCCAGACGACCTCGCCCGGCCCGTAGCCCGCGAGCGCGGCGTGGGCGGCGTGCGGGTTGGTCGCCTTGGAGTTGTCCACCCATACGGTGCCGCGCGGCCCGGTGTGGACGGTCTCGCCGCGGTGGCCGGCGACCGAGAACGCGTCGAGCGCCCGGGCGATCGTGGCCGGCGCCACACCCTGGGTGCGGGCGATGGCGGTGGCCGCGAGGGCGTCGGCGAGCCCGGCGGGGCCGGCGGGCTGAATTCCCCGGGTGGCGCGGATGTCGATCATGTCGCCGTCGAGGTTGTCGATGATCTGCTCGCCGATGACGCCGACCTGTCCGACGGCGGGTTCGCCGAGGGTGAAACCGTAGGCGTCGGGGCGGACCTGCCTCATGTGCCGGCGCACGATCGGATCGTCCACGCCGGCCACCGCCACCACCCCGGTCAAGACCTTGGCCTTGTCCGATGCGTAGTTGTCGAGGGAGCCGTGCCAGTCGAGGTGGTCTTCGGCGATGTTGAGCAGCACCCCGGCGTCCGGGGTCAGCTCGGTGGACCAGTGCAGCTGGAAGCTGGAGAGTTCGGCGACGAGGACGTCGACGCGCGGCCGGGTAGCGGTCAGCGCGTCGGCGACGGCCAGGCCGATGTTTCCGCAGGCGCGGGCGTGCTGGCCCAGCACACTCGCGTGGGCCTCCATGATGTCGGCGAGCATGCCGGTGGTGGTCGTCTTGCCGTTGGTGCCGGTGACCACCAGCCAGGTCCGGGGCGGGCCGAACAGTCCTGCCCGGTCCAGCCGGTAGGCCAGCTCAACGTCACCGATCACCTCGATCTCGTGCTGCTCGGCGAGGCGGAGGACCGGGGTGTCCGGGCGCCAGCCCGGGGACGTGACGACCACGCTGACGCGGTGCTCGAGATTCTCGAGCAGTTCCATCGCCTCGGCGGTGGTGCAGGACTCGGCGCCGGTGGCCTCCGCCACCCGGGCGCCGGCCTCGACGTTGTCGTCGACGACCAGGACCTCGACGCCGAGGCCGGTGAGCAGTCGAGCGGTGCCCAGCCCGGAGACGCCGGCGCCGGTGACCATGGCGATGCCGGTTCCGACGACGTCGATCACGCTCGGCCGGGACATGCCGGATCCTGTGACAGCCATCAGACCGCGACCCCCGTGGAGCCGAGCCATTCGGCGTAGAAGATCGCCACCCCGAGCAGTGCAGACAGACCGGCGATGATCCAGAAGCGGACGACGACCGTGGTCTCCGGCCAGCCGCCCTTCTCGAAGTGGTGGTGGAACGGGGCCATACGGAAGACGCGCTTGCCGGTGGCCTTGAAGAAGGCGACCTGAATGGCGACGGAGGCGACCTCGATGACGAAAAGCGCGCCGATGATGACCATCAGCAGTTCGGTGCGCGAGGCGACGGACAGGCCGGCGACCAGGCCGCCGAGGGCGAGGGAACCGGTGTCGCCCATGAAGATCTTGGCCGGGGCGGCGTTCCACCACAGGAAACCGACGCAGGCGCCGAGGCCGGCGGCGGCCAGCACAGCCAGGTCGAGCGGGTCGCGGACCTGGTAGCAGCCGGCGATGACGTCGGTCTCGCAGGAATTGCGGAACTGCCAGAAAGTCACCAGGGTGTATGCGCCCATGACCATCGCGGTGGTGCCGGCCGCCAGACCGTCGAGCCCGTCGGTGAGGTTGACCGCGTTGGACCAGGCTGCGGTGAGGATGAAGATGAACACCAGGAAGACCAGGACGCCGAGGATGCCGCCGCCCAGGCCAATGTCGATGATCTCGATGTCGCGGATGAAGGACAGGTTGGTCGAGCCCGGCGTCAGCCCCTTCTCATCGGGGAACTGCAGGATGAGCAGGCCGAAGATGACCGCGATGACCAGCTGGAGAATCAGTTTCGCCCCGGAGGTCAGGCCGAGGCTGCGGCCCTTGAACAGCTTGATGAAGTCGTCGGCGAAACCGACGCCGCCGAGCGCCAGGGTCAGCCCGAGGACGAGCAGGCCGGAGGCGGTCGGCCCCCCGCTGCCGGTGATGAGCCGGAAGATGATCACGATGAGGTAGGCGACGGTGATGCCGGCGAGGATGGCGATGCCGCCCATCGTCGGGGTGCCGCGCTTGCGCAGATGCGACTGCGGTCCGTCCTCGCGGATCTCCTGGCCCAGTCCCTCCGCCGAGAACCAGCGGATCAGGAGCGGGGTCAGGAAGACGGCGACCAGGAAAGCAACGCCTCCCGCGATGATGATCTCAGTCACTGGTATCTACTTCTCTCTAATTCTTATCCCGCCGGGACTGGGGCGCCGACGAGAGAGCTGCTGTTCGTTGTTGTCTGTACGGGTGGGTGGAGGGTCAGCGGGAGCCGCGGCCGAGAAGCTTCTCGGCGACCTCCCACAGCCGCGCCGAGTTGGACGCCTTGACCAGGACGACGTCGCCGCCCCCGGCCGTTCCCCCGACGTAGGTCTCCTGGTCGGTGTTGGGGCTGGCGAGAATGGCTTCGACGGCCGCGGTCGCCTCGTCGTTGTTCTCGGCGACCGTTGTAGTTATACCCCGGCGGGCCGCCTCCTCGGTCATGGCCCGGCAGTTCGGCGAGGCGCCGACGGTGACAAGATAACCCACGTTGAAGCGTGCCAGCTCCTCACCGAGTGTGACGTGTTCCGCGCGTCCGTCCTCGCCGAGCTCGCCCATCTCGCCGAGCACGGCGATGGAGCGCACGCCCGGCCGGGAGGAGGCGGTGTAGGCCAGCGCCGCGACGCCGGCGCGCATCGACTCGGGGTTGGCGTTGTAGGAGTCGTTGATGACGGTGACGCCGTCGGGACGGGTGTTGACGTCCATGCGGTGGGCGCTGGCGGCGTAGTGGTTGTTGAGCGCTTCGGCGACCTGGGCCGCGCTCATGCCGGACTCGACGCCCACGGCGGCGGCGGCCAGCGCGTTGGAGACCTGGTGGGCGCCGAAGACCTGCAGTCGCACCTTGACCGGGTCCTGGCCCCGGGCGTGGAGGGTGAAGGAGGCCCGGGCGACGTCGTCGAGCATGATGCCGGTCGCCTGGTAGTCGGCGGTCGGCGCCGGCGGCTGGGCCGAGGAGATCGTCACGACGCGGGCCGTGGTGCGCGGAGCCATGCCCAGGACGAAAGGATCATCGGCGTTGAGGATTGCGACGCCCCCCTCGGCGGCGCTCGGCAGTGCCTCGATGAGCTCGCCCTTGGCCTGGGCGATGTTCTCCCGGGAGCCGAACTCACCCAGGTGGGCGGTGCCGACGTTGAGTACCACGCCGATGCGCGGGCGGGCGATCTGGGCCAGGTGGCGGATGTGCCCGATGCCGCGGGCGCTCATCTCGGCGATGAGGAAGTCGGTGTCTTCATCGCAGCGCAGCACGGTGTACGGGTGCCCGATTTCATTGTTGAAGGAACCCGGGGGCGCGACGGTGGAACCGGCCTTGCCGACCACCGCCGCCGCCAGGTCCTTGGTGGAGGTCTTGCCGGCCGAGCCGGTGATCCCGACGATCGTCAGTCCGTGTTCCTCGGTCAGCTGCTTGGCGACGGCCGCCGCAAGGTCACTCATCGCCGTCACCACGGCCTCCGACGCCGCCTGTGGGGTGTTGTCGGCGGGCGTGACGACGATGGCCGGTACACCCACCGGGTGCGCGGCCAGCACCGCCGCCGCGCCCCGGTCGATGGCGCCGGCTGCGAAGTCGTGCCCGTCGACGCGTTCGCCGGGCAGGGCGACGAAAAGCCCGCCGGCGGTGACCTTGCGGGAATCGAACTCGACGAAGCCGGTGACCTTGGCGGCCGGGTCGGCGCCGTCGGTGAGCTCACCGCCGACGATGTCGGCGATCTGGGCCAGTGTGTAGTCGATCATGCTTACTGGTTCTCCTTTGCAGCGCGCTCGGCGAGTGCGCGTCGGACTTCTTCCCGGTCGTCGAAGTGCAGGACCTCGGAGCCGACGATCTGGCCGACCTCGTGCCCCTTGCCGGTGACGATGACCGCGTCACCGGCCCGTGCCCACTCGACCAGCGCGTCGATGGCGCGGGCGCGCGGGCCGATCTCCCGGATCTCGGCGCCGGAGCCGACGCCCTGCGCACCGGCGACGATAGCCGCACGGATGGGCGCCGGCTCCTCGGAGCGAGGATTGTCGTCGGTGACGATCACCAGGTCGGCGCGCCGGGCGGCCTCCTGCCCCATGAGCGGGCGCTTGGATGAGTCGCGGTCGCCGCCGGCGCCGACGACGATGCCGACGCGGCCCGCGGTCTGGGCGCGCAGCGTATCCAGGACTGCGGCGACGGCGGCCGGCTTGTGGGCGTAGTCGACCACGGCCATGAAGCTCTGGCCCTCGTCGATGCGTTCCATGCGCCCCGGCACGGCCACCCCGGCCAGTCCCTCGGCGAACTTGCCGACGTCCACGCCGGCGGTGGCGGCCATGGCCACGGCCAGCGCCGTGTTCGCGATGTTGAAGCTGCCCGGCAGCGGCAGGTGGACGGCGATGGTCTCCCCGTCATGGGCGATGGCCAGGTCCTGGGCGCCGGTCGCGTCCTGGGCGGTGCGGGTGGCCGAGTAGTCCAGGCCCGCCTGTCCCCTGGTGCCCACCCGGACGACGTCCTCGCCGGCCAGCCCCGCCATCTTCTCGCCCCACTCGTCGTCGACGCAGACGACGGCCCGGGTCGCGGCCAGCCCTGAATCAGGGCGGAAGAAGCGGGCCTTGGCCTCGAAGTACTCCTCCATCGTCGGGTGGAAGTCCAGGTGGTCCTGGCTGAGGTTGGTGAAGCCGGCCACGTCGAACTCGACCCCGGCGACCCGGCCCAGCTCCAGGGCGTGGGAGGAGACCTCCATGACCACGTGGGTCACGCCCTCGGCGCGCATGGTGGCGAAAAGCTTCTGCAGCGTCGGAGCCTCCGGGGTGGTCAGCTTCGTCTCCACGACGCGGCCGTTGATGCGGGTTCCGGTCGTGCCGATGATGCCGGTCCGGAGCCCGGCGTGCATGAGCCCGGTCTCCAGGAGGTAGGTCGTCGTGGTCTTGCCCGAGGTGCCGGTCACGCCGAGCACCGTGAGTTCTCGGGTCGGGTGCCCGTAGATCTCGGCCGAGAGCCGCCCGAGGACGGCGCGGACGTCCTGGACGACCAGCACCGGGCGTCGCTCGTCCGTCCGGGTGATGATGGCGAGCCCGTCCTCGTCCGTGAGAATCGCCCCGGCCGGGGAATCGAAGGCGTAGGAGGCGCCGTGTACCCGGGTGCCGGGCAGCGCCGCGAACAGCGCGCCGGCGGGAAGGGTCTGGGAGTCGAGGCCGATCTCGGTGACGGCGGTGGCCAGCGCGGAGGCGGACTCGCCGACGACGCGGGCGTCGGCAAGCCTGGCCAGCTCGCCCAGGGTCGGTGCGGAGTGGTTCTCGGTGCCGGTGACTGCCATGGTGCTTCCTTCTTGTCTCGGATGGGGGCTAGTGCTGCAGGATGATGGGGTCCGCGGGCGGTGACGGCGGGATGTTGTCCCGGGCCAGGAGCCAGGCGGCGACGTCCTGGAAGATCGGTGCCGCGGACTGCCCGCCGGCGCCGCCCTGCTGCACGCCCCGCTCCGGATCGTCGATCATGACGGCCACGACGAAGCGCGGGTCATCGGCCGGGGCGATGCCGGCGAAGGTGATCCAGTAGTCGGAGTTCGAGTAGGCGCCGGTGTCCGGGTCAACCTGCTGTGCGGTGCCGGTCTTGCCGGCCAGCTGGTACCCCTCGATGCCGAAGGCGCCGGCGGTGCCGGATTGGTTGCCGCCCTGCGGGTCGGACTGCATCGTGGAGCGGAACATCTCGACGGTGGCCTGCGCCGCCTCCGGGCTGACCACCTGGGTCCGCTCGGGGCCGTCGTCGGCGGACTCGTCGTCATCGGCGCCGCGGACGTCGGAGACGATGCGCGGTTCGATCCGCTCGCCGTCATTGGCGATCGCCTGGTACACGCTCGCCATCTGCAGGGTCGTCCAGCTCATGCCCTGGCCGATCGGCAGGTTGGCGAAGGTGCCGCCCGACCACTGCTCCAGCGCGGGCAGCAGACCGGCGGATTCACTCGGCAGTTCCACCCCGGTGGTCTGGCCCAGACCGAAGTCCTCGAGGTAACGGTTGAAGTTCTCCTCTCCCAGCTGCTGGGCCAGCATCAGGGTGCCGACGTTGGAGGACTTACCGAAGATGCCGGCCGTGGTGTACGGCACCACCCCGTGATCCCAGGCGTCCTTGACGGTCACGCCGGCCATGTCGATGCTGCCCGGAACCTGGTGGACCGCGTCCGGGGTGGTGACGCCCTCGTTGAGCGCCGCGGCGGCGGTGATGATCTTGGCCACGGAGCCGGGCTCGTAGGGGTGGCTGATGGCGGGGTTCTCGAAGTCCTTGCCCTCGGCGAGCTGTTTCTCGATGTCGCCGTTCGGGTCGATGGTGTCGGTGTTGGCCATCGCGAGGATCTCAGCGGTCTCCACGTCGAGGACGACCGCCTCCACCGACTTCGCTCCGGAGTTGGCCTTCGACTGCTCCAGCAGCTGCTGGAGGTAGGTCTGCAGATCCAGGTCGAGGGTCAGCCGCACGTCCGAGCCGTCGACCGCCGGTACCTCGTCCCGCAGGGTGCCCGGGATAACCTGACCCGTGACCGCGACGTCCTCGGTGGAACGGCCGTTGACGCCGGTCAGCAGGTTGTCGCCGTAGGCCTCGAAACCGAACTGCCCCTGGCCGTCCATGGACACCTTGCCCAAGACGTTCTCCGCGATCGCGCCGTTCGGGTACTGGCGGATGTCCTGGTGGTCGGCGGCCACGCCGTGGTACTCCTGGGCCACCTCCACGGCGACGTCCGGATCCACGTTGCGCACCAGCACCTGGTAGGAGGAGTCCGAGCGCAGCTTGTCCAGGATCTCCTCGGAGTCGACGTCATCGGCCGAGGTGCCGGCGGACTCCACCATCTTCGGGATGTTCTCAGCCATGTCCTCCAGGATCGCTGACACGCGGTCATTGAGCTCCGCGTTCATCTGCTCCGGGGTCAGCTGGGCCGGCGCCGGCTCATCGGCGGCCTCGGCGGCGGTCGCCCTCTCCTGGTAGTCGATCGCCAAAGCCATCTCCTGCTGCTGGCGGAGTTCCTCGCGGAGGATGTTCGGCGAGACCGTCAGGCTGCGTGCCTGCATGGTGTAGGCCAGCGGCTGGTTGTCGCGGTCCACGACAGCGCCGCGGCGGGCGGGCTCGACGTAGACACGGGCGCGCTGCTGCTGCGCCTGCGCCGCCAGCTCAGGACCCCAGACGACCTGGACCCAGGCCAGACGGCCGACGACGATCAGCGCCACCGCCACCAGGAAGACGACGACGACCATCAGCCGCTTCTTCATGGTCTGCTTTTCGGTGGCGGCGATCCCGGCCGCGGTCGCCCTGACCTGCTCCCGACGGCCAGGTTGGCGCTTCGGGGAGGGGGACCGCGGCGCGCCACGACGGGTCGTCGACTGACCCGGCGCCGGCTGGCGTCCCGGCCGGTCTGGTCGACGCACACCTGCGCCGGTATGCCGTGTCTGTCGGGTCACTTCCCTGTCTCACCTATTCATCAGTTGGTTGCTGCTACCTCGGGGGCTGGGGCCGGGGCGTTGGACGCCGGGGCCTGTTGCGCGGGTGGCGCCTGCGCCTCGGCGGCGGCCGGTGCCGGTGCCGCCGGTGCGGGGGCCGGACCCGGAGCCGCCCCGGGGGCGTACGGCGCCACCGCCGGCGCCGGCGCGTTGGGCGCTACCGGCGCGGGTGCGGCCTGAGGCCGTGGCAGGGACTCCCCCGCCGGGACGGCCTCGAGATTGTCGGTGAGTTCATCGGTCTTGGTGGGATCGCTCGACGCCTGGCCTGGGCGGACCGGGGCGCCGTTCACGTCAATGATAGGGCTCGCCGCCGGATCCGCCGGGCGTTGCTCGACGGCGTCGCCGGAATCCTCCACCGCCAGGATGCCGGGCTGATCGGGCACGACCATGCCCAACTCACCGGCGCGTCGCGCCAGCTCGGCCGTCGAGCTGACGTTCGCCAGGTCGCGGTTGAGGGTCTCGAGCTGGTTCGACAGCTGTGACTCCTGGGCGACCAGCCCCTGGACCCGGAACGTCTGCTGGGTGGAGACGCCCGACAGCCACATGGCGATGGCGATGCCGATGGAGAACATCGTCACCGCCAACAGCGAGATACGGGCGAGCTTGTTGACGCTCTTGATCGGGGCGGTGCGCCGACCGCGGACGGACACGACCTGTTTGGAGCCGAGGCGGTTGCGGCGGCCGGCGCGGCCCGGGGCCGGCACGGTGCGCTCGGGTGCGGAGGTGCGGCGGGGGCGCTCCGGGGCGGCGACGCGCGCGCTGGCGGACCGGCCGTGGGCGCGGGCCGCCTCCCGGTCGAGAACGGTGGTGGCGCCGGTCGGGGTTCCGGTGGTGAAGTCTCGGCTGGTTCCCATGGTGCGCCGCGCCTTTCTGTCCTGTGCTGAGGGTGTGCTTCCGGTTCTCAGGGTCATGCCTGGCTCGCTTCCACGGTGGTGTCGTCCGGAAGGACCCGCTCAATGGCCCGGACCCGCACCGGCGCGGCCCGGGGATTCTCCTCGATTTCCCGCTCGTTGGCCTTTTCCGCGCCGCGGGTGACCACGGCGAAGCGGGCGGCCGTGCCGGGCAGGTCCATCGGCAGGCCCGGCGGGGTCTTCGAGGCGGTCAAGTCGGCGAAGGCTGACTTGACGATCCTGTCCTCCAGGCTCTGGTAGCTCATGAAGACGGCCCGTCCGCCGACGGCCAGCAGACCGGTGACGGCCGGGATGACCTTCTCGACCGCCTCAAGTTCCTTGTTGACCTCCACGCGCAGCGCCTGGAAGGTGCGCTTGGCCGGGTGACCGCCGGTACGACGGGTGGCCGCCGGAATGACCGCGTAGAGCAGTTCAACGAGGCGGGCGGAAGTGGTGAAGGGCTCCTTCTCCCGCTCACGGAGCACGGCGGAGGCGATCTTGCCGGCGAAGCGTTCGTCGCCGTATTTCTTGAGGATGCGCGCCAGGTCGCCGTGGGAGTAGGTGTTGAGGATGTCCGCCGCCGTCAGGCCGTCCTCCGGGTTCATCCGCATGTCAAGCGGGGCATCCGTGCGGTAGGCGAAGCCGCGCTCGACCTGGTCCAGCTGCATGGAGGAGACGCCGAGGTCGAAGAACCCTCCGGCCAGCCCGTGCGTACGGGCCAGGTCGAAGGCCGGGCCACGTCCCTCGCCGACGGCATCGGCCACCGCGTCGAAGCGGGCCGCGACGGGAGCGAAGCGCTCACCGAAGCGGGCGAGGCGCTCGAAGGCGTCCGTGAGCGCGTTCGGATCGCGGTCGATGCCGATGACGGAGACGGAGGGGAAACGCTCCAGGAAGTACTCGGTGTGGCCGCCGGCGCCGAGGGTGCCGTCGACGATGACCGCCGAACCTGTCGCGGCGGTGAGCTTGTCGACGCCCGGGGCCAGCAGATCTCCCATGCGATCGCGCATGACGGGGACATGGCCGTGGTTAGCGGCGATATCGTAGCGATGCTCGTTGGTGTCCATGTGCCGCCCGCCCCCTCGTGGTTGTCCGACTTGGCCTGTCATTCACTTGTTCCCGGTGAGTTGGCCCTGCGGCAATCCCTTCTGCCCGATGCGCCGGGGTGCGCATAGGGCCCTGCCCGGGGCGACTTATCTGATGTCGGGGAAGTACACCAGAGCAGTCAAGCCCCGGACAGAGTCCTAGCACGCACTCCGTCGTGGACCAGCCGCTAGAGCAGGCCCGCCAGGATGTCATCCGCGTCTCCCGCCGAATAGGCGGATTCCGTGGTTTCCTGGTACTCGGCCCAGGAAGCGGCATCCCAGATTTCGAGGAAATCCACCGAACCGATGACCACACACTCCTTCGTCAGCCCCGCATACTCGCGGTGAGCGGCAGACAGCGTAATGCGACCGTTGCCGTCGGGACGTTGCTCGTCGGCGCTGGCCGCCAGGTTGCGGATGAACGCACGAGCCTGAGGGTTGGTGCGGGAGACCTGCGCGGCCTTGCGGGCACGCTGGACAAACTCCTCCCGAGGGTAGACCGCTAAAGAGTGGTCCTGCCCTTTTGTCACCATGAGCCCTCCGGCCAGTTCATCCCTGAACTTCGCTGGAAGTGTCAGTCGACCCTTGTCGTCGAGCTTCGGGGTGTAGGTGCCGAGGAACACGGGGTCCCTCCTTACCTTTCCTACGCTCGCCTGGGCTCGTCTGTTCGGTGTCTTTATCTCTTTGTTCTGTTGTCAGTAGTCCACTCCGGCAGAGCCGCGGGGAGCCTACACAGTCCCCGATGTTCTTCCATCCTGTACCACTGCGCCCCACTTTAACCCACTTTGTCCCACTTGCACCACTCCAATGGACCGCAATTATCTCGTGTCACTCAGTTGACGCAGGTCACTGGCGCGAAACTGCGGCGACACGCGTGGGGCACCCGCCCCGAAGTCTCCCCACATCCGCCCCCTTACCCCCATCAGAACCTTCAGCCACACATCGCCGGGACCCAATCCCCTCCCCCTCGAGGAGGTTAAAGAAGAGGTTTAACCTGGTAATTTGCTGCGCAACCACCCGCGAATCTGTTCAGATTCTGGGATTTGTGGGTGAAAGTGGGGCGCCCTGGTGGGGCAAAGTGGGCGCACGCGCATTCCGGACGCCTGCCGCACCCGAGCCGGGCGCCAGGCTCCGTCAGAAGACCAGCCGGGGCGGCCCGTAAGGTTCAGTCACCCCGGGCCCGGCCCGCCTGAGACGGCATGGAAAAGCACCGGACCCCGCACGATGGGGCGTGCGGGGTCCGGGTGCGCGAAGAGTCAGCCAGGGAGGGGGCAGGGACTACTGCTGCCCCTCCTCAAAGCGACGGCGGAAATTGTCCTCGATACGGGAGGAGCGGTTGCCCTCCTGCGACTGCGGCTGCCGCCCACCCAGGCGAAGACCGCCCGCGGAGACCCCGGACCGGGGCGTGCGCAGCATCCAGATGCCCGCCCCGAACATCACCAGAAATCCGATCACGCTGAGGGCGATGAACCAGAAGCTGACCTGCGCGAGCGCAACGCCCGCGATCAGCAGAAGAAGGCCGACGACTCCGATGGCGATGCCGCGCAGAGTGAAACCGCCTCCTCCGAGGGCGGGACCGTCGTGACCGACCGAGGATCCGAACTTGGGATCGTCTGCCAGCAGCGAACGCTCAATCTCGCGCAGTGCCTGCTGTTCCTGCTCCGAAAGCGACACGTTATCCTCCAGAATCTCGTGGGCTGTGGTGGGGACGTCCGACCTGTCGCGTGATGTATGGGCGATGATTTTCCGTCTCTTTACTACTCAACGACCAGCCTATCCGCTTTGTTCCCGCTTAGGCCAATGCTTTTCTCACCAGGCTTTCCGCCTTCTCCGCACCCGTGCCGGAGCGGCCGCGGACATCCGTATCAGGCGGCGGTCTGGTGCCAGCCGGCCTCCGTCTCCGCCGAGAGGAGGAAATCCTCGGCCAGCCGAAGGAACTCGGCGACGAACCCCGCATCCGGATCCGGGTCGATTCCGGAAATGATGCGCGAACGTGCCGTGGAGTAGTTCGCGAACTGGGCCGCCCGGACGCTACCGTCATCATCGACGAGGGCGAGCTTGTCCCAGGCGCTGGCCGGCAGACGCCTGCGCTTGGCGATTTTCGCGGAAGCCGCTATCCGGGCGCCGGCGGTGCGCAGGGCCGCCTGGTAGGCGGATTCCAACGCCAGCCCGGTGTCGCCGGAAGTCAGGTGGCCGCGGGCCGTGTCAAGCAGAGCCCGGGCGCTGAAGAGAAAGCGGTCGCGCTTGGCCTGTCCTGCCGCTCCTCGAGTGGTGGCGGAGATGATCTCGATGTCGGCCATGGCGTCCTCCCCCTTATCTCGTCTGCCCGGCGGCACTGCTTGTTCCAATGCCTGTCAAGCTACGCCCCAGGGGCGACACCACATGCACCCAATTCGAACGTATATTCGAGAACATCGCTCGGAGAGTGCCCCCGGCCCGTGCACCTGCCCCGCGAGCGTGGTTCGATGAAAGACGTGAACGTCAGCATTCGCCGCCTCTCCCCCAGTGAGTTCGCTCTCCTCGCCCCGCGCCTGGTCGACATCTACATCAGCGCCATGGGCTACGACCCGGCCGTTCATGGACAGCGGTTGCGGGCCTGGCGCCACGACCTGATTCGCCCCGGTTTCACGGGCATCATCGCCACCACTCCCAACGAGGTGATCGGCGTCGCCTACGGTTTCCTGGGCACCCGCGAGACCTGGTGGGATCGACAGGTCCGCCGGGGAGTCTCAGTGGCGAGCTCCACTAATGAGGCCGACGAGCTGATGCGGGATTATTTCGAGGTCGCCGAGATCCACGTCTCTCCCGCCGCCCAGGGCATGGGCATCGGCAGGAAGCTGCTGACGGAACTGTTGTGGAACATCCCGGCGCGCACTGCGCTCCTGTCCACCCCGGAGGTCGACAATGAGGCCAACAACGCCTTCGGCCTCTACCGCTCCATGGGTTTCACCGACGTCCTGCGCCATTTCTACTTCGACGGCGACGACCGCCGCTTCGCCGTGCTCGGCCGCCCTCTCCCCCTGGAATTCCCGACCGCCGGGTGAGGGGGCGCGTCGGCTCGCTGGGTAGGCTGGTGCTCGATCTCAATCGCCGACCCAAGGAGACGTTGACCTGTGAGCATCCCCGATGCCTCCACCCTGGCCCTGGACGCGGTCCCCGAGGCGGTCCACGCCGTGCTCCAGGAGTTTTTCACGCAGCGCCGTGACTCCGTGGCAGCTATCGGTGAGCCGGTCACAGAAGCCGTCGGCCACCTCGAATCCTTCGTGTTGGGCGGCGGCAAGCGCATCCGCCCGGTCTACGCCTGGGCCGGCTTCATCGGAGCCGGCGGCCTGGCGGGCACCGAGGATCCCCAGGCGGTGCTGCGGGCGGTGTCCTCCCTGGAGTTCATCCAGGCCTGCGCACTCGTCCACGACGACATCATCGACTCCTCCGACACCCGTCGCGGCAATCCCACGGTCCACCGCGCCGTAGAGGCCCGGCACGGACGCCAGGGCTGGCTGGGCGATTCCTCCCACTTCGGCGAGTCGGTGGCCGTCCTGGTCGGGGATCTCGCCCTGATCTGGGCGGAGGATACGCTGCAGGACGCCGGGCTGTCCGCGGCGGCACTCTCCCGCACCCGCGAACCGTGGCGGGGCATGCGCACCGAGGTCATCGGTGGCCAGCTCCTCGACATCTACCTGGAGTCCTCGGGCAACGAGAACGTCGCCCAGGCGAACGCCGTCAACCGCTACAAGACGGCGGCCTACACCATCGAGCGCCCGCTGCACCTGGGCGCCGCCATCGCCGGCGCCGACGAGCACCTCATCCAGGCGTTCCGGGGCTACGGCCGCGACATCGGCGTCGCCTTCCAGCTGCGCGACGACATGCTCGATCTTTTCGGTGACGAGGCCGCCACGGGCAAGGCCCTCGGCGGCGATCTCGTGGAGGGCAAGCGCACTGTTCTCCTGGCCGAGGCCCTCACCCGGGCGGACAAAGACAACCCGAAGGCCGCCGAGAAGCTGCGGGCGGGCGTCGGGGCCGTCCAGTCGCCCGAGGAGATAAGGGAACTGATCGAGCTCATCGCCGCCACCGGTGCACCGGAGGCCGTCGAAGAGCAGATCTCGCGGCTGACCCGCTCCGGGCTCGCCCACCTGGACGCGGCGGGCGTCGACGCCGACGTCACCTCCACGCTGCGTGATCTCGCCGTCCGTGCGACCGCACGACGGGCGTAGGTGCAGGCAGTGGTCGACGAGTTCTTCGCCCGCCTGCCACGCCCCCTGTGGCTGGGGCTGACCGGCACGATCCTCATCTCGCTGGGCTCTTTCGGGGCCGGCGCCACCCGTAACCGCGGTGGCGCCCTGGAGGCGCTGAACCTGGAGTTTCTCGCGTGGGGCCACGGCGGCGGACTGTCCTCCACGGTCCTGTGGGTCGGCATCGTGCTGCTGCTCCTGGGCTGGGTGGGCCTGGGCAGGGATACGGTGGTCGACCGGGCCCCCGCGGATCCGCTGCGCTCGGTGCTCAGGCATACGCTCGTGTGGTTGATCCCGCTGCTCGCCGCGGCGCCCATCCTTTCGCGCGACGTGTACTCCTACCTCATGCAGGGGGCGATGACCCGCGACGGTTTCGACGCCTACAGCGAGGGCGCGGCCGTCAACCCCGGGCCGTTCCTGCTCGAGGTCTCCCACGACTGGCGCAACACCACCACTCCTTATGGACCCCTCCACCTGTGGCTGGGCGAGGGGGTGACGACGCTGGTCGGCGACAACGTCGCGACGGGCATCATCGCCTACAAGGTCGTCTCCGTCCTCGGCTACCTGGCGATCGCGTGGGCGGTTCCGCGCATCGCCGAGCGCCTGGGGCGGGATCCCGTGCTGGCGACCTGGCTGGGCGTGACCAACCCGGTGATGATGCTGCACCTGGTCGGCGGCATGCACAACGAGTCGATCATGGTCGGCCTCGTGTGCCTGGGCCTGGTGGCCTGCCTCGACCGCCGCTTCATCCTGGGCACGGTGCTCATCGCGGTCGCTGTGGCCCTCAAAGCCACCGCCGCGATCGCGCTGCCGTTCGTCGTCTGGATGGCGATGAACCACTACGCGGGAAAGGCGGCACCCCTCGGGCGCCGAGTTCTCGCTTTCCTCGTGTCCGGCGTCGTCGGGGTGGCCCTGACCCTGGGAACCGTGGGGCTGATCACCTGGGTATCCGGCTCCTCCTGGGGCTGGCTGGCGGAAATCTCCGGAAACTCGAAGGTCATCAACCCGCTGGCCGGGCCGACGCTGGCCACCGAGACCGTCCTGCCGTTCATCCAGCTGTTTGTCCCGGATTTCGACTACAACGTCGTACTCGGACTGACCCGGACGATCGGCTCGGTGCTCATGCTCGCCGGCCTGGTCGTGACATGGTGGCTGTTCCGCCAGGACGACCGCCGCGCCATCCAGGGCATCGTCGTCGCCTACATGGTCGCGTTCGTCTTCAACTCGGTGACCCTGCCCTGGTACTACGCCTCGGTGATCGCGCTGGTCGGCACGTTCCACACCAACCGGACACTGACCCAGTGGGCGACGGGCGCCTCGTTGTTCCTGGCGATGGCTTTCGCCGGCTCCGGCAACCACCAGCTCTACAACACCAACTGGGTTATCGGCACGGCGGCCGCCGCGTGGGTGTTCACTGCCTGGCTCTTCCCCCTGCGCAACCCCGGCATCGTCTCACCCGGGGTGGGTCAGCCGACGAAGGTTACAGCGCCATCGACTGTGCGCGACGAATGACCTCGCGCGCGCCGTGGCCGTGCAGGGCGTCGATCGGACGGCCGGGCAGCGTCTCATCCGGCGTGAAGAGGTAGAGGAGGATCTCCTCGTCGGTGTAGCCGCCGTCGGCGAGCACCGTGATCGCCCCGGCGACGAATTTCGAGGGGGAATCGAGATCACGCACCAGCGCGGCGGGGATCAGGCGGGACGCGCCCTGCTTGACGGCAACCAGCTTGTGCAGGTTGAGGTAGTCGCCGATCTTGGTGCGGGGCACACTGAACTGCTCCCCCACCTCGGCAAGCGTCATCAGGTGCTCGTCGGCGAGCAGGTCGTTGAGGGTCTGGATGGTGTTGGCGTTCTCACTCACGAACTCCAGTTTAAGGGGTCGACCCCCGGATCGGGCCACCCGTCCGCCCGTGGCGGCTCCCCGTGTTCGATTCCACCCGTGACCGACGTATCAGCCATACTGGTGCGCATGACTCAGCTGGCTGTAGGAGACGTACTGGAAGGCCGCTACCGTGTCGATCACCCGATCGCCCGGGGCGGGATGTCCACCGTGTACCGCTGCGTCGACCTTCGGCTCGGGCGCACCGTCGCCGCCAAGGTGATGGACTCCCGCTTCGTCGGGGATCCGGCCTCCCGCGACCGTTTCCGCCGGGAAGCCAGGGCGATGGGTCTGCTGCCCAACCATCCCAACCTGGTCAACGTCTACGACTTCTCCGCCGAGGACGACGAGATCGTCTACCTGATCATGGAGCTGGTCACCGGCGGCACGCTGCGGGAACTGCTCGCCGAGCGTGGCCCCATGCCCCCGCACGCGGCCGCCAGCGTCATGCGCGCCGTGCTCACCGGCCTGTCCGTCGCCCACGGCAAACGCATGGTCCACCGCGACGTCAAGCCGGACAACATCCTGATCAACGGTGATCACCGGGTCAAAATCGCCGACTTCGGGCTGGTGCGCGCGGCGTCCGGCGGGACCGCGACGTCCGACAGCATCATCGGCACCGTCGCCTACCTCTCCCCCGAGCAGGTCAGCGGCGAGGACATCACGCCGGCCTCTGACGTGTACTCGGCGGGCATCGTCCTGTTCGAGCTTCTCACCGGACGTACGCCCTTCAGCGGGGAGAACGACTACGCGCACGCTTTCGCGCGCCTGAACCAGGACGTGCCCGCCCCCAGTTCCCTTATCGAGGGTGTGCCGGATCTTTTCGACGAGCTGGTCGCCACCGCAACGATGCGTGATCCCGCCGAGCGGTTCACCGACGCCGGCGATTTTCTGGCCGCGCTCGACGACGTCGCCGCGGATCTCTCGTTGCCCCCCTTCACCGTGCCCATCCCCCGCAACTCGGCCGCCCACCGCGCCGCGGCCGTCCCCACGGACACCACCGGCATCATCACCCGGACCCACCCGGGGTTGACGCCCGCCACGGAGGTCATCCCCGCGCGGGGTGACACCCGGGTCGTCGAGTCCCCGCCACCTGTGGCCGTCCCGGCGCCGGAGCCCGCCCCCCGGGATGATCTCCCCGAGCCCCGCCCGCAGCAGGAGATGGAGTCCCCGAAGCCGGTGAGCAACCGCTCCCCCTGGCGCATGATCGTCTGGACGGTACTCGTCCTCCTCGTCACGGCCGCGGTCGCCGTGGGTGCCTGGTGGTTCGGATCCGGGCGCTACGGCGAGGTGCCGCAGGTGCTGGGCATGGACCGGACCGCCGCGGTCGCCGCGGTCAGCGAGGCCGGTTTCGAGCCCACCACCCGCATCATCTTCCACGACGAGGTCCCCGCCGATGAGACCGTGGGGACCGAGCCGCCGGAGGGCGGCAGGGCGCTGCCGGGTGAGCCGGTCGTCATCCTCATCTCCCAGGGCCGGCCGACGGTCCCGGAAATTCCGGCGGGGATGGGTGTGGAGGACTATCGGGCGCTGGCCGACGAGCGGACCCTCAACATCGAGACGGGTGAATCCGTCTGGTCGGATTCGGTGCCCTCGGGCACGGTCGCGCAAACCTCCCCGGCCCCGGGCACCCAGGTCGCGATCGGCTCGACGATCACGGTCGCACTGTCCAAGGGGCCCCAGCCCGCGACGGTCCCCGACGTCGAGGGTCAGCCCCTCGACCTCGCCCGTCGCCAGCTCGAGGAGGCCGGGCTGAACGTCGGCGAGGTCAGCGAACGCTACGACGACGTCATCTTCGGCGGCAACGTCGTCGCCGTCAACCCCGGCCCCGGAACGCATCTGGAACGCGGGGACCGCGTCGACCTCGTCGTCTCCACCGCCTTCCGCCTGCCCGACCTGTCCGGCATGAAGCTCGCGGAAGCCAAGGACCTGCTCGCCGACGCCGACGTCTCCGTCAAGACCGCCACCGACGGCAAAGCCACCGGCGCCGCCTTCGACACGGTGCTGAAGGTCTCCCCGGAGCCGGGCACCCTGCTCAACCCTGAGTCGAAACCGGAGGTCACGCTCACCCTGCCGGGCCTGATAGCCACCCCCGACGTGGTCGGCATGAGCGTCAAAGACGCCCGCGAGGCGCTCGCCGACGCCGGCCTGCGCGACCGCGGCGTCTCCGGCAAGGACGACAAGGACTCCGTCACCGAGCAGTCCCCCGCCGCCGGCGAACCGGCCCGTGCCCGCCAGCGTGTGACACTGGAGCACGACTAATCCGAGGATCCGACCGGAAGCACCCGCAACCGGAGGATTCCTAAGCAGTTGATGCTCCCCGGTGGGCACAACCACTGCCACTGGGACGGGAATCGGGCGTCGACAAGCCTCAGTGGCAATGGTTGTGCCCACAAAAAACTCCCCACCGGCGGTGGGGAGTTGTCGAACAGGGGCTAGTTGCGCAGCATTTCCGCGACCAGGAACGCCAGCTCCAGGGACTGCTCCGGGTTCAGGCGCGGGTCGACCGCCGAGGCGTAGTGACGCGGCAGGTCGATATCGGTGATGTCCATGGCACCACCGAGGCACTCGGTGACGTTGTCGCCGGTGAGCTCGATGTGAATGCCGCCCGGGTGGGTGCCCAGGGCGCGGTGGACCTCGAAGAATCCCTGCGCCTCGTCGATGATCTTGTCGAAGTGGCGGGTCTTGTAGCCGTTGGAGGCCGTGTGCGTGTTGCCGTGCATCGGGTCGCACTGCCAGATGACCTTGAAGCCCTCCTTCTCGACGGCCTCGACGACGCCGGGGAGCACCTCCCGGACCTTGTCGTAGCCCATGCGGGTGATCAGGGTGAGACGGCCGGCCTCGTTCTCCGGGTTGAGCTTCTCGCAGTAGGCGCGGATCTCGTCCGGGGTGATGGTCGGGCCGATCTTCATGCCGATCGGGTTGGCGATCATCGCGGCGAAGTTGACGTGGAAGTCGTCGATGCCGCGGGTGCGCTCACCGATCCACAGCTGGTGGGCGGAGAGGTCGTAGAGCTTCGGCTCCCCGGAGCCGTCGTCGGCCAAACGCAGCAGGGCACGTTCGTAGTCGACGAGCAGCGCCTCGTGGGAGGCGTAGATCTCGGAGGTGCGCAGGGAGTCGTCCTTGACGCCGGCGGCCTCCATGAAGCGCAGGCCGGCCCCGATCTCGTCGGCGAGCGCCTGGTAGCGGGCGCCGGCCGGGGAGGAGGCGATGAACTCGCGGTTCCACTCGTGCAGGCGGTAGAGGTCCGCCTCGCCGGAGGAGGTCAGCGCCCGGACCAGGTTCATGGCGGCGCCGGAGTTCGCGTAGGCGCGGATCATGCGGGACGGGTCGTGGCGACGCTCCTCCTCGGTGGCCTCGACGCCGTTGACGATGTCACCGCGGTAGTTGAGCAGGCCGTTGGCGTCGTGGTCGGCGGAGCGCGGCTTGGCGTACTGGCCGGCGATGCGGCCCAGCTTCACCACCGGCATGGAAGCGCCGTAGGTCAGGACCACCGCCATCTGCAGCAGGGTGCGGATGTTGCCGCGGATGTGCGGCTCGGTGTTGGTCTCGAAAGTCTCCGCGCAGTCGCCGCCCTGCAGCATGAAGGCCTTGCCGTTGGCGACGTCGGCGAGCTTGCGCTTGAGCTCGAGGACCTCGGGCGCGACCACGACGGGCGGGACGGACTCGAGGATCTTGCGGACATTGTCGGCCTGGGCCTGATCCCAGGAAGGCTGCTGCTTGGCCTCGCGGGACAGCACGTCGTCCCACCGGGCGGCGTACTTCTCGGGCAGCGGGGGCAGGTCAGGCAGCGCTGTTTCGGGGATGTCGATGGTCCAGTTACTCACATGTTCAGTTCTATCACGTCGCTCCCCCTAATCAACTTTCTCCGGGGATCAGCGCAGCACCCGATTGCTCGGTGAGAGGGGCATCACCTGCATGCAGGCGTCAAACTTCGCCTTGTTGTGGCGGGCGTCGACGAGCGCGTCGTGGAGCCCGTCCGGCGCGGGCGGAATGTGGGGGCAGCCGGCCATGTGCCAGTACTGCTTGATGTCGAGCGTCAGCCGGGGCAGCGACTTCGGCAACGCCGTCATGTCCCCGAACAGCTGCGCAAAAAGGACGTGGTCGTAGGCGCCGACCCACGCCCACAGCTGCGGGCGGGTCTTGCCGGCGGTGAGAAAGGCCAGCAGCTCGTCGCGGATGGTGGCGGTGGACTTCCACACGGGAGAGTTGGGGCTGGGCAGCTTGTCGAGCACGTTGTTGCGGACCCAGGGATTTGCGCGGCCGGAGTCGAAATCCGTGGACACGGCGTAGTACTCGCGGCCGTCCTCGGCGACGACGCCGATGGACACCAGCTCGATGGTGGTTCCGTCCTCGATGAACTCGGTGTCATAGAAGTAGCGCACGATGTTGTCATCCGTTCTCGTTCCGGCTGGCTGAACTGCTGTCCCAGCGTAGCCCCCACCCCGCACGCGAGGTCCAGTGGGGCTAGATTCTGTATTCATGAAACAGCTGCTGGCGGTCTCCGCGCTCATCACCCTCGCCCTGGCCGCGGGCATGGTCTTCAGCCTCGAGCCGCTGGGCCTGCGCTACCACCTCGACGCCGACGTCTACCGCCTCGGCGCCCGCGAGCTGCTCGCCGACGCCCACCTGTACACGGCCACCTACCTGACCCGGGTGGGTCCACTGCCCTTCACCTATCCCCCGTTCGCCGCGCTGATTTTTCTGCCGCTGGCGCCGCTGTCCGACGTGGGCGCGGGCCTGGTGCTCACCCTGGTCAATCTCGCCCTCCCCGCCGTGCTGGCCTACCTGGTCCTGCGCCATCTGCGGGTGGCCCGTCCGGGGGCGTGGACGCTGCTCCTGCTGCCGGTGATGCTGGTCGCCGAGCCAGTGTGGGAGACTGTCGCGTTCGGTCAGATCAACCTCGTTCTGGCGACGCTCGTGCTGGTCGACGCGCTTGTCCTCGCGCCCCGCGGCTCCCGGTGGCGCGGCCTCCTGACCGGGCTGGCCGCCGGTGTCAAACTCACCCCGCTGGTGTTCATCCTGGTCCCGCTGTTCCGGCGAGATCTCCGGGGCGGCGCCGGGGTGCTGGCCGGTTTCCTCGGCACCGGACTGCTGGGTGCGCTGGCCGCGCCGCAGGCCACCCGGGAGTATCTCGCCGGCGTGCTCGGCGACACCGGGCGCATCGGCAACGCCGAGTACGCCGCCAACCAGTCCCTGGCGGGGGTCTTCGCCCGGGTGGGCGTGGAGCAGCTGTGGTTGCCGAGCCTGGCGGTCGTCGGGGCGGCGGTGGTGATCGCCCTCGAGCGGGAGCACCGCCGCGGCGGCGATCCCCTGGCGATGGTGCTGCTCGCCTCCCTGGTGGCGACGCTGGGCTCCCCGGTGTCCTGGTCCCACCACTGGGTCTGGCTCGTCCCGACGACGATCTACCTGGCCGTGTCGGGCTGGCGTACCCGCCGCCGATGGTCGCGGCTCCTCGCCGGACTCGGCGCCGCGGCAATGCTGGCGCGCCCGCACTGGCTGCTGCCCCACGGCGGCGGAACGGAAACGGCCTGGCCCTGGTGGGCGCAGGTCGTGGGCTCGTCCTACGTGGTAATCGGGCTGGTTTTTCTGGCGGCCATGACGCTCCGGTCTAGGGGGACGGCTCGTGCTGGCGGTCTCTCAGCGTCTCGGGCTGCGGCGCGGTCAGCGTCGAATGGGGCAACTGGGGCGGGGTCAACGACCACTTCAGGACGGGGGTCTTGGTGATCACCCAGAAGACGAGCCCGCCGGCCAGGCAGACGGCGAAGGCGTAGGCCATCCAGAACGCGGTGTCGTTGAGCCAGTGCTCGGCGTGCCGCGCAATCGTCAGCTGCAGCTCGTACTGGAGGCGGTGGTAGCCGAGGATGAGGGCGATCGGGTGGCCCAGGTAGAGCACCAGCGTGTGGCGGCCGAAGAATTTCAGCGGCTCCGCCAGCCAGACGACGCGGGCGATCACCACGGTCACGGTGATGGCCATCGCCAGCATGAGGGACTGCACCAGCAGGAGGACGACCAGGCGCAGCTCGGGGGCGCCGACGGAGTCCGCGAGTCCGAACGGCCACGGCAGGGAAATGACGGCGCCGGAATCAGCCAGGCGGTTCCACCCGAACAGCAGTCCCAGACCCGCCAGATAGGTCAGGCCCGAGAAGATGAGACGGGAGGGCGTCAACGCGGTGGCGGCGAAGGAGCCCACCGGACCGCGCAGGTGGGCGCCCATCATGAAGATCGGCAGATAGAGCACCGCCTTGCCCACGATGTGGAAATCGTCGTGCAGCGGAAGGACGAGGACGGGCAGAAGCGACACAATGAGCGCCCCCCACCACGGCATCCGCCGGGTCAGCCAGAGGATGACGTTGAACAGGACCAGGGCGTAGAGGAACCACGCCATGTTCGTGCCGGTGACGACATGGCTGACGTAATGGCTCAGCGGCGGCAGTTCGCGGTCGAAGACCGCCTGGTACTCCTTCGCCTTGAGGAAGAGTTCCACCGGCACCCAGATGACGTAGGGAACCAGGAAGAACCACAGTCGGCGGGTTACCAGCTCGAGGAAACCGAAGCGGAGGACCTTTGTCGCGAAAAATCCGCTGACCAGGAAGAACAACGGCATCCGGAGGGGATCCAGAACCGCGTTGAACTCCGCCGCGCGGGTGTCCATGCCCCCGGGCACCGCGAGGCTGACATGGAGCAGAATGACACCGAGGATGGAAATTCCCCGCGCGATGTCAGGCCAGTCCAGGCGGCGCCGGGGCGGGGTTGCGGCCGCCGCCCCGGACATTGCTCCGCTCACGGTTCCGCTCATGACACTGACACTTCCCTACTACTGACCCCGGCTGCTCGCAGCATTAACCAAACGGAGCAATCCTATCCGCTGGACGCGACATTGGCCAGCAGCCCTCCAGCCTCCAGCCAGCGGGACCCCAGTCTCGTCGATTTCTCAGAAGCGGGTTTCCAGGGAGCCGCCGGGCTCGGCCCCCGCCGGGTACCCGTCGCCACGGGCGAGGGACCCTTTGACCTCGGAGGCGTAGACGTCGACGTAGGGCTCCTCGGTCAGCTCCGCCAGAACACGCATGACGTGATCGGTGAAGGGGCGCGCCACCGCGTGGGAATCGTGCGGGTCGAGGCCGTTCTCGCGGGCCCAGGCATGCGGGTCGATGGGCGCGCCGATGCGCATGCTCACCTTCGCGGGCCGGGGCACGACGGAGCCGATCGGGTTGGCGGCGCGGGTGTTGAGCATCGCCACCGGGATCACCGGCGCGCCGGTGGCCATCGCGATGCGCGCCATGCCGGTACGTCCCCGGTAGATCCGGCCGTCCGGGGAGCGGGTGCCCTCCGGGTAGATGCCGAGAATGTCGCCGCGGTCCAGGACCGTGCGGGCCGCCGCGAGTGTCGCGTCACCGGCGTTGTCCGCCTCACGGTCCACCGGAATCTGGCCCGCCGCGTTGAAGAACCACCGTTTGAAGCGCCCGGTCAGGCCGGGGGCGGTGAAGTACTCGGCCTTGGCCGGGAACTGCAGCTGGCGCTTCATCATCAGCGGCAGGTAGAAGGAGTCCATGACCGCCTGGTGGTTCGAGGCCATGATGGCCGCGCCCTCCTCGGGGATGTTCTCCGCGCCCTCGATCTCGGGGCGGTTGTAGAGGTGGAGCAGCGGGCCCAGCGTGGCCTTGAAGAATGAATACCACTTGTTCTGCATGGCGGTGTCTGAAGAACCCTTCTACCTCGACGAAGCGCGAGCGACGCGCAGTGAACCGGCTGGATCGTCGCAGCTAGTAGCGTGCCAGATCAGCCACGCCGATCATACCCGCCTGGGGCCCCAGATCCGCGGTAACGAGGCGGGCCAGGGGCCGGTGTCCCGCCCCCACGATCGAGTCGGCCATCGTCCCGCGGGCGCGGTCGAGGTAGAGGTCGGAATCGGCGGACACGCCGCCGGCCAGGACGACAAGTTCCGGGTCGAGGACGTCGGCGACCATGGACAGCCCGAGTCCGAGCCAGGACGCGAAGGAGTCCAGCGTCGCGAGGCCGAGGGGGTCACCTGACCGGGCGGCGGCGACGATGTCCGGGCCTCCGACGGCCGCCGGATCCGTCAGCAGCGCGGCGCGCAGTTTTCCCCCGTCGCCGACGCCCCCGGCGGCCAGCTCCTGGGCGGTCTCGACCAGCGCGGTGCCGGAGGCGTAACGCTCCAGACAGCCCGTTTTCCCGCAGGAGCAGGCGCGCCCGCCGGCGGCGACCTGGAGGTGTCCGAATTCCGGCGCGGTGCCGTAGGCGCCGCGGAAGATCGTGCCGTCGATCATCAGGGCCGCGCCGATGCCGGTGCCGACGGCGAAGAGCACCCACGTGCCCGCCCCCTGGGCCGCGCCGAAACGGTACTCGCCCCAGGCCGCGGAGTTCGCGTCGTGTTCGAGACGCACGGGCAGGTCGAGGCGCTCGGCCAGGTGGGCCCGCAGAGGGAAGTCGAGCAGCGGGAGGTGCGGCGCGAAGCGGACGACCTCGCACTCCGGGTCGAGGAACCCGGCGACGGCCAGGCCGACGGCGGCGACGGTGGGATGATCGGCGCGCAGGGCCTCGACCAGGTTGACGATGGCGTCGATCATCTCGACGTCGGAGGCGGGCGTCAGGACCGCCCGGGAGTCGATGATCTCACCGGCCGGGGTGACGACGGCGGCCCGCAGGTTGGTTCCGCCGATGTCGAAGCCGATGGTGGGCGCCCCGGCGGGGACGGTCATGCGTGCCTGGTCGGACATCTGCGATAAGCCTCTGGATCTGGGAGCGGGGTGGGAGATCAAAGGGTAAGGATATACCTTTGCCCCGGCCGCTCCTAGCGGAGGCCCGCGCGACGCGGTACCCGCGGTGTCAGTCGAGCAGGGCCCGCAGGCGGGCGCCCATGATCTCCCAGGTCCACTGCTTCTCGACGAAGGCACGCCCCGCCCGTCCCATGTCCCGGCGTAGCTCTGCGTCACTGAGGAGGCGATCCAGCGCACCGAACAATTCCCCCGTGTCGCGGCCGTCGACGACGATGCCGGTCTCCGGGGTCACCGTTTCCGGCGCTCCGCCGGAGTCACCGGCGACGACCGGTATTCCGCAGGCCTGCGCCTCCAGGTAGACGATGCCCAGCCCCTCGACGTCGAGTCCGCCGCCGCGGGTGCGCGCCGGCATGGCGAAGACGTCGGCGGCCGCGAGCAGGGCCCGCATGTCCTCGAAGGGCAGCGCGCCGGCGAAGGTGAGGGCGTCGGGCCCGAGGCGGAGGGCGTCGGCAAGCGTGCCCAGGCGGGCTCCGTAGCCGCCCTCACCGACGATGACGAGCCGGGTGCCGGGGTGGTGCCGGCGCAGCCGCGGCAGGACCCGGATGAGCTGATCCTGGCCCTTGCGCGGGACGAGCCGAGAAATGCAGATGATGACCGGCTCCCCGCCGAACCCGAAGCGTGCCCGGGTCGCTTCTCGTTCCGCTGGCGGGGCCGGACGGAAGACGTCGGTACTCACCGCCGAGGGCAGCGCCACATAACGGGGGTGCTCACCGAACGCCGGACGGATGCGGCCGAGCGTGTAGTCGGAAATGTAGGTGACGACGTCGGAGTGCCCGCCGATGCGGCGCAGCGCCTGACGGGCGCCCGGAATCATCGACCAACCGACCTCATGGCCGTGGGTGGTGGAGATGATGCGCTCGGCGCCCGCCTTCCGCGCGGCCGGCGCCAGCAGCCCCAGCGGAGCGGAGGCGCCGAACCAGACCGTGCGGATGTCGTGCTCGGCGACGATCTGTGCGACGGCGTCGGCGACCGTGGGCGTCGGCAGCATGACCGCACGGGGCCAGCGGATGATTCGGTGCCCGGCCCGGGCGTCGTGGCTGTGGGCGGCGGCCTCGTCCTGGGTGGAGGCGAAGACCATGATCTCGCTCTGGTCGAGGGTGGCGACGTAGTCGCGGAGATAGGACTGGATGCCGCCGAGCGTCGGCGGATAGTCGTTGGTCACCAGCAGCGTCGAAGGCATGGCTCACAGCCTAGTGCGTGGGACGTCGGCCCGGGCCCGTGCCGGCGGCCCTAGTAGCGGGAGGCACCGGTGATCGGCATCGAGTCGAAGGGGACGACCTGGACGGGAATGCCGTAGTCGGAGGCGTGGACGACCTGGCCGTTGCCGATGTACATGCCAACGTGGGTGGTTCCCGGGTAGTAGCCGATGATGTCGCCCGGCTGCAGATCCGACAGCGCCACGGACATGCCGCCCGCCAACTGCGCCTGGGAGGTGCGCGGGATGGTCTTGCCCTGCTGCTGATAGGCCCAGTACATCAGTCCGGAGCAGTCGAAGGCGCTCGGTCCGGTCGCGCCCCAGCTGTAGGGGGAACCGAGCTTGCTCAGCGCGGCACCGACGGCGCCGGCCCCCGACAGGGAGGCGGCCGCGGAACTGAGGTCGACCGCTGGGTTCGGCTCGACCGGGTTGTTCTGGTTGATCCAGGCTTCGCGCTGCTCTGCGTTGAGGGCGTCGATGCGCGCTTCGATGGCCTCGACGTCCTCGGCCAGCGCGCTGCGCTGCTCCTCCAGGTCACGCTGCCGGGCAGAGAGGATGCTGCGGTGGAAATTCGCCTCCGCGACGGCGGCGTGGGCGCGGCTCGCCTCCGCGGCGGCGGCCCGCAGCTCCCCCTCCAGCGCATCCAGATCCGCGGTCGTGGTGCGCGAGAGCGTGCCCAGGTAGGCCGAACGGTCGATCATGTTCTGCGGGTTCTCCGCGGACAGGGCGTTGGTCACCGGGTCCAGGGCGTCGACGCGGTACTTCGCGCCGGCGACGCCGTCGACCTGCGCCTGAAACTGAACCTGCAGTTCCCGGGCGTGCTGGGCCTTCTCCCCCGCGGTGTCCGCCTCCGCCGCGAGGCGGGCGAGGTCCTGCTCCGCGGAGTCCACGCTGTCTTCCAGCGCCTTGACCTCCTCGCTTTTCGCAGTCGCCTCGTGGGACACCGTCTCCAGCTCTGCCATGAGATCGTCCAGTTCATCCGCGCCGGCCCCCGGCGCTAGCAGGATGCCGCTGGCGGCGATCGCCGCCACGGTGGAGGTGGCTGTCAGACGGTTGGTCCGGTGATGCTTGATGCGGCGCACGAGGTTCGCTTTCTGGGGTGTCACTGTGAGGTTTTCGTTTGAAAAGTGTAGACGGGTCACCGCTTTCGAGCGCGATGAATGACTGTGATCTGGTCGTGTCTCCACCGCGTCTCCCGGTGCGCGAGCCGACGCGGGTAACCACCGGAAAACACCGCTCCCCCGGGGTGGACGGCGTCAGGCGCCGCCCACCCCGGGGGGGTGGCTCGATCTGGCGCGTCTAGAAACGGAACGCGGAGTGGATCGGCATGTAATCGATCGGACGCTGAGCGACCGGGGAGCTGGAGTTGAGGGCGTCGACCATCATGCCGTTGCCGACGTATACGGCCACGTGGGAGGCGCCGCCGTAGTAGGCGATGAGGTCGCCGGGCTGCAGCTGGCTCAGCGGGACCGGGGTGCCGGACGCTGCCTGGGCCTGCGAGGTGCGCGGAATGGACTTGCCCGCCTGGGCGTAGGCCCAGGAGGTCAGGCCGGAGCAGTCGAAGGCGTAGGGGCCGGTGGCGCCCCAGCCGTACGGGGAACCGATCTTGGACAGGGCTGCGTCGGCAATCGCCTGGCCGGTGGAGGAGGCTGCCGGGGCGGGGGCCGGCGCCGGAGCTGCCGGGGCCGGGGCCGCGACGGCTGCCGGCGCGACGACCGGCGCGGAGTAGACGACCTCGGACTCGGCCTGGTTGAGGAACTGGGTGAAGCCCGGGATCGCGGAGGACATCGGCAGGGCGCGGGCCTGGTCGATGGCCCCCTGGGCGTTGGCTCCGGAGCCGGCCTGGCCGGCCAGGGACGGGATCCAGGCCTCGATACCCGGAACGTCGGCGATGCCCGGGATGTTCTCGATGCCGGCGACCTCGGCAGAGATGCCCGTGCCGGGGACAGTGACCTCGGCGGCGTTGGCGACGCTGGGGACCAGAACGGTCGCGCTGGCGGCGGCGGCGGTGGCGGCCACGAGGCGGCGGGCGGTGCGGATGGACTGGCGACGATGCTCGGCCACGAAAAACTCCAAATTCTTCTGCGTGCCTACCGGGTTAGCTGTCGGGTGAGGAGTGAAGATCTCCCCGTCACGTTCCATACGTCCCCCGCGGGTGCAGAGTAACGCCCAAACGTGCAGTGAACCCCTGGAATTCGGGTCCCCGGTCTAATTGCGCTTGAAGGCAATCGGTTCGGCGTATTTTGTTTAGTTTCGGTTCATTGGGACCGTGCTGGTTCCGCAATGTCTCGAACAGGTTACGAAACCGCAACGAACAAAGTCCAGCCACCTTCACCCGGCGGGGTTGTTATCGCGCCGTTATCAAAAACCCGCCCTGACGGGAAGTCGGGATTGCCTTGGTGGACCAAAGTTCCTGCCCTCATCAGTTCCCGTCGTTGACGCAGTTGGGCGACGGTGTCAGTCGTGCCGGACACGAGGCCCAAATGGCCGTGCGGCACGCAGCCCACGGCGGTCAGCGCGAGAAAAGGGTCGGATGTGCGGTTGCTCACACCACCCCGCCTGCCCACCGGTTTCCGTCGGCAACCTCCGCATTCAGGCCTTTCCCACCTGCCACGCCCACCTCGGTGGCCACACCTCCACCACCTTGTGAAGGGGCCGACCGGCGAATTCGGGAGGGCGACCCCGCGGCCCGCAACGGCCCTGCCCTGTCGTGGCGGCCTCCGGGAGGCCCGCACACGCCCGCACCAGGGGGGCCACGCCACAGGCAGCATCCCGAGCCCCGTCGACGCCCCGGAGAGCCGAGGTCACCGCGCACACGTCAGAAAAAGCCTGTGCCCGCACCCCCTCGCGGGTGGTGCGGGCACAGGCTGAGCGAAACTATTCGCGCCGGGGACTAGTGGTCCAGGCCCCTGCGACGGTCAGCCTCGACGTTCGCCTTGTTGAGGGCCTCGAACATCTCGTGCTCCTCGCGGGCGTTCTCCTGCTGAATGCGGTGACGCTTCGCCATCAGCGACGGGTCATCCGGGCTGAAGTAGCCGGAGGTCTCGGAGTCCGCGAAACCAAGCTGGTTGAGCTGCTTCGGCACGTAGGAACCGGCGTACTCGAGCGGGACCGGGTGGCCGTGCTCGTCGACCGGGCCCAGCGGCTGGTGGACCTCGATGAAGGCGCCGTTCGGCAGCTGCTTGATGACACCGGTCTCGATGCCGTGCTCCAGGACCTCACGGTCGGAGCGCTGGAGACCGACGCAGATGCGGTGGGTCAGCCAGTAGGCGATCGGAGGCAGGATGATCAGGCCGATACGACCGAACCAGGTCATGGCGTTCAGGGAGATCTGGAAGAAGTGGGCCACATGGTCGTTGCCGCCCGAGATGGTGATCAGGAGGAAGAAGGTGATCGCCATTGCGCCGATGCCGGAGCGGACCGGGACGTCGCGCGGACGCTGCAGCAGGTTGTGGTGGGCATCGTCGCCCGTGGCGGCCTTCTCGATGAAGGGGTACCCGATCAGCAGGACGACCAGCACGATGGCGACCAGGGCGACCCAGAACGCGGACGGGATGGTGTAGTTGCCCAGGTAGAGCTCCCACGCCGGCATGACGCGGGCGAGACCGTCGGTCCAGAGCATGTAGATGTCCGGCTGGGAACCGGCGGAGACCTGGGAGGTGTTGTACGGACCCAGGTTCCAGATCGCGTTAATCGTGGTGAGCCCGGACATCAGCGCCAGGACGCCGGCGACGAACAGGCCCATGCCGATGGCCTTGGTGGCGAAGACCGGCATGATGCGGATACCGACGACGTTGTTCTCGGAACGGCCCGGTCCCGGGAACTGGGTGTGCTTCTGGAACCAGACCAGGAGGACGTGGGCCGCGATCAGGGCGAGAATGATGCCCGGGATGACCAGGACGTGGAGGATGTAGAAGCGGTCCAGCATCAGGTCGGACGGGAAGTCGCCGCCGAAGATGGCCCAGTGCAGCCAGGTGCCGACGATCGGCATGCCGACGATGATGGCGGACATGATGCGCAGGCCGACGCCGGAGAGGAGGTCATCCGGCAGGGAGTAGCCGAGGAAGCCCTCGACCATGCCCAGCAGGACCAGGGTGACGCCGATGACCCAGTTCGCCTCACGCGGGCGACGGAACGCGCCGGTGAAGAAAATGCGGAGCATGTGGGCGACCATGGACATCATGAACATCAGCGCAGCCCAGTGGTGCATCTGACGGACGAACAGGCCACCGCGGACCTCGAAGGAGATGTCCAGCGCGGTGGCGTAGGCGCGGGACATCTCGACGCCGTTGAGCGGAAGGTAGGCGCCGTCGTAGATCACCTTGGTGATCGACGGGTCGAAGAACAGCGCCAGGTACACGCCCGTCAACAGCAGGATGATGAAGCTGTAGAGGGCGATCTCACCGAGCATGAACGACCAGTGGGTCGGGAAGACCTTGTTCAGCTGCGGACGCAGGAAGCCTGCGACGGTGTAGCGAGAATCGATGTTGTTGCCGATTGCGGCAAGACGGTTATCAGTCTTAGTGCTCATTAGCTCTTACGCTCCCAGAATGCGGCGCCGATGGGCTCGACGAAGTTGCCGTTGGCGACGAAGTAGCCTTCCTCGTCCACGGTGACCGGCAGCTGCGGAAGGGCGCGGGCAGCGGGTCCGAAGACCGGCTTGCCGTACTGCAGGGCGTCGAACTGCGACTGGTGGCACGGGCAGAGAATACGGTTGGTCTGAGCCTCGTACAGCGAGGTCGGGCAGCCGATGTGGGTACAGATCTTGGAGAAGGCGTAGTAGTCGCCGTAGTGGAAGTCTTCCTGCCCCTCACGCTCGATGACGGAGTCAGCGTCTGCGGAGCGCAGACGGATGAGCATCACCGGGTTACGCGGACCATGGATGGAGTGCATGTGGTTCTCGTAGACGACGGCCTCCGGGTCGTACCGGTCGCCGTCGTTGACGTCGCCCTCGGCGAGCGGGAAAACAGTCTCCATGCCGCCGGCGGCCAGATCCTCGGGACGCACGCGGACCAGACGGGAAATGCCCTGGGTGGTGTAGTGCGTGCCGGTTTCACCGGTGTGCTTCTCGGCGATGGTGCCGATGTCGCGTGCCAGGTAGAGCTTGACGCCCTGCTCCTGGAGAGTCCAGCCTGAGGTCCACAGGGTGCCGTCGCCGTGGTAGTCCATTTCACGGGCGCGCCACGGGTTCTTGATGGCACCACCCAGCGGGGCGATGACGACGAGGCCGAACAGGACGCCGGCCGCGCCGAGCAGGCCCTTGATGGTGGTGCGGCGACCCAGGGTGGAGGTCGACCATGCGTCGTTCAAAAGCGCGGTGACGGTGCGACGGTCAATCTCCTCGGACGGGCCGTCGTGGCGGCGCTGAACGGAGATCTCCTCCGGAATGAACTTCTTGACGTACAGCACGACCGCCATGCCCAGGCTGATGATTGCCAGACCGGAGGTCAGGCCCAGCAGCGGGGTGTAGACGGTGTGCAGGAGATGACCCTCGTCGCCGAGCATCTTGAATTCCCACGGCCAGAAGATGTAGATGCCGAGGAACGCAATGGCGGCTACGACGGAGATCGCCAGCCAGATGGCGACGCCGGTGGCGGCGCGCTTTTCTGCCGGATCGTTCTCGATCGGCCACCGGTCCTTGCGGTAGGCGACGGTGACGCCGTCCAGCTCGGTACCGAGGCGGGCGAGCTCCTCGTTGCTCATCGCCGCGAGTTCGCGGTCGGTGTAGTCCTTCTTCACGTTGTTACTCATGAGCGCGATCCAATCCACAGTGCAACACCGATAAGCGCGGTGATACCGATCAACCACATGGCCAGGCCCTCAGAGACCGGGCCAAGGCCGCCGAGGCCCCAACCGCCCGGGGACGGGGTTTCCTTGGCGGACTTGATGAAGGCGATGAGGTCCTTCTTCTCGTCGGCGGAGAGCTGACGATCGGAGAACTTGGGCATGTTCTGCGGACCGGTGAGCATGGCCTGGTAGATCTCCTGCTCGTTCGCCGGGTCCAGGCCCGGGGCGTACTTACCGGAGGAGAGAGCGCCGCCGCGTCCGGTGAAGTTGTGGCAGGAAGCGCAGTTCAGGCGGAAGAGTTCGGAGCCGCGGGCCACGTCCTCTGCCTGGATCTGGCCGTTGTAGTTGGAGCCGCGAAGCTCCTCCATGGCGATGGTGCCGTCTTCGTTGTAGACCAGCTCCGGGCCGCCGCCATTGGCGGCGACGTAGGCCGCCAGGGCCAGGGTCTGCTGCTCAGTGTAGCGCGGCGTCTTGCGCTCGGCCTGAGCGTCGTTGGACATCATCGGCATGCGGCCGGAATGCACCTGGAAGTACACCGAACCCTCGCCGACGCCGACCAGGGACGGGCCGCGTTCTGCGACGCCCTGCAGGTTGGCGCCGTGACAGGTGATGCAGGCGACATCGTAGATGTCCTTGCCCTCCTGAATCAGGGAGGCGTCGTCACGCTGCGCGGTGGCGACCTGGGCGTCGGGGGTGAGTGCGGCACCCAGGACGCCGGCACCGGTCAGACCGATGGTCAGCGCAAAAGCGCCAGCTGCGGTTCGACGCAGCTTACGGTTACGACGCAGCTTCTTGCCGGAGGCCGATGCCCCGGCCGAAGCCTGCTCGTTGGTTGGATTGGTATCCATCATTTTCCTGTTCGTTTCGCTCCGTTGTCGGAAAGTGAGTGGGTCGTGCTACTGGACGAAGTAGATGATGATGAAGACGCCGATCCAGATGACGTCAACAAAGTGCCAGTAGTAGGACACAGCCATGGCGGCGGTGGCCTGGGCCGGGGTGAACTTCGACTTGGAGATTCGCAGCAGAATCACCACGAATGCGATGATGCCGGCGGTCACGTGAGCCATGTGGAAGCCGGTCAGGATGTAGAACACCGAACCGTAGACACTCGCCTGGATGGTGATGCCGTGGTGGATCATCTCGTACCACTCAAAGGCGACCAGTCCGAGGAAGATCACGCCGAGAAGGATCGTGACCGCGAACCACTTGCGGAGGCCGTATACGTCACCCCTTTCGGCCGCAAACACACCGAACTGTGCCGTGACAGACGAGGAGACCAGGACCAGCGTGACAATGATGCCGAGTGGCACATTCACGAGAGCTGTGTGCTCTGTCCAATCTCCCTGCATGCCGTTGGCGCGCGACGTGAAGTACATCGCGAACAGGCCGGCGAAGAACATCAACTCCTGGGCAAGAAACACAATCGTGCCGACACTGACGACATTGGGTCGATTCAGTGCCGGAACACGCTGTGGTGTTGCCATACCTTGGTTAGAAACTGCGCTCGTCACGCCTAACAGTATGGACGGATTCCGGCGGGAAGTCACCTCGACTACCCCCGACTTATCGGGAGATATTTCACCCCAACCAGCGGTTTTAGTGGCCTCCAAACAGGCTCCCGAACTTTTGGAGGCACTCGGGAACTTTCCTGCCTGACCATCCGACCTCCGCATCCACGCAGGTCACGTCGGACGGGCATCGGCGCGTGTCCGAGCGGTGGATACCGGGGGCGGGCCCCACCCCTACCTGACCTGCCGAAGAGGGGCCCCAGGAACCCTTCGAGATTGAAATCACAGAATGACCCCACCGTTCCTGCAGGTTCCAAACTTTCGGTTGACCCCCTGCCTGAGGTGCGGTTTTATGCGACTAGGCAAGGAACGATCGGCGGGCTGGAAGCGGGTTTACAGTATCCAGACAGTCAGGGGCAGATCACCCGCAGGCACCGTTCCCCCACACCCCCGATTCGGACATGACCGACACCCGGCCATGCCTAATCTAGGCCGGCCGGAAAACGTCAACGTCCCCTCTCCCCGGAAACCCGGTGGAGGGGACGTCGTGACGTTGACGGGCGGGAGGCACGGCCCGGTCAGGCTATCAGTGCTTTTCCTTCGGCATACCGTACTGCAGGGAGAGCATGGTGGAGGCCCAGATGAGCATGATCGCACCGAGGGCGATCATCCAGAAGTACATGAAGACCAGGCCGAGACCGAGGACACCGACTGCCAGGGACATCGCGAAGGGCCAGATGGAACCCGGCGAGAAGAAGCCCAGGACGCCAGCCTTGTCCTCGACCTCCGCCTCCTCCCAGTCCTCCGGGAGGGTGTCGATGCGGTTGCCCGTGAACTGAAGGTAGCCGCCGAGCATCATGGCCAGCAGGAAGGCGAGGAGGATGGCGATGGAGCCGGTGTACTCGAGTCCGTAGAGGAAGGCGTCATCCTGAACCCACATGGTGGAGAAGATGTAGACCAGAGCGACGATGCCGAGGAACGCCGCGATCGAGAACATGATTTTTGCACCTGGGCGCATTGTTTATACTCCTTTTCTTTAATGCAATCGATCGGTGGATTAAGCGTTGTAGGCGGCGTTGTTGTCGCGGGCGTTCTCACCGTCGCGGGTGGCGCGATCAGAGTTGAACGGCTGGGTGGTCACGGCGTACGGCTCCTGGCCGATGGAAGCCAGCGCCTCGGAGTTCGGTGCCTCCGGGTTGGCGATGCGGTACTCCATGTAATCGGTGAAGTCCTCCGCCGGGACGACGCGCAGCTCGAAGTTCATCATGGCGTGGTAGGTGCCGCACATCTCCGCACAGCGGCCGACGAATGCACCCTCCTCGATGGACTCGACCTGGAATGCGCGCTGCTGCTGGTTGGCCTCCGGGTGAGCGTAGACGTCACGCTTGAAGAGGAACTCGGGAACCCAGAACGCGTGGGAGACGTCGCCGGAAGCGAGACGGAACTCGATGGCGGTGTCTGCCGGCAGAACCAGGACCGGAATCTCCTCGGTGGTACCGAGGGTCTCCACCTCGTTGAAGTTCAGGTAAGACTGGTCACCCTTGGACTTGCCGTGGATGGGGTTCGGGTTGGCGACGCCCTCCGGATCAAAGGCGGACTCCTCCGCGAGAGCGTTGCGGCCCTCGTCGGTGCCCACGTACTCGGAACCGGTCGGGCTGAGTTCCGCCGCGACGTTCTGGTAGCCGAATTTCCAGTTCCACTGGAACGCGGTGACGTCGACGGTGACCCGCGGGTCCTTGTCCAGCGCGACGACCTTGGTCTGTGCCTGGACGGTGAAGAAGAACAGCACCATGACGATGACGATCGGCGCGCCCGTCAGGACGAGCTCGAGCGGAACGTTGTACTGAAGCTGCTTGGGGAACTCGCCCTCACCCTTCTTCTCCTTGGCCTTGCGGTTCCAGCGCACGATGGCGGTCAGGAACAGGGACCACATGATGATGCCGATGATCCAGGCGGTCACCCAGACCCACACCCAGAAGTTGTACATGGACTCGCCCTCGGGAGTGATCGGGTCCGGCCAACCCATGTCGAGAACGTTGGAAACGGCCTCCGGAGGGGCCACCTCACAACCGGTCAGTGCCAGTGCACCCAGGGCGACCATGCCGCCAAGGAGTGCCTTGCGGGAGAAGCCGTGCTTCTTTCGCTGTTCCACGTGTGTCTGCCTTCCTGTCCACACAAACGTCACAATGCCAGTCTTGCTGGCATTCCTATCCCAAAACATTAGTGGAAGGCTGACGTTAAGCAGCCTCCGTTTCTCTACTGATATCCGTTAACCCCTACGTCACGGGTCAGCCTTTTCATTGAGTCGGAGCGACCTTACGCAGGTGGCGCGTGACCACGGGGGATCCACCGCACACTTTCCCTGTGAGGGAAGGCACAGCCGGACTTCCCGGCCTCATCCTTTAGTTGGAACCCGTTCGGGGCCTGCCGAAAGGTTGAAGTATTTCACCTCGCCGACATGCCCGCCGCCGGCGCTTCCGGCCCGGCCGCGATCCCGGGGTGGCAGGTGGGACCATGGCCCCCCACCGCCTAAAGTGGGCTGCAACCAATCCGGCTGCCTCCACCGTGGTCCGGACCGATTCGCCCGCGCAGGCCCGTCCTGCCGAGCCACCGCATCGGGCCGGCCCGGTCGGTGGCACCGGATCTGCACCTTATATATAAGGAAGAGAGTTTTACATGTGCGGTCTTCTCGCCATGCTGACCACCGACGGTAACGGCGCCGAGTTCGTGAACGCCGTCGAGAGCGGTCTGCCCTGTATGCGCCACCGTGGCCCCGACGCTGCCGGCACCTGGCACGACGATAAGGCGGTCTTCGGCTTCAACCGTCTGTCGATCATCGACCTCGCCCACTCCCACCAGCCCCTGCGGTGGGGCCCGGAGGAGAACCCCGAGCGTTACGCGATGACGTTCAACGGCGAGATCTACAACTACATTGAGCTGCGTGCGCAGCTGCAGTCGCTGGGCGGTTACGAGTTCCGCACTTCGGGGGACTCGGAGACGATCGTCGTCGGCTTCCACCATTGGGGCGAGAAGGTGGTCGAGCACCTGCGCGGCATGTTCGCCTTCGTCATCTGGGACACCGAGACGGACACCATGTTCGCGGCCCGGGACCAGTTCGGCATCAAGCCGCTGTACTACGCCACCACCGACGCGGGCACAGTGTTCGCCTCCGAGAAGAAGTCGATCCTGGAGATGGCCGAGCCCCTCGGTCTGGACCTCACCCTTGACCGCCGGGCGGTTCAGCACTACGTGGATCTGCAGTACACCCCCGAACCGGAAAGTCTCCACGCCGGCATCCGCCGGGTGGAGTCGGGCTGCACGGTGACCCTGAAGCCGGGCGGCACCGTCGTCTCCGAGCGCTACTTCAAGCCGACGTTCGAGGTGCGTTCGGTGCCGAAGGGTTCCGAGCAGGCCCTGTTCGACCGCATCGCCGAGGTCCTGGACGATTCCGTCGCCAAGCACATGCGTGCCGACGTGACCGTGGGCTCCTTCCTCTCGGGCGGCATCGATTCCACCGCCATCGCCGCCCTGGCCAAGAAGTACAACCCGGATCTGCTGACCTTCACCACCGGCTTCGAGCGCGAGGGTTACTCCGAGATCGACGTCGCGGCGGAATCCGCCGAAGCGATCGGGGCCGAGCACATCGTCAAGGTCGTCTCCCCGGAGGAGTACGCCACCGCCATCCCGAAGATCATGTGGTACCTCGACGACCCGGTCGCCGACCCCTCGCTGGTGCCGCTCTACTTCGTGGCAGAAACCGCCCGTAAGCACGTCAAGGTGGTTCTCTCCGGCGAGGGCGCGGACGAACTCTTCGGCGGTTACACCATCTACAAGGAGCCGCTGTCCCTGGCGCCCTTCGAGAAGATTCCGGACCCGATGCTCAGGGGCCTGCGCACGCTCGGTCAGATGCTGCCGGACGGGATGAAGGGCAAGTCCCTTCTCGACCGGGGAACCCAGCCGATGGAGGATCGCTACTACGGCAACGCCCGCAACTTCACCTACGAGCAGCTCGAGCGCGTCCTGCCCTGGGCCAAGCCCGAGTGGGACCACAGGGAGGTCACCGCGCCGATCTACCAGGTCTCCAAGGAGCTGGGCATGGATCCGGTGGCACGGATGCAGCACCTGGACCTGTTCACCTGGATGCGCGGCGACATCCTCGTCAAGGCCGACAAGATCAACATGGCCAACTCCCTCGAGCTGCGGGTCCCCTTCCTGGACAAGGAGGTCTTCGAGGTCGCCCAGACCATCCCGCACGAACTGAAGATCGCCAACGGCACGACGAAATACGCTCTGCGCAAGGCCCTGGAGCAGATCGTTCCGCCGCACGTGCTGCACCGCAGGAAGCTGGGTTTCCCGGTGCCGATGCGCCATTGGCTCGCCGGCGAAGAGCTCTTCGGGTGGGCGCAGGACACCATCACCGAGTCCCAGACCGAGGACATCTTCAACAAGAAGGAGGTCCTGGAGATGCTCAAGGAGCACCGCGACGGCGTCTCCGACCACTCCCGCCGCCTGTGGACGGTCCTGTGCTTCATGGTCTGGCACGGAATCTTCGTCGAGAAGCGCATCACCCCGGACATCGAGGAGCGCGACTACCCGGTGAAGCTCTAGGGACGGGGGCACCGGCCTCGTCAGGCCCCAAGAAGGTGGTCGGTTCGCCGCCGTCACCTCCGACGTTATGGCGGGGCGGGCGGTTCGTGGCCTGGACGCGGCGGTGGCCCGGGAGCACGCGTCGGGCGAGACCGCTCCCCCGCCACCAGCGGTATCCTGCCGCTGCCCCCACCCTGGCCTCCTGCGGGGTGATGGGCCTGCGGGCGCGAAGGGGGATCCACAACGGATGACAGCCTCAAGGTGGTGGAGTCCGTCATTGCACCGGCCGGCATCGGGGTCAACGGACCCCTGGTACGCCTCGTGTTCAGGCGGGCGGTACGCCTCAATCGGCTCCGGCCTGGCGGGCGGCCTGGACCGCAACCAGCCGGGGGGATCCTGATTAACAGGATTTCCGTTACGTCGCCTATGCGGTCGGCGTCACGTACGCCGTCTCGGACACCCCGGTGACCGACCGCGAGGTGCGCTGGCCCGTGGCCACTCATGAGCTCTACCCGGGTGTCTTCGGTGCCAGGATGCCGGCGATTGCGCCCGACGTGCTTCTCGAGGGCCGGTTCAGCGTCAGCTGGACTCGGAGTTGTTGCCGCGCAGCGGCAGGATGACCCAGGGCGAGTGACCGTGCCGCAGCATCCATGCGCCGGCGATCTGATCGTCGAAGTTCTTTTCGGTGTCGCCGATCCAGTACCGGCGGGCCAGGTGATAGGCGTCCTGGAACTCTCTCCAGTCGCGATAGCGTTCCTGGTTCATGACCGTCATGGCCCGCAGGTAGGGCTCCACGTCCGTGACGGTGGCCAGCCCGACGCGAGTACCGGCCCAGGCCAGCACGGACAGTCGCTTGATGTTCCAGGCGAGCAGCGTCCTCGGCAACCGCTTCGCCGGGGGCAGGGCCAGGTCTGCGATGTCCTCCAGGAAGGGGGCGGTCAGTTTATCCCACCACCGGCGGGCGAACCCCTCCCCCATTCCCGCGTCCCGGCCTCGGGCGACGGCGGTGGCCTCCAACTGCGCGGCCTTCGCCGCCCGTTGTGGCCGGGGTTCTTCCGCCACTTGGACGATCTCGGGGTGCAACACGTCGTAGGCCAGGACCTGCTCCTCCATCTTCGTCGCCAGCTCACCGATGTTCGACATCAGGTCCGCCTTGGTCTCGATGCCCCAGGATTTCTTCAGCAGCGCGGTCAGGCCCGTGTACTCGCAGTTGCCCGCCGTCCGGGACAACCATCCCTTGGGTTCGACGACCTTGTCGGGGCCGTCGACGTAGCGCGCGTCCAGAACGGTCGCCATCGGCACACTGGCCGCGAAGCCGCGCTGCAGCTGTCCGTCCAGAGCATTCGACCACAGGAGGTAGGAGGGCATCATCCGCTGAAACTTGGTGTTGGTCAGCAGCAGCGGGTGATGGAGGAACTCCTCGTAGGTGGTGATGGAATGCTCGTCGGTGAAGGCGATGAACGGGTGCATGTCCCCCACAATATGACACGTCCCCGAATGCACCACCAGCTGGGGCGAGCCTCACAGCGACCTGTCAGACTGGGGGAGTTTTATACGTGGATGCTGTGTGAAAAAAATTATAGATAGGGTTTTGCTGACCGGAAAATGCTCCCGCCCCACCGAATCGTGACGGCGGGGCGAGTGGCGAAAAGAGAGGTTAGTTGAAGGAGTCTCCGCAGGCGCAGGAGCCACCGGCGTTCGGGTTGTCAATGGTGAAGCCCTGGGACTCGATGGTGTCGGCGAAGTCGATGGTGGCGCCGGCCAGGTACGGCACGGACATCTTGTCCACGACCAGGCTCACGCCTGCGACATTGTCGACCTGATCGCCGTCCAGCGATCGGTCGTCGAAGTAGAGCTGGTAGCGCAGGCCTGCACAGCCGCCCGGCTGGACGGCGATACGCAGGGAAAGGTCGTCGCGACCCTCCTGGTCGAGCAGGGCCTTGGCCTTGGAGGCCGCAGCCTCGGAGAGGATAACGCCGGTGTTAGAGGTCGGGGCAGTCATGAAAGCTTCTCCTTAGTACCTTCCTGAAGAGACTTCTCGTCTTAGTGTCCGAGACATTCCTCCGACTTTTGCCGGATAAATGTCGTCTGTTGTGGCCCACAATACTCCTGTCGTCACATTCAGGGAACCCGCCGGGTGCCTCGAGCTCTGGGAGTCCCCCGCCGGGGCCGGGTATCCGCGGAAAACGGGCTGGCGATCCCGCTGAATGTGAAAAGGATGCTGCGGATGCACCCTGTGCAACGCTCGGCGAGTCCGAGTTATTCCCGAAATCACCCCGGAGCCTTGTACCCTGATGACTGTGAAACTCCCGTGGCAGAAAACTGATGGCGATGGCACTGACTCGACCGACTCCGGGCGGAAGCCCGTGGGCTCCGGTGGATCGACGAAGGTCACCGGCGGTGCCGCAGTCGACGACCCCGTAGGCTCCGTGCCCGCTGACGAGCCGGGCAAGCACCCGAAGGGCTACACCCCGCCGAAGGGCCGCGCGACGCCGTCGCGACGCGAGCAGGAGATTCAGCGCGGCGTCATCCGCGATCCCAACGCCATGTCCACCGCACAGGCTTCCCAGCGCCGCAAGGAGCTGAAGAAGTCCATGTCCAAGGAGGAGTGGAAGGACTACAAGAAGAGGGAGCGCGAGGAGACCCGCGAGCGCAACCGCATCCAGCAGGAGCGGATGGCGGCCGGCGACGAACGCTACCTGCCGGCCAATGACCGTGGCGAGGAGAAGCGTTTCGTCCGTGACTGGGTCGACTCCCGCCGCTTCCTGGCCGAGTGGGTCATGCCGGGCGCCTTCATTCTCCTTATGATCATGGTGGTGGGCACCTTCGCCCCGGCGGTGGCCTCCGCCTCCTCGATCGTGGGCATGATCTTCATCCTCTACCTGCTGGTGGAGGGCATCCTGATCGGCCGCGGAGCCAACCGTGCGGTCCGCAACCGCTTCCCGGGTACCGCCCAGGCCGGATTCGGCCTCGGTTTCTACGCCTTCTCCCGTGCCTCCCAGCCACGTCGCTGGCGCACCCCGCGCCCCCGCGTCAAGCGCGGCGACACCGTGTAAACGGGGCGTAGGCACCTCCCGCCGCACCGTCTCCACCGCACCCCGCACCGCCTGGCCCACTAGGCTGTGTGGGGTGCGTGTCGTTTCCGCCCCGGGTCCGGGGCAGCGACGTCACCTGATCCGCCTGAACATCGCCTGAAGGAGCCTGTCCCATGGACGCGACCCCACCCACCGGTATCTCTGCCCCGTTCGGCCCCGTCCAGGCCCCGGACGAAGGCTCGCAGATCCGGATGGCGGAGCTGCTCGCGTCCACTCCGCGGGGCCGCTCCTACGGTCGGCTCGCCGCGGTGGGCGTACTGGCCGCCGGGTGGCACGGTGAGGTTCCGCCCCGCCCCATCACCCAGGCGCGCGTGGTGGTCTTCGCCGGTGATCACGGCATCGCCGAACGCGGGATTTCAGCCTATTCGCCGGGGGCCTCGCTTCAGCAGGCCACGGAAATCCGGGCCGGTGGCGGGGCCGTGCAGTCCATGGCGCGTGCGGCCGACGCCACGGTGCGTCTGGTCGACGTCTCCCTCGATCACGAGGCCTGGGGCGAGGAGCGGGTGAGCCGGTCCAGCGGCGCCATCGACGTGACGGACGCGATGGACGCCGGGCAACTGGAGCGTGCCCTGGAGATCGGCAGGAAGGTCGCCGACCAGGAGATCGACGCCGGTGCGGACCTGCTCATTCCCGGAGACCTCGGGGTGGGCAACACCACCGTCGCGGCGGCCCTGATGGGAATGTTCACGCGGACGGAACCGGTCGCGGTCGTGGGCCCGGGTTCCGGGGCCGACGACGAGATGTGGAAGCGCAAGGTCGCCGTCATCCGGGACGCGATGTTCCGGGTGCGCCACCTGCGGGCCGAGCCGCTGGAGGTGCTGCGCAGGATCGGCTCGCCGGATATCGCCGCGCTGGTCGGTTTCATCGGCCAGGCCGTCAGCCGACGCACCCCGGTGCTTCTCGACGGCGCGCCGGTCACCGTCGCCGCCTACCTCGTCCACCGGCTTGCCGACGGCGCCGCCCAGTGGTTCATCGCCGGGCAACTGACCCCGGAACCGGCCCATCTGCTGGCGCTGCAGAAGCTGGACCTCACTCCTCTGCTCGCCCTGGAAATGACGACGGGACAGGGCGTCGGCGCCCTGGCCGCGCTTCCCCTGATCACCTCGGCCATCGAGTTGGCCGGCGATGAGGCGGCGCTGCGGGCGGGCGACGACGCAGAGCGGGAACCTGAGGAGGAGTAAGGGGAGGAAAAAGCCCCTCCCCGCGGCAACCAGGGTGCCCGGTGCCGCGGGGAGGGATTCTTACCAGATACGTGTCTCTAGAGGTGCCACCGTGACCTGCGGGTGGAGGTTCGAGTGGCGGGGTGGGCGACGATTACTTCACCAGGGTGTGGACCCAACCGTGGAGGTCCTCGACAACGCCGCGCTGGATGCCGGTGAGGCGTTCGCGCATGGCCATGGTGACGTCACCCGGCCGGTTGTCGTTGACGGTGAACTCGCCGTGGGCGGACAGGACGCGGCCGACCGGGGTCAGCACGGCGGCAGTGCCGCAGGCCATGGCTTCCGTCATCTCGCCGGAGGTTGCGGCGTCATGCCATTCCTGGGTGGAGATGCGGCGTTCCTCCGTCTCATAACCCAGGTCGCGGGCGACTTGGAGCAGGGAGTCACGGGTGACGCCGGCGAGCAGGGAGCCGGAGAGTTCCGGGGTGACGATCTTGGCGGTCTCGCCGTCACGGTAGACGAACAGCAGGTTCATGCCGCCCATCTCCTCGATGTACTTGTGCTCGATGGCGTCAAGCCAGACGACCTGATCGCAGCCCTTCTGCTCCGCCTGGGCCTGCGCGAGAAGCGAGGCGGCGTAGTTGCCGGCGAACTTGGCCTCGCCGGTGCCTCCCGGGGCGGCGCGGGTGTACTCCTCGCTCAGCCAAACGCTGACGGGCTTTATCCCGCCCTTGAAGTAGGCGCCGGAGGGCGAGGCGATGACGAAGTAGGTGTACTTGTCGGCCGGGCTCACACCGAGGGAGACCTCGGTGGAGATCATGAACGGGCGCAGGTACAGCGCGGCTTCGCCGCCGGCGGCCGGGACCCAGTCACGGTCCACGTCGACGAGCTGACGGATGGACTCGACGAAGGTCTCGACGGGCAGTTCGGGCATCGCCATCCGGGCGGCGGAACGCTGGAAGCGGCGGGCGTTCTCCTCCGGACGGAAGGTGGCGATGGAGCCGTCCGGCTGGCGGTATGCCTTGATGCCCTCGAAGATGGCCTGGCCGTAGTGAAAGACCGTGGTGGCCGGGTCCATCGGGATCGGGGCGTAGGGACGGACCTGGGCGTTGTGCCAGCCGTTGTCCTCGTCCCACTCGATGGTGACCATGTGGTCGGTGAAGTTCTTGCCAAAAGCCGGGTTTGCGAGGATCGCGTCACGCGCCTCATCCGTAACCGGCGACGGGTTCTTCGTGATGGAAAATTCTAGAGACGTCATGGCCTGCACCTTACCCCTGGGCTGCGGCGCGTCGATAAGCTGGTGGGCACGTTCGAGTACCACCCCAGCAGAAGGAGTTTTTCATGGCCAAGTCCTCGTCCAAGGACGCTGTCGCCGACACCGACGCCGTCGCTCTCCCGGCCCACGGCACCTACCCGGAGGTGAAGCTGGCGAAGAAGGCCCCGAAGAAGGCGGACGCCTACGTCGTCCACCTGTTCTCCGGGGAGGAGTCCCCGGAGCTGCCGACGACCCGCCTGCTCGATGACGTCGCGCTCCGCGCCACCTACGAGGCGCTCACCGCCGTCGGCGCCACCGGCAAGGCCGAGGAGATCACCCGCATCCCGGCTCCGGCCGAGGTGGACGTCGACGTCATCGTCGCGGTGGGTCTGGGCGATCCGGAGGAGCTCACCGATGAGACCGTGCGCCGCGCGAGCGGGTGCCTCGCCCGCTCGCTGGCCTCCTCGAAGCTGCGCACCGTCGCCGTCACGCCCGCGCTGGATTCCGTGCAGGCCCTCGTCGAGGGTCTCATGCTGGGCGGCTACGCCTACAAGGGCATCCGCTCCGCGCAGGAGTCGGCGAAGGATGAGGACGGGACCGGGGCGGCGAAGGACGGGAAGGTCACCGAGCAGGTCTACACCGTCGTCGTCGACGAGGATCGGGACGGGGACGCCGCCGAGACTGCCGTGGACACCGGTCGCATCACCGCCGAGGCCGTCATCACCGCCCGCGACCTGGTCAACACCCCGGCCAGCCACCTCTACCCGGAGAACTACGCCGAGCTGCTCGCCGCCCTCGGCGAGGAGGCCGGTCTGGAGGTCGAGGTCCTCGACGAGAAGGCGCTGCGGAAGCAGGGCTTCGGCGGCGTGCTGGCCGTCGGCCAGGGCTCGGCCCGCCCCCCGCGGGTCGTGCGCCTGTCCTACACCCCCGCCAAGGGTGCCAAGAAGGCCCCGCAGATCGCGCTGGTGGGCAAGGGCATCACCTTCGACACCGGCGGCATCTCCCTGAAGCCGCCGGCGTCCATGGAGAACATGATCTCCGACATGGGCGGTTCCGCCGCCATGGCCGCCGCCGTCATCGCCGCCGCCCGCCTGGGGCTGGGCGTCAACGTCACCGCCACCGTCGCCCTGGCGGAGAACATGCCCTCCGGCACCGCGACCCGCCCGGGTGACGTCATCACGCACTACGGGGGCATCACCAGCGAGATCATCAACACCGACGCCGAGGGTCGGCTGGTGCTCGCCGACGCCATCGCGCGCGCCAGCGAGGACAAGCCGCAGTACCTGGTCGAGGCTTCCACTCTGACCGGCGCCCAGCTGGTCGCCCTGGGCGTGCGCACCGCCGCGGTCATGGGCACCGAGGAGTTCCGCGACCGTGTCGCCGCGACCGGCCGCGCGGTCGGTGAGAACGCCTGGTCCATGCCGCTGCTGGAGGAGCACGACAAGGAGATCAAGTCGATGGTCGCCGACATCCGAAACTCCCACAACTCCCGGCACGGCGGCATGGTCTTCGCGGGCACCTATCTCGAAAAGTTCGTGGGCGAGGACATCGAGTGGGCCCACATCGACATCGCGGGCCCGTCCTGGAACGACGGAGGCCCGCGCGGCTACACCCCGAAGCGCGCGACGGGGCAGCCGGTGCGCACCATTCTGGCGCTGCTGGCGGACCTGGCGGGCGAGCGCACCTAGAAGGAACGCTTGACGACGCCGGAACGTGGGAGCGTCGACAAGCCTTGCCCCTACCCTGAATCAGGAGTAGGGGTTTTCCCCTCTTTCGAACCTGCGTCGACGCTCCCGCGCCTCAGCTCGTTTGCGCAGGATGCGATCGCGCTCGATGCGCCGCCGCATACGGTCTGGGTAACCGGTCTCCTCGACGTCGTAGACCGGGACGCCCAGCGCCCGGGACACCGCGCCGATCCCCTTCGGGCCGCCGATGCGCCGGCGGATGAACTCGCCGTGCTGGTCGACCAGCACCACCGACATCTCGTTGAGCATCGTCTCCGGCTCAACGTAGGCCTCGACGAAGGGCCGGCCAGCGGCCCAGTCGACGAGGGCCTTGCGGTCGGCGGGGCGGATGGTGTCGCCCGGGCCCCGGGGCGGCTTGATGGAGGTGCGGGAGCGCCGACGGCCGAACAAATTGAACACTCCCCCATCATACGGTTGATCGGTTCACCCCTGCCCCTACCCCGAATCCCACGTTGGGTGGGGTTCATATGCCGACTCCGGCGGTTTATCGGTAGTCTTGGCTCTATTCGCTTCCAAAAACTTTTTAACCTGCGAGGAGTCTGAACACATGGCCTACTCCGTTGAGATGCCCGAACTGGGCGAGTCAGTCACTGAGGGCACCATTACCCAGTGGCTGAAGTCCGTCGGTGACACCGTCGAGGCTGACGAGCCGTTGCTGGAGGTGTCGACCGACAAGGTCGACACTGAAATCCCTTCCCCCGTTTCCGGCGTCCTGCTGGAAATCAAGGCCGAGGAGGATGACGAGGTCGAGGTCGGATCTGTCATCGCCATTATCGGTGAGGAAGGCGAGGCGCCCGCAGGCGACTCCGGTTCGAACTCGTCCGAGCAGGCTGAGGAGCCGGCCGCCGAAGAGCAGTCCGAGGCCCCTGCCCAGGAGCAGTCTGAGGACAAGCCGAAGGCCGCTCCGGCCGCCTCCGGTTCCGGTTCCGGTTCCGCCACCGACGTGCAGATGCCGGAGCTGGGCGAGTCCGTCACCGAGGGCACCATCACCCAGTGGCTGAAGTCCGTCGGCGACACCGTCGAGGTCGACGAGCCGCTGCTCGAGGTCTCCACCGACAAGGTCGACACCGAAATCCCGTCCCCGGTCGCCGGCACCATCGTCGAGATCCTCGCCGATGAGGACGACGAGGTCGAGGTCGGCGCCGTCATCGCCCGCATCGGTGACGCCGACGCCGCCCCGGCCGAGAAGGCTGCCCCGGCCGCCGAGGAGAAGCAGGCAGAGCCCACGGAGGTCCCCTCCGAGGCCGCCATCGAGGAAGCCGAGTCCAAGGACGAGAACGAGACCGTCGAGGAGGCCGCTCCGGCCGCCTCCGGTTCCGGTTCCGGTTCCGCCACCGACGTGCAGATGCCGGAGCTGGGCGAGTCCGTCACCGAGGGCACCATCACCCAGTGGCTGAAGTCCGTCGGCGACACCGTCGAGGTCGATGAGCCGCTGCTCGAGGTCTCCACCGACAAGGTCGACACCGAAATCCCGTCCCCGGTCGCCGGCACCATCGTCGAGATCCTCGCCGATGAGGACGACGAGGTCGAGGTCGGCGCCGTCATCGCCCGCATCGGTGACGCCGACGCCGCCCCGGCCGAGAAGGCTGCCGAGACCCCGGCCCCGGCTCCGACCAAGGTGGAGAAGAAGGAAGAGAAGAAGGCGTCGGAGAAGCCCAAGCAGGAAGCTCCGAAGGCTGAATCCGCCCCGGCCGCCGAGGCCACCCCGGCGGCGTCGGCCGGTGAGGCCGCCGAGAATGCCTCCTCCATCAAGGTCAATAATTCCGGCAACGTCCCCTACGTGACCCCGCTGGTGCGCAAGCTCGCCGAGAAGCACGGCGTCGACCTCAACTCCCTGACCGGCACCGGCGTCGGCGGCCGCATCCGGAAGCAGGACGTCGAGGCGGCGGCCAAGGCCGCGTCCGCCCCGGCCGAGGACGCCGCCCCGGCGGCCGCCGAAGCCACGGCCCCGGCCCAGTCCGGTCCGCGCGCCCGCTGGTCCACCCGTGCGGTCGACCCGGAGAAGCAGGAGCTCATCGGCACCACTCAGAAGGTCTCCCGCATCCGTCAGATCACGGCCGCCAAGATGGTCGAGGCGCTGCAGACCTCCGCCCAGCTGACCCATGTCCAGGAAGTGGACATGACCCGCATCTGGGACCTGCGCAAGAAGAACAAGCAGGCCTTCGTCGACAAGCATGGTGCGAACCCGACCTTCCTGGGCTTCATCGTCAAGGCCACCGCCGAGGCCCTGGTCTCCCACCCAAACGTCAACGCGTCCTACAACGCCGAGACCAAGGAGATGACCTACCACGCGGACGTCAACATCGGCATCGCCGTGGACACCCCGATGGGCCTGCTCGTCCCGGTGATCAAGAAGGCCCAGGACAAGTCCCTGGTCGAGATCGTCAAGGAGATCGGTGAGCTGGCCGACAAGGCCCGCAACAAGCGCCTGGCCCCGGACGACCTCTCCGGCGCGACCTTCACGGTCACCAACATCGGTTCCGAGGGCGCCCTGCTCGACACCCCGGTTCTGTCCCCGCCGCAGGCCGGCATCCTGGGGACCGCCGCGATCGAGAAGCGCCCGGTGGTCATGCAGATCGACGGTGACGACGTCATCGCCATCCGCCAGATGTGCTACCTGCCGTTCACCTACGATCACCAGATCGTCGACGGCGCCGACGCCGGACGATTCGTCCAGACCATCAAGGATCGTCTGGAGACCGCCGACTTCGAGGCTGACCTCAACCTCTAGCAAGTTATAGCGTCAAACCCCCGGCCGTGCGCCGGACTCCGCCCCCGGAGCCCGGCGCAGTGCCGGGGTTCGGCATTTTCCGGGCCAGACTTGGACGCATGCACAGGAAGGCCGCCCGGCCCCAGTAGGCTGGACACTCGACGACCACCCGCCCCGAGAAGGATGACACCATGCCCTCGTTCCGCAACAGCCACCTGCTTACCCTGCAGCAGGAGGCGGGCGCCCACTTCGTGGGCGCCCATTCCTGGGACCTGTTGACCGACTACGGCGATCCGGTCGCCGAGCACCACGCCCTCCGCACCACGGCAGGTCTGGCGGACCCGGCCTTTGTCGCCATCACGAAGGTCACCGGCCGGGGCGCGGCGGAGTTCCTCGCCGCCCGGCTGGACGGCATGCCTGCCGAGGGCCTCGAGGAGGGACAGGGCACGCACGCCTACCTGACCAACAACCTCGGCGGCATCCTCGCGGACCCGATGGTTTACAGATGCGGTGAGGCGTACCTGCTGCTGACCTGGATCGACAAGGCCCACAGCCTCTTCCACGCCCTGCACCACGAGGCGCTGGGCTCGGACGTCCTCGTCACCGACGAGAGTGGCACGCTCCAGGTCCTGGCCGTGGAGGGCCCGCGGGCGCTGGACGCCCTCCTCCCGGTGCTCGGGGATGAGGACGCCTCCGCGGTGCGGGACATGGTGACGCCGCAGATCCGCCGGGCCGGGATCGCCGGGACCGCGGCCCACATCACCCGGTTCTCCTTCAGCGGGGAGGACGGCTTCCACCTCATCATCCCCCGGGACGAGTCACCCCGGATCTGGGCGCGGCTGCTCGAGGCCGTCCGCAGCCTCGGGGGCCTGCCCGTCGGCGCCGACGCGGTCAACTCCACCCGGGTGGAGGCCGGCCTGCCCGTCTACGGTCACGAGTACTCCTCGACCATCGCCCTGCCCGACCTCATCCGGCTCAACGACGGGGACCCGGCGCCGCGGAAGAAACTCGTCGGCCTGCGGGCGAAGGCGGGGATCCCCGAGCCCCTGACCACCGGGCTGGTCGTCCGCGGTGAGGAGATCCTCGGCGAAACCACCTCCCTCGTGCACTCCCCGACCTTCGGCCAGACCATTGCGATCGCCATCCTCGACGCCGCGTCCGCGGCGGCCGGTGATGAGGTGGAGGTACAGGTCAACGGCGCCAATCAGCCCTTCATTCTCATGGACCTGCCGTTCTACGCCCGCTAATACCCCCGTCCCGCCGGATTTCCCCAGGTCATCGGGAATCGGATACCGACGGGAGGGATCCCTTCAAAGCGCGTTATTGGGATGACTAGACTCAAGGGCACCCCTGTCGGAGCAACAAGAAAGAAGCACGACCTCGATGTCCCCTCAGACTTCAGCGGCTGACTCCACTGCCGGTTTCATCGCCCGCCACCTAGGTCCCGATTCCACCGAACGCGATCACATGCTCGATGTGCTCGGCTACGACTCCCTCGACGCCCTGATGGACGCCGCGATGCCGTCGGCCATCCGTCAGGAGGCCGCCCCAGTCCTGCCGGAGCCCGTCTCCGAGGAGGCCGCCCAGGCCCGCCTGCGTGAGCTGGGCGCGAAGAACGTCGTACTCAAGGCCTTCTACGGGCAGGGCTTCTCCGACACGCTGACCCCGCCGGTCATCCGCCGGGGCGTCGTCGAGGACGCCGGCTGGTACACCGCGTACACCCCCTACCAGCCGGAAATCTCCCAGGGTCGCCTCGAAGCGCTGCTCAGCTTCCAGACGATGGTCCAGGAGCTCTCCGGACTCCCCGTCGCCAACGCCTCCCTGCTGGATGAGGCGTCCGCGGCCGCCGAGGCCGTCGGACTCATGTCCCGCGCCGTGAAGAAGGGGCGTCGCGTCATCCTCGACTCCCGTCTGCACCCGCAGGTCCTGGCGGTCGCCTCCGAGCGGGCCCGCGCCATCGAGCTCGAGGTCGAAATCACCGACCTGTCCGCCGACCTCGTCGGCGAGGATCTCGTGGGTGTGCTCATCGCCTACCCCGGCACCGAGGGCCAGGTCACTGACCCCCGCCCGGTCATCGACGCCATCCACTCCCGCGGTGGCCTGGCGGCCGTGGCGACGGACCCGCTGTCGCTGATGCTGCTCGAGTCCCCGGGCGAGATGGGCGCAGACATCGTCATCGGCAACTCGCAGCGCTTCGGCGTCCCGCTGTTCTTCGGCGGCCCGCACGCGGCGTACATGGCCGTCTCGGACAAGCTCAAGCGCCAGATCCCGGGCCGATTGGTCGGCGTCTCGGTCGACGCTCACGGCCGTCCCGCCTACCGCCTCGCGCTACAGACTCGTGAGCAGCACATTCGCCGCGAGAAGGCGACCTCCAACATCTGCACCGCCCAGGCGCTGCTGGCCGTCACCGCGTCGATGTACGCCGTCTACCACGGTCGCGACGGCCTGCTGCGCATCGCGAACCGCGTCCACGAGCGCGCCACCCGCTTCGCGGCCTCCCTGCGCGACGGTGGCGTCAGCGTCCGCCATGACGCGTTCTTCGACACCGTCGCCGTCGAGGCTCCGGGCCGGGCCCAGGAGCTCGTCGACGCCGCCGCCGACGCGGGCTACCTGGTGCGCCCGATTGACGCCGACACCGTGGGCGTCTCCTTCGGCGAGTCCGCCTCCGAGGAGGACGTGGCCGCCCTGGCCGGGGTGTTCGGCGTCGGTACCGTCGTCGCCGAGGCCGAGACGGCTATTCCCGGCTCCGTCCAGCGGGAGACCGAGACGCTGACGCACCCGATCTTCAATTCGATTCACTCCGAGACCCAGATGATGCGCTACATCCGCACGCTGGGCGACAAGGACCTGGCGCTGGATCGCACGATGATCCCGCTGGGTTCGTGCACCATGAAGCTCAACCCGACCGCGGGCATGGAGACCATCACCTGGCCGGAGTTCGCCAACGTGCACCCCTACGCACCGGACTCCCAGACCGAGGGCTGGCGTGAGCTCATCACGGAGCTGGAGGACTGGCTCGCCCAGATCACCGGTTACGCCAAGGTGTCGGTCCAGCCCAACGCCGGCTCCCAGGGCGAACTCGCCGGCCTGCTGGCGATTCGGCGCTACCACCTCGCCAACGGCGACACGGAGCGCGACATCTGCCTCATCCCGGCCTCGGCACACGGCACCAACGCGGCCTCGGCGGTGCTCGCCCACCTGCGCGTCGTCGTGGTGGCCACCGCCACCGACGGCTCCATCGACCTCGCCGACCTGGACGCGAAGCTTAGCGAGCACGGCGAGCGCGTCGCCGCCATCATGGTCACCTACCCCTCCACGCACGGCGTCTACGAGGACACCATCCGCGAGGTGTGCGACAAGGTCCACGCCGCCGGCGGCCAGGTCTACATTGACGGCGCCAACATGAACGCGCTGGCGGGCCTGTCCAAGCCGGGCCAGTTCGGCGGCGACGTCAGCCACCTCAACCTGCACAAGACCTTCACCATCCCGCACGGCGGCGGTGGCCCGGGCGTCGGCCCGGTCGCCGTGGCCGAGCACCTCGTTCCCTTCCTGCCGACCGACCCGACCACCGCGGATCCCTACGAGGAGACCCCTGTCGACCGGGGCGTGCCGGTGGCGTCCACCGCCTACGGCTCCGCCGGCGTGCTGCAGATTCCGTGGTCCTACATCGCCATGACCGGCGCCGAGGGACAGAAGGCGGCCACCCAGCACGCCGTGCTGGCCGCCAACTACCTGGCCGCGCGCCTGAGTGATGCCTTCCCGGTGCTCTACACCGGCGAGAACGGCCTGGTCGGCCACGAGTGCATCCTCGACCTGCGGGAGCTGACCGACCAGTCGAAGGTCACCGCGACGGACGTCGCCAAGCGCCTGATCGACTACGGCTTCCACGCCCCCACCCTCTCCTTCCCGGTCGCCGGCACCCTCATGGTCGAGCCGACCGAGTCCGAGGACCTCAACGAGATCGACCGCTTCATCGAGGCGATGGTCGCCATCCGCGCCGAGATCCAGGAGATCATCGACGGCGGCGTCGAGTACGAGGCCTCCGTCCTGGCCAACGCCCCGTACACCGCCCAGGCGGTCACCGCCGACGACTGGACGTTCGAGTTCAGCCGCGCCCAGGCGGCGTGGCCGGTCGACTCCATGCGCACGGGACTGACCAACAAGTACTTCCCGCCCGTCGGCCGCCTCGACGAGGCCTACGGTGACCGCAACCTGGTCTGCTCGTGCCCGCCGCCCGAGGCCTTCGACATCAGCGACGATTCTTAAACGACAGGAGACAGACATGAGTGACAACCAGCTCAAGCTCAGCCCGCTCGATCAGATCCACCGCGATCTGGGCGCGTCCTTCACCCCCTTCGGCGCCTGGGACATGCCCCTGAAGTACGGCAGCGAGCTCGAGGAGCACCGCGCGGTGCGTTCCGCCGCCGGTCTCTTCGATCTCTCGCACATGGGCGAGATCCGCGTGACCGGACCCGACGCCGGCGCCTTTCTCGACTACGCGCTGATTTCGACGATCTCAAACACCAAGATCGGCCAGGCCAAGTACTCGATGATCGTCCAGGCCGACGGGGGCATCCTCGACGACCTCATCACCTACCGCCTGGGCGAGGAGGAGTTCCTGGTCGTCCCCAACGCCTCCAACACCGACGTGGTCTGGGAGGCGTTCACCGAGCGCCAGGGCGCCTTTGACGTCACGCTGGCCAACGAATCCGACGAGACCGCGCTGATCGCCGTCCAGGGCCCCGACGCCGCCCGGATCGTCTCCTCCCTGATGTCGGAGGAGGACACCGCCGCGCTGGGCGAGCTCGGCTACTACCGCTGCATGCGTGCCGCCGTCGCCGGATTCGACGCCCTGGTCGCCCGCACCGGTTACACCGGTGAGGACGGCTTCGAGCTCTTCGTGCCCAACGCCGACGCCGTCGAGCTGTGGAACCGCGTCGCCGAGGCCGGCGGCGAGGACCTGGTCCCCTGCGGCCTGGCCTCGCGCGACTCCCTGCGGCTGGAGGCCGGCATGCCCCTCTACGGCAACGAGCTCTCCCGCGAGATCACCCCGCTGGAGGCGGGCATGGCGCGCGCCTGGGCCAAGAAGGAGGCCGACTTCGTTGGCCGCGCGGCCCTCGACGGTCGCGAGCAGACCGTCGAGATCCGGGGCCTGGTCTCCGACCAGAAGCGCGCCGCCCGCGCCGGCGCCGAGGTCTACCTCGACGGGGAGAAGATCGGGGTGGTCACCTCCGGCCAGCCCGCCCCGACCCTCGGCCACCCGATCGCGCTGGCGCACGTCACTGCCGGGGGCGACTACGACGGCCGGGAGGTCGAGGTGGACATCCGCGGCAAGCGCTATCCCTTCCGCTTCGCCACCGGAGCGTTCTACACTCGTCCCAGTAAGTAACCCGCACCACACATACACAAAGGAACCATCCCCATGACGAACATCCCCGACAACTTCGCCTACTCCGAGGACCACGAGTGGATCAGCGCCGGCCCCGACGTCGCCGCCGGCGACACGGTCCGTGTCGGCATCACCGCCGTCGCCACCGAGCGCCTCGGTGAGGTCGTCTTCGCCGAGCTGCCCGAGGTCGGCGACGCCCTGACCCACTCCGAGACCTGCGGTGAGGTGGAGTCCACCAAGTCCGTCTCCGACCTCTACGCCCCGGTCTCCGGCACCGTCACCGCCGTCAACGAGGCCATCGAGGACGACTATTCCGTCATCAACAACGATCCCTACGGCGAGGGCTGGCTCTTCGAGATCGAGGTCACCGAGGTCGGCCCGCTCATGACCGCCGACGAGTACGCCGAGGCCAACAACGTGGAGCGCTAGGCTTTTCGACGCCCCCACCGCCCCCGCCACCCCGCTTCCCAGCGGTGTCGCGGGGGCGGACCTTTCACCGGCGTAAGGTGTGAGCCATCATGAGCAACGCACCCCGAGCCCCGTTCTTCCCCGCCGACCGGTCGATCCGCGCCTCCGACCGGCCCCTGGACATCCGCCGACTCGGCGTGGTCGAGTACGAGCAGGCCTGGGAGCTGCAGGCCCGGTTGGCCGCCCAGCGCGCGGCCGACGAGATCGACGACACTGTGCTGGTGCTGGAGCATCCCAACGTCTACACCGCCGGCAAACGCACCCTCGAGTCGGACCTGCCGGACAACGGCCTGCCGGTGATCACCGTCGACCGCGGCGGCAGCATTACCTGGCACGGCGTCGGCCAGCTGGTGGTCTACCCCATCCTGAAGCTGGCCGAACCCGTCGACGTCGTCGATTACGTCCGCCGGCTGGAGGAGTCGATCATCCAGACGGTGCGCCAGCTCGGCGTGGTCGACGCCGGCCGCGTCGACGGGCGCTCCGGCGTGTGGGTCCCGGCCACGGCCCGCGCCGCCGATCCCGCGGCCCCGGAACGGGACCGCAAGATCGCCGCCCTGGGCATCCGCATCACCCGCGGCGTGACCATGCACGGCCTGGCGCTCAACTGCACCAACACCCTGGAGTACTACGAGCACATCATCGCCTGCGGCATCGACGACGCGGACGTGACCACCCTGTCGCTGGAACTGGGCCGGGAGGTCACCACCGAGGAGGCGGAGGGGCCGTTGATGACCGCGCTCGACGAGGCGCTGTCCGGGCGCCTGACCGTCGCCGACCACACCTTCGCCTCGGCACCGGACCCGGCGAAAAGAATCACCGGGCGCAGACGCTCCCAGCAGGGATGACGGGTGTCACCCCCGAACCGGGCATGCCCTCCCTCGGATTAATTGGACACCGGTTGTAGGGTGGCAGGTGTGACTATCGCACCAGAAGGACGCAAGCTGCTGCGCGTTGAGAAGCGCAACGCGCAGACCCCCATCGAGTCGAAGCCGCGCTGGATCCGCAACGCGGTGAAGACCGGCCCAGGCTACGAGGACATGAAGTCGCGGGTCAAGAGCGCCGGGCTGCACACGGTCTGCCAGGAGGCCGGCTGCCCCAACATCCACGAGTGCTGGGAGTCCCGCGAGGCGACCTTCCTCATCGGCGGAGACACCTGCTCCCGCCGCTGTGACTTCTGCGACATCAAGACCGGCAAGCCCTCGCCGCTGGACCGCGACGAACCGCGCCGCGTCGCCGAGAACATCCGCGACATGGATCTCAACTACGCCACCATCACCGGCGTCACCCGTGACGATCTGGACGACGAGGGCGCCTGGCTCTACGCCGAGGTGGTCCGCAAGGTCCACGAGCTCAACCCGAACACCGGCGTCGAGAACCTCACCCCGGACTTCTCCGGCAAGCCCGACCTGCTGGCCCAGGTCTTCGAGGCCCGCCCGGAGGTCTTCGCCCACAACCTGGAGACGGTCCCGCGCATCTTCAAGCGCATCCGTCCGGCGTTCAAGTACGAGCGCTCCCTCGACGTGATCAACCAGGCCCACAGGTTCGGTCTGATCACCAAGTCCAACCTCATCCTGGGCATGGGCGAGGAGCACGATGAGGTGATCACGGCGCTGCAGGACATGCGCGATGCCGGCACCGACATCATCACCATCACCCAGTACCTGCGCCCCGGGCCGCAGTACCACCCGATCGAGCGCTGGGTGAAGCCGGAGGAGTTCATCGAGTACCGCGACTTCGCCGAGGAGCTGGGCTTTACCGTCATGTCTGGCCCGCTGGTCCGTTCCTCCTACCGCGCCGGCAAGCTCTACGTCGACGCAATGGCCAAGCGCGGCCGCGAGCTGCCGGAGAACCTCCGGCACCTGGCGGAGACCTCCCAGGGCGCCACCGCCCAGGAAGCCTCCTCCCTGCTGGACAAGTACGGCCCGTCGGTGGACACTCCGGTCACCTACCGTTAGTCGCCGAAGTTTAATTACCGAACCACCCGTCGAAAAGCCCTGTTTTTCGACGGGTGGTTCGGCGTCTGCGCTGGGTGTGGCCTAGGATGTGGACCATGGCAGATGAGGCAGCAAAGAAGGCGAAGGCCGCTGAGAAGGCGGCGAAACAGGAGTCGCGCGCGGCGAAGCGCGCCCAGGGCAAGCAGACCCGCAGTCAGCTGTGGGGGGCGTTCAAGATGCTCGCCAAGGAGGACAAGTCACTCATCCCGCTGCTGCTGCTCGCCTGGCTCGGTACCGCGGTGGCGTTCTTCCTGGTCGGTCTGATCTGGAACGGCCAGTGGTGGATGCTCGCCCTCGGCCTCGCCTTCGGCCTGGTGCTGGCGTTCTGGCTGTTCACCCGCCGGCTGCAGGCCAACATGTACGAGCGCGTCGATGACCAGCCCGGCGCCGCCGGCTGGGTCCTGGACAACCTGCGCTCCAACGTCGGCGTCACCTGGGTGGCCAAGTCCGGCGTCGCGGCCAACACCCAGATGGATTCCGTGCACCGCGTCGTCGGCAACCCGGGCGTCGTGTTCGTCGGCGAGGGCAACCCGCACCGTCTCAAGGCGATGATGGCGCAGCAGGTCAAGCGCGCCGACCGCGTACTCGGCGGCGTCCCCATCTTCGAGGTCTACGTCGGCAACGACACCGAGGCGGGCCAGGTCCCGCTGAAGAAGCTGGAGCGCCACCTCATCGGTCTGCCGCGCAACTACAAGAAGGATCAGGTCTACGCCATCGCCGCCAAGGTCGACGCCCTCGACCGCGTCGGCGGCGGTCAGCAGGCCGGCATGCCCAAGGGCCCGCTGCCGAAGCAGGCCCAGAACATGGCGGGCATGAACCGCCGCATGCGCCGCGCCTCCGAGCGCAAGGGCAAGTAGCGCTGCCTCCCCGTTGATGACCCCGGCCCGCTCGGAGCCGGGGTCGTCACTTTTCCGGCCGTATCCTGGTGCCATGACCATCGATCTGAAGAAGGACTTCCCGCGCCTCTACCGGCCCGGAGCCCGGGACTTCGACCGGGTGACGGTGCCGCCGACCCGCTACCTCACCGTTCGGGGGGCGGGGGATCCGAACACCTCCCCCGCTTACCGACGCGCGCTGGAGCTGCTCTATTGCGCCGCCTACGTCGTGCGCGGGGCGCTGAAAGCACGGACCGGCGAGGCCTTCGTCGTCGGCCCCCTCGAGGCGCTGTGGTGGGCCGAGGACCCCTCCGTGTTCACCGCCGGAGAGAAGGACCGCTGGGAATGGACGCTGATGATCCCGCTCCCGGACCAGGTCAGTCAGGCCGATCTGGAAACGGCGCGGATCGACCCGGAGGTCTCGGTGGCGAGGCTCGACGAGGGCGATTGCCTGCAGATCATGCACGTCGGCCCCTACGCCGCCGAGGGGCCGACCCTGGCCCGGCTGCACCACGAGGTCATGCCCCGGCTCGGGGTGACCTTCAACGGGCCGCACCACGAGATTTATCTCAGTGATCCCCGCCGGAGTTCCCCCGAGAAGCTGCGGACGGTGCTGCGCCAGCCGGTACGGCCGGAGTCCCCGCAGTAACGGATCACTCAGCCCCGGATGACGGTGGTGCCGGTGGCGCGGTCGTGCATGCCGCGGCCGTCGGTGTCGACGAGGGCGGCCGGCAGGACGAAGGCGGTGAGCAGGGTGCGTACCACGGGGCGCCAGACGCCGACCTTGGCGCCCGGGACGTCGACGCGGGCGACGCCCATGCCCAGGACGGCCTGGCCGGGGGTGCGCGCGAAGATCCACACCGAGACGACCCCGAGGATGATCCAGAAGAGGTAGGTCATGGTGGAGACGTCGCCGAGCGCGTCGGTGAAGGTGGCGACGAAGGCCGCGGTCACCCAGGCGATCATCCAGTCGATGAGCACCCCGCCCATGCGGCGGCGGACCGAGGCCAGGGACCCGACGCCTTCCCTGGGCAGTCCCATGGACTTGCCCGGGTAAAAGGACGCGTCCTCGGTTCCGTCGTCGTATTCGCTCGGGATCGAAGGACCGTCGAGCCAGCTGCGCTTGTTCTGGGCCATGATCGTTGAGCCTAGTCCGCAATGGTCAGGGGGGAAAACGCGTACCCGTTATTTCTCCCGGCCTGCTTTCGTTTAGGCTGTGTGATAGTTATCCACCACCTATTGCCATCACCGAAGGGATAAACGCTGTGGCCTTCGACAGTGTCCAGGAGATCGTCAAATTCATCAAGGACGAGGGGGTGGAGTTCCTCGACGTCCGCTTCACCGACGTCCCCGGAACCGAGCATCACTTCTCACTGCCCGCCAGTGAGTTTGACGAGGACGCGGCCGCCGACGGCCTCGCCTTCGACGGTTCCTCCATCCGCGGCTTCACCACGATCGACGAGTCGGACATGATTCTCATGGCCGACCCGGGCAGCGCGTACGTCGATCCCTTCCGCACCTCGAAGACGCTGAACATGCAGTTCTTCGTCAATGATCCCTTCACGCACGAGCCCTTCAGCCGGGACCCGCGCAACGTGGCCAAGAAGGCCGAGGAGTACCTGGCCTCGACCGGCATCGCCGACACCGCCTCCTTCGGCGTCGAGGCGGAGTTCTACCTCTTCGACAAGGTCTCCTACCGCGCCGACGTCAATGAGGCCTTCTACAAGCTGGACTCGGATTCGGGCTGGTGGAACCGCGACAAGGACGTCAACCTGGACGGCACCCCGAACCTGGGCAACAAGACGCGCATCAAGGGCGGCTACTTCCCCAACGCACCGGTCGACCAGACCGTCGAGGTCCGCGACGCCATGGTGCACAAGCTGCAGCAGGTCGGTTTCCAGATCGAACGTTTCCACCACGAGGTGGGCACCGGCTCCCAGGAGGAGATCAACTACCGCTTCGCTCCCCTGGTGCGTTCCGCGGACATGCTGCAGACCTTCAAGTACGTCATCAAGAACACCGCGGCCCGCCACGGCAAGTCGGCGACCTTCATGCCGAAGCCGCTGGCCGGCGACAACGGTTCGGGCATGCACGCGCATCAGTCGCTGTGGAAGGACGGCGTCCCGCTCTTCTACGACGAGAACGGTTACGGTGGCCTGTCCGATCTGGCCCGCTACTACATCGGTGGCCTGCTGCACCACGCACCCGCGGTGCTGGCTTTCACCAACCCGACCCTGAATTCCTACCATCGTCTGGTCCCGGGCTTCGAGGCCCCGATCAACCTGGTCTACTCCCAGCGCAACCGTTCGGCGGCTGTGCGCATCCCCATCACGGGCAACAACCCGAAGGCCAAGCGCCTCGAGTTCCGCGCACCGGACCCGTCCGGCAATCCCTATCTGGGTCTGGCCGCCATGCTCATGGCCGGCATCGACGGCATCAAGAACCGCATCGAGCCGCACGCCCCGGTGGACAAGGACCTCTACGAGCTTCCGCCGGAAGAGGCCAAGGAGATCCCGCAGGCCCCGACCTCCCTGGAGGCCGCGCTCCGGGCCCTGGAGGAGGACCACGACTTCCTCACCGAGGGTGACGTCTTCACGGAGGACCTCATCGAGACCTACATCAAGTACAAGTGGGACCACGAGATCATGCCGACCCGTCTGCGTCCCACCCCGCTCGAGTTCGAGATGTACTACGACTGCTAGCCGCCGAGTCCACCGACCCGCCCGCCAGGTGCCCGCGCACTTCGGCGGGTTCCGGCTTTTCCGGGCCCCGCGTGTCGACGCCCCGGCCTCCCCACCTCCCTGCGGAGCCGGGAAAAAGGAAAAGACCCCCGGTGGGGTCTCTTTTTCCTCGGGTGGGGGCGCTTAGGCGGCGAGGAGGGCCGCCTCGGCGCGCTTCTGGGTGGCGGCGACGTTGTCGGTGGAGACGGTGGCCAGGATGATCAGGGCCACCGCGACGAGGACGGTGAGGATGATGACGGCGACGAAGAGAATATTTGGTGTGATCATATCCGCCACCCTAACCATGCCCGTTTATGTCCGCAATGCCCACTCCGGGCGCTTACCTGCCGCTCACCTGCGGGACACCGTGCCCGAGAGTGTGGAATTCTCCGGAAAAGGCGCCGTCTATTCCTTTACTGCAGGTCAGGCAATTTTTGATGACGTCACCCCAACCGGGATCCTGCCATGCCCGTCACAGCCCCCGGAAGCGTGACTTACACCGCCCGGAATTTGTGAGGTTGAGCACGGCCGCACGCGGGCCAGCATCATCGCAGCGGATCAAAGTCCCTGATCACGTCCAGCGTCTCACCCGTGCTGATCAGATGCGCCAGCGCGCGGCCACTCGCCGGCCCGAGCACCATGCCCCACATGCCGTGGCCGCCGGCGACGTAGACCCCAGGCGCCCTGGTCGCGCCGACCAGAGGCAGCCCGTCCGGAGTGACCGGTCGGGAACCGACCCACTCGTCATGACGGTGGTCGAAGTCCATGCCGTCGAACATCTCGGCGGCGTGCCTGACCATCGAGGCCACCCGCTGCGGGGCGAAGGGCGCGTCCGGCGACTTGAACTCCATCGTGCCGGCGATCCGGAATCGGCCCTGGTAGGGGGTGCACGCCAGCCGCTGAGCCGGCAGGTAGACCGGATAGTCGACGGGATGCTCGCCGGTGTCGACGGTGAAGGAGTAGCCGCGGCCCGCCTGAACCCGGGTGCGCACACCGAGCGTGCGGGCCAGCGCCGGGAGCCAGGCGCCGGTCGCCAGCACGACGTTGTCGGCCTGCAGCCGCTCTCCCGTGGCCAGGGAGACGACGGGCGTGCGGGTCGAACTCACGTCGCGCACCTCGACGCCGGTGCGGACGTCCCCGCCGCGGCGGCGCACGGCCTCGGCCAGCGCGTTGACGAATGGCCCGGGCTCGATGTAGCGCTGGTTGCCCATCCGGAAGACCAGACCCACGTTGTCCGAGAGGTGCGGCACCAGTTCCCGAGGATTGTCGACCTCCTCGAAGGGGACCTCCTGCCCGTGACGGACGGCGCCCTCAACCTCGCGGATGAAACCGCCGGCCTCCCTCTCGTTTTTGAAGGCCACGATGAAGGGACTCTTCTTCGTCCAGGCGTCGACCCCGCCGTCGAGCATCTCGTCGAAGGCCGCCAGCGCGTCAAGATTCATCGGCGTGAGCTTGGCCATCGTCTTGTCCCACGACTTGTCGTTGGCGTGCCTGAGAAACCGTAGCCCAAAGTCGACGACCCGCGGGCTCGGCGGAATCGGCACGTGCAGTGCCGCATCCCGGTCGAAGAGCGCCGTGGGCGTGTACGCCCAGAGATCGCGATTGGCCAGCGGGATGGTCTTGCCCGGGCTCAGCCAGCCGGCGTTGCCCCACGAGGAACCCGCCGCCACGCCGTCCCGGTCGATGACCGTCACCTCGTGCCCGATCTCCTGCAGATACCAGGCGGTCGAGAGCCCGACCATCCCGGCTCCGACGACGATGGTCTTGTCCTGCATGACACCAGCCTCCGTTTCATGATCAATGTCGCATGTCGTGCCGAGCATATACACCTCCCCGGCGTCGCGCCCCGGGTTTTCCGAACCCGCGCCCCACCCCTTCAGGGCGCCGCCGTTCCACGCTCCCCGACGGAGCCGTTTTCCGTACCCTGTGTGCCATGATCGTCACCGCAGACACCCTCCGCTCCACGTTCTTCTCCGCGCTCACGGCCCACGGAATGAACGTCACCCAGGCATCATCCACCGCCGCCGTGTTCCTCGACGCGGAACTGGCGGGCAAGTCCAGCCACGGCGCCTTCCACCTGCTCAACTACCTCGACGCGCTTGATGAGGGCAGGATCAACGGCAAGGCCCGACCCTCGGCCAGCGTGCGCGGCGCCGTCGTCCGTATCAACGCCGACGGAGGCCTGGCGCAATTCGCGCTCAAGAATTCCATCGACGAGGTCCTCGACGTCGCCCGCGCCCAGGGCGTGGCCATCGTCGCGATCGCCAACACTTTCACCACCGGCGAACTGGGCTGGTACCCGCGCAAACTCTCCCGGCACGGGATGATCAGCCTGACGACGACCAACTCCCCCGCCCTGGTCACCCTGGCAGACACCGGCGAACGCGTCATCGGGACCAACCCGGTGGCCTTCGGGGTGCCGGGCGGAATGCTGCTCGACCAGGCCATCAGCGAGGCCGCCTTCCACACGGTGCGGCAGATGTCGCAGCGCGGGGAGGCGCTGCCCGCGGGCTGGGCCGTCGACGGCACCGGCGCCCCGACCACCGACGCGGCCGAGGCCGTCGAGCACGGCGCGCTGTTGCCCTTCGGCGGGGCCCGGGGCGGCAACCTGGGTCTGACCTTCGAGATGTTGGCCATGCTCGCCGGGGGTGTCTCCTCGCTGGAGGCCACCGCCGCCCAGGCTGGTTCCCCGCGAGTCGGGCTCTTCATGATGGTGCTCGACCCCGGCCACTTCGGCGATGACGCGCTACCCCGCTTGACCTCCCACCTGGCCCGCCTCGCGGCGGAGCACGGCGTCTACGTGCCGGGCCGTGACGCCCTGCTCGGCGATCTTCCTGCCGAGGTGGAGATCGACGACGACGTCTGGGAACAGCTGAACAGCAGACTGTGAGGTCCCGTCGAAAAGCTCGGAGGGGGCCAAGGCCCCAGAAGAGGTGCCTAGGGTGGATCGCATAAGTACCCGCTAATGAAGGAGGCTCATAATGTCCCCGCTCAACGATCCCCGCACCCTCTTCCCGACCGTCGATCCCCCGGAGCAGACCCAGCCGGAACCCGGACTGGACCGTAACCTCCAGCCCCCTGCGGACCTCGGGATGGACAGCTACGTCGGCCATGAGCGCCTGGTCGGCCGCAGGGCGCTGATCACCGGCGGCGACTCCGGCATCGGCGCCGCGGCGGCCATCGCCTACGCCCGCGAGGGCGCCGACGTGGCCATCGCCTACCTGCCCGAGGAGCAGCCTGACGCGGACGTCATCCTTAAGGCGATCGGCGACGCCGGGCGCCGGGGCATCGGCATCCCGGTCGACCTGTCCACCCTGGAGGGCTGCCGAAAGGTCGTCGCCGATACCGTCGAGGCGCTCGGTGGCCTGGACATCCTGGTCAACAACGCCTCACGCCAGATCTGGCACGACGGCATTGAGAACCTGCCTGACGAGGATTTCGATTTGACGATGCGCACCAACGTCTACGCCGCCTACCGCGTCACCAAGGAGGCGCTGCCCCACCTCCAGCCCGGCTCCTCCATCATCTTCACCTCCTCGGTGCAGGCCTACGACCCGAGCGAGACGCTCATCGACTACGGCATCACCAAAGCCGCGATGAACCACCTGTCCAAGTCGCTGGCGATGGAGCTGACGCCGAAGGGCATCCGGGTCAACGCGGTCGCGCCGGGCCCGTTCTGGACCCCGCTGCAGCCGTCCCACGGACAGCCGATGGAGAAGGTCACCAGTTTCGGTCAGGCCAGCCCCCTCGGCCGTGCGGGTCACCCGGCCGAGCTTGCCGGCGCCTACGTGTACCTGGCCTCGGACGAGGCCTCCTACACCTCCGGCTCCACCCTCAGCGTCACCGGTGGACGCCCGACCCCCTAGCACGGGCGGCTAGCACATCGCCCTCTTCTTCGCCTACCTATCAGTGTCATTTCAATCTTTCCGACGTTCCTTTTCTCCCCGGGACGGCGTTAGGTTGAGGGGACTCGCATAGGAGAGGTGAACGTCATGATCAGTGACGAATACATCAGCCGGCTGGTCGAAGAGGAAATCGCCCGCGCACGCGCGACCGTGGCCCTGGATGAGGAGGAGGCGCGGGCCGACCCGATGAGTCGCTACCTGCCCCACGTTCTCGTCTCCGCGGTCCTGGTGACCGTCCTGACCACCCTGGCCGGGGTCATCGCGACAATAACATTCTGAGAAAACTCAGAGGGTTTTCCCCGGGCGCGTATTAGTCTGCAGGTATGGACTCTTCCAGCTTAAGTCGCGAGGGCAAGGACCTTGCGGAGACCGCCCGGGAACACCCGGTGCTGGACGCCGTCGCCCGATTCGGCTACGTGGTGCTGGGTCTTCTGCACCTCCTCGTCGGCTGGTTGGCCATCCGCATCGCCACCGGCTCGGGGTCCGGGGAGGCCTCCAACTCCGGCGCCCTCGCCCAAATCGCCGAGGCGCCCGGCGGGCGGGTCGTCCTCTGGCTCGCCGTCGCGGGCCTGGGGGCCCTCTCCCTGTGGCGCCTTCTCCAGGTGGCGGCCGGCCCGGAACTCAAGCACCGGGTCAAGGGCGCCGCGCTGGGGGTGGTCTATCTCTCCCTCGCCGCCACCACCGCGACCTTCGCGCGCGGGGCCAGCACCTCGGACGGGGAGAAGGCCAGCGACGTCACCGCGACGGTCCTCAACCAGCCCGCCGGTGCGATCGCCGTCGGCATCGGTGGACTGGTCATCATCGGGGTTGGCCTGTACTCCGTCTACCAGGGGGTCTCGCGAAAATTCGTCGAGAACCTGGACCGTGGCGCAGAATCCGGCAGTGTCGGCACCGCCATCGTGGTCAGCGGCATCATCGGCTACATCGCCCGCGGCGTCGCCTTCGCAGTACTGGGCGGGTTGGTCGTCTGGGCCGCGCTGACCAACGATCCGGAGAAGGCCGGCGGATTGGACGCCGCATTGCGCTACATCGGGGAGCAGCCCTTCGGCATGGTTCTGCTCATCGTCGTCGGTGTGGGCCTGATGATGTACGGCCTCTTCTGTCTGGCCCGCGCCCGCTACGCTGACGCGGACAGTTAACTACATGTCCCAGGACACGAAGCCCATCGCGTTGTCCACCCCCTGATCGCCCAGTCCGAGCTGCGTCGCCGTCTCCGCGCTCATGGCCGTGAGCATGTCCCTCGGCTCCGGGTGATCGGGCAGGTCAGCCAGGTATACCTGGTGCGCCTCCAGAGAGGCGATTCCCTTCTCCAGCGGTTCGCCGGTGACGTCCACCCAGACGTCGGGGGCTGAGACTCCCCCGACCAGGAAGCGCTCGGCCCTCCAGGGGGCCAGTCCGGCGTCGAGAAGCTCGGGGAAGGACCAGCGGTTGCCGGCGTCGCGGATGGCGTCGCCGGTGGCCTCGCCCGTGATGCGGTGGTCGACGTGATTGAAGCCCCAGGGTGCGTTGATGTCGTAGTTGCTGGTGACCACGATGTTCGGGCGGCGTCGGCGGATGTGGGCGGCGATGGCCTTGCGCACCGGCAGCCCCGCCTCCATGTGGCCGTCGGGGAAGTCGAGGACGGTCAGGTCATCGACTCCGACGATGTCGCAGGCCGCCCGCTGCTCCTTCTCACGCAACGGCCCAGCGACGGCGGGTTCGCGCTGCATGCCCGCCTCCCCGGCGGTGAGCAGCAGGTAATCGACCGCTATTCCGGTCGCGGTCCAGGCCGCGACCGCGCAGGAGATTCCGTATTCGAGATCGTCGGGGTGCGCCACGACGCACAGGATCCGCTCCACACCCGACGTGTCCAGTTGGTGAACGTTCTGCCCAGTCATAGGTCTCCTCGAGGAATGTTATTGATTAGTTATAAAACTCGGCCACCGGCAGCGCAACCCACCTTTCCGGCTCCTTAAACCCGGGACAAAACCGCAGTACAGGGGCCGGAATAGTTATGGTTCGACGGTCGACTTCCCTACGGTGAGGGCGTACCCGCCCACGGTACCCACGCCGACGTGCGCTGCGCCACGCCAGACACCGCGTGCCGCGCGCCGCCGGACAAAACATCAGAGTCGTCGGCCCGCCCCCGCGCCCCGCGCGGATGGACGCGGGGCTGACATAACCTGGAAAGACACGGATAATAATGACCTTCACTCCCCCGGAGCTTCCCCGCATCGATTTCCTCTACCTCAATGAGCAGGACATGCTCGACGCCGGAGTCGCGGACTCCGCGCGCTGCGTCGAGGTCATGGAAGAGACGCTGATCCTGCTTGCTGACGGCGACTACCGCATGGCCGGCGCCTCCGCGAACTCCCACGGCGCCCAGATCAACTTCCCGGCGCGCCCGGAGCACGCCGGCATGCCCGCTGACGGCCCGGATCGCCGCTTCATGGCCATGCCCGCCTACCTCGGCGGCCGATTCGGCACCACCGGCGTCAAGTGGTACGGCTCCAACGCCGAGAACCGTGCACGCGACCTGCCGCGTTCCATCCACGTCTTCGTCCTCAACGACACCGACACCGGTGCCCCGCTGGCGATCATGAGCGCCAACACCCTCTCCGCCTACCGTACCGGCGCGGTCCCGGGCGTCGGCGTGAAGCATCTGGCACTGTCCGACGCCGAATCCGTCGGCATCATCGGCCCCGGCGTCATGAGCCGGACCATCCTTTCCTCCGCGGTCTCCCAGCGCCCGTCGATCCGCACGGTCAAGGTCAAGGGCCGCTCGGAAGCGTCCACCTACCGGGCGGCCAAGTGGTACGCCGAGTCCTTCCCGGAGCTCGACGTGCAGGTCGTCCACTCAGAGCAGGAGGCGATCGAGAACTCCGACATCCTCATTGCCGGAACCTCCACCTCCAAGGACGGCCCGAGCGCCTTCCCCTACTTCAAGACCGATTGGCTCAAGCCCGGTGCGCTGGTCCTCGCCCCCGCCGCGGCCCGCTTCGACGATGACCTTCTCACCTCCGGCCGGGCCGACCTCGTCGTCGATTACCGCGGCCTCTACCAGGAGTGGTTCCAGGAGAACGGCCCGAAGGTCACCTATGAGGAGCTGCTCGGCATCCCCGGCAACCACTGGTGGGATCTCAAGGAGCAGGGGGTTCTTCGTGAGGAGCAGCTGGTCAACATCGGAGACATCGCCTCCGGTCACGCCCCCGGGCGCGTCAGCGACGGGCAGATCTTCCTCTATTCCATCGGCGGCATGCCGGTCGAGGACGTCGCCTGGGCGACCGACCTCTACGAGAACGCCCGCAGGAAGGGCATCGGTACCGTGCTCAACCTGTGGGACACCCCGGCGCTTAGCTAAGGGCTCACCCTCAGGCGGCTACCCCGAAGAGCGCGCCGACGCCATAGGTGATGGCCAGGCCGAGCGCGCCGCCGAGGACCAGACGCAGGACGGCCCGCCAGGGGTTGGCTTTCGACAACTTGCCCGAGACGTAGCCGGTGACGGCCAGAGCGATCAGCGTCGTCGCGGTCACCATCAGCGCACCGTTGCCCGCACCGGCGAAGAACACCGACAGCATCGGCAGAGCCGCGCCCAGCAGGAAGGAGATCGCCGACGCGCCCGCCGCGATCCAGGGGTTGGTGAGGTCCTCGGAATCGAGGCCGAACTCCAGCTTCAGGTGGACGGGAACGGTGATCTCGACGCCCCGGCTGTTGATCTCGGTGGCGGCCGTGGAGGCCGTGTCGGCGCTCATGCCCATCTCCTCGAGCATCCCGGCCAGTTCGTCGTGCTCACCCTGCGGATCCTCGGCCAGCTCCCAGGTCTCCTTCCTCACGAGTGCTTTCTCGGTGTCGCGCTGCGAGGAGACTGACACGTACTCGCCGACGGCCATCGACACAGCGCCCGCGATGGTGGAGGCCAGGCCCGCGGCCAGCACCGAACGGCTGTCCATGCCCGAGCCAATGACGCCCAGCAACAGCGCCGCGACGGAGACGATGCCGTCGTTGGCGCCGAGCACCCCGGCGCGCAGGGCGTTGAGCCGGTTGCCCAGGTCCCCGCCCGCGGAGGGGTTGGTTTCCTGTACGACGGGGTTGTCCCCGATGATGCGCTCCGAAAAGCTGGGCATGACGGTTCTCCTTCGGCGCCGGTGATATGCCTCCACCCTAAGCCGGACTTCGTGGCGCCACAACGAAACCCAGCCTTGCCTTCCTGGGGTGACGCTGAGCCATCCGGGGGGGGATTGAAAGGCTGCCTGTGCTTTCCCGCCGAGGTTTTCCCTATCCTTGGTCGGAGGCCGATGCAGGGGGACGCGCGCCCCCGGCGGCCTGTCTTGGCAGTCCGGGCGGACCGCTCACCCGCCAGCTTGGCGCGTGCGACATGTCCCCTACCCACCTTCTCTGGCCCGCCCGGCACGACGAGGAGTCGATACCCGTGCCCCTGAACTTCACTGCATATGATGAAGTCGCAGAATTCATCGAGAAGAACGACATCAAGTGGGTGGACGCCCGCTTTACGGATGTTCCCGGAATCGAGCAGCACCTCGCCATTCCGGCCCGTACCTTCGATGAGCAGGCGATGGCGACGGGGGTGGCGTTCGACGGGTCGTCCATCTCGGGATACACCTCGGTTGAGGACTCCGACATGACGCTGCTGCCCGACATCGCCACCGCCTACGTCGATCCGTTCCGCCGCTCGAAAACGCTGAACATCCAGTTCTTCGTGCACGATCCCCACACCGGCCAGGTCTTTTCCCGGGATCCGCGCAACATCGCGCTCAAGGCGGAGAAGTACCTCGCCGCCACCGGCATCGCCGACACCTGCAACGTCGGCTCCGAGGCGGAGTTCTACATCTTCGACTCGGTGCGCTACGACTCGACCAACAACGCCAGCTTCCACGAGGTCGACTCGGTGGAGGGCTGGTGGAACTCGGGCAAGGAGTTCAACCCGGACGGCTCGCGCAATCTCGGCCACAAGGTGCGCACCAAGGGCGGCTATTTCCCCACCGCCCCCTATGACCACCTGCAGGATCTCCGCGACGAGATCGGCGAGACCCTCGAGGAGGTCGGCTTCGAGGTCGAACGCGCCCACCACGAGATGGGCTCCGGTGGCCAGCAGGAGGTCAACTACCGCTTCAACTCCCTGCTTCACGCCGCCGACGACCTGCAGACCTTCAAGTACGTGGTGAAGAACGTCGCCCAGCAGAACCAGAAGTCGGCGACCTTCATGCCCAAGCCGATCGCCAACGACGGCGGCTCCGGCATGCATCTGCACATGAGTCTGTGGAAGGAGGGCAACCCGCTGTTCTTCGACGAGGCCAACTACGGTGGCCTCTCCGAGCTGGCCATGCACTTCATGGGCGGCGTGCTCCACCACGCCCCGGCCGTGCTGGCGTTCACCAACCCGACGATGAACTCCTACCATCGCCTGGTTCCGGGCTTCGAGGCTCCGGTCAACCTGGTCTACTCCAGCCGCAACCGCTCGGCGGCGATCCGCATCCCCTCGAACTCCAACAGCCCGAAGTCCAAGCGCATCGAGTTCCGGGCGCCGGATCCCTCGGGCAACCCCTACCTGGGTTTCACCGCGATGCTCATGGCCGGCCTGGACGGCATCCGCAACGAGATCCACCCGGGTGATCCGGTGGACGAGGATCTCTACGCCATGGCCGAGGAGGACAAGGTCGGCATCCGTCAGCTGCCGGCCTCCCTGGACGAGGCCCTTCACGCGCTCGAGGAGGACCATGAGTTCCTGCTGGCCGGTGACGTGTTCACCCAGGACCTCATCGACGCCCACATCAAGTACAAACGCGAGGAGGAGATCTACCCGGCGCGCCTGCGCCCGACGACCCACGAGTTCGAGCTCTACTACGACTGTTAACCCGCCTCCGCCCCACCTGCCGAGGCCTCTGCCGGCTACCGGCGGGGCGGGATGTTCCGGTTCGCTCAGCCCCGCCCCGCCTGCCGCCCGCGGATCTCCATCCGTCGCTTCGCCTCCCTGGCCTCCCGCACTGAAGTGACCCCGTCGTGGACGACGAGCGCGGCATTCGCGGCCACCCCCGTCGGGCCCAAGCGTCCGACCAGGCGGGGCTTGAGCAGGGACATCGCCACCGATCCCGCCACCCGTTTGCTGAGCCGCCGGTTAACCTGGGTGAAGGCCAGGTCACGCGCGCCCTCGCGGAGCATCGGCTCCATCGCGTGCTGGCGGACCGCCTCCCCGACGGGAACCCCGGCGTCGACGGCCTCGGCGATCGCCGCGGAGGTGGTCACGAGGTCGGCGGTGCTCATCGCCTTCGACGAGGCACGATCGGTCATCTCGACGATCCTGGTCCCGGCCGGAGTCGATTGGTCGACGGCCTTGCCGAGTTCCTCGATCAGCTCCTGTGAGTAGCCGGCGGCGGTCCGCGGGTCGAGCCCGGAATCCGGGGTGGTCGGGTTGATCACCAGCGCGAGCAGTTCGCCCGCGGCCTCCGCGTCCGAGGTCACGTAACGTACGGCGGCGCCCACCATGGCCGAGCCGGTGACCTGGATGCCTTCGGCGAGGGCGGCCACCGCCGCGCTCAGGGCGGCCACCGCCGCCGCACTGGCGACGACGACCTGATCACCGGCGATGGCGTCGACCCCCGCCACCGGCACCGGCAGCACCGCTGCGGGCAGCCACTGCAGGTAAAGGCCATCGTCGATAAGCCGGCGCCCGGCCTCCATCAGCCTCTCCGCCACCACCTCCAGCGCGCCGTCGTTCCACTCTTCCTGGGCTGTCGGCGGCGACCACGTCCCGAGGCCGTCGGTGAGCTGTCTCATCCGGGAGGCGGTCAGACCGTCCAGGTCCACCGTCGCCGAACGAAGGTCCACGGCGTTGTCGAAGCACGTGGAGAATTCGCGCATGTGGTGGAGGTACTCCTCCTGCACGACGAGCATCTGCCCGGCGATCCTGTAGTACAGCTCCGGGTCCCCCGCCCCGGCGGCGGACCGGAGCCGGCCGGCCAGGGCGTGAAACTCCCGGCCCCTGCCTTCCCAGCCGTCCCGGTGCAGCTTCGCCTGTTCCTTGTTGAGCTCCATCACCTCCCGGAGTTCAGCCAGGGCGCCGTCGTAGTCCCCGATAAGCTCACGCATGCGCCCCGCCGACGCCATCAACCCGGTGACGGCGGGGGCATGGCCCCGCGTGATCAACCGGTTCAGCGCGTCCGCGGCATCCCCCCGGAAAGAGTCCACCGCAGCCCCGGCCACTGCCTCCGCGACCGCTGTCCCCTCCTCCACCAGGAAGTCCCAGAAAGCGATTTCCGAGCTGATCACCCCCGGCCGGCCGCCGATGTGGAACGGGTATTCCAGATAGCGCTCCCACCGGTCCGGAAACACCGTGTCCACGTCAAATCCCGCTGTCATGTGAAATCCCCCCGAATTCCAGTCATCGACCGTACGGGGCCGACTCTAACCCCCGCCCCGGGCCCGGTGGCCCCGGCGCTGCGCACCGTAGTGGTCATGGGCCCGGCTAGGGTGGGGCCACCATGGCAGTGACCTTGACGCTCGTCTCCCCCGACCCTGGTGCTCCGGGCCTGCGCTCGCGCATCAGCGACACCCGGGCATTCCTGCGTGCGCGCGGCCTCATCCCCTCCCCGACCGGCCCCTACCTGCTCGCCGAGGACGGGGCGCTCCCCGTCCTGGACGGGAACACCCTCCACCTGGAGATGTCCTGGCTCGGCGAGGGCGCCCGGGGCGTCTACGCCACCGTCTGGGACGCGCAGCCGGGGCCGCACCTGGCGGAGCTGGTCTTCGACCTGGCCGACGTCGCCCGGCTGCTGCTGACCCCGAGCCCGGCCCCGCCCCACATCATCGCCTGCGGCGAGCACTTCCCGGACGCCGAGGTCGTCGACGAATCCGTCCCGCCCTGGCTCGAGGTCGCGGTACGCGCCCGGACGCCCCCTGAGCTCGAGGAGATCCTCGCCGGTGGCTGGCCCGCGTACCGCATCACCTACGCGGACCGCTACTGGACCTAGGTGCGCTTGCGCAGTCCCAGGCGCGGGCTGAAGTTTCCGGGGTGCTTGCGCTGGGCGGCCGCATCGGCGATGACCAGGCGCCACTCCGGGTTCTCGACCGGCATGTGCGCGATGGAGAACCAGCCGACCTCGCTGTTCTCGTCGTCGCCGACGGCCGGGGCCTGGCTGTCATCGGTGACGCTCAGGCGCAGGCAGATGGACATGTAGGTGGCCTGATCGCCGTTGGCGTGCACGACCGGCCGGGTGGCGCCGACCGCCAGCAGGGCGTCCACCCGGGTGTCGAGTCCGGTCTCCTCCCTCACCTCACGCACGGCCGTGACGTGGGGGTCCTCGCCCGGGTCGCAGATGCCGGTCACCGGCGTCCAGGTACCGTTGTCCGCACGCTTGACCAGCAGCACCTCCGGAACGGCCCACGGGGAGTCGTCGGTGGAGTCACGCAGCACCACCGCCGTGACGGCGGGCAGCCACATCGGATCGTGGCCGATCTTCTCGCGGGTCTTGACGATGAAATCCGGAATGGGCACGACGAGAGTACTCCTTGCAGTTCGATGACACGTGCCGATCAGTCTAGTGCGCCGGTTCCACCCACCCGCTGGACTAGACTCCTACACACTATGGCGAGCACCCCAGACAATTCCGATTCACAGCACAGTCCCCGTCTGAAGCGCCGGGCTTTTCGACGCCGGACCGACGCCGCCCCCGCGCCCCTCTCGCCGGCGGCGCGCAACGCCCTGCGCCGCGCGGGACGGATGGCCGCGGTCCCGAAGAATCCGGCCCCGCCGCCGCCCGGGTCAGCCGACTCCGACGCCCAGGCCGCCGAGGAGTACCGGGCGCTGACCCCCGCCCCGGAACCCGCGGCCGGTGCACCGGTGCCGGAGCTGACGGAGACGGCCGTACCCGACCGGCCGGAGGCGGAGAGCGTCGACGAGCCGGCTACGCCACCGGCGACGACCCCGCTCGCGGCGGAGGATGAGACGGCCCCCGCGACGATCGTGCCCGAGCCGGTCGCCGCGGACTTGCCCGGCACGGGCACGGCGGAGGAGGAGGATTCCTCCACCGACGGGGTCGCGGGGGCCGGCGGGCCGGAGGACGCGTCGGACGTCGAGAAGCGGACCCCCGCAGACGGGGAGGCGGCGCGGGCGGCGAGCACGACCGTGACCGTCGCTGAGGCGCCCCGGGAGTCGAACGCGCCGCTGCGTGGTCGGCGGCGGAAATGGGCACGGGCGGCCTACTCCGTGGCGCTGGTCGGCATCCTCGGCGGCGCCATCGGGTTGGGCGCGTACGAAGCCAACGCGGACCGGTGGCCGTCCCGGGAAACCGAGGTGCCGGCCGGGTTCGGCCCGCCGGTGGACTGGAACACGCAGGAGGTGCTCAACCTGGTCATCCCGGCCGTGCTCAGCCAGGCGGACGCGACCACCACGGAACAGGGGGTCATCCTCACTGCGCAGGCCAGCCCCGCGGCCGTGGCCCAGCCGCAGCTGCTGGCCCGGCAGATCAGCACCCTGACGCAGAACTCCTGCGCCACCAACGTCAGCATCCGTACCCCGGAGAACGTCAAGATCGATTCCTGGGGGTTCTGCTTCGACTCGCTGCCGGCGGAACTGCTGACAATGCCGCTGACGTTCGCGCTGGACAACGGGGCCTCGGCGGTCTCCTTCACCAATCACCCCTCCTTTGGCGGGGCGAAGGCCGCGACCATCACGTGGATGCCGACCACCCCGGAGGAGTACGACCGGGCGTTGGCGTCCTGGGGGCAGCTGGCCACGGAGGCGCCGCTGGACTGGATTGCGCTGGTCGTCTACGGGGCCGGGGAGATGGAGGGCTACATGGACTATGCCGACGTCAAGGACGACGACGGGCTGGTCATGGGCGACAACTCCCGGACCTCCCGCGCCGCGGAGCTCGGGATCTACGCCGACCGCTACCCCACGGAGTAGGACGGCGCCGATCCTGGCTAGCCCACGGGGACCTCGGCCTGGGGCAGCTGGGCGTCCGGGACGACCTCGCGGATCGTCTCCACGATCGTGGCCGCCGGGGTGTAGGCCACGGTCATCAGCTCCGCGCCGGGGGCGCCGCAGTCGGTGACCGGGGTCTCCGGGGTGCGGGTGCCGGAAAGCAGGCCGAGGATGACGGAGGTTCCGTCGACCTCGCCGACGACCGGGCCGCCCGAGTCGCCTTTGGCGGCGCAGATGGTGGCCGTCGCGCCCTCGGTGAGGACGAAGGAACCGTCCTCGTCATAGAGTTGCTGGCGCTGAATCGGCCCGGTCGGGCCACAGGTCAGGCCGGTGGTGCCGCCGATCTTGCAGGCGTCGTCGGGGGTGGTCGCGTGGTCGGCGAAGCGCGGTCCGCCCGCGACCAGGGAGGGCTGCTGCCCGTCCCCGGCGAAGGTCATCAACCGGTGGGGGTCGGTGACCTGGATGATGCCGATGTCGTGGTTGACCTCGGCGGGCTGGTCGAGGTCGGAGTAGATGACCCGGCCGACCTCCGTCGCGTAGTCGGCGACGGTGGTGGCGTTGGTGGGCCAGACCAGATCGCCCACGCTCCCGCAGTGGGAGGCGGTGACCGCGTAGGCGTTGCCCGCGGCGTCGCTGAAGCCGAAGGCCACGGTGCATTCCGACACCTCGAAGGGGACGCCCGGTTGGGGGTAGTCGCCGGTCAGGTGCATCGTCGTCCCCGGGGTCCACGGGCTTCCCGGGGTGGCCAGAACACCCTCGAGCGGGGCGGCCGGCGGGGCCGGGGCCGCCGGGGCGGCGTCCTCGCTGACCGCGGCCTCGAGGCTGGTCTGCTCGGCGGCCCGCTCGAAGGCGGCGTTCTCCCGGCCGGCGGCGACGAGGACGGCCACCACGGTCACGACCGCCACCAGGATCGCCAGGACCCACAGGAGCCCGCCGCGCAGGCCCGCGGCACCGTCAGTGCTGGGGTGGCTCGCCATCGGTGTCCTGCGCTTCCTGCCCGGCCGGGGAATCGACTCCGGTGTCGGACTTCCGGGCCTCCCGCTCGGCCTGGGCCTTGAGTTCACGGGCGAACTTCTCCGGATCGAACTCCTGGAAATATTCCGGCCCGCCGAAGAATTCCTGTCCCATGGGGGTCAGACCTCCGTGGTCTCGATGGAGGTGCGGATGTAGTCCTTGACCTTCTCCGCGTCGTTGGGCAGGTCGACGACGTGACGCTCGGCGTCGAGGATCCCCTCGAAGCGCTCCGGGATGGCCGGCGCTTCCCCGATGGCCTCGGCGATGGTCTCGGAGAACTTCACCGGCAGGGCGGTCTCCAGGACGACGATGGGGCTGTCGATCTTGTCGGCCCACTCGCGGGCGGCCTTGACGCCGTCGGCGGTGTGCGGGTCGATGAGCACGCCGAGACGCTCGTTGGTCTCGGCGATGGTGGCCAGGCGGTCGGCGTGGGAGGAGGTCGCGGAGAGGAAACCGTACTCTTCCGCGATGGCCGGGAAGGCGGGGTCTTCGGCGAGGGTGAAGCCGCCTGCCCGGACCCGGGTGCCGAAAAGGTCGGCGATGCGCCCGGCGTCGCGCCCCAGCACGTCGAAGACGAGGCGCTCGAAGTTGGAGGCGCGTGAAATGTCCATCGACGGGCTGGAGGTCGCCTGGGTCTCGGCGGAGGAGCGCGGGCGGTAGTCGCCGGTGCGGAAGAACTCGTCGAGGACGTCGTTTTCGTTGGTCGCGACGATGAGCTTGTCGATCGGCAGGCCCATCTGGCGGGCGATGTGGCCGGCGCAGATGTCGCCGAAGTTGCCGGTCGGAACCGAGAAGGAGACCTTCTGGTCGTTGGACTCGGTGATCTTCAGCCAGGAGGAGACGTAGTAGACGATCTGGGCCATCAGGCGTGCCCAGTTGATCGAGTTGACGGCGCCGATGGAGTACTTCTTCTTGAACTCCGGGTCACCGTTGACGGCCTTGACGATGTCCTGGCAGTCGTCGAAGACGCCGTCAAGGGCGATGTTGAAGATATTCGGGTCGTCCAGACCGAACATCTGCGCCTGCTGGAACGGGGTCATCCGGCCGGCCGGGGTGAGCATGAAGACGCGGATGTTGTCGCGCCCGCGCATCGCGTACTCGGCGGAGGAGCCGGTGTCCCCCGAGGTGGCGCCCAGGATGTTGATTTCGGCGCCGCGGCGGGTCAGCTCGTACTCGAAGAGCTCCCCCAGCAGCTGCATCGCCATGTCCTTGAAGGCCGCGGTCGGGCCCTGCGAGAGGTGGCCGAGGTAGAGGTTCTCGTCGATGCGCGTGACCGGGACGATCTCCTCGTGGTCGAAGACCGGGGTGCGGTAGGCGCGGGCGGTGATCGCCTCCAGCGCCGTGTCGTCGATGTCGTCGACGAAGAGCTTGAGGACCTCGGCCGCCAGGGCCGCGTAGCCCTCCTCGGCGAGCAGCTGGCGCCAGCTGGTGAGCATGGCGTCGCTGATCTGCGGGTATTCGGCCGGCAGATAGAGACCGCCGTCCGGAGCGAGTCCGGCGAGCAGGATGTCGGTGAAGCTGACCGGGGTTCGGTTCGAATCGCGCGTCGAGATGTATTTCACGGCCCCTACTCTAGTCTGAGTAGCGACACTACTCTAGTCTGAGTAGCGACACCCGCTCCCCCGGGCGTGCCCCCGTCCGAGAAAACGACTCTTCGGTCCACGTCCCCGGGTACCCAGGAAAGGCTGGATTCACCGGTATGACCACACCGAATGCGCCCGTTGGTTCCCAACCCAATCCCCGGGAGCAGCTGACCCGGCGGGCGCTGATCGTGTGGGGCGCGGCGGTGCTTTTCTACATCGTCGCCATCTTCGGGCGCACCTCCTTCGGCGTCGCCGGGGTGGCCGCCATCGAGCGCTTCGGCGTCGACGCCTCCCGCATCGCGGTGTTCACCGCCGTCCAGATCGGCGTCTACGCCCTGGCGCAGATCCCGACGGGTCTGCTCATCGACAAGTTCGGCCCCCGCCGGGTGCTCGTCATCGGCGCGCTGGTCATGGGCAGCGGCCAGGTGTTGCTGGGTCTGACCGGCAACTACTGGGTCGCCATCGCCGCGCGCGTGCTCATCGGCGCCGGCGACGCCTCCGCGTTCCTGTCCGCGATGCGCATCCTGCCCTTCTGGTTCCCGCTGCGGCTGACGCCGCTGTTCACCCAGCTGACCAGCTCGCTCGGCCAGCTGGGCCAGTTCCTCTCGGCGGTGCCGTTCCTCATGCTGCTCAACGTGCAGGGCTGGACGGTGGCCTTCGTGTCCGTCGGCGCCGTGGCCGTGCTCGTGGCGATCTTCGGCGGCATCGCCATCGCGGACCCGCCCGAGCAGTCCCCGGCGGGACCGGGGTCGGCGGAGCAGGCGTCGGCAAGCGACGGGCCGGAACCCACCTTCTGGGCGAAGCTCTCCTACGTGCTGCACCACCCCGCGTGCTGGCAGGCGTTTTTCATCCACCATTCGGCGATGCTGTGGCAGATCGTCTTCACGCTGCTGTGGGGCGCTCCCCTGATGAAGCTGGGCATGGGCCTCTCCGACGCCCAGATCGGCCTCGTCCTGACCATCAATACCGCCACCAACGTCATCGCCGGGCCGATCATCGGGGTCATCTCCCAGCGGGCGGGCCGCAACCGCGACCGCGTCGTCGTCCTGGCCGCCACCGCCATCGCGACCGCCTGGTTCTTCTTCCTGCTGCCCGACACTCCCCCGGGCCTGGGTGCGCTCATCGCGGTCAACATCGTCATGGCCTTCCTCACCGGCACCTCCAGCTACGGTTTCGACGGGGTCCGCGAAACGCTCTCGCGCACCATCGTCGCCACTGGCACCGGACTGGGAAACATGGGCGGCTTCCTCGCGGGCATGGTCACCGCGCAGACGGTCGGCCTCCTGCTCGACTATTCGTCCCACGGCCAGACCTACACCTGGGGTGACTTCCGGTTCGCCTGGATCTCCGTGTTCGTGATCTGGGGGCTGGGCATGGTCGGTATCGCGGTCTCGAAGATTCTGCTCAAGCGCAGGCTTGCCGACGCCGCGGCGGCCCCCGGTTCCGTACGCGTGGTCGATGAGGACCAGCCCGGGAAGTGAGCGCTACTCCGGCCGGGTGAGGTAGTCGACGACCCCGCGGGGATCGTCGAGGAACTCCCGCATCGCCCGGACCGATTCGACGTCGTCGTAGGCGACCGGCAGGATTCCGGCCTCGTTGACCTCGAGGATCTCTGCCCGGGGCAGCGCGGGCAGCACGGGGGAATGGGTGGCGATGATGAACTGCGCACCCCGGTCGACGGCCTGGTCGATCTCGGCCAGCAGGGCCATCTGCCTCACGGTCGACAACCCCGCCTCGGGCTCGTCGAAGAGATAGAGGCCCGCGCCGGCGACGTGCTCGGCCACCAGGCCCAGCACGGACTCCCCGTGTGAGCGGGCGTGCAGCGACTGCCCCGAGGCCAGCACGTTGCGCCCCGCCCGGGCCGGCGGCCTGTCCGCCTCGGTCAGCAGCTGGAAGCTGGTCTCCGCCCGCAGGAAGAATCCCCGCAGCAGCGGGGCGCTGGTCCGGACGACGAGGTGGTGCGCCAGCCGGGATTCCGTTCCGGTGCGCGCAGCCCACATGTCGCCGTGAAAGCCGCCGACCGGGCCGCCCATCCCGGGGAACCCGAGGGCGAGCGCGAGCGCCTCGAGCAGGGTGGACTTGCCCGCCCCGTTGTCGCCGACCAGGACCGTGACCGGGGTGCTCAGCCTGAGGGGGCCCGTCCGCGCCAGGTGACGGACGGCCGGCAGGTCGAGGACGTAGCTCTCGACGCCCGCCGCGGCCATTGCCCTCAGCTCGGGCAGGCGCAGGGCGGAGACGATCACGCGGTCTCTAGTAGCGCCGGTCGCCGCGGAGCAGCTCGGCGATCAAGCGCAGCGCGGCGTCGGAGCCCTGGTTGGCGGTCGAGCGCATGGTCTCGGCGAAATTCTTGCCGGCCTCGTAGAGGTGGTTCTCCTCACCGTCGATGACGTCGTGGGTGTAGACCGTCGACGCCGAGTTCGGGGCCTCCGGGGTCGGCCGGGAGGTGTCGACGGCGATCGAGATCTGGCCCTCGTGCAGGGTGATCTCGGTGTCGCGGGTGGCGCCGGCCTTCTTGGCGGCCTCGACGAGAGAGACCAGGTCGCCGAAGGTGGCGTCGTGGATGTTGACGGAGATGTTCATGGCCATGAGGGGTCGGGTCCTCCTGCGGTAGTGGGTGTGATGGTTCGGTGTGGACCAACGAAGCCCACGGTAGCGCCGGAACCGCGTCCTCGCCGTGGTGGCGCCCGTATTGTCAGGGTTTTGCCCGGGTCCTCCCCGACCCCGGCTCAGGGGCCCCGCCCGCGGTCAGGAGTACTCGCGGGTCGGCGCCTCCCCCCAGAAGATCTCCTCGACCACGTTGTGGGAGCGCCGCGTGGCCCGCAGGTAAGCCTCCAGGAAGTCGTTCGACTTCTCCGGCGGCCAGCCGGCGGCCGCGGCGACCTGGGTGAGCTGCTGCCCCGGCTGCGGAAGCTGGTCGGTGCGCTTGCCGCGGACAAGCACCGTCGCATTGCGCGCGTTGGTGGCCATCCGCCAGGCGTCGCGCAGGATGTTGACCTGGCGGGCGGAGATGATCTCGTCGTTGTCGAGTTCCTCCAGCACGGCGAGGCTCTCCAGCGTGGAGGTCGTGTGCAGCGCAGGAATCTCGTGGGCGTGCTGCATCGTCAGCAGCTGGACCGTCCATTCGATGTCGCTGAGCCCGCCGCGGCCCAGTTTGGTGTGGGTGGTGCGGTCGGCGCCGTGGGGCAGCCGCTCATTGTCGATGCGCGCCTTGATGCGGCGGATTTCGCGCACGTCGGCCGCGCTGGCCCCACCCTCCGGGTAACGGAACTGATCGATCATCCTGAGGAAGCGCTCCCCGATGGCGCGGTCGCCGGCCACGGTGGTGGCGCGCAACAGGGCCTGGGTCTCCCACACCTCGCCCCATTCCCGGTAGTAGCGCTCGTAGGAGGAGATGGTGCGCACGATGGCGCCGCTGCGGCCCTCGGGGCGCAGACCCAGGTCCACCTCGAGCGGCGGGTCCGAGGAGGGTCTGGCCAGGCGGGCGCGCATCGACTCGATGATCGTCGTGGCCCACGTGATCGCGTGGGTGCTCGCCTCCGAGTCCGCCTCGGCGTCAGTCTCGGCGTCAGTCTCGGCGTCGGAAGCGGCCCCGGAGCGGGTCCCGTGGTCAAGGCCGGAGCCGGGGTCGGTGCCGGGGTCGGCGGCCACCGGTTCCGCGACGATCATGACGTCCGCGTCGGAGCCGTAGCCGAGCTCGGCGCCGCCGAGCCGGCCCATGCCGATCACCGCGATCCGGGCGGGCGGCTCATCCCACCCGTGGGTCAGCAGGCTGTGGCGCACCTCCGCCCGCAGCGCCGCCTCCAGCACCGCGTCCCACACGTAGGAGAGTTCGGAGCAGACCTGGTCGACGTCCATGAACCCCAGCAGATCCGCCGAGGCGATGCGGGCGAGCTCGGCGCGGCGCAGGGCGCGCGCCACGGCGACGGCCTTGTCCGGATCCGCGTGGCGCTTCGAGGCCGCCACCAGGGAACTGTTGACCTGGTCCGGAGCCGTTTCCAGCAGCTTCGGTCCGGAGGCGCCGTCACTGAGCTGCTTGATGATGTCCGGCGCCGCGATGATCAGGTCGGCAGCGTAAGGGCTGGTGCCAAGGATGAACATCAGCCGGCTCGCGACGACGCCCTCATCCCGGAGGATGCGCAGGAACCAGGAGCGGTCCACCGCAGTTTCGGAGAGTTTGCGGTAGTTGAGCAGTCCCGCATCCGGGTCCGCGGTAGTGCCGAGCACCTCCATGAGGCTGGGCAGCAGAATCGCCTGCAGTTTCGCCCGACGCGAATTGCCGGCCGCCAGGGCCGACAGGTGCTGGAAGGCCCGGTCGGGGTGACGGTAGCCCAGGGCGGCCAGCTGCGCGGTCGCCCCCTCCTTGGAGAGCCGGAGCTCGTCGACGCTGAGCTGGACCACCGAGTTGAGCAGCGGGCGGTAGAAGAGCTTGGTGTGCAGACCCGCCACACTGCGCCGGACCCTCTTGAGCTGCGCCTTGAGCTGATCGGTGTCGGTGGAGTCCGCGTCCGGGACGAATCCGGTGGTTGTCGCCAGCCAATTCATCGCCCGGTCGTCGTCGACGGCCGGCAGCGCGTGGGTGCGGCGCAGGCGCTGCAGCTGGAGCCGGTGCTCCAGGAGGCGGAGGAACTCGTAGGCGCGGATGAGCACGCGGCCGTCCTCCCGGCCGACGTATCCCCCGTCGATGAGCCTGCGCAGGGCCTCGGTGGTGGCGGTGACCCGCAGGTTCTCGTCGGAGCGCCCGTGCACCAGCTGCAGGAGCTGGACCGCGAACTCGACGTCACGGAGGCCGCCCCGGCCGAGTTTGAGCTCGCGTTCCTTGAGATCGGCGGGCACGGTCTCCACCACGCGCACGCGCATGGCCTGGACGTCGTCGACGAAGGACTCACGCTGGGAGGCGGTCCACACCATCGGGTCGATGAGGGCGCGGTACTGCTCCCCGAGGGCGATGTCCCCGGTCATCGGCCGGGCCTTGAGCAGCGCCTGAAACTCCCAGGTGCTCGCCCAGCGGCGGTAGTACGCCCGGTGGCTGTCGAGGGTGCGGGTCAGCGCCCCGGATCGGCCTTCGGGGCGCAGGTTCGCGTCGACCTCGAAGAAGCAGGCCGAGCCGATGCGCATGAACTCGCTGGCGGTGCGGTTGATCTTCGTGGTGACCGGCTCAGCGACGAAGATGACGTCGACGTCCGAGATGTAGTTGAGCTCCCCGGCGCCGCATTTGCCCATGGCGATGACCGCCAGACGCGAGTCCACGGGCGCGGAGCCGTAGACGGTGGCCACGGCCACGGCCAGCGCGGCGGTGAGAGCGGCGTCGGCGAGCGAGGTGAGCAGGCTCGTCAGGGGCTCGAAGTCCAGCCGCGGCTGACCGGCGCCGTGACCGCGCCGGGCGGCGAAGGTGCCGGCCAGGTCGCAGGCTGCGATGCGCATGATCAGCGTCCGGTAGGTCGTGGTCAGGGTCAGTTTGGCCTCGTGGCCGGTCAGTCCGGCGCGGTAGGTGCCGGGGGTGGTCAGCTCCGGGGAGGCGGTGTCGTGTCCGGCCTCACCCGTCTCGGGATCGACGATGACGTCCGCGGGGACGGCGTGGACGGCGGAGAGCATCGAGACCATGAGCGCGTCGAAGTCCGGGACGGGCTCGGCCAGCTCCACCCAGGTCTGTGGCTGGGCGATCAGATGGTCGCCCAGTGCGGTGGAACCGCCGAGCAGGGCGAGCAGCCTGACCCGGAGGATCTCGTCGGTGCGGAGTGCATGGTCGAGCTCGGTGTAGCGCTCGCCGAGGGCGTCGGCGAGGCGCCGGAGGGCGTTGAGGGCCAGGTCAGGGTCGCCGGCACCGGCCAGCGTCCAGAGCAGGGCCTCCGAGCCGGGGGTGGTCCAGCCGAGAAATTCCAGGTCCTCGGCCACGTGCGGCCCGGAAAGTCCGAGCGCCGCCGGGGACGGGAGCACGCGGCGCGGTCGTGCTGCGGCCATGGACGCTGCCTCCGTTCAGGTGTCGCGGGTTAGTAGTCGGTCGAGTGGCGCAGCTCCCACGGGGTGATCTGCTCGGTGTAGGTGTGCCACTCCTCCCACTTGGAGCGGAGGAAGAACTCGAAGATGTGCTCTCCCAGCACCTCGGCCATGAACTCGCTCTTCTCCAGATGGCGTAGCGCCTCGTCCAGGCTGGACGGGAGATCCTTGTAGCCCATCGCCCGGCGTTCACGGCGGGTCAGTCCGGCGACGTTGTCCTCGGCGGGCTCCTCCAGCGGGTACTCCTCCTGGATTCCGCGCAGACCGGCGGCCAGGACCGCCGCGTAGGCGAGGTAGGGGTTGGCCGCCGAGTCGAGGGAACGCACCTCTATGCGGCGGGACTCGGCCTTGTGCAGGCGGTAGGTCGGTACCCGCACCAGCGCGGAGCGGTTGGAGATCCCCCAGGTCACTGCGGTGGGCGCCTCATTGCCGAACTGGAGGCGCTTGTAGGAGTTCACCCACTGGTTGGTCACCGCCGAGATCTCGTGGGCGTGGTGGAGGATGCCGGCGATGAAGTGACGTCCCGTCTTCGACAGGGAAATCTCGTCGTCCGGATCATGGAAGGCGTTGGAGTCGCCCTCGAAAAGCGAGAAGTGGGTGTGCATGGCCGAGCCGGCGTACTCCTGGAACGGCTTGGGCATGAACGTCGCCCGCACCCCCGCGTGCGCGGCCGCCTGCTTGGCCAGATAGCGGAAGGTCAGGACGTTGTCGGCCATGGTCAGCACGTCGGCGTGGCGCAGGTCGATCTCCTGCTGGCCCGGCGAGGTCTCGTGGTGGGAGAACTCGGTGACGATGCCCATTTCCTCCAGCGCCTGCATCATGCGCCGACGGAAGGAGGGCGCGTCGAGGTTGGTCGACTGGTCGAAGTACCCGCCGTAGTCCGTCGGCACCAGCGGCTCTCCCTTCGGGGTGTCCTTGACCAGGTAGAACTCTATCTCCGGACTCGCGTTGCAGGTGAAGCCGTTGTCGGCGGCGGCCAGCACCTGGCGACGCAGCACCTGCCGCGGATCCGCCAGCGAGGGTTGCCCGTCGGGCATGACGACGTCGCAGAACATGCGGGCGGCCTGCAGATCCGACAGATCGACGTCGGTGGGGATGATCTGGAACGTGGAGGGGTCCGGCAGCATCAGCGTGTCCGACTCGCTGATCCGGGAGAACCCCTCGATCGAGGAACCGTCGAAGCCCGCTCCCTCCTCGAAAGCGCCCTCCAACTCGTTGGTGCTCATCATGACCGATTTGAGCTGCCCGGTGATGTCCGTGAACCACAGCCGGATGAACCGGATGTCGCGTTCTTCTACGGCGTTCAGCACGAATTCCTGTTGGCTGTTCATGACTGCCACTGTAGAACGGCGACCGGACACCGGGGCCGGGTTCCGCCCCGGGCCCGGCTTTGCTCGCTTCCACCGCTGCTTGACGACGCCCGCATCACCGCAGGTGGCGACAGTACGGCCCGCCCCAATCCGGGGGTGATTGGGCGGTGGCGTGTCGGAGCCGGGTGATGGGATGGGTCCTGAGACCGCGACAGAGTGTCGCCGACGCCGGCCATCAGGGGGATGACCGTCCGGGCCGCGGTCCGACCACCGCCACACATTCGAGGGGAAACCGATGAACAACGACCTGCTCCAGGCCACCGTCAATGCCGCACGTCTTCAGATCCTTGACGCCGGGGCCCGTGGCTGGCTGCCCGATGATCTGCGCCATGTGCTGAGCACCGGCCCCGGCCTAGACCACCTGCTCCACACGGCCGCCGACCTGATCACCTTCCTGCCCGGCCCCGTCGCCGAGCGCTGGCGACGACAGTCCAGGCGCGGCGGTCGCCCGCCCCGGGACATGTCCCTGCTTCGGACGTGGATCGTCGAGCTGCGCCAATTGACCGACATTCCCGGCGCCGACACCGTCCTGCGTACCGATGAGGAGGCGCTGGCCGGTCTCGACGAGCCTCAGCTCAAGGCCCATCAACGGGTCCAGGCGCTGCTGGCCAAGGCGGAGTCGACCACCTACGAGGAGGAGGCGAAGGCCCTGCTGGAAAAAGCCGCCCAGCTGCGGCAACGCTACCGCCTGGCGGAGATCCTGGACGAGCTGACCTCCGGCGAGGGCCCGACCATCGCGACCGCCCGTATCCACCTTCGCGCGCCCTGGGTGCCGCACCAGGCGCAGCTGCTCGGGGCGGTCGCCCAGCCCAACGGGTGCAGGGCCATCCTGTTTCACCGGAAGGGGTTGGCGCTGATCGTCGGCGAGACGGCGGACGTCCGCCACGTCACCGCGACCTTCGCCAGCGTCAACCGCCAGCGCGATTGGTTCATGCGCAACTCCCCCGGAGCGCGGGCAGCCCGCAAATTCGACGAGACCAGCGCCTACCGCCGAAGTTTCCAGCTCTCCTACGCCACCGAGATCGGCCGCCTGCTGCGCGACGCCGCCACCGTCCCGCAGGACGCACACCGCGGTGCGCGGGAGGAGGCGGCCGGGAAGGACGCCCTGCCCGCCCTCACCCACCGCGAGGTCGCCGTCGCCGACGCATTCAACCGAATGTTCCCCCGCCGCTCCTCAATGAACCTGAGTTCGCGGCATCCGGGCGGCCACGCCGACGGCCGGGATGCCGCCCACAATTCCAAGCTCGGTCCTGATCAGGAAGCCGGCTTGCGGGGCAGGCGGGCGTTGTCCCGGTAGGCTGGGATGTCAGTGAGCACCCGTTCCGGCTGCTGTCCGCCGCCCGGGCGGCGTGCTGTTTTCACCCGGTTCAACAGATCGAGGAGAGTGACCGTCAACGATGGCCATCAATAAGTTTCATGAGGTAGAAATTAAGTTCGCGGTCGACGGCGCCACCACGGTCCCCGATCTGACCCGGCTGCCGGAGGTGGAATCCATCGGCTCCACCCGCGAACACCGTCTGTCCGCCATCTACTACGACACCCGGGACCTGCGCCTGACCCGGGAGAAGATCACGCTGCGCCGGCGCACCGGTGGAGAGGACGATGGCTGGCACATCAAGCTACCCGCCGACTCCGGACGCATCGAGTTGCACGCGGAGCTCGGTGACCCCGTCAACGGGGTCTATCACGTGCCGGACGATCTGTTGGCCCAGGTGCGGGCGATCGTCCGCAACCATGAGCTGGCCCCCGTCGCGCAGGTGGACAACCACCGCACCGAGTCCACGCTCTGCCTGGCCGACGGTACGCCGATCGGCGAGTTCTGCGATGACCGGGTCACCGCCTGGTCCCTGCTTCCCGGGGGCGCGCAGACCTCCTGGCGGGAGTGCGAGGTCGAGCTGGCCGAGCCGATGATCGGCACCGACATCGGGGCCGACTTCCTCCACTCGATCACCGAGCTTCTCATCGGCGCCGGGGCCCGCCGTTCCTCCTCCCCGTCGAAGCTGGCGGCGGCGCTGGGCGACTCCGTCGACCACGCCCCGGTGCCGGCGCACCTGCGCGATCCCGATCTGGACGAGGACTCGGCCGCCGCCGGCGTGATCACCGCTCTGCGTGCCAACCGGGACAAGCTCATCGAGTATGACCCCAAGGTCCGCCGCGATGAGTGGGATTCCGTCCATCAGATGCGCGTGGCCACCCGCGAGCTGCGCAGCCACATGGAGACCTTCGACGGCGTCCTCGCCGGCGAGGCCATCAAGCAGCTGCTCGCCGAGCTGAAGATTCTGGCCTCCATCCTGGGCCGAGCCCGCGACGCTGAGGTGGTCGAGGAGCGCTTCCACGCGCTGCTGGACGCGGAGGACTCCGACGTCATCGACGCGACCGCGCGCGAGCACATTCGCGAGGACATGGGCGCCGAATACCGCCGGGCCCACCGCCACGTCGTCGCGGCGTTGGATTCCGACCGTTACCTGGACATGCTGGACGCCATCGACGAGCTGCTCGCCGATCCCCCGTTGGCCGGGGCACACCGGCTCGACGAGGACGAGGTCACTGCCGCCACGGGCCGCCACGCCGCCACCGACGACGCAGACACGGACACCTCCGCGGCCCCCGCCGAGGAGGAACCGGAGCTGTCCCCGGAGGAGGTTCTGCTCAGCCACCTCGAGGAGGCCTACCGGAAGCTGCTCAAGCGGCACCGCCGCGCGGTCGACAACTGGGACAATCACGAACTCACGCTGCATGAGCGCGAGGACTACTTCCATGACATGCGTAAGTCAGCCAAGAAGCTGCGCTACGCCGCCGAAGCCGTCGGCGCCGCCACCCGGGTCAAGACCAAGCGGCTCTACAAGGCCTGCAAGGATCTGCAGTCCTCGCTGGGGGATTTCCAGGATTCCGTCACCTCCCGCGACAAGCTGGTCCACCTCGCGCAGGCCGCCGACCGCCGAGGGGAGAGCACTTTCGCCTACGGGCTGCTCTACCAGCGCGAACGCTTCCTCGGCTTGCAGGCACTCGAGGAGTACAAGGACGGCGTCAAGCAGATCAAGGCCTCCTTCGGACGCCTCAAGCTCACGAAGAAGAAGTAGCGCCGCTCCGCCCATGACACCGGGCCCGCACCTTCCTGTGGTGCGGGCCCGGTGAGTGTTCGCGGGGCGGGGGTTACTTCTCCCAGGAGGCGGGTTCGCCCCAGTTGTCCTCGGCCTCCGCCTCGGCGCGTTCGGCCGCGTCGGCGGCCTCGGTGCGGGCCCGGGCGATTTCCAGTGCGGAGGCGGCCTCCTGCCTGGTGTCGTAGGGGCCCATGCGGTCTGACCAGGAATCCACCTTGCCCTGTCGGACTTCGCCCGTGGCCAGGTTGTAGTACCACTTCTCGTCGGACATGATGTGTTCTCCTTACGAAAATGTCGCGTATTCATCAGACACCTGTGGGTGTCGGCTTACATGGTCAAGGCTACCGGCGTGGGCGACGCCGTGGGGCCGGCAAGTAGAGTGGGCCTCCTGATGTCTGCTGGAAGCGCGCCTTCCTCTCCCCCAATACCCACCGTGACCCCAACAAGGAGTGAGCCCATCATGCCGATGTGGACCGTCACCGACACCCCGGCCCACGAGCGGGCCCGCCGCCTGCACGAGGAAATCACCGGCACCGGGGCCGTCGCCGTCGCTGATGCGCCGGCCACCTACCCGCTGATCGGCGAGCACGTGGACCATGCCGGTGGTCTGGTCATCGTCGGGGTCGCCGATCTGCGCGCGGCCGTGGCCTACTCGCCCCGCCCGGACTCCGTGATCAGGGTCAGCTCCCAGCGCTACGGCGCGGACGGCGCCCCGGGCGAGGTCGAGACCGACACCATCGACGTCGCCGTCGTCAGTGAGCGTGCCGCCGAGCAGCAGTCGGCCATCGACCAGGAGGGTCAGCCGGTCACGCCGGACGCGCCGGTCGGCGGCGCCGCCGCGCGGGTCGGTGGCCTGGTCTGGACGTTGGTGCACCGTCAGCTGCTCTCCCGCGAGACCCAGGGCATGGACGTCACGATCGTCTCGGACATCCCGGCCGGTCTCGGGCTGGGGGCGGACACCGCCGTCGACGCCGCGCTCGCGGTGGCACTGCAGGCCGCGTCCCCGGAGCTGGGGGACGCTCCCCTGCGGGCCCGGCTGGCCGAGATCGCGTCCCAGGCGGCGGACACCTTCTCCGCGCGGCCGGCGTTGCGGGCGCGCCACACCGCGGCGCTGCGCTGCCCGGGCGACACGGTCTCGATCATCGACTACGCCGACGGGTCCGTCACCCAGGCGCCGCACCCGGTGAACCGCGAGGTCCGCGGTTTCGTCGTCGGCCTCCCGGTCGAGAAGCAGAGGGACGCCGCCGAGGCCTACGCGCTGATCCGCCGGCAGCGACTCTTCCTCGAGGAGGCCTGCCGGGCGTTCGGGACCGAGACGCTGCGCCAGCTCCCCGACGCCGCCACCCGAGTGCTCGACTGGCTGCAGGCGGTCCACAAGGTCCGCGGTCCGGAGGAGGCGGCCTCCACCGAGCAGGCCGACGCCTGGCTCAGCTTCATCGACGCGGAGACCGGTCGCGCCCAGCGTGCCGCCCGGGCGCTGCGCTCGCGGCGGGGCGAGGAGATCGGGCAGCTGCTGGCGCAATCTCAGGCCGAGCTCAACGCCCGGCTGGGTCTGCCGGCCTCCGATGAGCTGGCGGAGCTGGCCCGGGTCCGTGGCGCCCTGTCCGCGCGGGCCACGAGCGCGGGGCTGGGCGAGTCGGTGGTGGCGCTGGTCCCGGCGGCCCGGGCGGCCAATTTCGCGGCCGATCTCGTGGCGGAGGGCTTCATCGTCGTGGAACTGGCGCCGGGGGCGCGTGCGGATCTCGCCCCGGAGCCCAGCGCATAACCGGGTGGTCCCCGACGCGGCGCCGCAGCCTGGCTGCGGCGCCGCGTCACTGTTTCCGAAGGCGGCCACACCCCCGATGCTTGAAGTTTTTGTTTATTTGACAACCAAAGATGTTGACGTATCATACTCAAGCAGTGGAGCCCCTGCTCCCACAAACAACTTTCCGAGGAGAACGTCATGACCAAGATCGCCATCGTCACCGGCACCACCCGCACCGGCCGCAACAACCGTCAGGTCGCCGAGTGGGTCTACAACGCAGCCGTTGCCCGGGGCGGCGCCGAGTTTGAGCTCGTCGACATCGCCGACTACAAGCTGCCGCTGCTCGGCGAGGAGCTCTCCGCCGAGGAGCAGGAGAAGGCCAACGCCAACATCGCCGCCTTCTCCGCCAAGATGGCCGAGGCCGACGGCTACGTCTTCATCACCGCCGAGTACAACCACTCCCCGGCCCCGGCCCTGACCAACGCCCTGGCCTACCTGCGCGACGAGGTCTCCAACAAGGCCGCCGGCCTGGTCGGCTACGGCTCCGCCATGGGCGCCCGCGCCGTGGAGCACCTGCGCGGCATCCTCTCCGAGTTCCAGATCGCCCACGTCCAGAAGCAGGGCATGTTCTCCCTGTTCACCGACTTCGAGGAGTTCTCCACCTTCAAGCCGACCGAGATGCAGGCCGCCTCCGTCGAGCCGATGCTCGAGCAGACCATCGCCTGGACCGAGGCCCTCATCCCGGTTCGCCAGCGCGCCCTGGCCACCGTCAACGCCTAAGACGCGAACCGTCCCGCGGCGTCACCCCACCCGGGGTGGCGCCGCGTTCCGCGTTAATCGGCGGGCCAGGCGAACTGCACCTCACGGGTCCCGACGTCCGCGCGGATGAGCGAGACACTGGTTCGGGTCCCCTCCTCCGGGGCGCCCAGCGACTCCCCGAAGACCGGTGGCTCGTGCACGAAGAGACGGGCCCTGCGCTCCTGCCCGTCGGTGTGCAGGATGGTCGCGTCGAAGTTGTGCCCCAGCCAGGGCGCCAGCACCGTCGCTTCAGTCAACCGCAGGCAGGCCCTGTCGACGCTGTTGGCGAACTGCGAGGTGCGGTGCATGGCGTCGACGACCGCGTCGGCGCGGGCGAGCACCCACTCGGGCACCTCGTACCCGCCGGCGATGGCGAGACAGTACTCCGTCGCGAAGCGGTCGACGAGTCGGCGCAGCGGCGCGGTCACGTGCGCGTAATGCCCGCCGACGCCGGCGTGGACCTCGGCGCCGCCGTTCTCCACCCGGCCGTAGCCGGACCCGCGCAGCAGCTTCTGCGCCTCACGCATCACGGCCATGCCCGCCGCGGAGGTGGCGTCGACGCCCGCGAGAAACCGGGAAATCGAGTCGGCGTCAGCAAGCGGGAAGCCCAGGGCGCGCACCTCGAAACGGAATTCCGCCTCCCCCTCCGGGGTGGCCGGGCGCAGCGTACGCAGCAGGCCCCGGCCGTGGGCGACCATCATCTGCCCGGCGCACATGCCGGTCAGCAGCGAGATCTCCGAGTTATAGTCCATGACGTCCGGGCGCGGTTCGATGACGAGCTCGTAGCGCCCGTCGACGCCGCGCTCGACGCGCTGGGAGGGGATGCGCAGGTTGATCGCTTCTCGACGCAGGCTCGATTCCTGGCGCAGGCGCCCCACGGCCGGCAGCAGCTCGATCGAGGGATGCATCCGCCCGGCGTCGAGGTCGGCCTGCACCCCGTCATAATCCAGCTTGGCGACCGAGCGCACCGTCACCCGCTCCACCTGCACGTCCATCACCTCCCCGGCGTCGTCCAGGTCGATGCTCCACAGGACGGCGGGGCGGTCGACGTCGGGAAGCAGCGAGGCGGATCCCTCCGACAGTGGCGCCGGATGCAGGCGGGCGGGCTCATCCGGCAGGTAGATCGTCTGGCCGCGGCGCAGCGACTCGGCCTCCAGCGACGATCCCGGCTCGATGAAGGCGGCGACGTCGGCGATCGCGTAATGCACCCGGTAACCCGTCCCGCGCGCCTCGATGTGCACCGCCTGGTCCAGGTCCCGCGAACCGGCGGGATCGATGGTCACGAAGGCGATGTCGCGGGCGTCCCGGCGCTGGTCGGCGAAGCGGTCGGTGGCCTGCGCCGCGGCGTCGACCAGATCGTCCGGAAAGACCGTGGGGATGTTGAACTCCTCCGCGATCGGTCGAAAATCCAGAGCTGCCGCGTAGAGTTTCATAAGCCCCAATTGTTGCATGTAGAGGGCGGATGAGTCAGCCTATAAGCCGGATTCTGTCCCTTCAGGGGGCGATCATCCATCTGGACGCACCATCGCTGGGCGCCTCAAGCAGCTACCTTCAGGCTGGGCGGGCAGCCCGTGACGCCTGAACCGGACCGCATCGCTGCGGCCTGTCATGCCTTGCTCCCGGTGGGGTTTACCTGGCCACCGCTGTCACCAGCGATGCCGGTGCGCTCTTACCGCACCCTTTCACCCTTACCCGGGACATGCCCGGGCGGTCTACTTTCTGTTGCACTTTCCCGCAGGTCGCCCTGGGTTGCCGTTAGCAATCACCGTGCCCTGTGGAGTCCGGACTTTCCTCGACCCCCGCCTAACGGCGCCCGCCGCCGGTTCGGGAAGCCGCGATCACCCGGCCAACTCATCCGCAGGCTCCGAGTTTACGCCCGGAAGGGGGTTTTCCGGTAACCGCTCCCCGGGCAGGCCCCGCAGATCGGTGTTCGTCTCGAAAGAGACCGCGGTTTCCGGGCGCGGCCCTGCGCGACGAACGCCCGGGAATTACTTCAGCCCCTCGATATGCTGGTACTCCCCCACCGAGCGCACCACCATCGGCACCGGCGCCTGGCTGCCGAACAGGTCGACGACGCTGATCGCGGCCAGGGGCAGGAAGAGTTTGGCGTAGAAGCTCTTGCCCGCGCCGAAGGCCTGGCGCAGGAAGGACTTGATGGGGTTGACGTGGCTGACGACCAGCACCGTCTTGCCCGGATACCGCTTCTCCAGCTGGCGGCGCACGGCACGCACGCGTTTGTTGACGTCCTCGTTGGATTCGCCGTTGGGCGCGGCCAGCGCGGAGTCGGTCACCCACGCCTGGTGGTAGGCGGGGTCCATCGCGTCGGCCTCGTCGAAGGTCTTGCCTTCGTAGTCGCCGAAATCGCATTCCCGCAGGTCATTGATAATCTCGACGGTGAGGCCGAGGCGCGTGGCCACGGCGTCGGCGGTCTGCGTGCAGCGCGAGAGCGGCGAGGAGACGACGACGTCGATGCCGCGGCCGACGAGCACCTCGGCGGCCGCCTCCGCCTGGCGACGACCCAGATCGGTCAGCGGCACGTCGCGCAGTCCGGCGTAGACGCCGGCGGCCGACATCTCGGTCTGGCCGTGCCGCAGCAGGATGAGACGGGTCGGCTGGTGGGTCGCCCCGGTCCAGGCGGTGGTAGCCTGGTGCTCCTGCAGGGAGGTGTCGCCGTTGCCGTTGGTGAAGAGGGTCGTGGCTGCGGAGCCCGCCGGCGCCCCGGAATCGGCGCGGGCGAGCTCCGCCGCCGACGCCCCGCCGACGATGCCCGGCTCGTGGCCGGAGGCGGCGGCGTCCATCGCGTCGTTGGAGAGCTTGTCGGCGACGGTGTTCTGGGCGCGCGGCACCCAGGTGTAGGCGACGCGGTCGAACTGCTGGGCCAGACGGCGGGCCTCCATGGCCAGCTTCTGCATGTCCGGGTGCTTGATCTTCCAACGCCCGGACATCTGCTCGACGACGAGCTTGGAGTCCAGGAACACGTAGACCTCGGAGGCGCCCAGCTCGGCGGCGGCCTCGAGCCCGCGGAGCAGGCCGTGGTACTCGGCGACGTTGTTGGTGGACTTGCGCCCCACCACGTAGACGATCTCGCGCAGCAGGTCACCGGTGGCGGCGTCATAGACGGCGGTGCCGGAGCCGGCCACGCCCGGGTTGCCGCGGGAACCGCCGTCGGCGAAGACGTTGACTTTCAAAGACATCTAGGCGGACTCACCGACGCCGATGCTGCGCACGAGGTAGGACCCGCAGTTCGGGCACTGCGGCAGCTCGTCGGCGGGGGCGTTGTTGATGCGGGTGCGGTCGGCCGCCGGCAGCACCAGGAAGCAGGAGCCGCAGGTGCGCTTGTTGAAGAAGGCGGCGCCGACCTCGTTCTCGACGCGCTGATCCTCGTAGGCGGCGAGCACGTCCGCGGGCAGCTGGGCACGCAGCTCAGCGATACGCGCCTGCGGGTCCTGCAGGTGCGCGGAGGCACCGTTGGCCGCTTCGGCGGCGCGCTCCGCGAGCTCGATCTGGCGGGCGACGTCGTCGACGCGGGCGCCGTGGACGTCGCGGTTGTTGCGCAGGGCGGCGATCTCGTTGTGACATTCCTTGAGCTCGCTCATGAGGTCGGCGATGCGAGACTTGGTCGCGTAGAGGTCGTGGTCGAGGTCCTTGCGCTTCTCCGGGTCGGTCTCGCTCTGCAGCTTCTGCTTGTTGTCGGCTTCACGGCGGCGCAGCTTGCGTTCGTCCTCCTGGATGCGCAGGATGTCGAGCTCCATGTCGTCGACGGCCATCTGGGCCGAGGACGCGGCGGAGCGGATTTCCTTCTGCTCCTGCAGGAGTCGTTCCAGTTCCTGCTGTTCCGGGGTCACCAGGGCCTCGGGCGCGACGGTCAGCTTGCGCTGCGTGGTCGCCAGGTCCAGCAGGACGGGGTGGAGTGCGCGGTCTAGTTTCATGGAAACCACCTTATCGAGTGCGGCTCGGCGTCCGGTGCGCGGATACCGTCCACGGGTCGGTGCGGGTCGGGATGATCAGGGTTTCGGTGCCCGCGTCCCGGGAGACGATCTCGGCGACCTGGCTGGTCCAGGGGTATTCGCTGGCCCAGTGGGCGGTGTCGATGACGGCGCAGCCCCCGGCGCGGATGTGCTCGTCGACCGGGTGGTGGCGCAGATCGGAGGTGACCAAAACGTCGACGTCCATGCGGGCGACGGTGGCCAGCATCGAGTCGCCGGCTCCGGAAGAGACGGCCACGGTGCGGATGATCGCGTCCGGATCGCCGGCGGCGCGCACGCCCCAGGTCGTTTCGGGGAGACGGTCGGCGACCTGCTGGGTGAAGTCACGCAGGGTCATCGGCTCGGGGAGCTCGCCGATGCGGCCGAGGCCGTAGGCCTTGTCCAGGTCCGTATCGTCGGCCATCTCGACGATGTCGAAGGCGGGTTCCTCGTAGGGGTGCTCCTCCCGCAGCACCGTGAGGAGCCGGTGGCGCAGACGCCGGGAGGCGACGAACTCCACGCGCAGTTCCGTCGAGCGGTGCGCCAGGCCGACGGTGCCCTCGGTCGGCTCGGCGCCCTCGTGGGGCGTGAACTGGCCGACCCCGGTGATCTCGTAGGCGCAGTCGTGGTAGTTGCCGATGGTCCCGGCGCCGGCGTCGAAAAGCGCGCGCTTGAGCTTCTCGGCGTCCTTGCCCAGGACGTGGACGCCCCAGTGGTCGTAGGCGTCCAGATATTTCGGCTTGATGGGGCGGCCGGGGACAATGCCGACGAGTTCGGCGAGCCGGTCGTTGACGCCCGGACGGGCGGAGTCGGCGTTGGTGTGGGCGGCGAAGAGCGCGCAACCGCCGCGGATGAGCCGGTGGATGATGCGGCCCTTGGCCGTGTCGGCCGCCACGGTGTCGACGCCGCGCATCAGCAGCGGGTGGTGGACGACGAGCATCTCGACCTCGGCGGCGAGCGCCTCATCGACCACGGCGTCGGTCGCCTCCAGCGCGAAGGCGGTGCGGGTGACCTCGTCAGCGGGGTCCCCGCAGATCAGACCCACGGAATCCCAGTCTTCGGCCAGGGCAGGCGGGTAGGCGGTCTCAAGAACGTCGACGATGTCTGCAACGGTGGTCATGACACCCCATCCTACGGTTTCCTGGGGTAGAACTGGGCTCATGGACGATTTCCTCTCCGACCGCACCCCGCCCGAGGGCCGGTCGATTCTCTTCCTCGACATCGACGGGACGCTGCTCGACTCCTACCCCGGCATCCGGGCGGGGTTCCTGCACGCCCTGGACACGATCGATGTGGAGTACCCCGACGAGCAGTTCCTGGCCCGGCTGGCCGGCCCGCCGATGGAGCACACGCTCGCCGCCCTGGGGCTTGACGACGCCACCGTCCGCCGCGGCTTCGACGCCTACATGGACTTCACCTCCGGGGGCGGCTGGGCCCAGGCGGAGGTTTTCCCGGGCATGACGGACTTCCTCGCCGGGGCGCGCTCCGCGGGCTACTACCTGGCCACGGCCTCCTCCAAGGGCGAGGGTTTCGCGCGCCGGATCCTTCAGCGCACCGGGCTGATCGAGGACCTCGACTTCCTCGGCGCCGCGCAGGAGTACGGTCCCCGCAGGACGAAGGAGAAGGTCATCGCGCACGTCCTCGACTCCCTCGGCCTGCACGAGCGCCGCCACGAGATCCTCATGGTCGGCGACCGCTCCTACGACATCCAGGGCGCCGCACACTTCAGCATCGACGCCGTCGCCACGGAATGGGGCTACGGCCACGAGGGGGAATGGCAGTCCGCCCGCTTCCGCGTCACCGACGCGGACCAACTCAAGGAGGTCGTCCATGACTGGACCATCGACGGATAACCGGGATTTCAGCGCCGAGCCGCTGCACGTGACTTTCGTCTGCCTGGGCAACATCTGCCGCTCCCCCATGGCGGAGGTCATCTTCACCGAGGCCGTCGCCCGGGCCGGACTTGAGGGGCTGATCAGGGTCTCCTCCTCGGGCACGGGCGACTGGCACGTCGGCGAGGGCGCCGACGAACGGGCACTGCGGGAGCTGGCCGACAACGGCTACGACGGCTCCGATCACCGCGCCAGCCAGGTCGGACCCGAGACCCTGGCCGCCGACCTCATCATCGCGTTGGACACCAACCACCGCTCCTCCCTCATCGTCGCCTCGGGCGCCGCGGAGGAGAAGGTGCGGATGCTGCGCGACTTCGATCCCGCCGCCGGACCCGACGCCTCCGTCGCCGACCCCTACTTCGGCGGCCCGGCGGGCTTCATCACCACCCGTGAGCAGATTGAAGCCGCCGTCCCGGGCATCCTCGACTGGGCCCGCGCGCAACTGAACCGGTGACTCCCCCGGCCCGCGGGGCTTAGGGAATCATTCTTTTGATGGGTAGACTGCGCGGTGTGAGTAGCTCGACGAGGTCCCGGTACGCAGGCAGACGCGGTCAGCAGCAAAAAAGCTGGTGGCGGCGGCTGCTCACACCCGGATGGCTCATCACCGCCGTCCTGGTGGTGGCGTTCTCCTATTTGGCCTTCGCCTTCCTCGCCCCGTGGCAGCTGAACAAGGACGACGCCCTCGTCGCGCGCAACGAGCAGATCGAGGCGGCCTACGCCACCGACCCGGTCCCGGTGACCGAGGTGGTCGACGAGAACGGCTCGATCACGCCGGAGCAGGAATGGACGCGGGTGACCGCGACCGGCCGCTACCTCACCCAGGACGAGGTGCTCCTGCGCCTGCGGCCGGTGGAGAAGACGCCGGCCTTCCAGTCACTGGTGCCTTTCCAGCTCGACTCCGGCGAGACCCTGCTGGTTCACCGTGGCTGGGTGGCCTCCGGTGACGGCGTGACCGTCCCGGAGTTCGCGGACCCGCCGGGCGGCGCCGTCACGCTGGAGGGCATGCTGCGTCTCGGCGAGCCGACGGGGACGAAGGCCCCGCTCCAGGAACAGGGCTTCACGCAGGTCTACACCGTCAGCACCGAGGAAATCGGCGACCTGACCGGAACCGACCTGGGCAACGACTACATCCAGCTCAGCCCGGACCAGCCCGGCGGCCTCAACCCGATGCCGGTGCCGATGCTCGACCGCGGCAACCACCTCTCCTACGGGCTGCAGTGGCTGGCCTTCGGCGTCATGGCCCCCCTGGGACTGATCTACTTCGTGTGGGCCGAGTTCAAGGAGCGTCGCCGCGCCCGTGACGAGCAGGACGAGATGGCCGAGGTGCTCGACGCCGCCGACGCCGGAGACGACGCCGGGGAGGCCCCGGAGCGCGACTCGGACGCCTGGCTGGAATCCGACCCGGACGTGCACACCGTCGTCCGTTCCCGCAACGTCCGCGACCGTTACGGCGACGCCAAGCGCGACCATTATGAGGGTTTCGCCAAGCGCGAGCGCGAGCGTTACTGACGCCACCCTCCCGCTGCCCGTCCGCTTGATTACCCTGGACGCATGGCTCTCATGAAGAAGATGTCCGGTGACGCGGTGGAGGCGGATTACCGCCTCTTCGAGGCCGCCCTGGCGACGCTGGAGTCCGCCGGCTTCATCCCCCGCCACGAGCCCTCGCTCGCCGACGTCACGCAGAAGGGCAACTCGGTTCTCCTCCGCTGGCTGCGGGCCCGGCCGTTGACGGTGCTGCTGTCCCTGCGCGACGTCGACGACGAGCAGTTCTTCGATCACGTCTGGGTCGACCCGGTCGAGTACACGCGCCTGTCGGCAGGGGAACTGGTGGAGCTGGTCCGCGACGTGGCGGCGGCCACCGGCCGCGAGGATGAGCTCGGCGGCGTCCGGGTGATCTTCGATCCGGGCTCGGCGTGCTCGGGTTCGCTGAGCTACCGCCTCGGTCAGGACGTCGTCGACGTGTCCTTCGACATGGATCCGGATTTCGGCGACGAGGACGCCGAGGCGCAGATCGTCCGTGCCCTCGCCCCCGAGGGCACGGTGCCGCATCTGCTCTTCGACCGGGCGTCGGCGCGCTGCACCGTGGTGTGGGCACCGGTGGACAACGGGTCCTTCTTCGACGCCCTCGACGCCGAGAATCAGACCGCCGTCGAGGAGGCCTAGCCTCCGAAGCCCCCGACCCGGCGCAGCACGCCGAAGCGGTGGGTGGTCACGGTGAGGGCCTGTTCCAGCAGCATCGACAGCAGCTCGCGACGCCCCTCGGCCAGCACCGGAGCGTCCAGGACGACTGAGCCGGAGCGCACCGCCGCGGCGTAGACCCTCTCCTCCGCGCCGCCCAGCAGGCGGATTCGTCGGCCCCGGCCGGCGTCGAGTTCCCGGGCGAATCCGGTGTCACTGACCTCCCGGGCCGCCGGGGCGACGCGGGCGACCTCCGCGTGGACCTCGGGGGCCGTAGAAATCTCCAGCTCGGTGCCCACCGCCTGCGCGCCGAGAATGAGCCGGTGCAGGTCGCGGAGGCGCCAGCCCTCCCCCACGCGCACGATCAGCGGGTCGAGCAACGGTCGGTAGCGGAAGACGTTGGCCTCCGAGCGCAATGCGGAACGGTCGTGTCGGCGACCGAACTCCGCGTCGACGGCGCGGGCGTCGGATTCCGCCGCCCGGCGCAGCCAGGCCGCGTCCTCGGCCGGAAGATCCCGCTCGAGGACGCGCAGCCGGCGCTCGATCGCCGGATCCAGGGTCACGTCGCGCAGGGTCAGCTCCCCGTCGGTCCAGGTGCCCTGCTGCGCGACGTAGTTGGGGCCGCCGGCCTTGGCGCCCGCACCGATGACGGAGTCCTTCCAGCCGCCGAAGGACTGGCGCCGCACGATCGCCCCGGTGATGCCGCGGTTGACGTAGGCGTTGCCCACTTCGACCTGCTCGACCCAGTGGGCGATCTCCTCGTCGTCGAGCGAGTGAATCCCGCCGGTCAGGCCGAAGCCGGTGGAGTTCTGCCAGGCGATGGCCTCGTCCAGGTCACGGGCGCGCATCACACCGAGCACCGGGCCGAAGCACTCGTGGGTGTGGAACCAGGACCCGGGGGTGACCCCGTCGCGGATGCCCGGGTGCCAGAACCGGCCCTCCTCGTCGAGCTGGCGCGGCTCGAGCAGCCAGGATTCGCCGGCGTCAAGCGTGGTCAGGCCGCGGGCCAGCTTCTCCCCCGGCGGCTCGATGAGACCGTTGACGCGCACGGAGATGTCCGTGCCGGGGCCGACGTGGAGGGATCGGGTGGCGTCGACGAGCTGGTTGAGGAAACGCTCCGAGCGGCCCATGGACCCGACGAGGATGAGCAGCGAGGCGGCGGAGCACTTCTGGCCGGCGTGGCCGAACGCGGAGTCGACGACGTCGGCGACGGCCAGATCGGGGTCGGCGGCCGGGGTGACGATGATGGCGTTCTTGCCGGAGGTCTCCGCCGACAGCGTCATGCGCGGCGACCAGGAGCGGAACAGGGCGGCGGTGTCGGAGCCGCCCGTGAGGATGACGTTGTCGACGTGGGTGATGAGGTGTTTTCCGGCTTCGCCCTCGTCGGCGCGCAGCAGCTGCAGCAGGTCAGTGTCGACGCCGTGGGCGGCCAGGCCGCGGTGGATGGCGGCGACGGCGACCTCCGAGCATGCGACGACCTGGGGCGCCGGTTTGACGATCACCGCCGAACCGGCCGCCAGTGCGGCCAGCATGCCGCCGACGGGGATGGCGACGGGGAAATTCCACGGCGGGATAACCGCGGTGACCTGGTGCGGGGTGAAGACGGACTGGTAGTCCTCCAGCGCCCGCGCCGAGGCCGCGTAGTAGGTGGCGAAGTCGATCGCCTCGGAGACCTCCGGGTCGGACTGCGCGATGGTCTTGCCGGCCTCGTGGGCCATGACCGCGATGAGCTCACCGCGGGCGTCGGCGAGCTCGTCGGCGACGGTCTCGAGCACCTTCGCGCGCTCGTGACCGCTGAGCGCGGCCCAGTCGGGCTGCACCCGCCGGGCGGTCTCGAGGGCGTCGTCGACCAGGCGCAGGTCGGCGATTTCCGGGGAGGTGACCTCCTGGCCCGGAGCGGCGAGCGTAGCCACGGCCCAGTCACGGTTGACCTCCAGGGCCGGGTCGGTGTCCGGTTCATTGTGGAAGCCGCGCCCCGGCGCCTGGCGGCCGGACTCCTGGGTGCGGTCCTGCCCGCGGCGGGGTTCGGCGGGGACGTCGTGGGCGTCGGCGAGCGCGCGGCGGAACCGCTCCCGCTGCGCCTCCATCGCTTCCTGGTCGTCGGCGAAGAGGGCGTAGATGAAGTTGTGCGGCTCGGCGTTCTCCTCGAGCCGGCGCACCAGGTAGCTGACGGCGACGTCGAAGTCCTCGCGGGCCACCACCGGGGTGTAGAGGATCAGGGTGCCGAAAGCCTCGTGAATGACCTGCGACTGCGCCGGGCTCATGCCCTGCAGCATCTCCGCGTCGACCTGATCGAGAACTCCCCGGCCGACGGCCAGCTCGTGGGCCGCGGCGAGGGTGTAGGTGTTGTGGCTGGCCACCCCGATGCGCAGGGCACCGGCGTGCTCGGGGCGCAGGGCGACGTCGAGCAGACGCAGGTAGTTCGCGTCCACCTCGTGTTTGGTGGCGTAGGGGGTCTGCTCCCAGCCGTGGATCTCGGCGTCGACGCGTTCCATGGAGAGGTTGGCTCCCTTGACCAGGCGCACCTTGATCGGGGCGCCGCCCGCGTCGACGCGGGTGTGGGCGAAGTCGATGAGCGCGTCCAGCGCGCCGACCGAGTCCGGAAGGTAGGCCTGCAGCACGATACCGGCCTCGTAGTCGAGGAACTCCTCCTCCATGAGCAGCTCCATGAACAGGCGCAGCGTCACGTCGAAGTCCTTGTACTCCTCCATGTCGAGATTGATGAAGGTCCCGTTGGCCTGGGCTTTCCGGTAGAGCGGGCGCAGCTGCTCCTTGAGCCGGGCGACGGAGCCGTCCTCGTCCCAGTGGTTGAGCTGCGCACACAGGCTGGAAGCCTTGACCGAGACGTAGGTGACGCGGGGGTTCTCGATGAGCTCGGCGGTGCGGCGGGCCCGACTCTCGGCCTCGGCGTGACCGAGCACCGCCTCGCCGAGCAGGTTGAGGTTGAGCTGCACGCCCCTGTCCGCCGCCTTATCGAGCAGCGTGTCCAGGTTCGAGCCGCCGGAGTCGAAGATGAGGTGCGAGACCATCTGCCGCAGCCGGCCGCGCGCCAACGGCATGACCACGTCCGGGGCCAGCTTCGACACCGCCGAGCCCAGACTGAACATGGCGCGGTTGAGCAGGCCCAGAAAGGCCGGCGCCTCCGTCATTTTCCGCATCTCCGCGGCAGCCACGCGGTTGTCCTCGGGGCGGGCGACGCGATCGACGAAATCCATCGTGAAGGCCACGCCGTCGGGATGCCGCAGGAGCTCCGCCAGCAGCTCGGAGTTGCGGGCGTCATCGCTTGCCGACGCCGCGTCCTCCGTCGCCTGCAGCCACTGTCCGGCTCGCGCGAGGATGCGCTCCTCAAGATCGACAAGTCGGTTGTTCGGGCTCGTCATGGCGGTTCTCCTTGGGGTCGTCGGCGCTACCCCGGCGCCACAAGGGTGCGTGGCGCCGGGCAGCGATCCTGTCGCGTACCCCACATGATAGGTATGAAAACCCTTTCCGTCGACGACCCTTTATGGGGGAATTCTCAGGGATTGCAGCCGGAGGACATCTCCCCGGACATGGTCCGCGTCGGCCGGGCCTCCTCCAGCTGCCACTCCGTCTTGTCGGGAACGAAGAGTGCGTGGCACCGCAGCTGGTTGACCATCGTGTCGGTGGCCGGTATTCCGTGGAGCTCCATTTCCCCCGTGGGGTCGTAGGACCAGGCCGAGGAGCCGAGTTCCCGGCCTTCCGGGGTCGGGGTCACGTGCCAGACGTTGCCGTTTTTGGTGGCCGTGACGGTGGCGTGGTCGATGATGTCCGTCCCGGCCCCCGCCATGGCTCCCGTCATGGCCAGGCTGATCAGTAGTGCCGTGGCTACTGCGCCCATGATTTTTTCCGTTCTTCTCTTCCGGTCGACGCCGGCGACGACCGGGTGCGATCGAGTGTCAGCATGCCGATGAAGGCTGCCCGGCAGTCGACTGCGGGCACGGGTGGGGCGTGGGGTGTCGGGCACGGATTCGGGTGCGCTTCCCCTGCAGTTGGCTACCTCAATCATAAGGTGCGCGGGTGTCGTTCCACGCCGACAATGACAAGAACTCCGACCCCAGTGTGACGCACCCCCTAACGGACGGAAAGCAAAGACACCGGTCCACACTTTCCGTGTGGACCGGTGTCTGTACTGGTGCGTCCTGACGGGCTCGAACCGCCGACCTACTGGGTGTAAACCAGTTGCTCTTCCAGCTGAGCTAAGGACGCCTAGGGCTTGTCCGCGCTACCGGCGAACAAAAAAAGATCCTAGCACGGGACCCGCCGGACCCCCGTACCGGCTGCTCAGCGACAGTGTTCCGGCGCGCCGTCCTACTTCTTGGAGCTGCCGCGGGCCACCAGCGCGCCCGCCTGCCACTGTCCGATCCGCTCGGAGGTGGTGGAGACCAGGCCGGCCAACTGCGAGGACTCGTTGATCTCGCCCGGCTCGACCGCGCCCGGCTTGCCCGGCGCCGGGGTCAGCAGCCAGATGGTGCCGTTGTCGGCGAGGTTGCGGGTGGCGTCGACGAGCGCGTCCACCAGGTCACCGTCGTCTTCACGCCACCACAGCAGAACGATGTCGCACAGCTCGTCGGTCTCGTAGTCGAGAAGCTCCTCGCCGATGGCCTCCTCAATTGCTTCGGAGACGTTGGAATCAGCGTCCTCATCCCAACCGAGCTCCTGGACGATCATGTCGGCCTTCACTCCTAGCCTGTTCACGATCTCCTGGGCATCGCCGTCATTGACGACGCTCGGGGCGTCCACCACGGTGTCTCTTCCTCCTGCTGTCAGCTCCCCGGCCACGGTCACCTGTCGGCGCGTGCACACGGGGTGAAATACTGGTTAATGAAGGGTCAGATGTGACCCACGCGTAATACCGTACTCGCAGCGAAGTGGGATTTCTGCGTTTGGGTGGGGATAGCGCCCGAAAATCCGACGGACGTACACCCCCGCCTGCGCCAGGCGGAGGGCGGACGCGCCCGGGCGTCGGCGGGTCTCCCCCGCAGGCACCGACCCCGACGGGGCCCCTTAAGCTTTGCCCCCCAAAATGATCAGACCACCCCCGCCCGGGTTCAACCGCGCCCTGCCGACGAGCCGTTCTCCTGGCGAACAGAAAAGCGCTGTTGGTGGCCCTAATAGCGCGCACGCCCGTCAAACGCGGGCCGTTTTTCGGCCAGCCGTGGGCCGCGAAAGTTGCCCCGGATCGGACAGCTCGGTACACACACGGACCCGGATAGGACGTACTCTTGGGGGTTAACAGCGCCCGCCCGAGCTTCTGCGCACCTGAAATCCCTGGGTCGAGCGGGCGAGGCGACCGGAACCCGGGGCCTCATTGGACGCTGAATTACTGAAATTCCCACCACCTAGGAGGAATGAGAACATGGCTGACGCCCAGGCCAAGGACGCCTACTCCAACCACCCGCTGATCCGCGACGGTGTCGCTTCCTACCTGCATGACGCAGACCCGGAGGAGACCCGCGAGTGGATGGACTCCCTCGACGGACTCCTGGAGGAGTCCTCCCCGGAACGCGCCCGCTACCTCATGCTGCGCCTGCTCGAGCGCGCGTCGGCGAAGCGTGTCCCGCTGCCGGCGCTGAACTCGACCGACTTCGTCAACACGATCCCGACCACCCAGGAACCGGAGTTCCCGGGCGACGAGGAGATCGAGAAGCGTTACCGTCGCTGGATCCGCTGGAACGCCGCCATCATGGTGCACCGCCAGCAGCGCCCGGGCATCGAGGTCGGCGGCCACATCTCCACCTACGCGTCGGCGGCCGCCCTCTACGAGGTCGGCATGAACCACTTCTTCCGCGGCAAGGACCACCCGGGCGGTGGCGACCAGATCTTCTTCCAGGGCCACGCCTCGCCGGGCATGTACGCCCGCGCCTTCCTCGAGGGTCGTCTCGACGAGAACGACATGGACGGCTTCCGCCAGGAGGTGTCGAGGGGCCCGGGTCAGGGCATGCCCTCCTACCCGCACCCGAAGGGGATGCCGGACTTCTGGGAGTTCCCGACCGTGTCCATGGGCATCGGCCCGATGAACGCGATCTACCAGGCACGCTTCAACAAGTACCTGCACGACCGCGGCATCAAGGACACCTCCGACCAGCACGTCTGGGCCTTCCTCGGTGACGGCGAGATGGACGAGGCGGAGTCCCGCGGCCTGCTGCAGATGGGTCCGCTCTACAACCTCGACAACCTGACCTTCGTGGTCAACTGCAACCTGCAGCGCCTCGACGGCCCGGTCCGCGGCAACGGCCAGATCATCCAGGAGCTGGAGTCCTTCTTCAAGGGCGCCGGCTGGAACGTCATCAAGGTCGTCTGGGCCCGTGACTGGGACAAGCTCATCGAGAAGGACCAGGACGGCGCCCTCGTCGAGGTCATGAACACCACCGTCGACGGCGACTACCAGACCTACAAGGCCAACGACGGCGCCTACGTCCGCGAGCACTTCTTCGGCAAGGATCCCCGCACCCTCAAGCTCGTCGAGGACCTCTCCGACGAGGAGATCTGGGAGCTGCGCCGCGGCGGCCACGACTACCGCAAGGTCTACGCCGCCTACAAGCGCGCCCTGGAGACCAAGAACGGCGCGCCGACCGTCATCCTCGCCCACACCATCAAGGGCTACGGCCTGGGACACAACTTCGAGGGCCGCAACGCGACCCACCAGATGAAGAAGCTGACCCTGGACGATCTGAAGCAGTTCCGCACCAAGCAGGACATCCCCTTCTCCGACGAGGACCTGGAGAAGGATCCCTACCTGCCGCCGTACTACCACCCGGGAAAGGACGCCCCGGAAATCAAGTACATGCTCGAGCGTCGCGAGGAGCTGGGCGGCTTCCTGCCGGAACGCCGCTCCGTCTACACCCCGCTCGAGGTTCCGGAGCTGGACAAGCTCAAGTCCATCCGCAAGGGTTCGGGCAAGCAGCAGGTCGCCACCACCATGGCGCTCGTGCGCACCTTCAAGGAGCTCATGCGCGACAAGGAGCTGGGCAAGCGAATCGTCCCGATCATCCCGGACGAGGCCCGCACCTTCGGCATGGACTCCTGGTTCCCGACGCTGAAGATCTACAACCCGGACGGCCAGAACTACGTCCCGGTCGACCATGACCTGATGCTGTCCTACCGTGAGGCCACCGACGGCCAGATCCTCCACGAGGGCATCAACGAGGACGGCGCGACCGCCTCCTTCACCGCCGCGGCCACCTCCTACGCCACCCACGGCGAGCCGATGGTTCCGCTCTACATCTTCTACTCGATGTTCGGCTTCCAGCGCACCGGCGACGTCTTCTGGGCGGCCGCCGACCAGATGGCCCGCGGCTTCGTCATCGGCGCCACCGCCGGCCGCACCACCCTGGCCGGCGAGGGCCTGCAGCACATGGACGGCCACTCCCAGATCCTGGCGTCGACCAACCCGGCCGTCGTCTCCTACGACCCGGCGTTCTCCTACGAGATCGCGCACCTCATCCGCGAGGGCATCGACCGGATGTACGGCCCGGACCGCGGCGAGGACGTCATGTACTACCTCACCGTGTACAACGAGCCGGTCTCCCAGCCGGCCGAGCCGGAGGACCTCGACGTCGAGGGCCTGCACAAGGGCATCTACCTCTACTCCCGCGGCGAGATCGGCGACAACGAGGTCTCCCTGCTGGCCTCCGGCATCGGCATGCAGCAGGCGCTGCGTGCGCAGGCGCTGCTGGCCGACGAGCACAACGTCAAGGCCAACGTCTACTCCGTCACCTCCTGGACCGAGCTGTCCCGCGACGCCCAGCACGTCGCGGACGCCGACCTGCGCAACCCGTCGGTGGAAAAGACCGAGCCCTTCCTGACCAAGCAGCTCAAGCAGACCTCCGGCCCGTACATCGCCACCAGTGATTTCGCCTCCGACCTGCACGAGTCCATCCGCAAGGCTGTCCCGGGCCAGTACATCACCCTGGGCGCCGACGGCTTCGGCTTCGCGGACACCCGCCCGGCGGCCCGCCGCTTCTTCAACATCGACGCCGAGTCGATGGTGGTCGCGGCCCTGACCGGCCTGGCCCGCGAGGGCAAGATCGACATCACCTACGCCCAGGCGGCCGCGGCGAAGTACCACGTCGACGACCCGACCAAGGCCTAGCCCGCCCGTCGACGCCCGGTCCCCTCGTGGGGCCGGGCGTTCCGGTTTTCCGGGGTCAGGGGGGCCGGCGGAAGGGCGCGGGTGGCGGCCTTGCCGTGGCAACGGTGTGGCCGGCGGAACGTTCCGACAATGTTTGGTCGACTGTCGACCAACCATTGTCGGGATGGCACACCCCGCCCGCGCCCACCGATAGCAAAGGAGTATGGTGTCCCACTGATAAATCGATAGGCACACTCAGCAGGGAGACAATTGGTAGCGGAACGTACGACCCGGGAGAACAGACTGGTCACCCCGACCTTCCTCATCGTCTGGCTGGTCAATTTCATCCAATACCTGCTCTTCTACCTGCTGGTCACCACGATCGCGCTCTACGCGGTCAAGGAGTTCGCGGTCGGTGAGGCCGCCAGTGGCCTGGCCGCGAGCTCCTTCGTCATCGGGGCCACGGTCGCGCGCGTCTTCTGCGGTTACGTCACCGACGTCGTCGGCCGTCGCCCGGTGCTGGTGACCGCGTCCGTGCTCGTGGCCGTCGCCTGCCTGCTGTATCTGCCCGTCGACGACTTCGCGCTGCTCGTCGTGGTCCGCGCACTCCACGGCTTCGCCTACGCCTTCGCCACCACCGCGGTGATGGCGATGGCCCAGTCCGTCATTCCCGCTTCCCGACGCGCGGAAGGCACCGGCTACTTCGCGCTCAGCTCCACCCTGGCCACCGCCGTGGGTCCGGCACTGGGTCTGTTCCTGGTCGAGTCCTTCGATTACCGCACCCTGTTCCTGGTCACCTTCGCCACCTCGGTGCTGGCGCTGGCCGCCGCGCTGGTGCTGCGTACTCCCGAGCTCCGACAGCCAGTGAGCCGGTTCAACCTCGCCGACGTCGCCCACCCCGCCGTCATCCCGATCGGGGTGTTCATGATGCTGATCGGCCTGTGTTACGCGGGCGTCATCACCTACCTCAACGCCTATGCCGTGGAACGTGACCTCACGGTCGGCGCCAGTCTCTTCTTCATCGGTTATGCCGCGGTCATGCTGGTGATGCGCTTCATCCTCGGCCGAGTCCAGGACCGCCGCGGCGACAACGTCGTCATCGCCCTGGGCGTGGCCTCCTTCGTGATCGCGCTGGTGACCCTTTCCCTCGCAACGGAAAACTGGATGGTCGTCACTGCCGGCATGCTCACCGGCCTGGGCTACGGCACGCTCATGCCGGCCTGTCAAGTGATCACGGTGCGCCTGGTCGAGCCCGAGCGAATGGGCACGGGCATCTCCACGATGTTCCTGTTCATGGATCTCGGCCTCGGCATCGGGCCGATCTTCCTGGGCATGCTCGTCGCCGCCACCAGTTACGGGACGATGTACGCGTTCCTCGCGGTCATCTGCGTGCTCGCCGGATTCCTCTACGTCCTGGTGCATGGCCGCCACGTGTCGGGTTCGCGGCTGCGCAGCGTCGACACCGGCGGCGCTGCGCAGCCCCGGGCCTAGCCGACCCGGCGGACCCGTGGCGCCAGGCGCCGGACCCGGTGGGCCAGGTCTTCGTAGGCGGCGTCGAAGGCCTCCTCGGTGCCGACCGCGACCGGGTCCGGGATCGACCAGTGCAGCGCACCGCCGAGTTCCTCGTGGGCGGAGTCGCAGACGGTGACGATGACGTCGCTGTCGCCGATCACCTCCCCCACCGACCGCGGCCGGTCGTCGAGAAGCAGCCCGTGGCGGGCCGCGACCTCCTGGGCCCCGGGGGCTATGCGGTCGGCGGGCTCGGTACCGGCCGATGCGCCCGGGATGTCGCTGGCTTCGCGCCACAGGGCGGTGGCCAGCTGGGAACGGGCCGAGTTGCCGGTGCAGACGAACACGAGACGGGTCGCCGTCAGTTCCGGGGCGGGCAGCAACCCGTCGACCGCCCCGGGGGCCAGGCGGAGGTAGGAGCGGCGACCGTCGGCCTGGGACCGGTGCCGCGTGAGGAAGCCCGCCTTCTCCAGGATGCGCACGTGGTGCGCGAGCAGGCTGGAGGAGACGCCCAGCGCGTGCTGGAGCTCGACGGGGGCGGCGTCGCCGAGCGTGAGGGTGTCGACGATCCCCAGGCGCACCGGGTCCGCGAGCGCCGCCAAGCGGGCCACCCGATCGCCGAGGCCAATTCGCTCAAGGTTCATTGACTCAATATTGACTTAGGTATCTGCATGAGTCAAGGTAAACGGGTGGATCACACTCTTCTTCTCTGGCGACGCAGCTTCGCCGAATTCCTCGGAACCGCCCTGCTCGTGACGACGGTGGTCGGTTCCGGCATCGCCGCCCAGCAGCTCTCCCCCGACGACGTCGGACTCCAGCTCCTCGAAAACTCCCTGGCCACCACCTTCGGCCTGGCGGTCCTCATCCTGGTGTTCCAGCCGGTCTCCGGCGCCTCCTTCAACCCGGTGGTCACGCTGGTCGACCGGGCTCTCGGCGGCGGCGCCCGGTCCGGGGACATGCTGGCCTATATCGCGGCCCAGTTCGCCGGCGGCATCGTCGGCGCCGTGCTGGCCAACGTGATGTTCGCCGTGCCCACGGAGCTGTCGACCAAGGACCGCGTGAGCATGGGAACCCTGGTGGCGGAGGTGGTCGCCACCGCGGGCCTGGTGCTGGTCATTTTCGCCCTGGTGAGGACCCAGCGCGCAGCCATCGTGGGGCCGGCCGTCGGCGCCTACATCGGTGCGGCCTACTGGTTCACCTCCTCGACCTCGGTCGCCAACCCCGCCGTCAACCTGGGGCGCATGTTCAGCGACACCTTCGCCGGCATCTCCCCGGCCACCCAGCTGCCGTTCATCGGCGCCCAGCTGCTCGGCGGGCTGGTGGCCTACGCCCTGGTCCGGCTCTTCTTCCCGCCCCGGCCCGCGACGGTCACCGGCTAGATCCCCGGCCAGGATTCGGTCCTGGGGCACCGTGTTTTCCGCTAGCCTCGGTGGCAACGACCATTTCCGAGGCACAGGAGAGGACCATGGCCACACCCCAGCCCGATCCGAACAACCCGCCCCCGTCCAACCCGCCGACCACGCCTTTCGACGATCAGCCACCCCAGCGCAAGGCCCGCGACCGTCCCGAAGGCTGTGGCATCTGGGTCGCCATCCTCGTGGCTGTCATGCTGATCATCGCTATTCTCGCGCGCCCGGACGACACCCCGGTCGAGTCGACCGAGTCGCGGGCGGCCCCGGCCGTCGTGGCCGGGTACGTGCCGGACTAAGTCGCGTTCGGCCGAGCATCGGGAAGCTCCTCGGCCGGGAACACGGGCAGTTCTGTGGCCGTGTCGGCGTCGACGAGCTGGTCTCCCTCCAGCCAGGAGTTGCCCTGGAGAACGTCGCGGACGTCCCAGGGCCGACGGACCCGGACATAGCCGCCGTTGCTGCGGACGTGGACGGCGGGCAGGAACTCGATGAAGTTGGTCTGCAGGCACATGGTGTAACCGCCGACTCTGAGGAATTCGAGCCGGTCGCCCACCTGGAGTTCCGGGGTGTCCGCCAGGACGGTGATGCGGTCGTCCTCCATGAGGGTGAACCCCCCGACGACCTGGGCGGGCAGGATGCGGGTGGACTCGGTGTCGATCTCCACCGCAAAGGCGCGCTGTCGCCGGAACAGCGGATCGATGTCGGTGCGGCTGACGTCGGTGACCAGGAAGGTGGTGTCGTTGATCTTCTTGGTGTCCAGGACGCTGGCGTGGAATTCGAAGGGGACGGCCACCAGTGAGGCGCCGGGTTCCACGATGAGCCGGGTGCGCGTGGCGTCGACGAACGGGTCCAGGGCCTGACGGATGGTGGCGACGTAGTCGTCGAAGGTGGGGTGCCCCTCCTCCCGCCCGAAGAAGCCGCCGCCGACGTCGACCCACTCGGGGGTCAGTCCGCGCGATTCGATGATCTCCCCCGCCATCTCCGCCGAAGCCCGGAAAACCTCGGCACTCTGGGTCAGCGAGTTGCGGTGCATGTGGAGTCCGGCCACCCGCACCCCGGCGGCCGTCAGATCGGCGATGGCCCGGTCGAACTCCCCGTTGCCCAGATCAAACCCGAACCTGCCCTCGCGCAGGCCGCCCACGACGGTGTCGCCGGGGCTGCGCGCCAGCAGATCCCAATTCGCGCGGAGGCCGACGGTGAACTCCCGGTCCGGGTGCTCCGCAGCCAGCTCAGCCGCCCAGACCACCTCCCGCTTGGAGTCGATGTTGACGATCGACCCCTTCTGCAGCGCGAAGCGGAAGCGGTCCCGCCCCTTGATCGGGCCGTTGAAGACGATGCGGTCCGGGGCGAAGCCGAGCGCGAGTGCCAGGTCGTACTCGGAGTTGGAGACGGTCTCGGCCCACGCCCCGTGCGCACGCATGTAGGAAATGAGCCAGGGCAGCGAGTTGGTCTTGAAGGAGTAGCCGAGGATCGAATTGGGCCAGTGGGTGGCCAGCGCCCGCTGGAAATTGCCGAGGTAGCGCCCGAGCACCTCCTCGTCGATGACCCAGGTCGGGGTGGGCGGTTTTCCCGCCTCCGGTCGTGAATTAGCCATTGCGGTGTCTCCTCGAAAGGGTGGACGTTAACAGGGGTTGGTGGCGAAGAACTTCAGGTAGCCGCCGGCCTCCCAGAGCGCCAGCCGGGCGAAGTGGTCGCGGGTGAGATTGGGAACGTGGACCACCTGGACGGCCACGTCCGTGCACCGGTTGAAGTTCAGTGCGACCCGGCGGTGGTGGAGGCGGCTGGTGACGAGAACCGCGGACTCCCAGCCCTGCTCGTCCGCCAGGGTCTGGAAGGTCTGCGCCTCGCCGGTGGTCGAGCTCGGCACCGGGTTCAGGCACCAGGTTCCGGTGCCTTCCGGGACGCCCTCGCCGTGGCACAGCCGGTAGCCGATCCGGTCTCGGGGCCCGTGCGGGTTGGACACGACCAGAGAGTCGGACACCCCCGAGTGGATGAGGTTCGCTCCGATGTCGTGCCGGCCGTCACTCGCGCCAGCGATCACCACCACCACGTCCGCCGCCTGCGGGTCGGTTTTCGGGGGATTGGCGATCACGACGAGGAAGAGCGCCGCCGCCAGCAGTGCCCCGATGAACATGATTTCCACGGTCCGCAGAACCCGCCTCATTGCCCTGGACATTCGCCCCGCCCTCCGGAGTTCGCCCGCTGCTCGAGGTTCTGATGTTGCGACGTGCACCGGCCCGTGATCGCCACGGCGTCGACGTATTTGCCTCCGATGACGCCGGCGTCGCTGAGCAGCCACTCCCCGGGCGCCGGGAGTCCCGCGGCCCACGCGACGTAGGCGTGCGGCACCCGGGCACCCGCCAGGTGCGAGAACGGGTAGCCGCCGCCGAAGCGGGGGTTGACGTCGATGACCCGGGCGACCCGGTCGGGGTCGGCGTCGTCGATCATCACGTCGACGTCGACGCTGCCGACGTGCCCGACCGCCTGGGCGACGCGCTCGGCCACCGCATGGAACCGCTCGGCGGGGACGGTCTCCGCCCGGTCGGTCTCCCCGGCGCGCATGGCGATCTTGCGCCGGGCCAGGACGGCGGCGAAGTTTCCGTCAAGGTCGTTGACCACGTCGAGGCCGAATTCGGTCCCGTTGATGCGCTCCTGGACGATGACGAGGTCGTGGGGGTTGATCTCGTCCTGCTCCAGGGCCGGGCGGCCCTGGCGGGTGGTGACCTCGGTGACCGCCGAGGCGACGGCGGCCGCCAACCCGTCGGCGTCGGTGAAGCGCAGGCCCCGGGAGGCGCTGCCGAAGCGCCCCTTGACGACGAAACCCGGTTCCTTCCCGGCGGACCGGGACTCCGCGCGGGCGGCATCGACCGCCCCGCCCAGCCAGGTCCGTGGCGCCGGCGGCCCGGAGGCGAGGAACGTGGTGCTCATGACGTACTTGTCTTCCACCAGGCGCTGGCTGTCGGCGCTGAGCCGGACCAGCGGCGCCCACTCCGGGGAGGGCGGCAGTTGGGACCATTCGGACAGTTCGAAGTCGTTGATGGACACGGCCAGGGAAATGTCGCGCCCGGACAGCAGGTCGCCGAGCCAGTGACGATAACCGGGGTCCGCCACCGGCGGCGCGGGGAGGAACTCGTCGGCGAAGGCCCGCGACGGGGACAGCGGGTCGAGGTCGGCCGCGATCACCCGGCCCTCGAGCCCGTTGGCCGCCAGCGCGTCCCGGAACCAGGTCACCAAGTAGGGCCGGCGACCGACCGAGCACAGGAGGATGTTCATGCGCCCCCCTGCCTCGCCCCGGAGAGGAACCGGGTTATGTCCGACTCGATGCGGTCGACGTCGGCCTCGGTCAGGGCCGAGCTGCTGGGCAGGGAGAGCCCGGTCTCGAAGAGTCGTTGCGCCGTGCCGTTGACGAAGGCGCGGCGGCCGCGGTGCACCGGCTGCAGGTGCATGGGCTTCCACAGGGGCCGCGCCTCGATCCCGGCGGCGGCGAGATGGCGCTGCAGATCGGCGGCGCCGAAGCCCGCGGTCGCTGGGTTGATGAGGACGGAGGTCAGCCAGAAGTTGTCCCTGGTGGCGGAGTCCGGGTCGTCGGCGCCGGAGGGTTCGCCGAAGACGTCGACGCCGCGGATGTTGGCGAACAGGGTCCGGTAGTCGAGGCGGTGTCGCCGCCGGGCCTCGATCATGTCGTCGAGGCGGGAGAGCTGGGCGCGCCCCAGGGCGGCGAGGATGTTCGACATCCGGTAGTTGTAGCCGATCTCGGTGTGCTCGTAGTGGATTACGGGCTGGCGGGCCTGGGTGGCCAGGTAGCGGACGTGATCGGCGGTGGCGGCGTCGTCGACGAGCAGTGCTCCCCCGCCCGAGGTGGTCATGATCTTGTTCCCGTTGAAGGACACCGCGGCCGCGACGCCGAAGGCACCGGCGCGTTTGCCGGCACGCCGGGCGCCCAGGGATTCCGCGGCGTCCGCGATGACCGGGACGCCGTAGGTGGCGGCGGCGGCGCCGATGCGCTCATAGTCGGCGACCTTGCCGAGCATGTCGACGGCGATGATCGCGGCGACCGGCGTTCCCTCGGAGTGGAGCGTCGCCAGGGCCTCCGCCAGCAGGTCGGGGTCCATGTTGCCGGAGTCGTCGGCGTCGACGAAGACGGGTTCTGCGCCGACGTAGAGGATGGCGTTGGCGGTGGCGGCGAAGGTCAGGGAGGACGCGAGGACCACGTCACCGGGGCCGACGCCGAGGGTCAGCAGGGCGAGGTGCAGCGCCGCCGTGCCCGAGGACAGGGCGACGGCGTGGGGGCGGCCGCAGTAGGCGGCCAGCTCCGCCTCGAAGGCATCGACCTCCGGCCCGAGCGGTGCGATCCACCCGGAGCGGACGGCGCGGACGACGGCGTCCTCCTCCAGCCTGGTCACGTCGGGCGAGGAGAGGTAGATCTTCGGGATGGTCTGGGTCACGGGGGCCTCCCTGGTCTCGGGTGGGGTTGAGGCTAGAACGCTTCGTGCAGGCTGGCCTTCTGCTGTGCCGGGTTGCGTGCCAGGTCCCGGAGGGTGACGTAGGGGTCCTGGCCGCAGTCGGGCACCTGCTCGAGAGGATCGACGCGGACCTCCGTGACCATGGGGTGACGGTCGGCGCGAACGGGCCGCTCGCGGTCGTCGATGAGCTCCTCGGTGAGCTTTTCACCGGGGCGCAGGCCGGTGTAGACGATGTCGATGTCGTCCCTGCCCGCCACGCGCATGAGCCCGCGGGCGAGTTCGAGGATGGATTTGGGCTCACCCATGTCGAGGACGAGGGTTTCCCCGGACGCACCGACCACGGCGGCCTGGAGCACGAGTTCCGAGGCCTCCGGGATGGTCATGAAGTAGCGGGTGATGTCCGGATGGGTGATGGTGATGGGTCCGCCGGCTTCGATCTGGCCGCGGAAGGTCTCGATGACGGAGCCACGGGAGCCGAGGACGTTGCCGAAGCGGACCGACACCCAGGTCCCCTCGTGGGTTTCGCCGTAGGCGGCGGTCAGGCGTTCGGCGATGCGCTTGGAGTCGCCGAGCACGCAGCAGGGGTTGGCCGCCTTGTCGGTGGAGATGTTGACGACGACGCTGGCCCCGCAGGCGGCCGCGGCGTCCAGGACGTTCCTCGTGCCGAGGACGTTGGTCAGCCAGGCCTCGCGCGGGTACATCTCCAGCAGCGGCTGGTGTTTGAGGGCGGCGGCGTGGAGGACGACCTCGGGGGCGTGCTCGAGGAAGATCTGCCGGGTGCTTTCCGCGTCGCGGATGTCGGCCAGGACGATGTTGCGGGAGTCGAGCAGCGCCTGCCCGGACAGGGAGAGCTGGGTGTGGTGCAGGCCGCCCTCGTCGCGGTCCAGGAGGACCAGTTCCGCGGGGCCGTAGCGGTTGATCTGGCGTGCCAGTTCGGAGCCGATCGAACCGCCGGCGCCGGTGACCAGGACCCGCTTGCCACTGATCAGCTGGGCGATGCTGGCTTCATCGAGGACGACCTGTTCACGGCCCATGAGGGTTGCCAGGTCAAGCTCCTTCAGCTGGATGGCGCCGATCTTGCTGATCTCCTCCAGGGTGGGGACGGTCATCAGCTTGAGGTCGAGTTCGGCGGCCAGCCTGGTGATCTTCGTCTTCGTGGTCGGGCCGATGCCGTTGATCGCGACGACCGCGGTGGTGGCGCCGGTGGCCGCGGTGACGGCCTCCAGCTCGTCCAGGCCGCCGCGGACCTTCACCCCGTGAATGCGGGCGCCCCGGAGGCGGATGTCGTCGTCGACGACGGCTTTGACCACCATGTCGTAGTCGCTGGCCGGGTCGGAGAGCTCGGCGATGATGCGCCGCCCGAGGGAACCTCCCCCGATGACGATGACGGGTTCGCGGTTGCGGGCGCGGTGGGTTCGCCAGGCCAGGACGCCGGCTCTCATGCCGAACGCCGCGAGGATGACGAAGAAGGCCGCGAACAGCGGAACCGAGCGGGGCATCGCCACAGGCGGGATGACGGTGGCGGTGATGCTGCCGACGACGCCCGCGACCAGCGCCGCGAAGGCCACGACGCCCAGGCTCTGACGGCCCAGGGAGTCCAGCCTGGTACGCGGCGGGTAAACGCCGAGCAGGGCCCCGACCAGCAGGTGCGTCGCTGTGGTGACGACGAAGATGAGGACCGCCCACGACGCGGGTCCGGGGATGGCCAGCGAGGAGAAGTCGAGTCGCGCCCAGATCGCGAGGATGCCGGCGGGGATCCACAGCAGGAGGTCGACGAGGACCCAGGACACTCCTCCCGTTGTCCTCGGCTGGTCGGTTTCAGGGGAGGGATAGGGAGACATCATGCCACTCTCCTTGAGGTGGGCACAGAATCGGAGGTATAGTCCGATGCTGTGAGGCTAACGGCCGTGGTGTCGGTCGACATGGCTTTCAACGTCCAATCGTTCTGGGGCTTAGGGGCCCTGGAGGTCTGAGTTCGGGTACTGGGCCGGTGAGGCCCGTCCTGCCAGGGAGTGTCCGCTCCCGGTGGGAGGACCGGTGGAGAAATCAAGCCGTGGAATCGGTGCGTGTCGGTGCTGGCTGGTGGGTCACGTCCTTTCTGAGTCGGCCAGGGCCGCCGGAGGCGTTGTCGGCGGAGAAGTCCTCCGCGGGTCCGGCGGCTCGGGGGCGGTGGCGCCGATCATCCCTCACCCCCGGCGGCGACCGGTTCGGGTTCGGGACGCTGCGCCTCCCGCGCCCGCCCGATCACGGTGAATTCTTCGTGGCGGACGGAGGTCACCCCGTGCTCGTAGTCCAGCAGGGACGGGTCGTGCGGGAGGCCGCGGAGCATCCGGATCAGCGCGGAGGGCATGTCCGCCCCGGCCCGGTGGCAGTACGGGTACCCGCCGCCCATGCGGGGGTTGATGTCGATGACGCGGGCCACTCCCGCCGCGTCCTCGCGGACGTCGAGGTTGATCGGACCGGTGGGTTCCAGGAGCGCCCCGACCTGGGAGACCAGCTTCCGGAAACCCTCCGGGTCGGCGGAGGTGGCCACGTCCGGGTCCCCGGCACGCATCTGGCCGACGCGGCGGGCCATCACCCCGACCAGCTCCGAGCGTCCGTCGAGGGTGAAGATCCCGTCGACGCCGTACTCGTCGCCGGGCAGGAAGTCCTGGATGATGACGGCCTCGGTACCGTCCTCGGCCGGCCGGCCGTCCGCCCCCAGCGCGGTGCGCGCCGAGCGCTCGACGGCGTTGCGGAGACCGTCGACGTCGGGGAACTCCAGTCCGGAGGAACCCGCCCCGAAGCGGTGCTTGACCACGAATTTCGCGTCCGCCGGCGCCTTCCCGGTGACGGCCTCCGCCTCGGATCCCAGGTGGGTGGTGGGCGTCGGGATTCCCGCTGCCGCCAGTTCGAGCGCCATGGTGTACTTGTCGAGCACCATGGCCTGCTTCTCGGGGGCGAGGACGGTGACGATCGCGCCGGTCTCGCGGAGGGCGTCGGCGAGCTCGCCGGAGAGCACCTGGATTTCGTAGTCGTTCATGCACAGGAAGAGGTCCGGGCGTTCGGCGGCGAACCACCGACGCAGCTCCTCCCCGTACTCCGCGCTGTTGTAGGCGGGCATCTGCTGGGCGCGGTCCGCGATACCGAAGCCGGGGCTGGTCGCGCGGTATTCCAGCGCGATGACCTCGCCGGGGATTCCCTGGCGGCGGAGCGCGTCCCGGAACCATTGGAGGTAGTGGGCACGGCGCCCGGCGGAGGCGATGATGATCTTCAAGGGGGTCTGGCTCGCCATGGGGTGGCTCCTCATGTTCTGCCGGTCGGTCCCGGCGCTGCTGGATGAATCTCGTGGTGCGTCAAGGTGTTTTCGGGGCGGTCACGCCGCCGACGGGACGTCCGCTCCTTCAGGCGATCACCGCCGAGGGGTCGGTCAGCGGCTCGGGGGTGACCGTGTCGTCGTACCCGTCGGGTCCGCGAAGCTGACCGTCTCCGCGGGACCACAGGTTGTTCTGCAGGAACTGGGTCACGCCCCATTTGCGGCGGACCTGGGTCAGGCCCCCGTCGGCGGCGCGGACGTAGACGTTGGGCAGGTAGTCGATGAACAGGCCCTTGAAGGGCAGCGTGTAGGCGCCGAGCTTGTGGAAGGTGAGCCGGTCACCGACCCGCAGTTCGGGTTCGTCGTGCAGGGTGGTCACCCGGTCGAATTCCGTCAGCGTGGCGCCGACCAGCTTCTGGGCGGGCAGCGTGTGCGTCGACGCCGACTCGATCGTCATCTCGTAGGGCCTGGTCCGGCGGAACAGCGGATCGGTGTCGGTCCGGCTGCCGTCGATGACGACGAAGCGGGTGTCGTCGACGTTTTTCACGTCGACGACCGTCGCGTGGTACTCGAAGGGCACCGCCACCAGGCAGCCGCCGGGTTCGACGACCAGGGTGGTCTCCTCCGGGTCGACGGCTTTGACCAGTTCTTCGCGGATGACCCGGAAGTAGTCGTCGAAGCTGGGCTCGGCGTTCACGCCGCCGAAGAAGCCGCCGCCGATGTCGATCCAGTCGGGGGTGAGGTTCCGGCCGGCGACGATCTCGGCGGCCACCCGGGCGGCGGCCCGGTAGACGTCCAGGCTCTTGGACTTCGAGTTGTTGTGCATGTGCAGCCCGGCGATGCGCACCCCCGCCTCCGTGAGCTCGGCGGCGGCGGCGTCGAACTCGCCGTTGTCGAGGTTGAAGCCGAAGCGGGCGACATTGTCCTCGGAGATGAGCTCACCGGGGACCATGCGCGCCAGGTCGTAGTTGACGCGGAGGCCGACGCGGAATTCGCGATCCGGATTCTCCCTGGCGATCTCGGCGGCCCAGGTGACCTCACGCTTGGAGTCGAGGTTGACCAGGGAGCCGCACGTCAGGGCGAAGCGCAGAAGGTCACGGCTCTTGGCCGGGCCATTGAAGACGATTCGGTCCGGGGCGAAGCTGAGGGCGACGGCGAGTTCGTACTCGGTGTCGGAGACGACCTCCGCCCACGCGCCGTGGTCGCGGTAGTAGGCGACCAGCCACGGCAGGGCGTTGGTCTTGAACGAGTAGCCGAGAATGGAGTTGGGCCAGTGGGCCGCCATCGCGGACTGGAAGCTGATGCGCAGGTCATCGAGCAGGGGCTTGTCGACGACGAATGCGGGAGTCTGTGGATGAGCCGGGGAGTTGGTGGGAAAGGACAAGGCTTGCCCTCCTTGGGGAGTGGTCCGGAGGACCCTTCGGTGGGTTGATTCACGCTTTTTTCAAGGTCCTGTGTTCTTTCCTTGATTAAAGGTGATTCAGCTCTCAACCACTAGCCCCAAAAAATAGGGCTAGTCCCGGTCACCTCGGGTAATGGGGTCGTTCTCCCCCGCCGATGTCGACCCGCTGCCCACGAACATGGGCATGGTCCGGCCCTCCTCGGGCGTGATCCCCTCCCGCGCGAGGACGACCCCGACGGTCCGGATGAGGATCTTGACGTCCAACAGCAGGCTGCGGGTGTCGACGTACTCGACGTCGAGGTCGAAGCGCTCCTCCCAGGTCAGGCGGTTGCGGCCGGAGACCTGGGCCAGGCCGGTCAGTCCGGGCCGCACCTCGTGCCGACGCGCCTGGTGGGGCGAGTAGTGCTCAAGGTAACTGGTGTTGAGCGGGCGCGGCCCGACCAGGCTGAGATCACCGCGCAGGACGTTAATCAGCGAGGGCAGCTCGTCAAGGCTGGTGTGCCGGATGAAATCACCGAATCTGGTCATCCGGTAGGACTCGTCGTGGTCGTTCTCCCAGGTCCGCTCCGGATCCCGGGCCAGCATGGAACGGAATTTCAGCAGCGTGAAGGGCTCGGCGTTCAGCCCGGGCCGTTCCTGGGTGAACAGGACGGGGCTACCCATCGTCAGCCGGACGCCGACGGCAGTGGCCAGCATGACGGGCGAGAGCACGACGAGCGCGGGGACGGCCACCGCGACGTCCATCAGCCTCTTTGCACGCATACTTTTCACAGCCATGTCGGATACCTCGCTCAGGTCGGTGGGGCCACAAATCAGGTACGTGAGGACGGGTTTCCCCGCCGTCTCTCAAGCTACTCCAAGGATGCGGACCCCGTCTACGACCCGTGGGGGCCACCGCCGGTTCGGGGAGAACGCTTGCCCCGGGGCTGACAGCTACCTATGGTCTAAGTCACAGCCATCTCCAAACCTCGAGGAGAACCCCATGTCCACGACTCCCCCCGGCTACGACTACGAGGCGGACCTGCCGCCCTCCCCCGTCAGTGAGGACCAATTCGCGCAGCTGCTCACCGACGTCATGTGGACCGACGCCGATCAGGTGGCGCTGCGCCGGGCCGGCGCGATCCTCGAGCCCCGCGTCCCCGAGCTTCTCGACGCCTGGTACGACTTCATCGGCTCCACCCCGCACCTGGCGGCGACCTTCCGCAGCTCCCGCGGCAACCCCGACACGGAGTACCTCGCCCGGGTCCGGGCCCGTTTCGAGCGGTGGGTCGTCGACCTGTGCACCCGCGACTTCGACGCGCGCTGGCTGGCGTACCAGGAGGAGATCGGCAAGCGGCATCACCCCCAGCGCAAGAACGTCACCGACCACGTCGATTCCGGGATCGGGCACGTGCCGATGAAGGACATGATGGCGTTGATCGTCCCGGTCACCCTCACCGTCCGCGGCTTCCTCGAGCAGGGCGAGACCGACCGTGCCCAGGTCGACGACATGCAGGTGGCCTGGTTCAAGGCGCTGACGGTCACGCTCGTGCTCTGGGCCCGCCCCTACGCCGGAGACCTCTGGTAGCTAGCCCTCGAGCTCGGCCCAGACCGCGTCGTTGGTCTCGGCCCACAGCGGGTTGGCCCACGCGCCAAAGTCCCGGTCGGTCAGGGCGACCATGCCCCGGCCGGTCGGGCGGTGCACCCACAGGTAGGTGCCGCTCTGGCCGAAGTGGCCGGCCACGTCCGCCGGCATCCCCTTCCCGAGCCAGTGCGGTGACTTGGTGCCGTGCAGCTCAAAGCCCAGCCCCCAGGGGTTGGGCTTGTGCATGCCGTAACCGGGCACGGTGCCACGCAGACCCGGGAACTGATCCGTGACAATCTCCGCCACGGTCGACTCGTGCAGCAGACTCGGCTCGAGCACTTCGAGGATGAACCTGCTCATGTCCTCGACGGTGGAGCTCATGTCGTGGCCGGCGGAGCCGTGCAGCCGCGTGTCCCCCATGCCCAGGGGGGCGAGGACGGCCTCCGCCAGATACTCCGGAAAGGGCAGGCCGCTGAGCTTCTCGACGCCCTCCGCCAGGATCTCGAACCCCGCGGAGGAGTAGATTCGCCGGTCCCCGGCCGGGCGCTCCGGTGCGCGGTCCCGGAAGCCCACGCCCGAGGCGTGGGCGAGCAGGTGCCGGACGGTGGCGCCCTCCGGCCCCATCGGCTGGTCGAGTTCGAGAACGCCCTCCTCCACGGCCACGAGGAATCCCCAGGCGGCGACGGGTTTGGTCACGCTGGCCAGGGCGAAGACCCGCCCGGTGTCCCCGGTGCGCCAGAGACGGCCGTCGGCGATCACCGCCGCCGCGGCGTGATCGACGGGCCAGTGTCCTACCTGCTGCAGTGCCTCAAGTGTGTCCATACCGTCTCATCCTATCGACGCCGCCGATCCCCGGGGCCGCGCTTTCCCGTGTCCCGGGTCAGGAGATCCCCAGCCCAGCCCCGAGCTTCTCGACGATGGTGCGGTGGAAGAGGTTCATCTGCGGGCCGACCACGTGATCGAAACCGTGGTACGCGCCGGTGGGCTGGAACCAGTCGAGGTGGACGCCGGCGTCGATGAGCGCCCTGGCGTAGTCACGGTCCTCGGCGAAGAAGAGGTCGAGGGAGCCCACCCCGATGAAGGTCGGCGGGGAGCCGGCGAGATCGGTGCGCCGGGCGGGGGCGGCGTAGTCCGGCAGCGACTCCGCGCCGGGGCCGCCGACCTCGGCGAGGTAGAGCTCCCAGGCCGCCCTGTTCAGCGCGGGGGTCCACACGAAGCGGCCGACCGCGCCCTGAGGTTCGGTGACCCGCACAGCTGTGCGGTCGTCGAGCTTCGGGTAGACCAGCAGCTGGTAGTCGATCCGGACGTTCTCGTCGATGGCGCGCTGGGTGACGCCGGCGGCCAGCCCGCCGCCGGCGGAGGCGCCACCGACCGCGATGCGGGAGTGGCCCTGCTGACGCAGCCAGGCCAGGGCGGTCCAGGCGTCGTCCAGCCCGGCGGGAAAGGGCGCCAGCGAGTAGCGCGGGGCCACGACGGTGATGCCCAGCTCGGCGGCGATGTAGGTGAGCAGCCGGTCGTCCTGGGCGGGGGTGCCCAGGGCGTGGCCGCCGCCGTGGAACCAGAGCAGCGCGGCGGTGTCGGACTGGCGCGGGCCGTCGACGGGGCGGTGGACGCGCATGCGCAGGCCGGCGTGGCGCTCGACGGTGGTGGCCACGCCCTCCCGGGACTTGCCGGGGACCGGAAGGAGGCGGGTGACCCGGCCGACCGCGCGCAGCACCGCCGGGCTGGAGGTCTCCACCGGGTAGTTGATCAGACGGGTCTGCAGATGCGGGTGCACGGCCTTCTGGTGGCGGGCGCGCTCCCGGGCGGCGTCGGTGGCGAGCCAGGCCTGCAGGGCGCCGGTGGTGAGCACGGCGGCGCCGGCGAGGTTGCCGAGCATGTGGAGGGGGTTGCGCATGCGTCCGAGTCTAGTGCGGTCGGGCGGCGCCGAAGGGGTGCTCGCGTCGAAAAGCGCAGGTCCGGCACAGTTCCTCGCCCTCGGCGGGTCGAAAACGCTGGTGACAGCGGGTGCAGCGGGCGGTCTCGACGGTCTCGAGGACGACCTGCGGCTGGTTGGCCAGCGTCCGCAGGGAAACCGCTCCGGCGGAGCCGAGCGCCGAGGAGGGGCAGAGCCGGACGCAGCGCTGGCAGGAATCGCAGGAGGTGCGGTCGTGGATCAGCTCGGTGCTCCCCTCCCCGGCCAGGGAAAGCGCGTCATTGGGGCAGGCCAGGACGCAGACGCTGCAGGCGGTGCAGCCCTGGGAGTGCAGGGCGGTGGCGGTGGTCGGGCGGTCGTAGGCGACGCCGAGGGCGCGCAGCGCGGTGGCCAGGCGGACGTCGGCGGCGGCGCCGGTGTCGATCGGCGCGTGTGCGGTGGCCCCGAGCAGGGCGCGGCGCGGCAGGGGCGCCTGGTCCACGGGAACCTCGGCGGCGGTGAGCATGACCAGGCCGGTGGGCACGGCGGCCAGGGGCAGCGCCTCGAGGACCTCGGTGCGCTCGGGACAGGCCAGGGCGAGGGAGGTCGCGCCGGCGAGCAGGAGCTCGGGGACCATGTAGTCGGGCAGCTGGCGCACGCAGGTGCGCAGTCGCAGCGGCGTGTGGGTGCGGGGCAGGCGCGGGGCCTGGCTGTGGTCGCAGAGCAGGACGATCTCGGGGTGGGTGGTCGCCACCCAGGCCAGGAGCCGTCGGTAGCTCATGAGACCAGGTCGTAGGCGGAGGCGATGAGTCCCTCGGTCAGATCCGGCAGGGCGCGGTAGATCGCGGTGCTCGCGTGGCTCCGGGTGGCGGCGCAGACCTGCGGGGCGAAGGTGGCCAGGTGATCGTCGAGGAATTCGCGCAGCAGCGGCGCGGCATCCTGCCCGTTGTTGATCGCGCGGGCGCATTCGGCGAGAAACGCGATCTCCAGGCCGATGTGGTCGTCGGGGTAGCGCGGGTCCGGGGCCCTGAAGCCGAGACGGGCGTAGGCGGCGCGCACCTGGGCGGCGCGTTCGTCCATGACCAGGCCGTCGCCGGAGAAGTAGGGCGACTCATAGGGCTGGGCCAGGGGCGCGGACACCCCGGTGTAGAGGTAGAGGTGGTCGTGGGCCAGCTGCTCCGCGGTGTCCGCTCCCCCGTTCAGCGCGGCCAGGCCGCGGGCGGAGGAGGCGTCGGCGAGCGGCCAGGCCTCGAGCATGGTCGGGTTCTGCAGGTTCTCGCGCAGGCCGCGTGAGGGGGCGGCCAGGTACAGCGGGCTGATCACCAGGGCGGCGGTGAGGACGCGCTGGGCTGATTCTTTGCTCATGTCAGATTCCAATCCGGTCGTTGGCGCCGTAGAAGATGAAGCGGCCGATGAGGGCGCTGAGGCTGACGAGTAGGTAGGCGGCGGTGACCAGGACGAGCAGGGTGCGTTGGGCCCGGACCTGCTGGATGGAGCCGTCCTCGGCCCGGGCGGCCAGCTGGACCAGGGACAGGCCCATGAGTCCGGCGCCGGCGATGAGCAGGGCCACTCGGAGGATGAACCAGAGCATGGGGAAGGCGTACTCGGCGGGGTTGACGGAGTCGGGGCGGCCGTAGAAGAACATGAGCACGACCAGCTCGAGCGGCAGGAGCACGACGACGGTGACGCCGATCCAGCGCAGCGCGGTGGCGACGAGCGCGAGCACCTCGTTCTCGTCGACGTCCTCCTGGTCCCGGTGGGCCGGCATGAGGCGGTTGAGCCACCCGGCGTGGCGCAGGAAGGGCCAGGAGGCGAAGGCGACGCCGATGGCCAGCGCGCCGGTGGACAGCGCGGTGAGATAGAACTGCGCCGGGGTGGTCCAGTGGTCCCAGGCCGGGATGGTCGGCAGCATGTAGAGCCGGGCCATCGTCCAGATGAACACCACGCCGACGACGGCGGTGAGCACGGCGAGCACCGTGCGGACCCGGGCGCTGAACCAGCGGAAGTACTGGGCCAGGGCGAAGAGGAAGCCGGCGGCGGCGAAGACGACGCCCGCGAGCACCTCCTGCGTCAGCGCGGAGCTGTTCCACCCGCGCAGCGCGTTGAGCGCGTGGAGGGGGTTGCCGAGGTGGAAGAAGGCGGCGAGGAAGCCGGCGACCATGATGGGACCGATCGCGTAGAGGGCGGGCGTGGCGACGCGGTCGATGACCCGGGTGGAATGGGTGCGCCGGCCCAGGACCTGGATGAGGCCGAGGACGATGAAGGCGCCGACGGCCATCTGACCGAAGACCGTGAACAGCGTCAACGGCCACTCGTGGGTGTTCACAAGCGATACCTTTCTGGCTAGATTTCTGCGCGGTTGGCGATGTCACCGTCGGAGGACTGCCACGGCTGGGCGTCCCGGTGCGGGGTGATGACGAGATTGGGTTCGGTCAGCGTCGGATCCGGCAGCGGGGCGACGGCGCTGACGTCGCCGTACTTCGCCCGCAGCTCGTCGATCGGGCCCCAGTCCAGGGCCCGGGAGGGGCAGGCGGTGACGCAGGCGGGTTCCTCACCTTGCGAGCGGTAGTCGCGGCACATGTCGCACTTGCTCATCATCCCGGTCTCCGGGTTGAACTGCGGCGCGGAGTAGGAGCAGGCCCATTCGCAGTAGCGGCAGCCGACGCACTTGCTCTGGTCGACGTGGACGATGCCGTCCTCGCCCTTGGTCATCGCGGTGGTCGGGCAGACCTCCACGCACATGGGCACGTCGCAGTGATTGCAGCTGATCGAGGTGTAGTAGGTGTAGGTGTCGTGGTTGAAGGTGCCGTCGCTGCCCACCTGCCACGTGCCGCCGGAGTACTCGACGACGCGGCGCCAGTTGGTGCCCAGCGGGGTGTCGTGCTTGTCCTTGCAGGCGACCTGGCAGGCCTTGCAGCCGTTGCACAGTTCCTGGTTGAAATAGAAGCCGAGCTGAGTGGTCATGGGTTCTAGGCCTTCTCTACCTGGACGATGGTGGTGTGCTGGGCGTTGCCCTTGGCGATCGGCGAGGGACGCCAGCTGGTCAGCGTGTTGACCGAGGAACCGACGTCGACGCCCTCCTTGTTGAGGTCGAACCAGGAGCCCTGCGGAATGGAGATCACGCCCGGCGCGATGCGCGGGGTCACCCGCGCGATGGAGCGCACCCGGCCCCGGTCGTTGTAGGCGTAGACGGCGTCCTCGTTCTCGATGCCGCGGGCGTGCGCGTCGAGGGTGTTGATCCACAGGATCTGCGGGTGGGCGTCGTCGCAGAGCCAGTCGACGTTGCCGTAGGTGGAGTGGGTGCGGCCCTTGAAGTGGTGGCCGATGCACTGCAGCGGATACTTGTCGCTGGTCCGCGCCTCCATGGCCCCCTCCCAGGTGTCGACGTGCTCGGGCAGCGCGGTGATGCGGTCCCCCGGGATGTTGGCGTCGAACTCCCATTCCTCGGCCAGGTCGGCGAGCGCCTGCGAGTAGATCTCGATCTTGCCGGAGGGCGTCGGCAGCGGGTTGGCCGCCGGGTCCTCGCGGAACTCCTTGAGCGGGATGACCGATTCACCCTCGCGGCGCCAGATGCCCATCTCCTTGAGCTCCCCGTAGTCCGGCAGCTCGCCGATCTCCTTGCGGGACTCGTCGAGGGTGTGCTGGACCCACTCCTGCTGGGTGCGGCCCTCGGTGAACTTCTCGCGCACCCCGAAGCGCTCGGCCAGATCGGCGAGCACGTCGTAGATCGGGCGGCAGTTGTACAGCGGGGTCAGTGCCTGGGAGGCGAGGATGGTGTACTCCATGTTGCCCGAGGACCCCTGCGCGATGACGTCCTCCTGCTCCGCGGTGGAGGCGTCGGGAAGCACGTAGTCGGCCATCCGCGCCGAGGTCGTCATCTGGATGTCGGAGACGACGATGAGCTCGGCCTTGTCCTCGTCCCTGAGGAGGTTCATGGTGCGGTTGATGTCGCCGTGCTGGTTGGTCAGGGCGTTTCCGCCGTACTGCCAGATCATCTTGATCGGCACGTCGAGCCGGTCCCGGCCGCGCACGCCGTCGCGGGTGGCGGTCATCTCGGCGCCGCGGTCGACGGCGTCGGTCCAGGTCGCCACGGAGATGGCGGTCTCCACCGGGTTCTCGTACTGCGTGTTGAAGGGGCTGGCCATGGGCAGGCTTGCCGACGCCTCCCGTCCGCCCGTGCCGCCGCCGGGGATGCCGGGCTGTCCCAGCAGGCAGGCCAGGGTGAACACGGCGCGGGCCTGGTTCTCGCCGTTGGCGTGACGCTGCGGTCCCCAGCCCTGGGTGATGGCGACCGGCTTGGCGCCGCCCATTTCGCGGGCGAGCTGGCGGATGCGGGTGGCCGGCACCCCGGTGACGCCGGCGGCCCATTCCGGGGTCTTCGCCGTCCGGTCGGGGCCGCGGCCTTCGATGTAGGAGCGGTAGTCGGAGTTGGGCGCGGCCTCCTTCGGCAGCGTTTTCTCGTCGAAGCCGACGCAGTAGGTGTCCAGGAATTCCTGGTCGTGCAGGTTTTCCTCGATGAGTACATGGGCGATGCCGGCGACCAGGGCGGCGTCCGTGCCGGGGCGCAGCGCAACCCATTCGTCGCCGAGGCCGACGGCGGTCTCGGAGTAGCGCGGGTCAATGACGATGGTCTTGACGCCGTGGTCCTGCTTGATCTTCTGGGTGACCATGGTTTCGCCGCCGCCGGACATGCGGGTCTCGAGCGGGTTGTTGCCGAACATGACCTGCAGCTTGGCGTTTTTCACGTCGTCGAAGCTGTTGGACGGGGTCCACTCGCCGTAGAAGTAGGGGTAGGCGCCGGCGATCTGCGCCGAGGAGTAGTCGCCGTAGTGGTTGAGGTAGCCGCCGATGAGGTTCATCAGGCGGGCGAAGGGGGTCTGGATCGGCGGCCACGAACGCGCGATCGTCGCGCCGATAGTGCCGGTGCCGTACTGCAGGTAGATGGACTCGTTGCCGTAGTCGGCCAGCAGCTGCTTCATCTTGTCGGCGATCTCATCAAGGGCCTGCTCCCAGGAAATCTCCTCCCACTGCCCCGCCCCGCGTTCGGTGCCGGCGACGCGCTTGAGCGGGGTCTTCAGGCGATCCGGGTTGTAGATGCGGTGGCGGATGGAGCGGCCACGCACGCACGCCCGGATCTGCTGGGAGCCGACCTCGTCGGTGCCCGTGTTGTCCGGCAGCACCCGGGTGACGCGCCCGTCCTCCACCACCAGGCGCAACGGACAACGGGAGCCGCAGTTGACGGTGCAGGCGGACCAGACGATCTTCTGCCCTTCCGGTGCGTTGTCTGACTCCTGCGCGAATGCGGCGTTGTGCTTGCCGACGCCCGGCGTCGCCCCGAACTGCGTCGCGCTCACCAGCGCGGTGGTGGCGCCGACCGCACCCGTCCACGCGAGAAATGACCGGCGTGACACCCCATTGACGGCATTGCCCATTCCTGCCCACACTCCCCAATTCAATGTATGACCTATTGACGTATCCGCAGGTTAATGAAATGAATCGGATTCGGCTACCAGTTAAATAGGTAATGGGAATGTGGCCTAAATGCCCGTTCGGACACTTGAAAATCCAAGGAAGGGCCTGACCACAGGAAAGGGGGAGGCGGGCATTTCGGGCCCGCACACTGCGACAACGGAACATCCGTACGGTTTGTGGCAAAATTCACTCAGGAGAATGGGATTCAAACGGTCACCAAACAAAAATAACCAGACTTTTTCTGTCGTTTGATCGGCCTCTCCGGGATGTGAAGAGTGTCCCTCGGCTCTGAAACGGGCCCTCAGGAGCGGGGCCGTGGGCGATCACCTTCCCGAGACCGCAGGGAAGGCGTTCGGAACGTCGTCGCCTCCCCGCCGGTTGCGCAAATATTGTCTCCTCGACTTTCGCCCGACCGATAAGCGTGTCACCATGTGCGCCATGAAGACTCGCATCTCCCTTCTGTCCATTGCCGCCGCCGCCGTCGTGACCATGTCCCCCACCATCGCCGCCGCCGACCCCATCGACGACGCCCTCGCCAAACTGCCGGCCGGCGAGATCACCTGTGAGCAGGCCGAGTCCTACTGGACCACCGAATCCGAGTACGAGGCCATCCGCGCCCAGGCCCAGATCGTCGCCACGTTCCATGACCGCGGCGATGACATCGTCGCGGCGCTGGCCCGTGTCGACGAGGCCGCCGACCGGTGCGGCCTGAAGGAGGAAGCCGACGGCAAGCCGGGCACCCCGGCCACCCCGGCTCAGCCGGCGAAGCCCGCCACCCCGGCGCAGCCGGCCACCCCGGGACCGAAGGGCACACCGGGCAAGCCGGAGCACGCCGCCACCCCGGCCACCCCGGCGATTGCCGCCGCCCCGGCCACCCCGGCCGAGGAGGACACTGCGGACAACTACATCGACGAGCTCCTGCCCACGGTCCTGGAGTACTTCGAGGAGAACCGCGACGCCATCCTGGCCGCTCTGCCGGAGCTCAGCTCCGAGGCCTAAACGCCACCTTTTCACTTCCCGCCGTAGCCTCGACTGGTCCCGGTCGAGGCTACTTTTCTGCCGTTTTACGTGCCCTGCCCGAATACCTGCCGGGCGTGGGGATCTCGGCACGCCGGGGCGGCACAGTACCGTCGCCGAGTGTCGCCGCCTGAACGCCACCGAACAGGTCGCTGAACCGCCCCCACGACCACCGCGCCCGGACTACCCTCGGGCACATGAGCACTTCCTTCGAATATTCCACCGTCATTTTCAGGACCACCCCGGCCGCGGTCTACGACGCCCTCATCGACCGTGACGCCATCGACTTCTACATGGGCGGCACCGGCCCGAAGATGGCCGACGGTGGCAGCTGGCGGGTCGGCGACAGGATCCTCTGGGCCGGCGAACCCGACAGGTTCAACGACTGGGGCCAGGTGGTCACCATCGCCGAGCCGGGCAAGAAGCTCTCCTACACCTGGCACACCCTTTCCGACGTCTACCCCGAGCGCTACAACGAGAGCAACGACCATGAACGCACGGAGGTGACCTGGATCGTCAACGGCATCGAGGGCTTCGAGGAACACGGCGGCGCCGTTCACCTGCGGCTGGTGCACTCCGGTTTCAGCTCCGTGCAGTCCGAGATGTACCACGGGGTCTCGGAAGGCTGGGTCTACATCGTCTCCGCGCTGAAGACCTATCTGGAGAAGCCGCTCGACGATCGAGCCAGGTAGATGCCCACCTACACGGTTGCTTCTCGACGCGGGCTCATCGACCAGGAGCACCGCCGGGACGTCGCCACGCTGCTGACGGATCTCCACGCCGAGATCGCGCGGGCGCCGCGCTACCTCGTGCAGGTCATCTTCCACGAGCTCGAGCCCGGGGCGCTGTTCCTCGCCGGAACCGAGGCCCCGGAGGGTCACGTGTGGGTCCGCGCCGACATCCGCTCCGGTCGAAGCGGGGCCCGGAAAACCGCGCTGCTGGAACAGGTCACCGCGAAGGTGGCCGAACTGTTGGGGCTGCCGCCGACGAATGTGTGGGTCTACCTCAACGAGATCCCCGGCGCGCACATGACCGAGTACGGATCCCCGCTTCCCGAACCCGGGCGGGAGGAGGACTGGTTCAGCGCCCTGCCTGAGGAAGTGCGGGCCCGGCTGGACCGGTTTCCTTGAGCTCCGGGTGAACCGCTCCTAGGGTCGCTCCCCCAGCTCCACCCCGAGGAGGCGGTCCAGGGCCATGTTGATCTGCTCCGGCACCTCCAGCGGGATCATGTGCCCGGCACCGTGGGCGATCTGCAGGTAGGACTTCGGCCAGAGTTCCACCAGCCGCTCCGACTGGGACAGCGGAACCACGTGGTCCAGTTCGCCGACGATGACGTAGCCCGGGGTGTCCCGGAGTCTGCGGGCGGCCTCCACCTCCTGGTGGGACTGCAGGTCGTCGATGAACCCGAGGATGGTCGCGGTCGGGGTCTCGTTGATCAGCTGCGCGTGGAAGTCGATGATGTCCGCGTCGGTCGAACGCATGAACACACCCACCGCCAGGATCGGGGCGATCAGGCCCGCGATGCGTTCGCGCCCGGGGAAGGCGCTGGCGGGTCTGTTCTCGAAGTGTTCGACGAGGCGGTCGACCAGGGCGGTGTTGAGCAGCTGAGCGATCCCGGCGCCGGCCATCTCCTCGACGGACGCGGACACCTCGATGACGCCGGCGAGACGCTCCGCGACGGCGGGTTCCGCCCGGCGGACGGCGGCCAGCGACACCGGCCCGCCGAGGGAGTGCCCGAGCAGGACCAGCCGCCCCGAGGCGGCCCGGGAGCGGATGACGGCCAGCACGTCCTCGGCGGCCAGGTCGACGGTGCACTTCTCGACGCTGACCCGCTCACTGCGCCCGTGCCCGCGCAGGTCCAGGAGCAGCAGCCGCACCCCGGGCCAGTGCTCGCGGAGGTGGCGGACCTGAAAGAAGAAGGACTCCGACGAGAGCGTGAAGCCGTGGACGAAGACGACGGTGGTCTCGGCGTCGAGTGGCCCGTACTCGGTCCAGAAGATGCTCGCGCCGGAGGCGGCGACGTGGCCGGAGCGGTCGGCGTCGGCAAGCTTGCTGACGCGGTTGCGGGGATCCGGCGGGTGCTGGCGCGGGCCGCGGCGGCGCAGGCGGCTCAACGCGCGGGTCTGCGGGAGAAGGCGGGCCGGGGCCGTCGCCACCTCGGTCAGGCGGGCGAGCGCTCCCGTCGGATTCTTCCTCTTGCGCAGACTCACAGTCAACGACCTTAAGTGAGCGCTCAGCCCGCCGCCGAATCCCGCCAGCTAGGATGGGCGCATGCAGTTCGCAGACTCGGGATCGCTCCAGGACCAGCTCGCCGCCAAGTTCGGCGGGCGTGACGACGCCACGGAAGACAAGGACGCGCCCACCACGACGGCGGGTCGGCTGGCGAAGCTGATCGAGAAGGTCGCCGGCGTCGAGGCGCAGGCCGTCACCGAGGACAGGCGGCTGGCGGACCTCGGCGTCGATTCGCTCGACCGCATCGAGATGACGGTGCGCGCCGAGGAGGAATTCGGTCGCCGGATCGACGAGGAGGACGTCAACGAGTGGGAAACGGTGGCCGACGTGGTCGCGTTTCTCGATTCCGACGACAAGTGACGACCACTGGGTGCACAATGGTCGTATGAGTGAAACGATCTCCTACCTCACCGACATGGACGGAGTCCTCATCCGCGAGGGCGACATGATCCCCGGCGCCGACGTCTTCCTGCAGACGCTGCGCGACCACGACGTCCGCTTCATGGTCCTGACCAACAACTCCATCCAGACCCCGCGCGACCTCTCCGCGAAACTCCAGGCCCAGGGCCTCCGGGTCGAACCGGAGCGCATCTGGACCTCGGCCACCGCGACCGCGAAGTTCCTCACCACCCAGGCGAAGGCGGCCAGCGCCTACGTCATCGGCGAGGCGGGACTGACGACCGCGCTTCACGACGCGGGCCTCATCCTCACCGACTACTCCCCCGACGTCGTCGTCCTCGGCGAGACGCGCACCTACTCTTTCGAGGCGATCACCACCGCCATCAACCTCATCCGCGAGGGGGCGCGCTTCATCGCCACCAACCCGGACGTCACCGGCCCCGCCCCGCACGGCATCCTCCCGGCGACCGGCTCGGTGGCGGCGCTGATCACGGCGGCCACGGGCCGCGCCCCCTACTACGTGGGCAAACCGAACCCGGTGATGATGCGCACCGCGCTGAACAAGATCGGGGCTCACTCCGAGCGCACCGTCATGATCGGCGACCGCATGGACACCGACGTGCGCTCCGGCCTCGAGGCCGGCATGCGCACCATCCTCGTGCGCACCGGCATCTCCGACGACGAGGAGATCGCGAAGTACCCCTACCGCCCGTGGAAGATCGTCGACGGCGTCGTCGACCTGGCCGAGCACTGGGACGACCCATTCGGCGACGGCTACTACCACGGCCTGGTCGAGGGCGAGCGGGAGCGGGCGGCGGAGGGCGCCGGCGAGGAGTGACACCCGGCCGGCGCCGCCGACCTGTGCCACTCTTGACGCCATGACCACACACACCGTTGTCCTCGTCCCCGGTTTCTGGCTCGGTTCCTGGGCCTGGGATCAGGTTAAGGAACGACTCCAGGAACTCGACGTCCCCGCCACCGCCCTGACCCTGCCCGGCCTCGACCCCGACGACCCTCAGCGCAGTACCCGCACCCCCTCCGATCAGGCCGAAGCGGTCCTGGCCGCCCTGGACGGCCCCTCCGTCGTCGTCGCGCACAGCGGCGCCAACATCCCGGTGACCATGGCCATGGACAAGCGCCCCGATCTCGTCGCGCGGGTGATCTGGGTCGACAGCGGCCCGGTCGCCGACGGATTCCGCATGAACAAGGACGCGCCGCAGGACCTGCCGGAGTTTCCGCTGCCGGATTTCGACGTGCTGGGGGCCGACGCCAGCCTCGAGGGCCTGGATGGGGACGCCCTGGCCACGTTCCGGGAACGGTCGGTCCCCGAGCCGGGGGCCGTGCTCACCACCCCGGTGCACCTGCGCAACGACGCCCGCTACTCCATCCCGACGACGCTGGTCTGCAACTCCCTGTCCAGCCAGCAGCTGACCGCCCTGGCCGAGGCGGGCCACCCGATGACGGCCGAGCTGGCGAAGTACGCCGACGTCCGCCTCGTCGACCTGCCCACCGGCCACTGGCCGATGTGGAGCCGGCCGCAGGAACTGGCGCTCATCATCGCCGCCACCCTGGAAAACTAGAACAACCGCCGGCGCACCATGCGTCGGCGGATTGTGGCGTGGGTGGATTTCCGCCTTCCCCAGCGGAAATCCCTCGACCACCCGCCTGCATCGAGGGGTGGTCAAAGATGCAGTTATGTGTGTTAGTCGACCATGCGGACGGTGACGCTGGCGACCGAATTCTCGGCGCCGGCGTGATGCGCGATGACCAAGGCGGACAGCTCGCGCTCAAGTGCGGCCAGCTCGTCCTCGCTGCCGGTGATGACCTGGCGGCAGGTCACGGCTCGGTACCCGGAGACCTCGCGGTCGCGCTGCCAGGCGGTGCACCAATCGGCGGTGAGCGGGTCCGCGCACGGCGTGTAGAGCTCGGATTCGCTCGGCATCGCCTCGACCATCGCGGTCTCAACGGCCCAGCGCAGCTCGCACGGCAGGCCGGAAATCGACAGCACGGCGGTGCGTGCGGTCGTCGGCAGCGGCACCCCGAGGGTGTCGCTGAAAGTGGCGTCGTCTCGAAGCCAGTTGTCGAGCCAATCGTCACAGTCACCCGTCGCGCGCTGCGGCTCCGGGCGTGCTGGGACATGTGTAGGTGTCGTCACGACAGGTGTCCTTTCATGATGCGTAGAACGCCACCATCGAAATGATGAAGGTGACGTTCAAGACGAGGGTCGTCTTCCCCAACGGCCTCAGATCTTCGCGTCATGAACGGGATTTGCGGAGTGTAGGTCCGGTCATCCCGTTAGACACTTGCGATTCTGGTCCCTCGTGAATCACTCCAGCAACCGTCAAGTACTACTTGAAGCCCCCATTTGCTCAACCTTTACTTGAGGATTACGCCCGCGCAATTACGTCCGTGGCACCCGCCATCGGAAGGGACGGGAACGACCCTTCGCAGCGCACCGCTCCCCCGAGGGCGCGCAGAAAAGACCTCCGCCATTATGGGGGACATCTTCGCGTCGATAAGCCGCGACGCGCCAGCGGGGCTGAAAGAATTCCCCCGGGCCCCACCCAATCGGTCGTGGCCGCGATGGACAGGGACGTGGCGGCGCAGGAGGAACCACGTCAGCGCGACTCCGGTGAAGGCGGCGCCGGAAGCGAGGAGGTGGCGCACGGTGATCGCGGTGGCGTTCGGCGAGGGCGCTGGTCCCCTCGGCGTCGTCGCCTCATCCCCTCCCTCGCGGCTCGGGCAAAGACCGCTGGTCGAAGCTGTCGATATCTCGTTCTGCTGGTTAAGGCCGAGCCCTTTATCCAGCGGTCTTGTCCCCGCTGCCGCCGACCCCGGCCCACGTTACCCCCGGACAGCGCCGGTTCCGCGGTATCCTCACCGCATGACTGATGGCCAGATCTTCAACGCCGACCGCAAGCACGCGATGCGCTTCGTGGACCAGGCGCTCAACGAGGGTCGCATCGATATCGAGGACTACGACGAACTCACCAGGGCGATCGTCACCGCCAGCAGCCAGGCGCAGCTCGACTCGATCATCGAGCGCGCCCAGCGCCTGTCGACGACCGACGTCGCCCGCCCCATGCCGGCCCCGACCCGGCGCGCCACCGCTCCCCCGGCGGTTACCGAGCCAGAGATCATGTCGACGTGGTTCGGCAACCTGCGTCGCGAAGGCCGCTGGCTTGTCGTCGACGGTTCCTCCTACACGGTGTCGATGGGCGAGCTGCTGCTGGACATGCGCGAGGCCACCGCCTCGCACCCGCAGGTGACGATCACGACCAACGCCTACGGCGGCAACGTCTGCGTGGTCGTCTCCCCCGGCGTCGGCGTCGTCAACCGCATCGACACCGTCCTGGCGGAGAAAAAGGACAAGTCATCGCCCCATCAGCCGGGCATGGCCGTGATCACCTTGACCGGGAGCTGCGTGCTGGGCACCGTCAAGATCATCTCCCGCGAGCCCGGCAGGAAGCTGCCGTTCGGTTTCGTCAACCTGTAGTCGAAGGAAACCGTGAGCCCCTTCGGCATCACGTGAATCTCTTTGAGCTCGGGCCGGCGGACAGCTCGCGTGACGCATCGGTGGCCTGGATCTTGACGTTACCGGCGGCGAGGTCGACCACGCCCTCGCCCAGCCTGAGGGTGACCGCACCCGGAGTGGTGACGAGCGCGGATTCCAGCGCCCCCGGTTGCACGGCATCGCGCCACCACCAGCAACCCCCATGGGTATGAGTACGTAGTCTTCGCCCTACCCAGACGCGTTGTTCCCCGCTTTGCGATGAGATTCTTCTTCTGCTCGCGGGCACCTGCCTCGTTAATCGGATGTGCACTGGGGCGCTGCCTCCACCGACCCGCCCGGGCTTCCAATGACACTTCCCCGACGACGGGTAACCGCACCCTCCGCCGCCGCGCATCGATAAAACACGAAAATAACTTTATAAACAGCTGTCAGTAAACGGGGGTAGTTTTGCTTTTTCTGCATAAAAGCTTCGAAAAGGCTGTCAGCTGTGCCATATTTAGCTCATGCACAAGAAACTCCTCGCTTTGTCGCTTGCCGCGGCGCTGTCCTTCAGTGGCGTCACCCTCGCCCACGCAGAGTCGGCCGACTTCTCCAGCGGTTCGGCTGACTCCTTCTCCGAACAGTCCGCTGAACTGTCCTCCGCCGATGGCGCGTCATCAACGGAATCGGCGTCCGCCACCGAGGACGACGAGTCGATCGCCAGCTCCGATCTTTCGTCGCTGAGCTCCCAGGAGGACGCATCCGAGTCCACCAGCTCCGCCACCGGAGTCATCGGCGTCCTCGCGATCCTCGGTGCGATCGCCGGCGGCACCTACTGGGCCGTCACCCAGGGCTTCATCCCGAATCCGTTGCCCGGGCTCATCCCGTCCCCGCGCCAGGCCGCCGCACCAGCGCCGGCCCTAGCCCCTGTTCAGGCCGCTGCCCCGGCACCCGCACCGGCCCCGGCACCTGTTCAGGCGCCCGCCCCGGCACCGGCCCCGGCACCGAAGCCTGCCCCCGCTCCGACCACCACGTACGCCAACTGCACTGACGTGTGGAACCGCCTCGGTCGCCAGATCTACCCGCGCGACCCGGGCTACAACTACCGACTCGACCGCGACAAGGACGGCGTGGGCTGCGAACGCGACCCGCGCTAAATCCCCTCCCCCATCAACTCCTCGCACTTAGGACCCCTCACGTGATGAATCACAATCGTTTCTTCGGACAGTCTCTTGACCGCGGCAAATTGGGCGCGGTCGCCCTCAGCGCACTGCTCGCCGGTTCCCTCCTGACCGCATGCGGTTCTTCCGCCGCCGATGAGGTTCCTGTGACCGTGACGTCGACGATGACGGCGTCTCCGACCACGGTGTCCACCACCGTCACCGAAACCGTGACCAAGGTCAGCACCGTCACCGAAACCGTCACCGAAGAACCGGTTCCCGCCGGGGACATCGACGTCTCCGGCGCAGGTGCTGACGCCCTCGTGAACGAGAATCCGCCGGTGATCGCGGGCTTCGCGGCGGTCCCTGAGCCCGCCCCGGCGCCAGCGCCAGCACCCGTGCCGGCGCCCCAGCAGAGCACCTATTTCCAAAACTGCTCCGCGGCCCGTGCGGCCGGCGCGGCTCCGGTGTACCGCGGCAATCCCGGTTACGGTTCCCACCTGGATCGTGACGGCGACGGGGTCGGTTGCGAGTAGCCCGGATGAACCCCATCAGCATTCTTCGCTGATGGGGTCTATTTGTTACCTGAATCACCAGCGGGCACGTTTCGCCGCGGTTTAGGCTCGACCCATGACGCCACGCACTCGCGCCCTGTCCGCGGCCATGGCCCTTGTCGCCAGCGCAGCAATCGCGCTGAGCCCAGCCGTCGCCACCGCCCAGACCTCCAGCATTGACCCGCAGACGTCCTCGCAACTCCTAGCGCAGCTCCCCTTCCCTCCGTCGATTACCCGTTCCTTCACACAGGGCGCACACCACCGTGAGTACCACGTCGCCCTGCCCGCGAACTTCAACCCGTCTCGCAGTTACCCGATCGTCATCGGCTTCGGGGGGTACACCGACACCGCCGCCAGCTTCCGCGGTTATGCCGGGCTGGAGGGGGCCACCGGCGGGGAGGCGATCCTCGTGTTCGCGCAGGGCGTCAACAATGCCTGGGCCGGGGCGCCCTACTCCGCGACCACCCTGGCCGAGGACATCGAGTACACGCGCAGGGCGATCAACGACGTCGCGGCGAACTTCTCGGGTGACGCGGGCCGTGTGTATGCCACCGGCCTGTCCAACGGCGGGGGTTTCGCCGCCGCGTTGAGCTGCCACGCGCCCGAGCTCGTCGACGCCGTGGCCTCCGTCGCCGGCGCCTATTACGACCCGACCGTCACCGGCTGCAGTCACGCGGCGCAGGTGCCGACGCTGCTCATGCACGGCACCGCCGACGGCCTCGTCGCCTATGAGGGCGGTTACCGCCACAACGCCCATTACATGGGGGTGGAGGCCGCGCTGGCCGGGTTCGCCGCCCGCAACGGCTGCGCCTCGGGTCCGCTCAACCCGAGCTGGGAGTACGCCGGTTCGACCACCCTGCGCCCGGGTTCCTGCGCCACCGCCACCGAAATCGTGCGGGTTGAGGGCGCCGGCCACACCTGGTTCAACTCCCCCGCCGCGGAGTACGTCGCCTGGGACTTCTTCCGGGCGCACGGCTGATACCCCGGGGCACCTCCCCGGGTCAGCGGCGTTCGTCGAATTTGCGCTCCAGCCGCGCGATCAGCTCGTCGGTGAGTTTCTCGTTGGCGAGGATCCGATCAATGAGGTCCTCACTGAATTCCTCGCCCCCGGCGGTCTCCTCCGCCGCCTCCCTCAGCTCCGGGGTCGCGGTCGGGGTGTCCCGGCCGGTGTCCTCGTCATAGGAGTCGTAGGAGTGGCCCCCGAGGTCGAAACCGATGTTGTGCGTCACCGCGCTCGATCCCTCCTCCGGCGTGTCCACGCCCGCCGCCCCGGGTTCGCCGGTGATGTGGTCGAGCAGTTCCTGCGCCCGGGTCTCTGCCTCCACCGGGTGCATGCCCCGGCGCTGCTGCTTCTCGACGCGCCGTCGCAGCGCCTTCTCCATCTGGTGGTGGCGCCACTGGCGCAGCCCCCGGGGTTCCAGGCGGCGCGCCACGGATCGGCCGGCGCCTTCGGCGACCCTGACCGCGTCCTCGACCAGGGGCGCGGCCTTGTTCACCGGCGCCCACTCCGGGTCGACGCGCAGGCGCCAGCCGGCCCAGTAGCCGTACATCGAGAGGATGAAACTGAGGATGGGCCCGAGGATCATGCCCAGCCACAGCAGGCCGAACTGCTCGGAGATGAGCACCGTCGTGCCGGCGACGATCGCCGGGATCACCGCCGGCTGGTTGCCACCGAAAACTCCCGGGACGCGCCCGGTGACGATGTCGCGGATCATGGAGCCACCGGTCGCGGTGAAGACGCCCATCAGGATGCACGCCAGGACCGGCAACCCGTAGCTCATCGCCTTGACCGCACCGGTGGCGGCCCACAGCGCCGAGATGAGCGCGTCGCCGTGGACCTGGAACCGGTCCCAGAGCGTGCCCTTGAAGTAGACGAAGCGGGCGATCAGCGCGCCGGTGAAGGCGAGCACCAGATATTCCGCGTTGGCCAGCGCGGCGACGGTGCCCTGGTTGATGAGCACGTCGCGGATCATGCCGCCGCCGAGCGCGGAGAACATCGCGATGAAGAAGAAGCCGACCAGGTCGAAGCCCCGCTGTCGGGCGATGGTGCCGCCGATGACGCCCATCAGCAGGACGCCGACGACGTCGAAGATGCGGTACATCGCCAGGATCTGCGGGTCGACCTCTGCTGCCACGTTCATGAGGGTCAGGGTACGCCCGGGTGGCCCGGACCGGGCGGCTCCCGCCGGCCGGGCTGTACCACCCTTGCCGATCTCCCCCACCCCATTTACCCTCTTTGCTATGACGCTCCCGTCGACTACCCTGCCCGCCGTCGTGGCCCTGTCCGCCGCCGCGGCGGTGGCGCTCAGCCCCGCCGTCGCCGCCGCCCAACCCCCCGGTGCCTTCGACAGCGTCCAGCACTCCCTCCTCCTGGAGGAGCGCTACCGCGACTACACCGCCGTCCTCCCCACCGACTACGACGAAACCCGCGCGTACCCGATCATCCTCGCCTTCGGTGGCTACGGTGATTCCGCGGCGAGCTACCGCGAGTACGCCAACATCGAGCAGGCCGTGGACGGCGAGGCCATCGTCGTCTACGCCCAGGCCGTCAACAACGCCTGGGCCGGCGCCCCCTATGCGGTGACCACGATGGACGAGGACGTCGACTATGTCCGGGCCGTCGTCGATGACGTCGTCGAGAACTACTCTGGTGACCCCGAGCGCGTCTTCGCCACCGGGATGTCCAACGGGGGCGGTTTCGCCGCCGCGCTGAGCTGCCACGCGCCCACGCTTGTCGACGCCGTCGTCGCCGTCGCCGGCGCCTACTACAACGAGTCGGTCACCAACTGCCGTTTCGCCCAGCGGGTCCCCACGCTGCTCGTGCACGGGGCCCACGACGAGATGATGTCCTTCGGCGGCGGCTACCGACACGGCGCCGCGTACCTCGGGGTGGAGCGGACGCTGAAAAACCTGGCGACCCGCAACGGCTGCGTCCCGGACAGTCTCCATGAGCGCTCGGCCGACGAAGGCACCACCACCTTCAGCGCGGACAACTGTGAGGTCGACACCGAGATCCTGCGCGTCGACGACTACGGACACACCTGGTTCGAGGACCCGGAGGCGGAGCGGGTCGCCGTCGACTTCTTCCGTCGGCAAGCGTAGGCGCCGGGGACCGTCCGGCCCGGCTACAGGGAGTCCCCGGCCTCGTCGGAACCACGGTCCCCGCGTGAGGAATCCCGGTCCCGGCGCTCCAGCAGTCGGGTGTGCCCGCCCTGGCCCGCCCCCTCGGTGCCTGTGTCTGTGTCCGGGTCCTGGTTCGGGCGGTGCTCCTCCTGCCAGGCCAGCCATTCGCTGATGAAGGCTCGCTCGGTGGTGCGGCCGAGCTCGCTGTCGTCCTCGTGCAGCTGGCGCAGCACGTCCTCGAAGCGGTAGCCCGTCGCGTTGTCCGCGGCGCGCCCCGCGATCGCCTCGTCCTGCTCGGCCGTCACCGAGTCCGTGTGCAGCGCCGGCTGCGTGTCGCTGCCCTCGTCCTCGCCCTTCTCCTCGCTCCTGTCCTCCCCCGCCTTGTGGACGATGCCGATCTCGTGGCGGATTTCCCGGACGCTCCGCGGTTCGATGTCCGCGGCCTTCTCCAGGGCCCTGTCCCCGACCTTGTCGGCGACCTGCTCCACTTTCTCCGCGGCGGCGTTGGCCGGCGCGAAGTCGGGGTTGACCGGCAGCGTGATGCCGAACCAGTAGGAGGTCAGCGCCAGCGCCGAGCCGGTGACCGCGCCGAAGATCATGCCCAGCACCGGCTCCTCGGCGTAGTGGAAGGCGGCGTACACCGCCGCGGCCAGCAGCGCCGGCAGCACCATGAGCTGCTCGCCCCGGAAGATTCTCGGCCGCCGCCCGGTGAGGACGTCGCGCATCATCGATCCGCCCGTCGCGGTGATCACGCCCATGAACAGCGCCGCCGTCACCGGCAGATCCCAGGTCAGCGCCTTCGCCGCGCCGGTGACCGCCCAGGTGCCCATGATGACGGCGTCGGCGTGGCCCTGGATGAGGTCCCAGGTCCGGCCCCGGAAGTGGGCCAGCCAGGCGATGATCGCGCCGACCGTCGCCAGGACGAGGTACTGCGGCTGCGCCATCGCGGCGACGGTGCCCTTCTGGATGAGCATGTCGCGGATCATGCCGCCGCCGGTGGCCGAGATCAGCGCGATGAAGAAGAAGCCCACCAGGTCGTATCCCTTGTGTCGGGCGATCGTGCCGCCGACGACGGCCATGAGGAACACGCCGATCAGGTCGGCGGCCTGGTAGATGTTCTGGATTTCGTCCTGGTAGGCGTTGGCGTTCTCGAGGAACTCTGGGGTGAGTCGTTCCGGGTTCATGGAGCGGATGGTAGCCGACGCTCCCCCGTCACTGCCGCCCGTACACCAGCGGCCGCCGGATGATCACACCGACGTTCTCCCCGATCTGCGGCCGCTGCCCCGCCAGGTTGGCACGGAAGGAATGCTCGCCGAGGCTGACGGTGATGCTGAAGAACCCGCGGTCAAAGAGCACCGAGGTGATCGTGCCCTCCGCCGACCCCGGAGTGCCCGGGGGCACGATCTCGACGGCCGAGGGAAGTACCGCGATGTCGACGACACCGCCGGCCGGCCCGACCAGCTCCACCTCCGGCAACGCCCACGACATCGACAACGTCGGCGCAGCCACCCGGCCGTCCTGAACCACACCGGCCACGACGCCGGCGTCGGCGATGAAGGAGGCGACCTGTGCGGTGGCCGGGGCGCGCAGCAGTTCCTCGGGGGTCGCGACCTGCCGGATTCGCCCCTCCGAGAGCACCACGATGCGGTCGGCGATCGCCAGGGCTTCGGCGCGGTCGTGGGTGACGTGCACGGTCGTCAGCCGCTGCACGGCGGTCAACGACACGAGCTCGCGGCGCAGGCTGTCGCGCAGGGGTTCGTCGAGGGCGGAGAGTGCTTCGTCGAGAAGCAGCACCCGGGGGTTGGCGACGATGGCGCGGGCCAGGGCGACGCGCTGGCGCTGGCCACCGGAGAGCCGGTCAGGCCGGCGCGCGTCGTAACCGGAGAGTCCGACCAGGTCCAGGGCGTCGCCCACCCGCCGCCGGATGTCGGCGCGCCCCACCTTCGCTCGTTTGAGCGGGTAGGCGACATTGTCGGCCACCGACATGTGCGGCCACACCGCGTGCTGCTGGAAGACCATCCCGAGGCGACGCTTCTCGGGTTCGACGCCGGCGACGTCCTCGCCGCCGATGCGCAGGGCGCCCGACTCCGCCTGAAGGAAGCCGGCGATGGTGCGCAGCAGCGTGGTCTTGCCGGAGCCCGAGGGCCCGACCAGGACGATGAACTCCTCGGGGGCGATGCGCAGGGTGATCTCGTCGAGCCCGACGGTGCCGTCGGGGTACACCACGCGCAGGTCGTGCAGGTCAATCATGGTCTTTCCTTCCTGGACCGGGTCCTGAACCGGGTCCGTGCCCGGGCCTGTGACCGCGCCCGTGCCGTGCCGCCGGCCGGGCCGCGCACGGTCAGGGCGAGCGCGATGATGCCGATGAGCGCGAACATCAGCGAGAGCGCGGACGCCTGGTTGTAATCCCCCGCGGACTGGAGGTTGAACAGCTGCACGCCGAGCGTCGTCGTGCCCGGGGCGATGAGCAGGATGGACACCGTCAGCTCGCGGATGGCGGTCACCGCCACCAGCACCGCGCCGGAGACCGCGGCGGGGACGGCCATCAGGCCGGTGGTCTGGAAGATCGCGCGGGCGCGGCCGGCGCCGGCGGCGCGGGCGGCCTCCTCCACCGCCAGCGGGGTCTGCGTGAGCGGGGCGCGCACCGACTGCAGCACCAGCGCGGTGAAGGCGCAGACGTAGGCGCCGAGAATCACCCACCGGGTGTTGTAGATTCCGGTGTAGCGGCCCAGGATCAGCCAGCCGACGCCGATGATCATGCCCGGCACGGCGGTCGGCAGCAGCACCGTCAGGGTCATCGCGGCGTTGACGGGCCAGTTCACGCGGGTCACCAGGACGCCGACCAGCCAGCCGAGGACGCCGCAGATGAGCGCCGCCCCGGTCGCCAGCAGCAGCGAGTTGGTGAAGCCGTCGACGGTGCGCGGGTTCTGCAGCGACTGCACGAAGTTGTCCAGGCTGATGTTGGCCAGCGTGAACGGCACCCCCGGGGCGGGCAGCAGCGCGCGGTAGAGCAGGCCGAGTACCGGGGAGAGCGTCAGGGCGAGCGCGGCCAGCCAGGCGGCCACGGAGACGGCCCGCCGGGAGCGGCCGAGGGGGAACTGCGTCGCCGCGCCGGTGTCCTGCAGGCTTGTCGACGCCCGCAGCGAGACCACGTGGTCCAGGACCACCGCCGCCACCCCGAGCAGGAGCAGGACGATGCCGATGGTGGAGACCACCTGCAGGGGGTTGGCGACGAGGGAGGAGTCCATGACGCGGTAGATCATGGTCGCCAGGGTCTCGAAGCCGGCGGGTGAGCCGATGAGCGAGGGAATGCCGAAGTCGGCGAGGTTGGACACCGCCGAGAGCGTGAAGGCGCTGAGCAGGGCCGGGCGCAGCAGGGGCAGGGTGATCGTCCGGATCACCTCCCCGGTCGAGGCGCCGGCCACCCGCGCGGCCTGCTCCAGGTCCGAGGGGATGGCGCGCAGCGCGTTGGCGACGATCACGTAGACCACCGGGTAGGTGTGCACGGTGAGCAGGAAGGCGACGCCGTCACCGCCGTAGATGTTCCACACCTCGGTGCCGGCCAGCGCGTTGAGGCCCTGGCGGGGGCTGAACAGCTGCAGCCAGGCGATCGCGCCGACGAAGGGGGGAATCAGCAGCGGCGAGAGCAGGAACAACCGCAGCAGGCCGCGGCCGTGGACGTCGGTGCGGTCGACCAGGAGGGCCACGGCGGTGCCGGCGACCACCGCCCCGGCCGCCGAGACGAGCGTGGTCCACGCCGAGTTCCAGGCGGCGGTGGCCACGTTGAGGTCGTCGAGGACGGGCAGCTGGTTGCCGCCGAAAGCCAGACCGACGACCAGGCCGAGCGGGGTGAGGATCAGTCCCGCGATGATCAGCCAGGTCGCCAGTCGGAGGGTGAGGAGGGTTTTCACAGGTTCGGTCGGGGTTACTGCATGGCCTTCTGGAAGACCTCGACCGCGTTGGCCTGGTCGGCGATGATGGTGTCGAGATCCATCTCCATCAGGGCGGTGTCGGCGAGTGCCGGGGTGCCGGCCGGGGTGCCGACGTCCTCGCGGACCGGCAGGTAGTTCTGCTCGACGGCGAGCTCCTGGCCCTCCTTCGAGAGCAGGAAGTTGATGTAGCGCTCGGCGGCCTCCTGGTTCTCGGAGTCGGCGAAGACGCCGGCCGGCTCGGTGATGTAGGGGACGCCGTCGGTCGGGTAGATGACCTCGATCGGTGAGCCCTCGGCGGCCAGGTCACGGACCAGGTAGTCGACGACGACGCCGAGCGGGTGCCCGCCGCCGGCGATCTCCTGGGAGGTCGGGCCGTTGGAGGCGGCGATCATCGGGTTGTTCTCGCCGAGCGCGATGATCCACTCCTCCCCCAGGTCCTCGTTGTTCTTCCAGGCCGAGGCGTTGAAGGCCGCGGCGCCGGAGACCGCCGGGTCCGGCATGACGATCTGGTCGCGGTACTTCGGGTCGGTCAGGTCGGCCCAGGAGGCCGGCAGCTGGTCCTGCTCCATCACGTCGGTGTTGTAGGCGATGACGGTCGGGATGATGCGGGTGCCGACGTAGTAGCCCTCCTCGTCCACGGCCTCGTCGATGATGCCGTCGGTGTTGACGTCCTGCAGCTCCGCCAGGTCGCCGCTCTCGGCGTAGCCCTCGAAGGTCGGGGCGTCGGCCGCCCACAGGACGTCGGCCCCGATCGTGCCGGTCTCCTTCTCCGTGGCGATGCGGGCGTTGAGGTCGCCGGTGCCGGCGCGGTAGACCTCGACCTCGATGTCCGGGTTGGCCTCCATGAAGGCCCTGTTGATCTCGTCGACCTTGGCTTCGGGCTCCGAGGTGTAGACGGTGAGGGTGACGGTCTCGCCCTCGGCCGCGGAGCCGCTTGTCGACGCCGCGTTGTCCTCCGCCGGTTCGGCGCACGCGGCGAGCAGGAACGCGGACGCGCCCAGGGCGAGGACGGACGGGAGTGAACGGTGGGTGAAACGGGACATGGGAGGCCTCCGGGAAAGAAAAAGTCACGAACGGGCAACCGTCGTCGACGGCTGTTCGGCCCCTGACAGTATCCTCAAAGTTGCAAGTATTCTCGGCAATGACCGTGACGCTTCGCCATTTCCCCTGTTCGGGGGCCTACACGCCGCCGGGAATTGCCCGAGAGTTAACCGGCCCGTCACCTTGAGTGCCCGCGCCTGGGACACAGTCGCTCAGCCCTTCCGGTACTCCATCCACACGATGACCTCCATCGCGCGCAGCACGCTGATGCTGCGGGGCAGGCCGGCGCGCCCCATCACTTCACCGAGCCGGGACTCTGACCCCTGATTGGCCTCGGCGCCGTCCTCGAGCCAGGACGCCCGTGCCGGAGGTGAGGCACCCACAGGCTCCCGGCGAAAAGCGGGTGTGATCGACCCTCTGAGCCCCACAGTTGTGCCCGGCCAGGAGCGGGAGCACGGCATCTGGCGTCCCCACCCCTCGGGTCCGAAGCGTTAAGCTCAGCTGCACTGCCCGACGAAGGAGGAGTCCATGAACATTCCCCATCCACCGCAGCTGACGTGGCTGGACGATCTCCGGGCAAGTGATTCGCCGGTGGGGCTGGACGATCTTCTCGACACCACGACGGTGGCCACGGTGCGCAAAGTCCTGCCTGAGACGGTGATCACCTGGGCTCTGGCCACCGCGGCCCAGGTCGCTGACGAGGTGGAGGAGCTACGTCGCTCTGGTTCCATCGTGGTCAGGCCGGAGACCCGGAACATCGAGCGCCTGGCGTGTGCGGCCGGGGTGTTGACCACCGTGGCAAGTCTGCGCTCGGGAAAGCCGGTCACGCAAGCGCCGGATGAGATGCGCCGTCAGGTCAGGGCAGCGTTCCATCGGGGGGCGGATCTGTCCTCGATCATCAGGTTCGTGTGGTCCCACCATGCCCGGTTTCAGGAGAAACTGCTCCTGGCCCAGCGCGAGCTCGCCCCCGCCACAGGCAGTGGCGCTCAGCTGCAGGATCTGCACACCAGGATGCACCAGATCCTCGAGGCCTATATTTCGGCCATCGACGCGGAATTCCACCATGAGCAGGACCGCTGGCAGGGTGGGGCGCCCGCCCAGCGGCGGGCCCTAATAGAGGAAATGCTGGCCGGTCAGGAGCACCCCGACGACCCGGAGAGCCGGCTGGGGATCCGCCTGACGGAGCCCTACGTTTTCGTGTGGCTCCGTACCGCGGACGGAGTGATGGAGGAGCGACAGCGGGAGCAGGTGCGTCTGCTCCGCAAGCAGGTGGGTGATCAAACCGGGGCCAGCGGCGGATTCAGTCAGGATTTGGCGGATGACGTCCTCCTGTGGTGCCTGACGTATTCCCGGGACCTGTCGGCGGGGGGAGAGAACCCGCTGAGGAATATCCGCTTTCCCGCGGGCCTCCGAATTGCCGTCGGACCCGTGACAAGGGGGGTGGATAGGCTGTCCCAAGCCCTGGCGGGGGCGGAGCAGACCCACCGGATCTCCCGGCACCCCGCCCGCCCAGCGGTGGGAGGGGGTGCCTCGGACGTGCTCTTCCACGAAGACGTTCGACTGCTGTCAGTGCTGAACCACTCAGAGGACGAGCTGGCGGATTTCGTGGGCCGTGTCCTCGGGGCTCTGGCTGATGACACCGCGAAGAATGCCGATCTTCGGCGCACCCTCCTGCTATACCTGCTGCACGGCCGCAGCCGCAAGGAAGCCGCCAAGCGCCTGCACATCTCCCCCAACACGGTTGCCTACCGGGTGGAGCAGGCCCGGGACCTCCTTGGGGACGACTGTCACGAGACGTCCCTGGAGATGTTGCTGGCGCTGCAGGTTCTCGACATCCTTCCCGGGCTCACCTCCACGGAGGTCCGCTAAGCGGTATCTCCCCCACCCTCTTACGACACTGACAGCAGCCTCCGAGCTGCCCGATTGTGCTCGCACGCCAAAAACCAGAGTGATCTCTGGCCCTGCAGATGCTGGTCTATAAGCTCCGTCACAGTCACACTGTTCTCCAACACCTACACGAGAGGAGAACAGGCGACATGACGCTAAAGACAGACAAGCATCTAGCGACCTTAACTGAGGAGCTGCGGGAGGCCGCTCGACGGTTTCAGGACATCGTCGGCATCGACGCCGTGTTGATCGCCCCGGAAGACGTCAAGGAGTTCTGCGACCCTTACGCCGGGGAAGAAGAACAGCGCTTCCGCCCCTCCTTCGTGGTTCAACCGGACTCGGTGGATCAGGTCCAGCAAATCGTGTCCACGGCGGCTGAACTGGGCATTCACCTGTGGACGAGTTCCACCGGGCGCAACTACGGTTACGGCGGTTCCGCCCCGGTGGTCAGCGGGTCGGTCGTACTCAACTTTCGCCGGATGAACAAGGTCCTGGAGATCAACGAGGAAGCCGGGTACGCCCTCATCGAACCCGGGGTCCGGTTCTTTGACCTCTACGAGGCGATCAAGGCCGGCGGCCACAAGCTGTGGATCTCCGTACCGGACCTGGGCTGGGGCTCGGTTACCGGCAACGCCCTTGACCACGGTTACGGCTACACCGTGCTGGGCGACAACGCCTCGGCGGTCTGCGGCATGGAGGTCGTGCTGGCCGACGGGCAGGTCGTACGCACCGGGTTCGGCGCTATCCCGGGAAGTCCGATGTGGCAGCGGCACAGGCGCGGTTTCGGCCCGGCGCTGGACTCATTGTTCATGCAGTCGAATATGGGCATTGTGACCAAACTGGGGATCTGGCTGATGCCCGAGCCGGAATCCTTCACCACCGGTTCGGTCATCTGCGCCGACGAGGCCCGCATCCCGGATCTCATCGACGCGCTGCGCCCCCTGGTCATGGACGGCACCATCCAGGGCCACCCACTGATCACCAGCGCCCCCGAACCGCCGGAGGGCCAGCGCCCGCATCCGATGGACGACACCTCCACCGGCTCGGCGCTGTACAAGCTGGCGGCCACCCTGCCCCCGGGCCGGATCAACGCACGGATCGCCTTCTACGGCGCTCCCTCGGTCAATGACGCCAAGGAGCAGATACTCCGGGAGGCCGTGCAGGATATTCCGGGAGTCACCGTGGACCTGCGGACCTATCCCGGTACCGCCGGTGCCGAGGACATCCATCCCCTGGATCTCGTACCGGCCGGGGTCCCCAACATGTTCCTGCTGGACATGATGCACAAGCACTTCGGCCAGAACATCGGGCATGTCGATTTCTCCCCGGTCCTGCCCTTTGACGGGCAGGCCGCCGCGGAGCATGAGGCCTTCGTCCAGTCAGTTCTGCGCGAGGAGGACCTGGTGGCCGCCTTCGGCTGGATCGTCAATCCCCGCTCCCTGGTGGGGGTGTGCATGATCTTCTTCGACACCAACGATGAGCGGCAGGCCGCCGCCGCGCGCCGGGTGGCGGGCCGGATGCTCGAGTTCGCCTCCGAACGGGGATGGGGAGAATACCGGGCCCACCCCGATCTCATCGACCGAGTCGTGGAGGACTACCGCTTCAACGACCACGCCCTCCACCGGCTCTATGACCGCATCAAGGTCGCCCTCGACCCTGAGGGAGTGCTCTCTCCGGGCAACCACGGCATCTGGGGTGGCGGGCACCGTCCTCAGCCCGCATTACCTGCCGTCTAGCAACCGCCGCCGGTAACCCCCGTTCACTACCCAGCCATATCCGACCATTGAAGGAGAAACCCCATGTGGGCAACCGACAATAAGTTCCTCAACGGCCCGTTCACCCCGTGGCACGAGGAAACCGAGGCCTTTGACCTGGAGATCATCGGCCAGATTCCCGACGACCTGGACGGTGCGCTGTTTCGCACCGGTTCCAACCCCAGGTTCAAACCCCGAAACACCGACCGCTACCACTGGTTCGAGGGCGACGGCATGGTCTACGCCGTCTACCTGCGTGACGGCAAGGCCGCCTACCGCAACAAGTACGTGATGACCGACGCGCTGAAAATCGAGATGGACGCCGGCGAGGCCATCTACTCCGGATTCGTCAACGGAGGCACCGCCCCGGCACTGCCCGAAGGCGCCCCGCCGATGAAAAACGTGCCCAACACCAACGTCGGGGTTCTGGCCGACCGCCTGCTGGTCTTCTTCGAGGGCGGGCTGCCGCACCAGATGAACCCGGAGACGCTGAGCACCCACGGCACCTACGATTTCAACGGGGAGGTGCCCTACACCTGCACGGCGCACTACAAACTCGACCCGGACACCGGCAACATGCTCTTCTACGCCTACCAGGGCAACCACGTCACGTGGTACGAGGCAGACTCCCACGGCAAGATCGTCGACACCTTCGCCTTCGACACCAGGGCACCGTCGATGTTCCACGACTTCGCCGTCAGCAAGAACTACGCCATCTTCTTCGTCACCCCCTCTCTGTTCCTCGGGCCCAACATCCCGCAGGGCAAGCCCGGTGTGGTCTGGGATCCCTCGGCCACCGACGGTGGGGTGGAGATCGTCGCGATGCACCGCACCACGCACAAGGTGACCACCTTCCGCATGGAGGAGGCCTTCTTCGCCACCCACTTCTTCAACGCCTACGAAAAGGGCTCGAAGATCATCGTCGAGGCCCCGCGCATGGCCAACCACTTCGGCACCCCCGTCGAGCGCCTGGGCACCCCGCTACATTCCCACGAGTGGTTCGACGACGCGATCCCGTGGCGCTGGGAGCTCGACACCTCCACCGGTGCCGTCACCAACCAGCCGATCAGCCACATCGCCGGGGAATTCCCGCAGATCAACCCGAAAAAGACCGGCCTGGAGCATTCCTTCGGCTACTTCGTCACCACCCGCGGTGTGGCCGCCGACACCATGAGCGACGGCCTGGCCAAAGCCGATCTCAAGCGTGAGACCGTCACCGTCATCGAGGGGCTCAACGACCTGACCAACCCGTCTGAGCCGATCTTCGTACCGCGAGAGGGCTCCGAGGACGAGGAGGCCGGTTACCTGCTGTCGATCTGGTGGAACCGGGCCACGAAGCTCTCGGAGTTGTGCATCTACTCCACCGAGGACTTCACCCGAACTCCGCTGGCGCGCATCAAGCTTCCCGGCCGGGTGCCCTTCGGCTTCCACGGCAGCTGGTCGGGCCGGGACCGGATCGAAGAATCCCTCCAGGTCCTCGCCGCCGAAAGCAAGAACTAATCCCCATCACCCAGAAAGGCACCACCATGACCACCACCACTGCCCCCGCCACCTTCGCCGGTACCGAGACCACCACCCATCTGATCGCCGGCACCTGGCGGGCGGGTTCCTCCGAGCGGGTGACCGCCGACATCAATCCCTGGGACGGCTCGGTGCTGACCGAAATCCGCCAGGCCTCCACCACTGACGTCGACGACGCCTACGAAGCCGCCCGCAAGGCCCAGCCCGCCTGGGCCGCGCTCACGCCGGCTGAGCGCCAGGCGATCATGTACCGGGCGGCCGAGCTCATGGAACAGCGCCGCGACGAGATCGTCGACTGGCTGATCGCCGAGTCCGGCTCCACCCGCAGCAAGGCCAACCTCGAGGTCACCCTCGCTGTGGCCATCACCCGGGAATCCGCCTCCTTCCCCGCCCGTACGCACGGACGGACCACGCAGTCGAACACCCCCGGCAAGGAAAACCGCGTCTACCGCGTGGCCAAAGGCGTCATCGGGGTGATCAGCCCGTGGAACTTCCCGTACCACCTGTCCATCCGGTCGGTCGCCCCAGCCCTGGCCCTGGGCAATGCGGTGGTCATCAAGCCCGCCAGCGACACTATGGTCACCGGCGGCATCATCCCCGCCCGCATCTTCGAGGAAGCCGGCGTTCCGGCCGGGGTGATCAGCACCGTGGCCGGCGCGGGCTCCGAGATCGGCGACCACTTCGTGACCCACCCGGTCCCGGCCCTCATCTCCTTCACCGGCTCCACGCCGGTCGGTCGCCGGGTGGGAGAACTGGCCATCAACGGTGGACCCATGAAGCAGGTCGCCCTCGAGCTCGGCGGCAACGCCCCGCTCGTCGTCCTCGACGATGCGGATCTGGATGCCGCCGTCCAGGCCGCGGCGGTGGGCAGTTTCCTCCACCAGGGGCAGATCTGCATGGCCGTCAACCGCATCATCGTCGACCAGTCCCTCTACGAGGAGTTCCTGGAGAAGTTCGAGGCGGCCGTGAAGAACCTGCCGGTCGGCGACCCCTCCGCGGAGGAGACCTTCATCGGTCCGGTCATCAACGACAGCCAGCTCGACGGGCTGAAGAAGAAGATCGAGACGGCGAACCGGGAGGGCGCCCGCACCGTCCTGGCCGGCCCGGTCGAGGGCAGGCTGGTTCACCCGCACATCTTCGCAGACGTCACCCCGGACATGGAGATCGCCAGGGAGGAGATCTTCGGCCCGCTGGTCGGGGTCCTTAAGGCACAGGACGAGGAGCATGCGGCGGAGCTGGCCAATGACACGGAGTTCGGTCTCAGCGCCGCAGTGTTCACCACCGACCTGGACCGGGGCGCCCAGTTCGGCTTGCGCATCGAGGCGGGAATGGTGCAGGTCAACGATCTGACCGTCAATGATGAACCGCACGTCATGTTCGGCGGGGCCAAGAACTCCGGGCTGGGACGCTTCAACGGCGACTGGGCCATCGAGGAATTCACCACCGACCGGTGGATCGGCGTCAAGCGCGGTTAACCGGGAAATCGGGCGCCGCCCGGCGCCGCCCCGCTCCCGCACCGGGCAGCGGGGCGGCTAACGGTGCTCCATCCACACGATGACCTCCATCGCGCGCAGCACGCTGATGCTGCGGGGCAGGCCGGCGCGCGCCATCACCTCGCGCAGGTTGTTCAGCACCATCTTCCCGTAGTCCGTGCGGAACGCGTAGTACAGCGGCCACATGAAGGTCTTGTTCTCCTCGGCCTGGAACCCGCGCTTGATGTCCTTGTCGAAGGCCGGCACCAGTCGCGGGCGCTTGCGCGCCATGATCGTGGCACTGGTCAGGAAGGCCACGTCGCTGTACCAGCGCAGCGTGTACTCCAGCTCGCGGACCGCGTCCACCACGTCCTGGGTGATGTTCCAGACGTCAACGTCGTTCGGGATCTTCGCCAGCAGCGAGTTGAAGTCGTCCGGGCGCCGGTCGAGGATGTCGATGAGCACATTGGCCGGCATCGCCAGGCCCAGGTAGCGCACCGGCCCCAGGTCGTCGGCGGTGAAGGTGTCCGGATGCGGATCCGAGGCCCCCGGCTCCCGGTCGTCCCAGCGGTCGTAGTAGGCGCCGACGAAGCCGAATACCGACATGTCCGAGCCCTTTTTGAGCGGCGACTCCAGGGCGGAGCGCGACTTGCGCCACCCCAGGTCCGGCCGCGGGTGCAGCCGCAACCCGTAGTAGTCCTCCAGATGCTGCCGGGCCCGGTCGGAGTTGGCCGGGTCGAGAATGGAGGGGAACGTCACGGTCTCGACTGTCATACACCCATTATTGCCCACCTGCATGGCGGAAACAGGCATTTGCCCCGTCCGGGACTCCCCCAGCCGGGCCTGCCCCGCCCCCGACGCCCACCTCCGCGTGCCGACGCCGTCGGCCCCACCTCTCACCCGCGGGTCCCGCCGGATAGGGTGTGGAGGCCGAATTTCTCACCAAGGAGACCCCCTTGCCCCAGAACCTTGCCCTCCCCCGCCTACTGGCCCTATTCTTCGCCACTCTCATGCTGCTCGGGATCACCACCGTCCCGGCGGGCGCGCAGCCGAACTCGCGGGCCCGGGTGGATCAGGGCGAGGAGCTGGTCTTCGTGCTGGGCGGCCAGGCCTATGCCTGCCAGGCGACGTGGATCGATCACGCCGCCGCCCGGATCTGGACCGCGGGCGGCTGCGGCCCGGACGGGGCGAGCATGCGGGCCCAGGTCAACGGCGACTGGGTCGAGCTGGGCACGGTCACCTCGCTCTACCCCGGTGACGGGCTGCGCGATTTCCTCGGCTATATCCAGCTGCGCCCCGGCCAGGCCAGCCTGCTGGGAAGCAACGCCCTCGAGCCGGCGGCCACCGGCGTCGTCGCCCCCGGCTCCGAAGCCTGCGTGGCGGCCGCCTCCGGCAGGCAGCACTGCGTGAGAGTCACCGGCTCCGACGCGGAGCTGCTCACCCTGGGCAGCCTCGGTTCCGTCGCCGACCCCATCTACCCCGGCGCGCCGGTCACCGTCGACGGCCGGCTGGTCGCCTCGCTGGACTGGCTGGCGCCCCTGGCGACGGCGACGGTGCTGCGGCCGGTGGGGCGGGCGTCGACAAGCGAGCCGAGCCTGCAGTTGATGAACCTGCAGTGGGACGCGAGCCTGAGCTACCCGGCCGGTTACGGGGACCCGGTCAACCAGGGCGACACCCTCGGGGTGACCACCCCGGCCGGTGAGGATCTGATCTGCACGCTGGGCTACGTCGACAAGCTGAGCGGGCGGCTGTACACGGCCGGGCACTGCGGCGGCGACGGGGCGCACCTGTACACCGTCGACGGCAACGGCGTCTCCGAGCACTACCTGGGCACGCTGACCACGGACTTCGACATGAGCGCCCCCTACGTCGACGCGAGCTTCGACGAGGACTACGGCTACGTCGAGGTGCCCGCGGATCGCGTCGGACTGCTCGGCGAGAACTCCCACTCCGGCGATGCGATGATCCTGCCGAGCCTGCTGGCCGTGGGCCAGATCCTCTACGCCCTGGGCCAGACCACCGGCGCGGTCATGATCACCGAGGTCATGGGCACCCTCAACAACATCATCATGTCCGTCGACGGGCAGATGCCGCGGCCGGGCGATTCCGGCGGCCCGGTGTGGACGGTCATCGACGATCAGCGCTACTTCGTCGGCGTCATCTCCGGCAGCAACGAGGACACCGGCGTCAACGTCTCCTGGCTCGAGACCGCCGAGTACGTCGACCCCGCCATCAACTACACCGACGAACTCATCGACGAATGGCTCGCCCAGGAACTGGCCGCCGCCGATGCCGCCAGCCCCACCCCCGTCCAGGTCACCGTCGGCGGCCTCGTCGGGGTGGCCGACAACCCCTCAAGCTGGCGACTTGAGGCCACCTGCACCGTCACCGCCATCGACCTGGAGAACAACCGCGTCCACGTCAACCCCGGCTGTCCCGGCGGGCGCATGGTCACCACCGAGGACGGCGTCTGGGCGCTGCAGGAACTGGGCCCGCTTGTCGACGCCTCGGAGCCCTACATCCAGGTCCGCCCCGACAAGGCGCACCTGCTGGCCGGCGGCGCGGCGGCGCCCGAACCGGTCCCGGCCGAGGAGCCGACGGACGACGTCCGCGCCGCGTCCTCCTCGCTGGGCAGCTCCCGCTAGCGGCGCCAGGCGCCCACGAGTTCGCCGGCGGCCACCGCCGCCACCGGCGTCAGCAGCACCCCGCGCTGTGAGCGGTGGGCCCAGGTGTGCCGCACCACCTCCCCCAGGCTCAGGGCCGCGCCCGCCCCGGCGAGCAGACCCAGCCAGCGCGGTCGCCCGGGGGCCTGCGCCAGCGGGCGGACCGCCTGCAGGGCCACGGCCAGCGCGCCCAGCGAGGCGTAGGCCGGCAGGTCATTGTTCCTGTCCTTCTCCACCAGATCCCCTATCACCAGCGAGGTCTGCCAGGCCAGGTCGAAGCTCAGCCCCGCCCGCGCCGCCAGCCGCAGCCGGCCGGGGCGGGCCCCGCTGCGCCGCTCCAGGGCCGTCTCCGTCAGCGCGCCCGCGGCGACCAGACCGGCCACCGTGCCGAAGAGACGGACCCAGCGGCGGGTGTCGATATCGGCGGTGGCGGCGCGGACGGCCTCCTCAAAACTGAGCAGGCCGCCCTCCGGCACGCCGACGAGCGCCTCCAGGTCGCGTTCCTTGACCACCGTGTCGTGCAGCAGCGAACCCAGCAGCGGTTCCAGCAGGCCGGGGCCGATCGGGGTGATCAGCGCCATCCAGTGCGTGGCCAGATGCGGGGTGGCCACCGGGGCGATGACGATCGGGTGCGGCGGCAGGCCGACGGCGCGGGAGTAGCGCTGCATCATCTCGGCGTAGGACAGGGTGTCGGGTCCGCCGACGTCGAAGGTGCGGTTGAGCCCGGGATCCAGGTCGGCGGCGGCGACGAGGAAGTGCACCGCGTCCCTCGCCGCGATCGGGGTGATGCTGTTGCCGATCCAGATCGGGCCGATGGCGCCGGGGAGGCGTTCGGAGAGGTGGCGCAGCAGGGTGAAGGAGGAGGAGCCGTCGCCCAGCACCACCCCGGCCTGGAGTGCGGCGGTGGGCACCCCGGAGTTCAGGAGGATCTCGCCGACCTCCACGCGCGAGCGCAGGTGGTCGGACAGTTCCTCGCCCGCCGGGTGGAGCCCACCGAGGTAGACGATGCGGTCAACGTCAGCGGCCGCGGCCTCCTCGGCGAAGGTCTGCGCCATCTCGCGCTCGGCGGCCACGAAATCACCGCCCGACATCGAGTGCAGCAGGTACCAGGCGACGTCGACGTCGGCCAGCGCGCGGGCGACGTCCTCCCGCTCGGAGGCGTCGCCCTCGACGACTTCCAGCTGCCCGGCACCCGCCGTTTCCCCCTCCGGGACGATGGCGTCGGCGTAGGCCATAGCTTCGGCCTTGGCCCGGCTGCGCGAGAGGGCGCGGACGGCCCAGCCGTCCTCGAGAAGCGCGGCGGCGACCTGGCTGCCGACGTAGCCGGTTGCTCCGGTGACCAGCGCGCGGCGCGGTTGTCCGGTGGTGGGGCTGGTCATGGTGGGTAACCTTCCTGCGACGGCGACGAAGTCGCCCCCAGCCTAAACAAGAACGCGGCGCGCCGACGGGTATAACGGGGGACATGACCTCGCCCGCCACCGACGCGCCCTACCCGCGTCCGGCAGACACGCCCCGGCCGGCCGTCTTCATCCTCGGGCCGGCGGCCACCACCGCGGCCGGGCTGCTGGCCGCGACCCTGGCCGAACCCGCCTCCCCCGCCTTCTACACCGGCACGGTGATCTCCGCGCTGGCGCTGGTGGCCGCCTGGGTACTCGGCGGCGACCACCGGGTGATCGACACCGCCCGCTGGCCCGCCCACGCGCTGCGGGGGTCGTGGCCGGGGTCGTGCTGGCCGCGCTGTTCATCGCCGGGGCGCTCGCCGTCGGGCGCATCGAGGCGCTGGCCGCCCCGGTCCAGGAGCTGCTGCTCAACGCCTCGGGCTCGGCGATCGGGCTGACGCTGGTGGTCACCCTGGTCAACGGGGTGGCCGAGGAACTCTTCTTCCGCAACACCGTGCCGCGGCACCTCCCCGGGTTGAACTACCCACTGAGGATCGCCGTCGCGGTCGGTCTGTACGTGGCGGTCACCGCCGCGATGCTGGTGCCGCTGCTGGCGGTGGCCGCCGTGGCGGTGGGGCTTGTCGCCCACCTCGAGGTGCGCGCCACCGGGGCGTTGATCTCGGCGATCGTCATGCACGCCACCTGGGCGATGGGCATGCTCCTCGTACTGCCGGTCGTGCTCGCCGCCTAAACCCCGCTTGCCGACGTCCGGTCAGACCCTGCGGTGCTCCATCCAGGTGATGACCTCCATCGCGCGCAGCACACTGATGCTGTTGGGCAGGCCGGCGCGCTTCTTCACCGCCCGATGTTGTCGAGGACCATCTGCCCGTAGTCGGTGCGGAAGGCGTAGTACAGCGGCCACATGAAGGTCTTGTTCTCCTCCGCCTTGAACGCGCGCTTGACGTCCTTGTCGAAGGCCGGCACCAGCCGCGGCCGCTTGCGCGCCATGATCGTGGCGCTGGTCAGAAACGCCACGTCGCTGTACCAGCGCAGCGTGTACTCCAGCTCGCGGACCGAGTCCACCACCTCCTGGGTGATGTTCCAGACGTCGACGTTGCGCGGGATCCTGGCCAGCAGCGTGTTGAAGTCGTCCGGGCGCCGGTCCAGGATGTCGATGAGCACGTTCGCCGGCATCGCCAGGCCCAGGTAGCGCACCGGCCCAGATCGTCGGCGGTGAAGGTGTCCGGATGCGGATCCGACTCCCCCGGCTCCTGATCGTCCCAGCGGTCGTAGTACGCGCCGACGAAGCCGAACACGGACATGTCCGAGCCCTTCTTGTGCGGCGACTCCAGCGCCGAGCGGGACTTGCGCCACCCGAGATCCGGGCGCGGGTGCAGCCGCAACCCGTAGTAGTCCTCCAGATGCTGCCGGGCCCGGTCGGCATTGGCCGGGTCGAGAATGGAGGGAAACGTCACGGTCTCGGCTGTCATGTGCCCATTATTACCTATGGGCTGGGGTGGAACCGGCATTTGGGTGGTTTTATGGCCCGCGAACCCCCCCCTAGTGAGCAGAATGGACCTCCCCTTCCAGACAGGTCCACAGCCTTAACTGGGGTGGCACCCCAGTTTGGAGCGCCAGTGTCTGCGTTAGATCACTGCTTGAGTTCGTCCCCAGAGTGAGAGCACTCTGGAGTATCCAGAGTCTTAGACCTCAAGCCCTCCTTACTGCGACGAAACAAAATGGAGCAGGTACTTCCCGTAGCCGGACTTTGTCAGGGGTTCGGCGAGAATCCGCACCTGCCCTTCGTCAATGAAGCCCGCCTTGTAGGCCGCAATCTCCGGGGAGCCGATCATCTGGCCGGTGCGTTTCTGCAGCACCTCGACATACGACGAGGCCTCCGACATGGAGTCGATGGTGCCGGTGTCCAGCCACACGTCACCGCGCTGCATCCTCCTGACCTGAAGCTGACCGCGCCGTAGATACTCCTCGTTGACGGCGGTGATCTCCAGTTCGCCACGCGCGCTCGGGGTGATCTGCTTGGCGATCTCCACGACGCTGTTGTCATAGAAGTAGAGGCCCACCACCGCGTGGTTCGACTTCGGGTGCTCGGGTTTTTCCTGGATCGAGACGGCCAGGCCGGTCTCGGGATCGAACTCGACGACGCCATAGCGCTCCGGATCCGAGACCTCGTAGGCGAAGACGATCCCGCCATCCTGGTCCCGGCATGACTGCAGGGTGGTCGTGAAACCTCGACCATCGAAGATGTTGTCGCCGAGCACCAGGGCCACGGATTCCTCCCCGATGAACTCCTCACCGATGAGAAAGGCCTGGGCCAGCCCCTCCGGCTTCGGCTGGACGGCGTACTCAAGTGTTATGCCCAAGTGCGAGCCGTCGCCGAGCAGTCGTCTGAAGCCCGCCTGATCGTCAGGCGTAGTGATAATGAGGATTTCCCGGATGCCCGCGCGAATCAGGGTGCTCAGCGGGTAGTAGATCATCGGCTTGTCGTAGATCGGCATCAGCTGCTTCGAGATCGCCTGCGTGATGGGATACAAACGCGTGCCGGAACCGCCGGCGAGAATAATGCCCTTCATTAGTCCGCGCTCCCTCCGATATAGGTTTCGAGGCTTCGGCGCCAGTCTGCAGGAGTGAATCCGGTTTCCTTGATCTTAGACAGGTCGAAGATTGAGTTCTTCGGCCTGATAGCCTGCGGGCGTCCTGCTGCGTATTCCTCTGTTGAAACCGGAGTCACTTCGAGCCCTTCGGCGCCAACCAGCTGATAGGTCGCGGAAGCCAAGTCGAACCAGGTGATTTCATCGCCCGAGTTCGAAACGTTGTAGACGCCGTACTCCGGGCGCTCGGTCAGCAGGTGCACGATGCCCTTGGCCAGGTCCTCGACGAACGTCGGCCGGCCCCGCTGATCATCGACCACCCGCGGCTCCACGCCGCGCTCAGCCAGCTTCATCATCGTGCGCACGAAGTTCCCGCCCGCACCCACCACCCACGAGGTCCGCACCACATAATGCTTGGGCGCCGTGGCCGCCGCGGTATCCCCCGCAGCCTTCGACGCCCCGTACAACGACAACGGGCTGACCGGATCCTCCTCGGTATACGCCCCGTCCTTGGTCCCGTCGAAAACATAATCGCTCGAGACATGCACCAGCGTGAGGTCATGCTCAGCCGCAATCCTCGCCAGCCTCGCCGGCCCCGTCGCATTGACCGCCCACGCCCGCGCCCGGTCATCCTCCGCGCCGTCCACATCGTTGTAGGCCGCGGCATTGATGATCGCCGCGTACTGCCGCCACGGCCGCGCCGGCGGATCGGTGATGTCGAAGTCGGCGCGCGAGCAGAACTCCGCGTCGGGAAGCAGCGCCTTGAGCGCCGTTCCCAGTTGACCGTCAGCCCCGGTGACCAGCACCCTGCGCGGGGCAACCGCCTCCGCGGTGGCCGGTGTGGCCGCGTCCTTGGCCGAGACATGGACCGGCTGAAGCGGCCAGTCCACCAATGACAGGGAAATGTTGGCGTACTGCGCCTGCGCCGACCAGTAGTCACCGACCAGATAGGTATAGACCGTGTCATCGGCCAACGCCTGGAACCCGTTGGCCACCCCCCGCGGCACGAACACCGCCGCTTCGGGGCCGAACTCATGGGTCACGGTCTCCCCGAAGGTCGGCGATCCTTCGCGCAGGTCATGCCAGGCGCCGAAGACCCGGCCATGGGCCACCGAGACCAGCTTGTCCCACGGCTCGGCATGCAGACCCCGGGTCGTGCCCTTCGCGGCGTTGAAGGAGACGTTCTGCTGCACCGGCGTGAAATCCAGCCAGTCCCCCCGCCAGTTCTCCTTGAACCAGCCGCGGGCGTCCTCATGCACCGCCAGGTCGATGATCTTGAGTCCCTCAATCACGTCTTACTGTCCCCTCTTCGCGTAACCGGCCTCGACGGCGTCCTTGATCGGACGCCACCAGGCCTCATTGTCCCGGTACCAGGCGATCGTGTCCGCCAGCCCCGCACGCAGATCCCCGGTATAGCGCGGTGACCAGCCCAACTCGGTACGCAGCTTCGAGGCGTCCATCGCATAGCGCTGGTCGTGGCCCGGCCGATCGGCGACATGCTCATAGCCCTCGGCGCCCATGAGATCGCAGATCAGCTCGATGACGGTCCTGTTGGTGGCCTCCCCGTCGGAGCCGATGTTGTAGGTTTCACCGCTTCGCCCCCGGGAGAGGATGGCCAGCACCGCGTCGTTGTGGTCGTCGACGTGGATCCAGTCGCGGATCTGCTCACCGGTTCCGTAGAGCTTCGGGGTGCGGCGATCGAGGATGTTGGTGATCTGGCGCGGGATGAATTTCTCGATGTGCTGATACGGCCCGTAGTTGTTGGAGCAGTTGGAGATCGTCGCGCGGACGCCGAAGGAACGCACCCACGCGCGCACCAGATGATCCGAGGACGCCTTCGACGCCGAGTACGGACTCGACGGGGCATACGCGGTGGTCTCGGTGAAGCGGGGATCACCCGGGCCCAGATCGCCGAAGACCTCGTCGGTGGAGATGTGGTGCAGGTACCTGTCGTGGGCGCGGACGGCCTCGAGCAGGGTGTAGGTGCCCAGGATGTTGGTGTGGATGAACGGGGACGGGTCGCGCAGGGAGTTGTCGTTGTGGGACTCGGCGGCGAAATGGACCACGGTGTCGGCACGGGCCACCAGCGAGGAGACCAGCCCGGCGTCGCAGACGTCACCCTCGACAAACTCCACCGCCGAGGCGTCCAGGCCGGCGAGGTTGTCGCGCCGACCGGCGTAGGTGAGTTTGTCGAGGACGACGACGTGATCGGCCGCGCCGCGCTCGATGGTCAGGCGCACGAAGTTGGCGCCGATGAACCCGGCCCCGCCGGTGACAAGCATGGTAGACATGGTTTGAAACTATACTGTGTCGGCGAAAAAGTGTCGCGCTGAGCATTGTGAGCTTGTCTTCACGGATTGCGCAATGTAAAGTTCCCCAGGTTCGAACTTCATTCGCTGGTTGTTATTCACAATATAAACAGCCACCGATCTCGACGAAGATGTCCCCCTCTGCTTATCTATTAGCCCAGTAGTCAGTAGGCAAACGGATATGCAAACCCCACTGTTCAACGAAATGGGGGACTGAAGGTGCGCCTTGTTCTGAATAAGCGTAAGAGAGATAGTGACTCGATCTTGTGTTCAGACCCCAGCTTTTCAGAGCTGCTAAACAAAAAGGCGACGAAGGGGTATCGAGCTACTCCTTGTTATCGTTCTAGGCCCGCTGTAAGGGGCTTACAGATTCCATAAACACCGCAACCCGCCTTATACACCTGATCATCTTACAACTGAATCGCCCGGGCCTGACCCCCTGGTGGTGGACACGCTGAAACCAGCAACATGCTGGGGAAGTGAGGTACCTTTCCACCATGCCACGCAAGACCTACACCGAGCAGTTCAAGCGTGACGTAGTGTCGTTGTACGAGTCGACCCCCGGAGCAACGATCAACGCGATCGCCTCCGATCTCGGGGTCAACCGCAACTCCCTGCGCACCTGGCTCGACGCCTTCGGCACCGGCACCAAAACCAACGCCAACGGCGAAAAAGTCGCCAGCCCCATCGCCGCGCCAACAGCACACGCACTCCCGCGGTGGTGCTTCACGAAGCTCACTCCGGTGCTTCACGATCGTCACCACACCGCTTCACAATGCGCGTTCCTAACACAACACGCCCGAATCAACTGTGGTCGCTGACATCACCTACGTCCGGACACATGCTGGCTGGGTGTACACCGCGTTCGTGACCGATGTGTACTCCCGCAAGATCGTCGGCTGGAAGATCAGCGACACCTTGTACGCCGACCTGGCGGTCGACGCGTTGACCATGGCCATTGCTGCCAGAAGACGTGCGGGGCAGGCCGTGTCTGAGCTTGTCCATCACAGCGACCGCGGAGTGCAGTATCGCTCGATCGCCTACGCCACCGCGCTGGACGAGAACGAGATTGTTGCCTCGGTCGGGCCCCGTGGGGATTCCTATGACAATGCCCTGGCCGACGCACTCAACAGTCTCTATAAGGACGATGTGATCCACAATGCCAACGTCAATCCCGATGCCTGGCAGGGGATCAAAGACGTGGAGAAAGCCACCTTGGACTGGGTCGGCTGGTACAACGCCGAGCGCATCCACTCAAAGCTGGGTAACCGCAGTCCGAATGATTTCGAGGCCCTGTACTGGGCTGATCATGAATCCACCGCCCCTTACGCAGCTTGACCTGAAGCCAATAAAAACAGACTAACTACTCTCTAGAAAACCCGGGACTTGACAGGGCCATGATCTTTATGAATTGAGCCATGGGAGTGTCTCCTTGGCGTGAAACCTTGTCGCAGCCCCGCGGGGTGCGGGGCTGCCACCAAGAAGACTCCCGCCAAATCACCGGCGCTACCGGGTGCGTGGAAGGGGCCTACCAACTACGCGGACATCCCCGACCAACAACCCCGAAACGGCAAACGCTTCTCCACGCCCGGCTTCTGGGCTTGCCCGCATCATGCAGGTCAGCGGTGATTCTCGGAGCACCATAGGTACCACGCGAGCGGTCATTCAACCAGCGGACCTGCTCATCCAGGTCTTGTTGGCGCGCACGGCGTCTGCCGAGCGTGTCTCGACGTTTCGACCAGGCGTAAAACCCGGACCGGGATACTTCCCGCGCCCGTGCCATCATGGTGACCGCGTAGCTCGCCTTCTCTTGTGCCATTAGCTGAAACCGTTCCGGTGTTGTTGCTTGGCGGCGGAGAAGGCGCTGGCTTTTCCAAAAAACTCGTTTTCTGCCTTCAGGTCAGCGACTTCCCTGCGTAGTCGGGCGATTTCTGCTGCTGTCTCCTCCGGTGACGGCTGACCGTTGTCGGAGGATGGGCGCCGGACGCGTTCTTTTTTGACCCAGCTGCCGAGCAGTTGTTCGCCGAGATCGAGTTGTCGAGCGACTGCTCGGATCCTTTGTCCGGTATCGAGGACCAGGCTCGCGGCGTCGCGGCGGTATTCCTCGGTGTATCGACGTCGTTGTCCCATGTGAACATCCTTCCGCAGGGCACGATGGCCCCGCTAGTTCGGTGTCCACGAAAAGAGGGTAATCCCATTCTTCGATGCTCTTTCGACCAGGGTTCTGACCTCATGTAAAAATACGCCATTTTCTGCACGAGAAGGCTACCTACGACTCGCACTTGAGAATGATCGACTACTGAACCCGCACGAATTCTGTCGCGAGCTAAGTCAGGAACTTTTCAAAGATCGCTTCAAAATCTTCTTGAGAAACGGAAAAATCACTGTTCAAACCGGCAGCGGGGTATTCCGCCTCCCCTTGCAGGGCTAGGTAGGAGCCGTCCTTGTGACAGACGATATCGTAGAAAAAGTCGTGAGCCATAGACCCACTAGCCAAGGCCAGAACCTTCACTTTGTCTGGACTAAAAGCCAAGTTTGAAAACGCGGCACCCATGTTGCCCGCCACGTATCTGGCACCCTTAAATAAAGATATCTGCTCAGTCAGAGTCAGTTTTTCAGGGAAAACACGTTTGAACCCTGCAGATGCGAAAGTCGGCCAAAGAATATCTTCGTTCGCAAGCTTTCGCCGAGAATAGGCATTTCTGCTCAAGTAGATGCGTTCGTCGGAACCTTCCGGAACCGGCTCAGCAATACTTTCCAGGAACCGTGTCGCTTCGGGTGCCTTAACTACTGGGTGGTTTGACAAACTGCCAAGAATTACCAAGGACTCATACTCTTTTGGCGAGCCATTGTGTTCTACCACATCATTTTCGGAAAATCCGGCAAGGCGGAGACTATCTGCCACTACTTTCGACATCGCTCCCTTTGGGGGATTAACGACGATGAGAGGGTCATCTTGGAGATTCAGGGACTCTAGTAAATAGAGGCGAGCCAATGAATCGTACAACCAGTGTCCATAGTTGGCGTCCCAGACTGATTTCAGCAACACCATTTGCCTACCGGGAATCGCTTTAATTCTTTCAGTTTCGGACTGCCGAGTAGTCATCCACACTCTCCGATTATCATGCTGTAGTAGCCCAGAAGATTCTGGGACGTTTCGAGCACAATTGAGAGATTCGTTTAGAATCTTACGGCTAGCATCTACCACTAGGCCTCCACCAAATACCGTTGCACCTCGCACCCTCCCCGAGGCCACCGAACCTAAACCCGCGGAACTATTTGACGAGATTTCATCGAAGGCCTTTTGGACCGTGACAGAGGCGTTCATAATTTCTGAAGGAATCCTGCTGTACTCCGCAGTCTGGATTACAGAAACTTCTTTGCTAGCTGATGCGATAGAATCTACCTTGAACGCTTCCCCCGCATCGTGGCGCTTCTCCATCAACATCGACTGCCTAATTAGCTGAACTGAACTTACAGAACACCTAAACAGTCGATCTAAATTGTCCGCGGCCGGCTTTGCCGCACTACCGGCGACCAGTTGATCGACCAAGTCCATTACAGAGCGATAAGCGCTGGCTTCCTGATCCGCAAACCTGTTCTCCCCCTCCCCAAAATTTGTTTGGAGATCTTCCAGAACATACAGGCCACCGGGCCTAAGAACCGGAAACAACTGACGGAATGCACTTACTTGGTGAGACCAACGGTGACTTCCATCATCTATGACTACATCAGGGAATACGGAACCGGCGAGGTCACCAAACTCTACGGGCGAGAAATTGCCAAGCTGAAAAACTTCTACCCGTTCCATATGGAACAGATCTGGGTGAGGGTGAGTATCTGCTACTACCAGACGCACTTTGGGAAAATATTGCAACCAAGTCTTGGCTGAATTAGAAGTTCGCCCACCGATTTCAAGCAGTGTGAAAGCTTCGTCCCTCCTGTGCTCGAGGGCCCGTTCATAGTGCACTAAGTAGTCGTGGATGAGAGAGGATTTATCATTGTTCCAGGCCCGCCCGATGGAATCTAGACTCGGCCTTCCCGTGTTCGCGTCGCTGGATACGTTCATCTCATCAGCCTCTTTCTTAGATGCAGGAATCGGAGTCCGTTGAACAGTTGGATTTACTTCAAGGCTCGCGGTGCTTCGGACACTGGTTCCCAGCAGCTGCGCGCCTTCTTGGGTCTCGACTAGAATTTTTTCAAGGATCAAAGTGTCCTCTCCGAACTCCCAAGATCGAAAACCGACCGCATCCACTTTGCAGTGCGGCGGCAATTTCAGATCGACCTTTACTGTTGTTCTCCCCTCGTCAAGCACGAGATAGCGGAACCACCTAATCGACCCATTTTTCGAATAACTTAGATTGATATCATCAAAGTCGCTAACCAGGGCACCCTTAATTGAAAAACTAACTAAGGCGCCCCGCTTTGACGCTTCCGGCGCTCCAGCTAGAGAAATAGTAAGTCTGCACGAGTCTGTTGGGAACGGCAGTCCGACCCATTTTAAATTGGAACCGAGAATTAGGGGAGATTCAGCAGAGATATCGGAAAGATTTATCGTCCCATTCTTCTCATCGGGATGAGCGCTCGCTAAGGTCTTAGAGCCGTGCCCTCTCCCTTTGATCCCATGTCCTAGTGGCGCAGGTTGCTGGGATAAATTTCTGATTCTTGTCGCTAGCTCTCTAACGGGAATACTCGTGTGCCCTAATACGACAGGATGGGCGACAATTCGTAGTTCACCGATGTGATCCAGAGTCTCCGCAATTTCGGATAGGGACCTAGCGAACGCTCCCGCTAGGGGGAAAGTAAAATCTTTACGGTTGGTAATGAGTTCAAGACGGGGAGCATGACTCCACAGACGGATACGTTCAATCAGCTCTACTCGCTCTGGGAACTGCTTTCGTATTTCCTCCCAGGTTAATCCACTAAAAGCCTCGGTCCTTATAGCCTCCAGCTGGGTGGTTTGCGCAGAATCCGTCGCCCGCAATGGGGCAATTTGCGCTAGAGCGCTGGAACCCACGACAGTCGTTGCGACCTGAGCAGCGAGAAATCCTCCTTGGGAAATGCCGTAAAAAACAATGTTTTCGGCCCGGATATTGAGGCGTCCCGCTGCGTCCAGTGCTACCTGTCGAAAAGCATCGACTGAATCAAACTTCTCATGTAGCCCGTATGTTGCAAATCGCGTGCCTCGGGTCTTCAACGATGGATCAGAAAGACAAAGCATGTGCATATCCGGAAAAAGTTCCGCGTGCTGCCACATCTGATAGTAAACTTCTCGCCGGATAAGACTGTTTCCTTGGGCTGCGGGCAAGATGACCAGCAACTTTGTGGCTTCATTCCTTCGCAACAGTAGAGCGCTAACGGGCGGCGTTCCCGTTGGAGAAGTCCTCACTTCCGATTCATAGAATATGTCATTCTTTAGCTGTCTAAAATCAACGGATTCCCACCCAAGTGACGGCCAATTTATCTTTTGATTCAATCCGGCCTACTTCCTCATACGAACTCATTGTGCGATTCGGCGGCGAAACGAACCACAAACTCACTTTCTCCGACCAGCTCATCCACGAGCGGTGCATCACATATATCGTCTTTGACGCAGCAGGCCAGCGAGATTCTCTCGGTTGCCTGCGTAGGTCAGTTTATCGATGACAGTGACGGAATATTGGGGGCGATGCTCCAGCACGTGCCGTACGAAATTCGCCCCGATAAACCCAGCTCCGCCTGTAACCAAAACTTTCGTCATGCTCGAGGATGTTACTCCAAGATCCTCGACATGGCTCATCCACAAATGATGCGGGCGAAATCCGGCGAAGCATTGGGGCGTTACCGCAGGAAATCTTTGCGCCAACATCGGATAAGCTCCAGAAAGGCATTTACAATGCGTTCATTCACAAGCGAATCGGTAAACCGGCGCATCCAAGGCTTACAGAATAGGCCCAGGTCATGACCGAAGCTTAAAGGATCGAGGTACGAGACCGAATCCAGCCTGAAAGACAGATCACAAGTAAGGCACAGGGTGCGGCCAGGCTGCTTTTGGGTCATTTCGGATGGCTCCGGTCCCGTACTCCCATTATCAGAGTCTACTTTCGAGGGTCGGGCCCTTCTCCTGCGGAGGCCTGCCACCGGTCAGTCGGTTAATCAACCTGCCCGGTCAGTACATTTAAGGTTTACCCCATTAGAGTTGGCCACGCGTCCAGTCCGAGCTGACTCCAGCGGGGGCGACTGCGGGATGGTACTTTAACCTCTCGATGCGTTGGCAAGTTCTGGAATTATGAGGTTCTTCTACAATTGCAAATTAAGCTTATTTCATCGCCTTGTCATTCGATCCCCGATGTATGTAAGCCTAGGCTGGGCGATAGGTCCGGTCGGCGCATGTCGTTCCCGCCCGTCTAAGCAGGAGAGACAGATTTGCTCATCGTAACCCTGATTCCAAACGCTCGATCATAACCAAGGTTGTTTCACCACCAAACATTTGCAGGGCGAAATAAAGATAATGAAGGATCACCCATTGAGACCTACTGATGCTCTCCAAGATCAAGGTTCGAGAATCGCGGACTACGCATTCATCGACCCTGGCATGCATACTGAAATCGATTTCAGCTTTCTTCCGTCTGGGACGCGAGTTTTCTCCCCAGGTTCAAGTATCGCTTCGGTGTCTGCACCACGCCGTATCGTAATCGCTTCGGACAATAGCGACATGGTTCTAGCAATGGCGACCGAATGGCTGGAAATCGCTGGTTCGGCAGTAGAGATTCTATGGAATCCAGTCTCGAACCCTGATTTCGCATACTCGATGATCGGGTTATCGGAAACGGCTTCCTATTCTGCTTTTTGGAAATCGAATCTTACGGCCCATCTCGCGGTAGCGAATGCGGAATCAATCTTGACCGTATCCTCAGCGAGCCGATTGACTCCAGCCACGGCGCGACTCCTCGAAGATGCTGCAAATGAGAACGTTTCTATTCCACCCAAAACATTCAAGCAGCTCGTCTGGAGGTATTCTTATCTGCTCGACCAAATTGAGACCTTATCAAATCAGGTCGAGACGCTTCGAAAAAAACTGGATCAAAGCAGCAAAGATGCAGTGGCACGTGAGGTCTTGTCCTCGAAGCAGGCTGAAATTGGAAAACTGACCTCCGTCAATCAAACCTTGGTCAATCAACTGGACGAAATCAACGGGAAAATGTCAGAGTTAGATGCGCGGTACGCCAGGCTTGCCGAATCGAAGTTGGGCTCGCTTACCCTCAAGTACTGGGCATTTCGCAAGAGGAATAAGTAATGAATGATATCGAGCACAACGTCCGCGCCTACGACCTCCTGCATGACGAATCCGCCCGGAATGCGGAGCGGGATTGGCTATTAAAGATACAGAAGCGCGGATGGATAAGTCCGTTAGCGAATCGAGATTTTGCGCCGGGAGTCTCGGTTATCATTCCGGCTCATAAGGCAGTCGACACTATCGGCATCACGATCCGTTCTCTGCTCAACCAGTCACTGCCTTACGCTCACTTCGAAGTCATCGTAGTTTGCAACGGTGAAGATGACGGGACGTCAGCTGTCCTGAACAACATCGGGGAAGCCCATTCGGAATTCGGCCTGCGGATATTCCATTCCGACATTGCAAATGCAGGGTCTGCCCGGAATATGGGGCTGTCGCTCGCCCGCCATGAGTATGTCACATTCGTCGACGCGGACGACGAGGTCGAGACTAACTTTCTGTCCCAAAGTCTCAGCCTAGCTGATGAACACTTAGTCGTCGCAAGCCCAATTGTGAACTGCACGAGTGAAGGAGTTAAAGAGGAAGATAACTCCTTAAACAAACGAATCGCCGGCGCGGCCGACACGACTGTTGCGTTGGAAGACGTACCATGGTTACTTGGCTTCAATGCGTGCAAACTGGTCTCTACACGCGTCTTATTGGGTCTCCAGTACCGTAGTGATCTTGTCAGTGGGGAAGACCTAGTGTTTTTTGCGAACCTATTGTCAGTCCCAGGTTTACAGGTAAAATTCCCAGCCACGGGCAACGAAGCAGCGTACATCCGCCATTTGCGTCCGGATTCGATATCACGGCAAACCGAATCTTTTGACTTCAATGTGAGACAGCGGGTCGATTGCATCGCAGCGCTTCGCGACATACGGGTCGACGACAGTAAACTGAATGCTCGGAACACGCTTGAAAACGCTCAGTTGGGTTTTGTTAAACGCTATCTAGCCTCCCGTCCGCAAGACTCCTCAAAACTGGAAGAATACCTTGCCCAAACAGGTTTCTTAGATTTTCCATGGGAATCGATAAACGCAGGAACCGCTAGGGATCTCGCTATCTCATATTGTTTTTCACCGTTTTCTGACACCTCGGCAGTTGTGGCAGAAAAGGCCATTGCAGAGCGAGGTCGAGTTGTAGATGTCATATCAAATGATATGTCGAAAGTTCGTAAGAAGGACCACTCAGTGTCCTTCCTGGCTGCTCGATGGATTGATCGCCATATCGTAGTCGACACTCCACCGTCTTTCGCCGGGTGGGAGCCAATTTCGAAGTTTGGCGAGAAGGCGTTTGAGGAAGCGGAGAGGCTTTCACGTCAGAAGGGTGGCTATGAAACTTTGTACTCTCGGGCGTTATGGGTTGGTTCTCACGTGGCGGCTGCCATGTTCAAGAATCGTCACCCTGAAGTCAAATGGACCGCCGAATTTTCAGATCCCCTACGTTTCGGCGTCGAAGGGCAACGCAGAGAGGGGGCCTTCACTAAAAATGCAGTCTCCGATACTCTCTTCCGAATTCTGGTTTCACGTGGGTGGGAAAGCCTCGAGGTTGAAACATTATTCGACCTTGTGGAGGCAGCAACGATGCTCCTAGCGGATGAAGTAGTCTTCACAAACGCCAATCAAGCCGACTTCATGTTGTCGCATTATCCCGCCCCATTCGCGCAAGCAGTTCGAGACAAATCGATCGTCCGGCCACATCCCACCCCACCTAATGCGTCATACTATGCGGTGCTTTCGAAGCACTCCGTCGCCTCAGACCGGGTAAATATTGGCTACTTCGGGTCCTTCTATATAAACCGTGGGCTCGGTGACTTGTTCACTGCTTTGATAAACACCAGCGCAGCGGAGCGCAGGAAGGTAGCCGTCCACATCTTCTGCAACGCGGTAGAAGAAGCGCGAACACAAGTGAGGGACTGGGGACTGGGCGACGTAGTCAGTGTCAATCCTTACCTCCCCTATATGGAGTTCCTGAACGCCTCTACAAAATTCGATGTTTTGTTGGTCAACGATGTATCACGCGGTCCTCACTTGCCCGTCAATCCTTTTCTCCCATCGAAATTGTCAGACTATCGAGGAGCGGGAGCACGAATCTGGGGTCTAATAGATCTTGATTCTCCACTTTCTAGAGAGCATATTGACTACAAATCAACAGTGGGGAATTCTCGAGCCATTATGGAGACACTAAAAGAAATAATCTCAGACCACTTCGAACGTAGCAGCCCATCCATCGGGGTGAGTTCAACCCCAACCTCATCCCTTACTTGACCGACAGCTTGAGTTTTCCGGACGAGCATTTCCTCCTTCCATCTAGTAGTATTTCGTTAGCGCTTGTGGATGGGGTCACAGCGCCGTAATGTCCGATTATGGGCACGAAAACCACCCTCCACACCCCAGATGACCTGCGCAATTTCGTTGCCGAGGTCTTCGCCTCCTTAGTCCGCAAGGACCAACGAGCCACCAGCACCTTCTACCTTCAGGGACTGATGCTCGAGGGCCGGCGGAAATCCATGCAACCCATGGCGCAGCGCTTGGGCATCGATCATCAACGACTCCAACAGTTCGTCTCCACCTCACCCTGGCTGGTCGAACCCGTAAGAAAAACCCTGGCCACCAGCGCGATTGCCCTGATGCACCCGGATGCCTTGGTCGTCGATGACACCGGCTTCGTTAAAGACGGATCAGCCTCCCCCGGGGTGGCCAGGCAGTACTCCGGCACCTTGGGCAAGGTCGGCAATGTGTCAAGCCCCGGGTTTTGTAGAGGATGATTTACTGGTCGATCAGGCCGCGTAGGCCTGACGATTGTGCCATTCCTGATGGGCTTCCCGCGGCGGGCGATACCCCAGCGCGGAGTGCAGCTGGCGATTGTTGTACCACCCGATCCACGTCGAGGTCTCCACGATCACATCGGTCAACGCCGGCCCGGTCCGTCGGTCGATCAGCTCGGCCTTGAACAGCGAATTCAACGCCTCGGCCATCGCGTTGATGCTCCGATGTTTGTCAACTCGCAGTTTCGGCTTGTCGTGGGCTGGCCTTGATGAGGTGATAGACCTCCCGGATGACATAGCGTTTGAGGCAGCGAATAATGTCACGTTTACTCTTACCCTCCGCCGTTCGTCGGGCGACGTACGCCTTCGTAGGTTCGTGATGGCGCATACGCACGATGACCGTCCGGTAGATCGCCGCGTTGAGCTGCCAGTGACCGCCGTGAATATTCGCTTCACTGGGGTCCACCGGCCGGGTGTCCGGGGGCCGGCAGGCTGAGGACGCGTTCGTAGACGTCGGGGCCACTCGTGGTGCGGTCGGGGGCCACCATGCTTACGGGTTGCGTCCTTTAGCGTGGTGTATCTGTAACTGCCGGTGACGACCCCAGGGAAGACGTGGGCGACCACCCAAGTCACCTTTCGACTCAACTCCTACATCTCCTCGAAAGGGAACCCACGATGGCCGCTGGCCCTTATTCTATCGACCCGACCGCCTACCTCGACGAACTCCTCGCCCACGCGTCCCCGGACCTGATGCGCGAGATGCTGCAGGGCTTCATCAACCAGATCCTCTCGACCCAGGCCGACCAGATCTGCGGCGCGCACTCACGCCACCGTCAGCGATACACGAACGAACACCCGCAACGGGTACCGCCACCGCGCGTTGGATACCCGCGTCGGCACCGTCGACGTCGCCGTGCCCAAGCTCCGGACCGGTTCATTCTTCCCCGACTGGCTCCTGGAGCGCCGCACCCGGGCCCAACGCGCCCTGACCACCGTCATCGCCACCTGCTACCTGAAGGGCGTGTCGACGCGTCGGATGAATGACCTGGTCGCCAGCCTGGGCATCACCAACCTGTCGAAGTCGCAGGTCTCCGAGATGGCCAAGGACCTCGACTCCATGGTCGAGGACTTCCGCACCCGACCGCTGGATACCGGCCCCTACCTGTATCTCTCCTGCGACGCGCTGACGATGAAGGTTCGCGAAGGCGGGCGGGTGGTCAAGACCTCGGTGCTGTTGGCCACCGGCGTGAACGCGGAAGGCTACCGTGAGTTGGTGGGCATGCAGGTCGCCACCGCCGAGTCGGTGGCCCCCTGGACCGGGTTCTTCCGCGACCTGAAAGCACGGGGCCTGAACGAGGTGTATCTGGTCACCAGTGACGCGCACCTGGGGATCCAGCACGCCCTGGGAGAGGTGCTGCCGAATGCGTCGTGGCAGCGGTGCCGGACGCATAACGCCCAAGAACCTCTCCGGGCTGGTGTCGAAAACCCAGTGGCCGACCTTGTCGGCGATGTTCCACACCATCTTCCAGCAGCCCGACGCTGACGCCGTGTGGGCCCAGGCCCGCGAGGTGGTGGCGTTTTGTGAGCAGAAGTTCCCGCACGTCGCGCACTCACCTGGAGGAAGCCCTCGATGAGCTGCTGGCGTTCACCCACGCGCCAAAGGCGGTGTGGACGAAGGTGTGGTCGAACAACCCCACCGAGCGGCTGAACCGGGAGATCCGTCGACGTACCGACGTCGTCGGGATCTTCCCCAACCGCGACGCCGTCATCCGACTGGTCGGTGCCGTGCTCGCCGAGCAGCATGATGACTGGATTCAGCAGAAGCGCTACATGTCGCTGACGAGCCTGGAGCAGACCAGGGCGATGATGACCGCCAACGTCATCGACGCCGACGAATCTGATCAGGAGGTCGCATGAACCAGCCGCAGCACCGGGCACGTGCCGGTCCCTGGGACCGGCACGCTGCTTGTTTTATCGAAAGGCAAAAACACCACTCAAAAGGACTTGACTGTAGGTGATATCCGCGACCCACAACATATCCGGCGCGGTGACGCAAAAGTCCCGGTCGACCAGGTCCACCGGACACTGCTCGGCGTCCGCGCTGCGCGTCGATGGTCTTTTCTGCCGCCGCCGGATCCCCACCAGCCCGTCGGCAGCCATGAGGCGCTCGACGGTGCAGCGGGCGACGTGACCGCAGGCGCCCTCGCGGTTGATCTCCGCCCACAGTTTCCGGGCGCCGTAACAGGAGTAGTTGTCGTCGAAGATGCGGCGTAGCGCCCGGGTGATCTTCCTGTCCCGGAGGGACCGGGCTGATTCAGGCCGTGATTTGTGGGCGTAATACGTGCTCAGGGCAATCTTCGCGCTGGTGGTAGCCAGAACACGGATGATGGGCTCGACCCCGACCTGGGCACGGTTGTCGTCGATGAAGGTGACGATTACTTGGGTGGGCGGCCTGGCTCCGCCGCGAAAAAGCCGAGGCCTTCTTGAGGATATCGTTGGCGCGTTTGGCTTCCGCGAGTTCGGCCCGCAGCCGGCGGTTTTCCGCTGCGAGGTCGATTGATTCGGCTGGTGTGTCGATCCCGGACTGTTTGTGGGCGCGCACCCACACGCGCAGGGTTTCTTTGCTCAGCCCGAGCTCGCCGGCGATGCGGGTGATCGCGCCACGGGCGGTGTCGGGGTTGGCTTGGGCGTGGAGCACGAGTTCGACGGCTCGTTGCTTGAGCTCTAGGGTGTACTTCGAGGGCATATGTAGGGTTCCTTTTTCCAATTCCCTACCCTCCATTAAACCCGGGGCGAACCAGGTTATCAGGAGATACAGGGCTCGGAATCAGAGGAGACTCAATCGCCCATATGTTCCGGCAGATGGGCGCACCTTGGTCGATCTATCGAACTAAACAGGAGTGAAAATGATTGGTTAGGGGTCCGACTGCAGTCCAGGCCGGGCCAATTCTTCGTCGACTGCAATCCACTCTTGGTTAGACAATTCTCCCCGAATGTCAGAAAAATTTCAGCGCCAGAGCCCTTTAGTGTCTACTACCAGCTTTTCCTTGAGGGAGGCCGCTGTTACTTCTCTAAACTCGCTATGGTCGACAAGGACCACCACCACCTCCGATTCTTCAATAGCTTGGTCCGCACCCACCAGCTTTACATTCTCGTAGCCCGCAAGCGATGTCGGCAGGTCAGAGATGTTCGGTTCCACGGCCAAGATCTGGGTGCTAGGAAACCGTTCTGCCATCGTCTTCGTGATCTCTAGCGAGGGAGACTCCCGAAGGTCATCTATATCAGCCTTGAAAGCCAAGCCTAAGGCGGCAATACTCCTTGCGTTCACATCTTTGATTGCAGTAGCGACCTTCTCCACTACCCACCCCGGTTTACTGTCATTGACTTCTCGGGCTGTCCGAATCAAGCGTGCTTCGTCCGGTGCCGTAGAGACGATAAACCAAGGGTCAACGGCGATGCAGTGGCCACCCACCCCGGGACCGGGCTGCAAGATGTTCACGCGCGGGTGGTGGTTTGCGAGTTCGATAAGTTGCCACACATCGATACCTAACTTATCGCACACTAGTGAGAGTTCATTCGCGAACGCAATATTTACATCTCGAAAAGAATTTTCAGTAAGTTTAGCCAGTTCCGCTGTGCGGTCGTTAGTACCTAGAAGTTCACCCTCGCAAAACGAGCTGTACAACTCGATCGCTCGCTGAGTCGCCTTTTCACTCATTCCACCGATGATGCGGTCGTTGGTTTTCAGTTCCTGCATGGCATTCCCAGGAAGAATCCGCTCCGGGCAATGGGCAAAGTAGATAGTTGGCTTTCCCTCTCGGTTTTCGTCGCCGTCTGCCACCAAATCTGGCCGAAGTTCCAAAACACGGTCTGCCATGCTGGCCGTTGTCATGGGGGGCGAGGTCGACTCAAGGACAATGAGTTCGTTTCCCTTAAGCATCGGGGCTATGGCCTCCGCAGCAGAATAAATAAACTTCATGTCTATGGCGTGCCCGTCCGCGAATGGTGTCGGGACCGCGATTATGAACGCATTGGCATGTGGCATGTCGGTAGTGGCCCGGAACCTACCAGATTCAAGCGCTCTCTTTAGCTGGCCTTCGAGGTCAAGTTCCACGATCGTCACTTCGCCACGATTGATCTTTTCGACCTTCTCAGTGTCGACATCAACCCCGATGACATCTAGACCACTATTGGCCATCACGACGGCAGTGGGCAGACCGATGTATCCCAGCCCTACGAATGCGACCGATTGAGACGCCATTATCTTCCTTACTTTTGCGAGATGACAGATCATGCGACTATTGCGGCTCGGATTTTGACTCCGTGACTGCTGCATTGACTTACCTGTTATATCATCGTAACCGCTTCTTTGCAGGGACTGACTCTAGATGTCAGCTGTTCTCCTTCGATTTCTCCTGGAGTCCACTCTGGTTGCGCCGTTCGACCCGCCAACGATTGACCAGTAATGAGCGATGTTCTTCTGAAGCCTTGTGCCCCAGTTTATCTGAACTAGTATTTTCTGAGAGTGTGCTAACTCCCCATTTAGCCAGCTCAGTCGGAACGAAAGCGATTGGACTTTGTCAGTGAGTAATTTTCCCCAGATTCGAAGCAAAGCTGATATGGCTTTAAGTAAAGCTTCCAAACGCGTCAAAAGGATGTTTCTCTCACACGCTCCTCGGCCCGCAATCGATGTCGCGAAAGCCATTCGTGATGCAGCCTTGGGGACTCACGTCAGATCGACATTATCTGAGTTCCCTAGATTTTCTTCCGGGAGTCCCGGTGCCCCGTCTAAAACTGAACCCCGCACCGCCCTTCGTGTTGCGACGATAATGGACGAATTTTCTTATACTGCATGGGAAAGTGAGTTTACCCTCATCCCAGTGACCCCTGATGGCTGGAAAAGCGAGTTGGCCTCCGGGGTGGACCTCCTCTTCGTCGAATCCGCGTGGGCGGGTAACGACGGCGCCTGGCAATACCAACTGACTGGAACTCGGGCACCCAGCCAACCCTTGCAGGATCTTCTTCAGCACTGCCGCAGGCTCCAAATACCGACGGTCTTCTGGAACAAGGAAGACCCGCCCCATTTCGACGACTTTTTGGCGACGGCGAAGTTGTTCGACACCATCTTTACTACAGACAGTAACAAGATCGACGCTTACCAACGCGAAGTGGGCCACAACCGGATCTTTGCCCTTCCGTTCGCGGCCCAGCCGAGGCTGCACAACCCGGCTCGGAATGGCATCCAGTATGCGAAACACGATGTCGCGTTTGCAGGAACGTACTTCCGCCACAAGTTCCGTGAACGCCGAGACCAAATGGATTTGATATTGGGAGCTGCGTCTGATGTAGGTGACACTCACGGAATCGGTTTCACCATCTTCTCGCGCCATGCAGGGAAAGACGAAAAGTACCAGTTTCCCGCGCCTTTTGATCGCTGGGTGGTTGGTGCACTCCCCTATTCGCAGATGCTCGCCGCCTACCGAGGTTTTAAGGTGTTCCTCAACGTCAACTCGGTCGTCGACAGCCCCAGCATGTGTGCGCGACGGATATTCGAAATCAGCGCTTCAGGCACTCCCGTCCTCTCCACGCCGAGTGCAGCAATTACCGAATTCTTTCCGGAGGACGAGGTACCCGTAGTGCATTCACGCGAGCATGCTCGTCGCATGATTCGAGCCCTCGTTTTGTCGCCCGAACTGCGCGAACGAATTGCACATCGGGCGCAACGACGAATTTGGGAAAACCATACCTATCATCACCGTGCGTTAACGATTGCAGACAAGGTCGGTTTTGATGTCGAAGTAGATGAACCCGTGGAAGTGAGCATTATTTGCTCTACCAACCGGGACGCCTCGCTGGGGCACCTCCTCGATCAAGTCGCGCATCAGATCTATCCGAATGTCGAGCTCGTTGCCCTCGGCCATGGTATCGACTTCGACGATTCCCTTCGCGACCGGGCGCGCGACCTGGGTATTCGCCTGACTTTGCTCTCTGCGCCGGCAGAAATATCCTTGGGCACATGCTTGAACCAACTCGTCAATGCCTCTAACGGTCAGATCATTGCAAAATTTGACGACGACGACTACTACCGTCCGAATTATCTCCGCGACCAGGTTTCCGCACTCCGCTGGTCGGGCGCCGACCTAGTCGGGAAGGCCTCTATCTACCTCCATTTAGCAGGCGACGACCTCTTGGTTCGTCGCTGGCACAGCAAAGAGCATAAGTGGTCGAACTTCGTTGCGGGGGCGACTCTGGTTGGTTGGAAACGAACATTCCTTGACACCCGATTTCAAGAGCTTGGCGTGGGAGAAGACTCCCAATTTCTCAAGGACCTCGAGGACCAAGGAAAGTACGTATATTCCGCCGATCGGTTCAACTACATGGCTACCCGCAACAGGGCAGGCACTCATACATGGAACATCAGTGATGCCGAGATCCTTTCATACTCCACTGTCGAATCGATCGGACTTAACTTGAGTCACATCACTGTATAAGGCCTTATTCTCAGCGACGCCACCACGATCCACAATTTAGGGAAACCTCCTCTAGAAACCGGGATGTCCTCACCTCTGGTCGCATCACCAAGGCGTCAGCGGATCACTTCGGAGTCGAATACGATTTGGGGAGGAATATAATCCCGGCGAGCTTGTTCCAACAGCTTTTCCGCCTTTTCCATGTCGCCTACCGTCCTATGCTGGACCCAAGTCCTGTAACTCTCACAGACCGTTTCAGAATCATTATCGGCAACGATGGCGCCGTTATGCATCCAAATCGCCCGCTCGCAGGTTTGCTCGACGGACTTTGCCGCGTGAGATACAAAAAACAGAGTGCCCGCGCGTTCAAGCAGCTTCTTCATCCGATCTCCAGCGCGACTGGCGAAGTTGGCGTCACCGGTTGAAAGCGCTTCGTCCACGATGAGAATTTCCGGTGATGCAGCGGTTCCGATGGCAAAATTGAGGCGAGCCGACATCCCCGAAGAATAAGTGTTAAGAGGACGGTCAATGGCTTCTCCCAGGTCCACCAGCTCCACCAGCTCAGGGTAAATTTCGTCAATTTCGCTCTGCTCCATGCCCAACGCTAGACAACCGAGTTGTATGTTCCTGGCCCCCGAAACCGCGGGGATTAGTGCTGAAGATACCCCCAGTAGACTCGGGTGTGAGCTGGTAAAGATTTCTCCCCGCGTCGGACTGTCAGTTCCCGCGATCATTCGCAGCAAAGTTGACTTGCCCGATCCGTTCTGACCTAAAAGGCCGATGGATTCACCTTGACTAGCTACCAGGTTGATGTCAACATTCGCTCGAACCCTCTCGCGTCGTCTTTTTCTGTTCGTAGAAAATGAACGGAACTCTTTAGTGACCTGGCGACATACCACCGTTGGGTCACTCACGCTTTGATCGTTAGCGGACATTTGCGTACTTCCCTTCGCCTCGCCAAAAGAAGAGAAAACCAAGGAGTAGCGTGCCAGCGCCCCATGCACTGAGAACCAGCCAATCAGTCGCAGTGGGAGCCTGGCCGTACATCACGGCGTCGCGCACGGCGGTCAGGAACCGGTAGGCGGGGTTTTCCTCCATCAAGAATTTCAAGGTTGGTTGGTCGACGAATCGCTCTACCGAAAAGAACACACCTGAAATGAAAAACCATGCCCGGGTCGCAAGATTGATCATCGTCTTCATGTCCGGAATTTGCGCGGTAATACGGGCGGACATGAACATCAAGCCCGTTCCAAAAAGTTGGATAAGTAGGAACAATGGGAGAACCAAAATGATCGTCCCGTGAATCGGTTCCCCCCACTGCGCAGCTAAAGTAATGATTATCGCCACGGCTCCCGGAATAAGAGAATCGTATGCTTGACGGATTGCTCTGGAAAAGACGAGGGCGGCCGCCGGGAAGTCGAAGGCACCTAACATCCCGCGGAACGACTTAGTCAGCCCGATTCCGCTGGTCAAAGGCCCTCGCATCATTCCGAAAAACGTGATGCCGATCATGAGGTATCCGATGAAATTATCGATTCCTCTGGAAGTCTGCAGGATAAAACCGAAGATGAACCCGTACATCAGACCATCGAGTAGTGGCGACAAAATCAGCCAGGCGCGTCCGAGAATCATGTCACGATCCGTTTTAAACGCTCGCGAACGTGCATCCAGCCAAACAAACCGACGGCGGCTCCAAATCTTTCGCAAGTAGTTGCGGAGGGTCGGACGCGAGCTCAGCCTGCTCAGGCGAGCATCGTTGACGAGGACTAGTTGTGAAACCTGATCAGACGATTCCTGCTCGGCACCTTCCGCTAGCTCACCTCGTTGTGGAAGCGTGCCCATAGTGGTTCAGCCACCTTTCAGTTCGAGACATCTTGCGCAAATACCTAGAGAATCGGGAGCGCCCGGTTACTTTACCCTGACATAGAACTAGGTCAGACCGGAACCTGCGGGTGTGTTCGGCTCCTTTCTCCGAATGATTATATAGTTGGACGATATTCATTCGACTTGAACAAGTGCCGGGGAGGCCGACAGTGCAGAAACGAGTGTTAGGGGCTGCGCGCGCCACATTAGGGAAGTGGTGGTCGGATTATCTCCAGAAAAAGGACTTCTTTGTTCCGTCGTTAGATCTGACCACCCGCCCCCGAAATAATACTGTAGCCGTCGACAACTCGCGTTCGTTCGCTGATGTGAACGCCTTCCATGCCAGCCGACCGAGTTCGGGTGTCTCGACGGTATGGCACCGTGGTCTGCCGATCGATATGTCAATGTCTTTGAAGAAGGGCGCGCCACTGATCGTTGTCTTCCATGGGGCCACGAACGTGGATGTGCGTCTGCCTTGGTTGTCTGGCTTGGGGATTACAGCCGCGTTAGAGACGTCCCGACTGTCGATTTCTGACCCTAGCCTCTACATGGATCCCGACCTCAATCTCTCCTGGTTTTCCGGGTCTCACATCCAGCCGGATCTGATCGATGTACTAGCGCAGATCATTAAAAAAGTCACAGTCGCCACCAGCGCTCGAAGAATCGTGCTCTTCGGTGGATCCGGGGGCGGGTATATTTCTCTCCGACTGATCGAATACTTCCCTTGGGCGACTGCTGTTGTGATGAACCCACAGACCGACATCGAAAAGTATCATGAGAAGCACGTGCAGCGTTACGTGGATCTGGCTTGGAAAGGCGACCGCAACCTACTGCGTTCTTCATCCGGAACTACAGTTTTTGATAGCGTTGAAGCTGCCAAGGGCACTGCCAAAGTGGTCTACCTTCAAAATAGCAACGACACGTTCCATCTCGCCGCACACCTAGCACCGTTCCGTGAACGTTTCGGAGGAACTGAAAGATTCATACTGCTCGAAGAGGCTTGGCGCGACGGGCACACTCCGCCACCAAAAGAAGATATTACGAAGATTCTGTCAGCAGCGGCTAAAGATGACTGGCAGGCATTGACGGACCGGCTGGGGTTCAAACAGCTTTAGGATTGCTCAAAGAGTAATAAAGATTACGGTATCGTTGACCATTTTCCGCCCAGGTACGCGATCCGGCCCACTCCGAGCCACGTGGCGCTGTTACTGCTGCTGCCAAGATCCCCTGCGCCAGCGCCCGCGGGTCCTCGGACAAAACGAACTCAGCACGCCCTCCTGTCACATCTCGAAGCGCTGGTAGGTCGCTAGCGACTACGGGGATATCGAGTGCCATCGCTGTCAGCGGCTTAATCGGCGTCACGGTCCGCGTGACCTTCGTATCACGCCGTGGCACAACAAATACGTCCAGCGCGGCGTACCAGCGCCAGATATCTTCATTCGGTTGGCGACCGACGAATTTAATCCGATCTGCTACGCCGAGTATCTTGGCCTGCTCTTCCAACGCCGGCCTCGCTGCACCATCGCCGACGACAAGCGCTTCGTATCGCTGAGGAAGCAACGGCAGTGCGTCAATAAGGGTGTCGATCCCCTCGTAATCGACCACTGCTGTCACAGTTCCAACTAGAGCAGTGCCTTCATCCAAGCCAAGTTCCCGACGGATAGCCTTTTGATCGAAGCGTCGGCCGATAATGCCTGCGTCCACAGCGTTTGGCACGACAGTGATCTTTTCAGCTGGAATGCCACGATCAACCAGCTGGCGCTGGGATACCTCGCTGAGGGCGATCACCGCGTCGGCAGCGACCATATACTGAGTCTCCTGCTCATGCGCTAAACAAAAGTACTCAGCGGTCTCGGATTCCGATTGTTGTTCTTTCGGTTGCCGAGCGAGCCAGGTGGACTCGAGTTCTCCGCGGATCTCGTAGACCCAGGGAATACGTAATCGCCTCGCAGCCTCGGCTACGACCATGGCATTCGTGTAATCCGTCGTCGTATGCAGGATCGTCGCGCCAAATTTACGGGCTTCAGCCACAACTTTTTGGACGGCGAGAGAATTGCGGTCAGCCAGTCTAAACGGGTACCAGCCCGGCAACAGGCGTCGGTAAATGACCCCGTCAATGAGCTGTTGCGCCGCCCTGGGGATCTTGCCCACCAAGACGGGATACCCCAGCCGAGTTACCGCCTGGGCTTTGATTCCTACTGCTAGTTGGCACTTGAGCACCTCGTGTGAACGGACGGTGTACCCGGATTGGGTGAACGGCTTGCTATTGGTGAGCACGTGAAGGACACGGTGTTCGCCCGCGCTCCGCAGCTTGTCTCCGTTGGCGACTGGCGGGGGTGTCGTGAGCTGATCGAGTCGTTCTAGCGTCCGCTTGGCCAGTTGAATATCACTGCAACTCGCTGCTCGCCCCTGATCGGCAACGTGCTGGATTCCAGCAGTGAGGTGACCAGCGTCGATAAGCTTCCTTGCCTCCGAGACGGGGCCCTCGGCAACGCGGCTGAGCAGCGCTGACGGAAGCGCGGAGAGCACTGGGTTGTCCGACTGTCGGATGCGTTCGGCAAGTTTGCCTGTGAATCCTCGTGGATCTTCGGATATGAGATTCCACGAAGCGCTGGCCAACAGGGACGTTACGCGCAGCAAATGAGTTGGAGAGATCATCGGTTTGTCGCACGTTCGACGAGACTGAGCAGCCGTTCCGGCGCGATTGATTCCCGCTGTTGTCGAACCCACTGTGGTCCATCGCCGTTTATTTTTAACCGTTCGGGGTGCGTGGCGAGTTCCATCCACAGTTCGGCCAGCGCCTGGGGGTTCTCAGGTTCCACGATGTCGCCGGCTCCGTGGGTCAGGATGAGCTCAGCGGCTTCGCCGGCAACGACGCCGGAGATGTGCACCTTTTGCGCCATCAGCTCGTAGGTCTTTGACGGCACCGCTCGGCTCAGCGGCTCCCAGTCGGTCAGATGTACCAGGGCGGTATCGGCCCAGTCGTAAAACTCGCCCATCTCCTCGGCAGGGTAGCGGCGCTCGAAGGATGCGTTGACTCCGAGCTCGCGGGCTTTTGTTGTGAGCTGTTCACGCGCCACGCCCGCGCCAACAAACTGGAGGTTGATCGCCACGCCTTGATCCTGGGCGATCTTGGCCGCCTCAAGGGCGTTGGAAAGATTCTGGGCCCGGCCGAGCGTTCCCGCGTAGAGGACATTCAGGCCGTCGTCGTGAGTTCTCTCCAAATCAACGTTGCGATCTGAGAGAGGGGGAAAGACATTCCGGATGGTGACGCACTCGGGGCTGGCCCCGTCAGTGTGGAGAGCCGTTCGCTTCTGCAGCTCATCCGCAAGGTGACTCGAGGTCACCGTGATCCCCGCCGCATTCCGCAACGCGTCATTCAAGACTATTTTCGTGGTTACGCTGACCACCTGCAGGGGCCCACGCTTCAGCACCTTCTCTCGCAGTGACGTCGTGCCGGTGCCCTTGTTCCACTGGTCAGATTGTTGCAGCAGGTCGGGCCAGGCATCGCGAAGGTCGATGAGATACGGACGTCGCATTATTGTCGCCACGATTCGGGTCGCCGCTGCGGTGGGCAGCGCCGGGACGGTGCCGATGATGAGATCTGGTTTGTAACCCCGGAGGTCGCCCTTCTTGCGAGCCGCGACCCAGACGGCCCCCAGCGCCACCGTCGCCTGGTTGATCGCACGTTGCGTCAGCGAGGGGCCGGCCGGGAAGAACCCGCTGCGGATGATCCGCTCTCCCGATGGGCCTTCTTCTGGTTCCAGCGGTACGCGCGCTTTCCGATCCGCCCACCACCGTTTCAGTTCGATCTTGCGCTGGTAGTGCGGTGGCGGGGCGATGACGGTGACTTCGTGGCCGGCGTCGACAAGAATCTTGGACAGCCACGTCCACCGGCGCTGCGGGACCCCGTTCTCCGGGTACCAGTACTGGGAGAGCATGAGGATCTTCACAGGGCAGGTACCACTTTCACGGGATCGAAACTTTGCACATACGGAGATTACCCCAGAGGACAGTGTCGATGCCGTGGACATCCGCCCGCGTGGCTGGCGCAGCAGCAGGTTGAGCCCCCTGAGCCAGCTTTTTGAACTCTTTACCCGCCGCGATGCTCGGGAGTTACTGCCGGTCCGCCTCATACCTGGATCGCCGACATTTCGATGCTCTGGCTAGTGGCCCAAGAATAGTTCGCGGAATGGCGGTCACTGGTGTACGGATGGAAGGCCCTGCGTAAGCAGCTGAAACCTACGCAGAGTCAGATTCCAGTAAGGAAAGATTCTGGGTCGTCACGGACTCTGCATTCTGCCCGCCAAGGGCCTCCCTCACGTCGGGCAATTGGTTCATGGCCCGGAGCGGGAACGTGCGGGTGTCAAACGCCAATTTCTTAGGCTTCCTTTTCGATCTGCTCTTTCCAAGCCCGGAGTCCTTGGGCGTTCAAGTTAAATTTGCGAGAGCGCCTTCGGTTGCGACGAGTAGGGTCCCGCACTTCGGCTCAGCGATGCCGGGCAAGCACATAACCAACCGCGCCCAGGCCCAGCATCGTGGCGGCCGCGAAGCGTTCGTCGAGCCAGACTCCGCGGACGCGTGGAATCAGCTCCGGGAATTCCGCCTGCAGCCCGCCCGTGCCCGGGTAGAGGAAGGCGCTGGCCATCGAGGCCCAGAACAGGGCCGGCAACGCCGCGCCAGCGGCCTCGTCACCGCGACCGTGCAGGGCGTAGAGCCCTGCCCCACCCAGCAGCGCGCCCAGGGAGATGGTCTGGGCGTCGTGGAAGCGGGCGTGCGGCGGCCAGTTCGGGTTGAACAGGTGGGTGCGGTTGGTGTCGACCACCGCTCCCCCGACGGCGGTCGCGGTGGCCACCGTCGTCAGGATCCTTCTTCCCCACTGCCTCGATGTGGCCATCACTTGCCGCCGAAGAGGCTGCGCAGCTTGCCGAAGGCCGTCTCCAGCGGCCGGGCGGCATCCCCGCCGAGGCGGCGGGCCGCGGGCAGCAGCGCGGACTTGTCCTTCGGCACGGCGCGCAGGATGTCCGTGTCGTCGAGGTCCTCGCCCCTGGCCCGGGGTGGGTGCAGGTCACTGACCACCTGGTGCGGGCCGTCGACGCTGGGGTGGACGTCGAAGTCGAAGATCCCGGTGGGCAGGTACAGGGTGGCGCAGGCGTTGGGGAAGTCGACGACGCTGGACAGGTGCCCCTCGATCGGGGCGGCGCCCAGCAGCAGAAAGGCCTGCTCACGGGTGTATCCGAAGGCGGTCAGGTAGTCGATCGCCTGCAGGCTGGCTCGCTGATAAGCGACGTAGGGGTCGAGGTGGCGCTGCTTGCCGTCCTCGGTGCGGAGATTCCGGAGAACGCGATCCAGTCGTCGTGGCGCGGGGGCTGGTCGCCGGGGACGAAGAAGGCTTGGCCGTTGATGTTGAAGGTCTCCATGCCGCCCGGGATGAGGTCGACGTGCAGTTCGACGAAGCCGCCCATCTCGATAGCGCCGCACAGGGTGATCTCCCCGTCGCCCTGGGAGAAGTGCAGGTCGCCGACCGAGAGGTTCACACCGTAGACGTAGACGGGGTAGAGGACGCGGCTGCCGCGGGTGAGGCCCTTGATGTCCTGATTGCCGCCGTTCTCGCGCGGTGGGGTGGTCTGGGCGGCCACCATGGCCACTTCTCCGCCTCGTCGTCGGGCAGATTGCCCAGCAGCGCGCCGTTGGGAGCGGGTGGCAGAGCCAAGAGCGGGACTTTGAGCGGGCTGCGTGCGATCAGCTGCGTTTCGCGGATGTTCCAGCGCGCCAGCAGCTTCTCCGAGAGTGCGGTGCCCATCACGGCGGGATGCTGTGTGTGATCAACTCTTTGTAGGCCAGCTGAGCAACAGATTTCGGCCGGATCAGCGGCTGGTTTCCTGCAGAAACCCGCCGCCGTGGCCCGGGGCGAAGATGCCGGTGTAACCCCAGCCCTCGCCGGCAAGCTCACGGGGGTCGGTTTCGGCGGCGTCGGAGCTGGGGCCGACGTCGACGATGTCGACGACCATCAGGTCACCGGGTTTGGCGCCCTCGATGTGGACCGGGCCGGATAGCGGATGGCCGATGTGGAAGGGGGCGGTGAGCACGTCGTGGGCGTCCTCGTCGTTGTGCACGTGGCCGTCAAACCAGTCGCGGCAGTCGACGCGGAAGGTCTCGCCCGGGCGGACGGAGGCCACCGCCGGGATGTCGGGGGCCAGCGGTTGTGTCCGAGGGGTTCCTGCAGGTGGAACGGCTTGTCGGGGTCGAGGGAAAACAGTGTCTTGGTCATAGCGCCCATGGTAAGCACCGGGTGTGACCGACGCCATGGATTCGGCGGGGCCGGCAGCAGGAGGGTGCGACCTTGCACGCCCGAGGCGCCCACTGGAAGGCGGCAAGATGCCCGCCATCAGATTCGGGATGACGGGCGTTGGTGGGGCCAGCGGGGCTCGAACCCGCGACCAGCGAATTATGAGTTCGCGGCTCTAACCGACTGAGCTATGGCCCCAGCGAAGCAGTATAAACCCGCCACTTCCCCTTCCGGGAATCAGCCGGCCCGTGCTTCCTTCCCAGGTCCTTCAGCGGATGAACACCCAGGCGGTACCCACAGCCGGCTTTCCCACTATCGTAGGCAGAAGTACTACCAACCCCGACGCACCAAGGAGAGTCCAACCCATGACTACCTCTGATCGTCCCTGGATGGATGAGTCGCTGAACGACCGCGAGCGCGCGGAAAAGCTCGTGGAGAACATGACGCTGGAGCAGAAGATCGCCCAGCTGCACGGCGGCATGACAACCATCGATATCTATGCCATGACCAACGAGGTCCACAGCGAGGAGGACATGGAGCAGCTGGCGGCGCAGATCAACGTCGAGCGCCACGTCAAGCCGCTGGCGGAGCTGGGCATCCCCCGCTTCCGCATCACCAACGGACCGGTCGGCGTGGGTATGGGCGACGGCAATGACGCCCCGCACGCCACCGCCCTGCCGATGACCATCGGCGTGGCCGCCTCCTTCGACACGGAGCTGGCCTCGAAGTACGGCGACATCATCGGCCAGGAGACCGCCGACGCCGGCCAGCACGTGCTCGAGGGCCCGGCCGTCAACCTGCACCGCACCGTGACCGCCGGCCGCAACTTCGAGTACTTCTCCGAGGACCCGTACCTCTCCGGCGCGATGGGCGTGGCGGTGGCCACATCCATTCAGAACCACGACATCATCGCCATGGGCAAGCATTACGCGGTCAACGACCAGGAGTACGAGCGCTTCCGGACCAACGTCGAGCTGGACGAGCAGACCCTGCGCGAGCTCTACCTGCTGCCCTTCGAGATGCTGGTCAAGGATGCCCAGATCGCCGCGATGATGTCCGCCTACAACCGCGTGCGCGGCACCTACGCCACCGAGAACCGCTACCTGCTCAACGACGTCCTGCGCCACGACTGGGGCTTCGAGGGCTACGTCCAGTCCGACTTCTGGTCCACCCGCTCCGCGGCCGCCTCTCTCAACGCCGGTCTGGACCACGAGATGCCCGACGCCAAGTGGCTCAACGAGGACAACGTCAAGTCCGCTCTACAGGACACCTCTCTGGAGATCGAGCTGGTCGATCGCGCCCTGGTGCGCCGATTCACCCAGATGTTCCGGTTCAACCACTTCACTACCGAGTACAACCCGGTCGACATCGACGGCGAGAAGCACGGCCGGATCGCCCGCGAGATCGGCGCCCAGATGGCGGTGCTGCTCAAGAACGATGAGAAGATGCTGCCGCTAAGCAAGGACGCCGGCTCGGTCCTCATCGTGGGCCAGGAGAAGTTCGCCAAGTACGCCTGCCAGGGCGGCGGCGGCTCCTCCAAGGTCAAGCCGATCTACATGGTCGATCCGGAGCCGGGCATGCACGACGTCATCGCCGAGCTTGGTGGCTCCGCCGAGGTCTCCTCCTTCATCGTCGACACCGACCTGGCCAACCTGGACCAGGCCACCGAGGCCGCCGCCCGGGCCGACGTCGTCGTGGTCATGGCCGGCCTCATCGCCACCGAGGGCGCCGACTCCGCCTCCATGCTGCTGCCGAACGAGCAGAACGACATGGTCGCGAAGCTTCTTGAGGCCAACGCCAACACCGTCGTCGTCCTCAAATCCTCCGCCCCGACGGTCATGCCGTGGCTCGATGATGCCGCCACCGTCCTCGAGGTGTGGAACCAGGGAGTTGAGGACGGCCACGTTGTCGCCGACCTGCTCTTCGGCGCGGTCAACCCCTCCGGCAAGGTCCCCACCACCTACCCGCGCACCGAGCAGGACTGGCTCGGCCACGGTCACCCGGAGCGCTACCCCGGCACCGACGAGGGCGAGGGCTACAACACCATCCGCTACTCCGAGGGACTGGAGATGGGCTACCGCTGGTTCCAGGCCAACGGCGTCGCCCCGCGCTTCGCCTTCGGCCACGGCCTGTCCTACACCGACTTCGAGCTCTCCGACGTGGTTGTCGACGGTTCCGCCGACGGCGTGAAGGTCAGCGCGACCCTCACCAACACCGGCGACGTCGCCGGCGCCGAGGTCATCCAGGTCTACCTGGGCATCCCCTCCGACGGCCAGCCGCCGAAGCGCCTCGTCGGCTTCCAGAAGGTCTCGGTCGAGCCGGGCGCCTCCGAGAAGGTGGAGCTCGACATTGACGCTTCCGCCACCCACCACCCGCTGGGCGTGTGGGACGTCGTCGCCCACGACTTCGTCGTACCCTCCGGTGAGTTCACCGTCTACGTCGGCACCTCCTCAGAGGACGACCGCAACGTCTCGGCCTTCACCGTCTGACGCTGGTCCGCCCCGCCCCTCACCGTGAACGGTGAGGGGGGCGACGCTTTCGAGAGCGCCGGCCCGCACAGTTGACCCCTAAATACACGGCTTACGCGGAGTCCACCCCGAAAAGTCCGTCACGCCCGATCATCCGGGCGAGAGGCATCAGGTAGGAGCCGGCTCGGATACCGAAGGCCCTCTTCACGTTGCTGTCGAACACGCACGTCAGGCGAGGCCGCTTCCTGGCGATGATCTTCGCGGATTTCACGTAAGCGACACCGGCAGGTTCACGCAATTTCCTCTGAAGCTGACTCACCCCTGCGTAGAGTTCCTCATCCATGTCCCACAGGTCTACCTCTGTGGGAATCTGCACGAGCAACCGTGAGAGTTCGCCCGACTGGCGGTGAAGAAACTCGACCCCCGCCGCCGACGGGATTCTCACGCTGAGATACTCCATCGCATACAGATCTGCCGCGCCGATTATGTCCGGCTCACGAACCGCATCACCGGGAGCGCGGTCGGACCATTCGTCGAAATACGCTCCCAGAAAGCCTGGGCCCAGATTCTCGTAATCAAGCCTGCCCGCGTAGTAGCGACGCATAAGCGTAACTAGGGCGTCGTGATTCTGCGGAGTCAGCCAGGCGGGCAGTGGCATCGAGTCTGCCGGGGTCGCCGAAATCTTCATGGCTCCACGCTAACCGACCACAATCAACCCCTCATTTGCGCTGCGAACTCCCCGATTCTGGCCCATGATGTGATCCATGAACTCTCCGGAGCGTGGCCGTCAGGGCCTCAGCCGCCGTCGTGTCCTGCAGTCCACCGCCGGTGCTGTGGCGCTTAGCATCGCCGGAGCGCCGGCGGCCCAATCCCAGCTGTCCTCGAACGAGGGTTCCTCCCTCAGCGATGTTCGGGATCTCGAAGCCGCCAAGGCACGCCAACCCGAGGCCTATCCCGTGCAGCCGCTCCCCTTCCGCCACGGCGTCGCCTCGGGTGATCCGCTACCGGACACGGTCATCCTGTGGACCCGGGTGACCCCGGGCGAGGACGCTGTCCCCGGCTCCGGCAGGGGCGAGGATGTTCGGCTGCGCTGGGAGATCGCCACAGACGAGGCTTTCACCCGCATCATCGGCTCGGGTGAGACCGTCGTGACGGCCGCCACCGACCACACCGTGCACGTCGACCCCTGGGGCCTGGAACCCGACACGGAGTACTTCTACCGTTTCACCGTGTTCACCGGCAGGTACACCGGGACGGTCTCCCCCGTCGGTCGCACCCACACCGCGCCGGCGTTCGCCGCCACTGTCGAGAGCATGAACATCGCCGTTGCCTCCTGCGCGAACTGGGAGTCCGGCTATTTCGCCGCCTACCGGGACATGGCGGCGCGCGGCCGCGCCGCGGAGCTGGACCTGGTGGTCTTCCTCGGCGACTACATCTACGAGTACGGCCCCGGCGAGTACTCCGGCTTCGGCCCATTCCGCCTGGTCAAGCCGGCGCACGAGGTTGTCACGCTGGCGGACTACCGCATGCGCTACGGCCAGTACCGCACCGATGTCGACCTGCAGTCTGCGCACGCCGCGCTGCCGTGGGTCGTCGTGTGGGACGACCACGAGACGGCGGACAACTCCTGGTCCGGTGGCGCGGCGAACCACCAGCCGGCGACCGAGGGCGACTGGCTCGCCCGGCGCAACGCCGCCATGCAGGCCTACTTCGAGTGGCTGCCGATCCGCGAGACCTCCCCGTCCCAGCAGGGCCATATCTACCGCTCCTTCAGCTACGGCGACCTGGTTGAGCTGACCATCATGGACCTGCGCACCTACCGCGACAGCGAGGCCGCCTCCTTCGACCTGGCCGGCTACGACGACCCGGGGCGCACCATGCTCGGCTCCGAACAGGCCCAATGGCTGGCCGGCAGGATCCGCACCTCCGCAACGACATGGAACGTATTGGGCACCTCGGTGATGTTCTCCCCGATGAACCTGCTCACGCTGCAGCAGGACGAACGAACGCGACCGGTCGCGGATTTCCTCGCCGAGCATGGGATTGGGTCGGCTCAGGGGTTCCCCGGGGTGCCGCTGAACTCCGACCAGTGGGACGGCTACGGCGCCGCCCGGGCGGCGCTGCTCAAGCTGCTGGCGGAGAAGGGGTCGAACGTGCTCATGCTCACCGGCGACATCCACACCGAGTGGGCGCACGAGATTTCCCACGGCGGCAGGATCCTCGGCGCGGAACTGGTGGGCTCCTCGGTCTCGGCGCCGAACATCGACGAGATCATCGGCGCCCCGAAGGAGAATGCCGTCAGCCACCTGGCGGAGTCCTACCTGTTGGCCGCGAACCCGCACCTCAAGCACGTGGAGCTCGACCACCACGGCTACGCGGTCGCGCGCCTCTCCCCCGACCGGGTGCGCTTCGAGTTCTACCGCACGCCGGACGTCACCAACCAGGCGGCCGAGGTGGCGCTGGCGCACTCGATGTTGTGGGTGCAGGGTGCCGGGTTCACGGAAGGCATGGCGCAGGCGCTGCCGGTGGGCTCCTCGGCGGCTGGGTAGCCCGTCCAGGGGACACCACCAAGACGGGGCACCGGGGCACCGTGCGGAGGACGAACCGGTGTGGGGACCTCCGAAGGTCGGGGTCTCCCCTGATGCGGGTCGTGGCGCCCAGCCATAGGCTGAGGGCGCCGACCCCGGCATTCCCCTCATTTGAAAGCGACGGCACCCATGTCCCAGATAGACGCACCTCCCAGACAAAGAATCATCGCCCCCGACATAGCCCGTGGCCTCGCCCTGTTCGGCATCGCCTGGGCCAACCTCTCCACCGCCTGGGCCGTCGTCCCCGCCGAGGTCCGCGGCGCCGGCTTCGGCGGGGTCGGCCCCTTCGGGTTTCTCGACGAGGTCGCGGTCGTGCTCTCCGCGATGTTCGCCCACGTCCGGGGACTGCCAATGTTCACCACGCTGCTCGGCTTCGGGATCGGGCTGATCGCCCTGAGCCTGGCCCGGCGCGGGTACCCGCAGCGCGAGATCAAGAAGGCGCTCGCGAAGCGCGAGATCAAGAAGGCGCTCGCGAAGCGCTACGGCTGGCTGGCGGCCTTCGGCGCCCTCCACGCGGTCTTCCTCTTCTTCGGCGACATCATGTTCACCTACGGGGTGCTCGCGATGATCGTCATCCTGCTCCTCGGGCGCAGCGACAGGACGCTGCTGCGCACCGCGGGCGTGATCTGGTTGGCCATCACGGTGGTCACCATCGTCGTCGGCGCGCTGGTGCCGGCAGAATACCTGGGCCAGGATCTAGGCCAGCTGCTGCCGGACTTCCCCCACTACCCCTTCTACGTCCTGTTCGGTGCGGGCTGGCTGCTGATCACCGCGGCCAGCCTGCCGATGACGGCGCTGTCCCTGCTGCCGGTGATGCTGGTCGGGTTCGTGGCGGCGCGTCAGGGGGTGCACCTCCACATCGACAGGTACCGCCGGGTGCTGTGGGCGGCGGTCGCCGTCACGGTGCTCGTGATCCTCGGCGTCGGCCTGCCGATGGGACTGGCCGCGCTCGGGATCCTGCCCGGCGAGTGGTCGAGCATGCTCATGATCCTCAACCAGGTCTTCGGCGTGCTCACGGGCCCGGGCATCGCGGCGGCGATTCTGCTGGCCTGCGAACCGCTGGAGAAGCGGCGCCGGGCCGGCGCGACGCTCGCCCTGCCGCTGCGGATGGTGGCGGCGCTGGGCAAGCGCTCGATGAGCGGCTACCTCGCCCAGTCGGTGCTCTTCCTGATCATCTGCCTGCCGTTCACGCTGGGCGTCGGCAAGGAGATCGGGGCCTTCGGCCAGTTCCTGCTGGCCCTGTCGGTGTGGTCGGTGACGCTGGGGCTGGCGTGGGCCCTGGAGCTGGCGGGCCGGCCCGGCCCCTTCGAGCAGCTGCACCGTCGTCTGTCCTACGGGCGTGACGGCCTGCCGCAGCAGTGGCCGGAGCGCGAGATCATCGAGGAGCGGCTGCCGGCGCCGGCGCAGCGGGCGTCGGCAAGCATGGTGCCCGAGCGGCCGGAACGCTAGCTACTTCAGCTTCTCGACGTCCTCCGGCGCGAGCGGGTCCAGCGCCCGGGCGGTCGTGGCATCGGTGGGGGCCTCGACGGAGGACTCCGTGATGACTGCCGCGTTGGGGGTCTCCGTGCGCGGGGGCTCGACCTTGGTCTTCACGTTGCCCTCGGTCTCCTCGCCGTGGGAGTTGCGGATGAAGAACCCGCCCACGAAACCGAGCGCGGCGACGGCGGTGGCGACCCAGAAGGCGGTGTTCGCGCCCTGGATGCCACCCTCGAGGCCGGGGCCGGCGGACATGGTCATTACGCTGACCAGGACCGCGGTGCCGACGGAGGCGGCGACCTGGCGGATGGTGTTGTTGACGGCGGTGCCGTGCGGGATCATCCGCGGCGGCAGCTGGTTCAGGGCGGCGGTGGTCGCCGGCATCATCACCATGGAGGTGCCGATCATGCGCAGCGCGTTGACGACGGCGATGTAGGTGAAGGTGGTCCCGGTGGAGAGGTTGGCGAAGGCCGCGCCGGTGCCGGTGATCAGGGCGAAACCGACGACGACCAGCCAGCGGCCGCCGAACCTGTCGAAGAGTCGGCCGGTGATCGGGCTGATCAGGCCCATGATCAGGGCGCCCGGCAGCAGTGCCAGGCCGGACTCGAGGGCGCTGAAGCCGAGCATGGTCTGCATGACCACCGGCAGGATGATCATGCCGCCGATCATCGCGATGAACACGAGCGCGCCGAGGACGGTGTTCAGGGTGAACTGGCGGTTGCGCAGGACGCGCAGCTGCAGCATCGGCTCGTCCAGGCGCAGCTGGCGGCGGATGAACCACACCAGGGCGACCAGGCCGACGGCGAGGGAGACCAGGGTGGCCGGGGCGGTCCAGCCGGCGGTGCCGACCATGGAGAAGCCGAAGAGCAGGCCGCCGAAGCCGAGGGTGGACAGGACGACCGAGAGGACGTCGAGGGTCGGGTCGGTGCGCTCGGTGACGTTCTTGAGCAGGACGGCGGCGATGGTCGCCGAGACCAGGGAGAACGGCAGCATCAGCCAGAACAGGGCGTGCCACGGGTAGTGGTCGACGATCCAGCCGGACAGGGAGGGGCCGATCGCCGGGGCGAAGCCGATGATGAGGCCGAACACACCCATCGCGGAGCCGCGCTTGTTGCGCGGGAAGATGGCGAAGAGGATGGTCTGCATCAGCGGCATGATGATGCCGCCGGCCGCGGCCTGGAGGACACGGCCCAGCAGCAGGATCCAGTAGGCCGGGGCGAGCGCGGCGACCAGCGTGCCCACGGAGAACAGGATCATCGCGCCGATGAAGAGCTGGCGGGTGGAGAACTTGCCGATGAGAAACGCCGTCACCGGAATCATGATGCCGTTGACCAGCATAAACAGCGTGGTCACCCACTGCGCCTCGCCGGCGGTGATGTCGAAGTAGTCCATCAGGTGCGGCAGCGCGGTGTTGAGCAGCGTCTGGTTGAGGATCAGCACAAAGGCGCCGACCAGCAGGACGAAGAGCAGCACGTTGCGCTGCGCCGTGCTCTCGTACATGGATTTCGGCTGGTCGCCGGGGGGCGGTGTCTGGGTCATTGTCGTCCTTGAGTTGGTGGGTTCGTGATCGCTGAAGTTTCTATGTGGCGGGCGGGGGTTCCAGCTCGGCGCGCAGGGCGTCGAAGGCCTCGGCGACCAGCTCGCTGAGCACGGTGTCCTCGTTGCGGGCCCAGTGCCTGACGGCGACCCGGAAATTGGAGCTGACGGCGCTGGCCAGCACCATCGGGCGGAGGTCGGTGACCGGGTCCAGGCCCATGCGCTCGGCGATGACCCCGGCCAGCTCGCGGGTGGCCTGGGCGTCGGCGGCCAGCTGGCGGGCCAGGAGCAGCGGATGTTCCCAGACCAGCTGCTGGCGGGCCCGGGCCCGGGCGCGGTTGGCGCCGGTGAGCTGGAAGAGGTCGTTCTCGGTGAGGATGACCCGCAGGCTGTGTAGGACGGGTTCGCCGGTGGGGCGGGCGTCGAGAAGCGGGCGGATCCTGTCGCCGAGGCCGGCGCTGTCGGTGACCAGCGCGTCCTCCTTGGTTGCGAAGTAGTTGAAGAAGGTGCGCCGGGAGAGGTCGACCTTGTCGGCGATCATCTCGACGGTGAGCTGCTCGAGTCCGTGCTCCATCGCCAGGTCGAGGGCCGCGTGCCGGATGCGCCGGCGCGTCTCGATCTTCTTGCGCTCCCGCAGCCCCGGCGCGGCAGGGTCGTTCTGCGGCGCCGGGCCCGGGGCGGTGCTCGGCGGGATCGCCGAGGGATCAGGGGTTGAGGTCACCTCACTACATTTACTGCAATATTGCACGGCGTGCAAACTTGCGTGAGGCGCGCGGAGGGCGGGGCTTGGGGTGGTGTGGGCCACACGCCCGGAGCGGGGCCCGCCCGGTGCTGGCGGTTCCCGTGGGGGTGGACGGCGCTGCGCCCTCAGGCGGTGGCGGCGGGGCCGGGCCGAGGGTCAGGGCGCCACGCGCAGGGCGCGGGAGAACAGGTCGACCACGGCGTTGGTGGCCTCGACGATCTGCTGGGCGGAGACCGCGTGCACGTCCATCGCTTGCCGGTAAGGATCGACCACGTCGAGCTCCGACGCACGGGTGAGCGGGGTGAGCGCGCCCCGGGCCAGCGCGACCGCCCGCACGACGCCGCGCAGTTTCTCGGCGTCCGACACGTCCGGCCCGCCGATCTCCATCCTGAGGTCCCCGTCGGAGGTCACCGCGGCGAGGCGGGCGAACTCACGCAGCGTGAACACCCGACGGGTGGTGCGGGGGCTGAGTTCCACGACCTGTTTACGTTGCTCCGCGGTCATGACCAGAATGAGATCCGCGGCCTCCAGGTCCGCGGCCGTCAACTGGCGCGCCTTATGCTCCCCGCTGTCCGCCAAGCCATAACGTGCCGCCGTCAGGCGGGTGGCCTCGAACATCCCCTCCCCCACCAGCGCATCGGTGCCGGCGGAGACGAAGCGGATCTCCTGCGTGTCCCGGAACCGGTCCCGGAAGAGGGCTTCGGCGAAGGGCGAGCGGCAGACGTTGCCGGTGCAGACGAGGAGGAGCTGAAAGTCAGTCGACATCTGACACCCCGGTCCCGGCGCGACTCGCCCGCGTGCTGCCCGCGGAGATTTCGGCGAACTCACCGTGCTGGTCCGGGGTCTGCGCCCGGTAGGAGTACCGGCCGTAGGAGTAGGAATTGGGTCCCTTGGCCGGCAGCATCGTCGCCACCACGCCGAGCACGTTGACCCCCGCGGTCTCCAGGGCCTGCAGGGAACCGGTGACGTCCTGCCTGGTGGTGGAACCGGCCGCCACGATCAGCAGCACGCCGGCGCTCTCCTTGCCCAGCACGGCCGCATCGGTCACGGCGAGCACCGGCGGGGCGTCGACGATCACGTAGTCGAACTGCGAGCTGAGCTCCTCCAGCAGGTCGCTCATCTGCTGCGAGCCGAGCAGCTCGCTCGGGTTGGGCGGGATCCTGCCGCCCGGCAGCACGTAGAACTGGGTCCGCCCCCACCGCTGCAGCACGTCGAGGGGCTCGGCGCGCCCGATGAGGACGTCGGTCAGCCCCGCGCCCCCCTCAATACCGAGGTACTCTGAGATCCTGGGTTTGCGCAGGTCGCCCTCCACCACCACCACCCTCGATCCCGTCTGCGACAGGGTCAGCGCCAGGTTCAGTGCCGTGGTGGTCTTTCCCTCCGCCGGCTTCGGGGAGGTCACGACCATCACCGGCTTGTCCACCCCGACGGTGACGAACTGCAGATTGGTGCGCAGCGAACGATAGGCCTCCGCCCGCGGACTCTGCGGATCGGACTGGGCGACCAACGGATTCTTCTTCGCCCGGGGGTCGTGGACGATGCCGCCCAGGACGGGTTCCTCCGTGAGCAGTTCAATGTCCTCCGCGGAATGAACCCGGTTGTCCAGCATCGACCTGAGCACCGCCAACCCGAAGCCGGCGGCGAAACCCACCAGGGCCCCCAGCAGCAGGTTGAGCATCACGTCCGGGCTGACGGGGCCCTCCGGCTCGAGGCCGACCTGGGTCGTCGTCAGCGCCACCGGGCTGGGGCCGGTGCCGTCCTCCGGCTCCAGCTGGGTGCGGACGACCTCCTTGAAACTCTCCCCCACGGTGTTGGCCAGGAGCGCGGCCTCCTCCGGGCTGTAGCCCCGGGCGAAAATGTCGATCAGCGCCGAATCAGACGGCGAGCTCGCGTCCACCCGCCTGGCCAGCTCGGTGCTGGTGATGGGGAGGTCCAGCTCCTCGACCACCGGGTCGAGCACCAGGCCGCTGGTGATGACGTCGACGTAGCTGTTGACGATCTGGCTGGAGTAGCTCGCGCCCTGCACGAGGTCGCTGGCGCTTTCCGTCCCGGCCCTGACCGAGACGTACAACTGGGTCCGGGATTGATATACCGGCGCCGCGAGGGCGGAGGCCGTCGCACCCACCGCGAGCCCCACCATCGTCAGCAACATGATGAGGATCCAGTTTTTCCGGAGAAGCAGTAGATAATCCCGCAGTTCCATCAGGCGCCAGCCCCTCTATGTGTCTTCGGTAAAGAACATCAATTTGACCTTAACAACTAAATGTGCGACAGGTAACCGTTTCTTTATCCCGCTGGCCCTGCCAGCCCAATATCCCGGGCCAGCATTCCCCCGGGAGCCGGGGCCGGCGCCCGGGACGAGCGCCTGACTATCGCCCCTATCCCCCTGGTGGGCCCACCTCCGGCGGCCGGGGACCCGTGCGCGGCGGTGGGCCGTGCCCGATCGAGGCGGCCCAGCCGCCGGGGCGGCAGGGGCCACCCCGGCGGGGCTGGCCTACCCCCGCGGCTCCCCACCCTCCCGCTTCCCAGCCGGCTGTCCCTCCATCGAGGTGCGGATGTCGCGCGCCTGCTCCACCAGGCTCGTGCGCACGCGGTCCTGGAACTCGACGCCCTTGCGGCCGCGCAGGGGCAGATCGAACTCCGACTCGAAGGCGTGCCCCTGGCGCAGCTGGCGCACCCGCTCGGACTCCACGTCGATCATGAGCCCGAAGACGACGATGATGTTCATCGCCCACAACGTGAAGATGACCGCGAGCACCGAGCCGAGCACCCCGTAGGGGCTCAGCCCCGTGAAGTAGCGCAGGTAGACGAAGAAGACGGCGCCGACGGCGGCGATGCCCGTGGTGGCGAAAGCGGAGCCCGTGGACAGCCACCGGATGCGCGGCGCGCGCAGGTTCGGCGTGAAGAAGTAGAGGACGTCGATGAGCAGCACGATGATCACCACCATGACCGGCCAGCGCAGCCAGGCCCAGACGGGCAGGAAGTTCTCGGTCAGGAAATTCACCGCCCCCTGGATGCCCAGCGGGCCGGCCACCGGCCGCAGGAGCGTCTCCACCAGCGGCTCGTTGACGGTGAGCGCGGCGATGACGGCGACCACGCCGATGATCTGCACGGCGGTGACCAGGACCATGCTCCCCCACAGCCGCACCGGGTTGCGGCCCTCGGTAACGCCATAGGCCTGGTTGGCGGTGCGGGCGAAGGCGCGCACGTAACCCGAGGCGGAGAACAGCGACACCGCCACGGAAATGACGAGGCTGATCAGGCCCTCGGTGCGGGTGCCGACCACCATCTCGACGACGTCGCCGGCCAGGTTCCGGTAGTCGGGCGGGACGTAGGTGGCGATGAAGTCCCCGGTGGTCTGGATGACCAGCGCCCAGTTGTTGGCGAGGATGAGCGTGCCGATGGCGTAGATCGCCAGAATCGTCGGCGCGAACGCAAGGATGGAGAAAAACGTCAGCTTCGCCCCGTTGTCGATGCCCGGCCCCAGCCAGAACGACAAAAACGCCCGGCGGAGGATGTACCGGCGGTCCCCGAACGTGAGGCGGGTCTTCTTGCGAACGGTCACCCTCCCAGTCTGGCATATCGGCGGGGTCCCGGACCGCCGCCCGGAAACGGGACGCCGAGCCGGCGCGGGCGGCGCCGGTGAGCACACAGGTTCGCCGAGCGGGCTCTTGGTGGGTAGCATGAGCGGGACAATAATTGGGCGGCGGACGTGCACGGCTGCGGCGATCAGGCGTCGGCAAGCAGGCCCCGCCCTGTCAGGAAGAGGAGAGCAGGACACCCCCATGACTCAGGCCAAGCAGATCAATTCCCCCGCCGACTACCACGACGGCGACGTCGTCGACTCCATCAACTGGAACGAGATCCGCGACGAGGTCGACCTCGACATCTGGAACCGTCTCACGACGAACTTCTGGCTGCCCGAGGCCATCCCGGTGTCCAACGACAAGCAGTCCTGGGAGCGCATCACCGAGGCCCAGCGCGAGGCCACCATGAAGGTCTTCACCGGCCTGACCATGCTGGACACGCTGCAGGGCACCGTCGGCGCGGTCTCGCTCATCCCGGACGCCGCCACCATGCACGAGGAGGCCGTCTACACCAACATCTCCTTCATGGAGTCGGTGCACGCGAAGTCCTACTCCAACATCTTCATGACCCTGGCCTCGACCCCGCGCATCAACAACGCCTTCCGCTGGGGCCGCGAGTCCGAACAGCTGCAGTACAAGGCCCGCCGCATCCTGGCCTACTACCAGGGCGAGGACCCGCTGAAGAAGAAGGTCGCCTCCGTCATGCTGGAGTCCTTCCTCTTCTACTCCGGCTTCTACCTGCCGCTGCGCTTCTCCTCCATGGGCGAGCTGACCAACACAGCCGACATCATCCGCCTGATCATCCGCGACGAGGCCGTCCACGGCTACTACATCGGCTACAAGTTCCAGAAGCAGGCCGGCGAGAAGCACCCGGAGATGCTCGACGAGATCATCGAGCTGCTCATGGACCTCTACGAGAACGAGGCCGCCTACACTGCCGAGATCTACGATCCGATCGGCTGGACCGAGGACGTCCTGGCCTTCCTGCGCTACAACGCCAACAAGGCCCTGATGAACCTCGGCTACGAGGCCCTCTTCCCCGTCGACGACACCAAGTTCAACCCGGGCGTCATGACCTCCCTGGACCCTTCGGCCAACGAGAACCACGACTTCTTCTCCGGCTCGGGCTCCTCCTACGTCATCGGCAAGGTCGAGGAGACCGACGACGACGACTGGGACTTCTAGGACCCGTCTGCTTGCCGGGCATCGCGCCGCTCGCCGGCGTCAGCGCCCCACGAGGGAGGCCGCGACCTCGAGGATCGCGTCAGCGGAGTGGTTCGGGCTGAGCTCCTCGGCCTCGATCAGCGCGACAGCCTCGGGGTCCCCGAACGGGTGCCGGGCGATGAGCTCGGCCAGCGCCCTCGGGGAATCGCCCGGGGCGAGGTTGACCACGGGCAGGCTGCGGGTGCCCTTCACGTCGAAGGCGAACACCGGGCGACCGATCGCCAGGGATTCCAGCCCCACCCGGGGCAGGCCCTCCCAGGTCGAGGTCAACAACAGGGCATGGGAGCGGGCGATGTAGTCGTCGAACCGGGGAACCCGTCCGGCCAGGGTGATGTCCTCGCCCAGTCCCAGTTCCTCGATCTGCTCCTCGGTCTGCGTCAGCAGCGGGCCGTCTCCGCACATGGTCAGGTGGCACGGGGTTCCCAGGCTTCTGAGCTCCGCCATGACCTGGACGGCCAGCTGGGGCCTCTTGCGGTGCGAGAATTCCCCGCCCCAGGCCAGCCGGATCCCGTCTGTGACGGGCGGCATCGGGCTGCGGGGAAATTCGTCCAGGGGGACGCCGACTCCGCTCGGCAGCCGGTGCACCCGCTCCGGGTCGAAATTACGCCGGAACCACTGTTCGTCGTCGTGGTTGATCACCACGACGGCGTCGGTGTTGCGCAGGACCGCCTTCTCCGCCAGCTGCCACATCCGGCTGCTGATCCCCTTGGGGCTGTCCCAGTGCAGGCCGTGGCAGAAGTAGATGACCGGGACACCCACCGGGCGGACCCTGGCGATGAACGACGCCGTCGCCGTGTTCGTGATGACGACGTCCAGATCCCTGGACTTCACCCACCGTGCGACGTCGCGATGTCCCCGCAGGTTCTTGAGGGAGGGCCTGCGCGACAGGTTCTTCAGAATGTCGTGGTTGCCCTGCGCCGGGGTTTCCGCCGCGGTGACGACCTCATGCCCCTTTTCTTCCCACCTGACGATCAACGGGGGGAAGAAAGCGTCGATTGTGGAACCGATGCTGGCTAAGACTCCGATTCTCATGTCAGCGTACTTCCTTAACTCGAAGGTCCCGGACGTAACAGCAATACTAGCTGGATAAGTACGCCCTGAGGGCGGAAACGGATCCAACCTAATAGTGTCCTGAGATTCAGCGCCGTACGGTCGAGGTCCCCCTCGTAGCGCGGGCTCCTTTGATGCAGGACCCGGGACATACGCCCCGGCGGCACCCGTTTTCGGGAATACTGTGCCGCATAACCCCGAAATCGGCTCCCACGGCGGCCGGAAGAAGGAATAGTGGAGCCATGTACCGGCACCGGCCTGAGATGAAGTCACCCGTGACTCGCCTCAGTCCGCCAACTCTCGAAGCCGAGCAGAAGACCCGACCGATTGTCGTCAATGAGTTGCGCGAAGGTGGAGCACGATGGTGACCCTCTCGAAACTGCAGGCCGCTACGGACGCCCCCGGCCCCCGGCCGATCCGCTCCGTGCCGGAGACCGTCGTCGTCTCCGCCGTGTTCACGGTGCTCCTCACCGCCTTTCCCTGGCCGAAAATTTTCGAGTCCATGCAGGGCGCCCCACTCTACGACCGCGGCAACTACCTGGAGCAGATCGAGGACGGCTACCTCACCTACGACTGGTTTTCCTATGACTCGGTCCTGGAATACTTCACCTACGAATACCTCTGGGGGTGGGCCCTGCGCCAGCTGGCGGATCTGGGGATCCCCGGGGAGACCATCCTCAATGCGGTGGCGGTGGCCTTCCTCTTCAGCCTCAGCTGCACCGTGGCGTATTACCTGCCCGTCCCCTACCTGCTGCTGCTGGTCAATCCGCTGGTCCTCACGATGGCGTATTCGCAGTCGCGCTCCGCCACGATGGCCACGCTGCTCTTCCTGGCGGCGATCACGTTCCGGCGCCACAGGATCCTCGCCGTCGCGCTCGTCCTCGTCGCCACCTTCGTGCACACGTCGACGCCGCTGTTTCTGCTGCTCTTCTTTTCCGCGTACTACAAGCGCGACTCCTGGGGACAGCCCAATTCCGTCGTGCCGCCGATCCTCGGCGGCGCCGTCGTCAGTCTGCTGACCGGCCCCCTGATGGGTGACGTCCTCAGCGTCCTGAACGATCGCCGTGCCGAGGAATACGACATGGCCGCGGGATGGCTGTTCCTTTCCTTCTGGGCGTACTGCCTGGTGTTCTGCGTCCTCATGTGGCGGAGGATGGGCCAGCTCCTGCCCGTCCGGCTGGCGGTCGCCGTCTTCTCGCTCGCCGCCTTCAGCATCATCTTCGGCGGCTACCCCTCGCGGTTCATCTCCGTGTTCTTCGCCTGCGTCGTGGTGGCCCTCGCCATCGACTTCGCGACGTACCGGCGCAGCGCTCTCACGCTGAGCCTCTTCACGGTGTATTCGCTGCTCCTGTGGTACCTGCAGATGCGCTGACGCCGGGGCATCCGGCAGGCACCTGACTCAGCGCGCCGGCCGGGTCAGGGCGACTCCTGGTTGGCCCCGTCCGCCCGCTTGGCCGCGATCAACAGCCCCAGTCCGAGAATCAGGTTGCACACCGCCGAGGACACCGCGAAGGCGGCCACCGACGCCTGGGGCTCGCCCCAGATGGTGGCGGAGACGAAGACCGCACCCAGGCTGACCGCCAGCGCGATGATGTTGCCCACCAGGAGGAAATCCTGCCGCCCGATGACGGGGGCCAGTCTGACCGCCGGCACCTGGGCGAAGATGACGGTGGTGGGAATCGCCAGCCACCTGACGTATTCACCGGCCTCGCGCCACTCCTGGCCGAAGAAGAACCCGAACAGGGCCGGCGCGAACATGCTGCCCAGGATGAGCACCGCCCCGGGTCCCACCAGCAGCAGGGTGGACTTGAGGGCGCCCCGGAACACCGGCTCCCTCTGCCTCCAGCGTTCGGCGTAATGGGAGTAGAGCACATTGCCCACGGCGCCACCGACGACGTTGGAGGGAAGCGTCATCGCGGTCAGCGCCAGGGTGAACCAGCCCGCCACCGCCGTCCCGAACGATGAACTCAGCAGAATCACCGGGGCGCCCTGGCCCGCGGCGTAGATGAGGTCGGTGGGCGTGCGCAACAGGGGGAAGTCCTTCCTCGACTTCGCCTCCCGCAGCAGCGCCTTCCAGGACATGTCCCCCTTCCCGGGCTTCTCGTCTGCCGGGACCTTCCGCCTCCGCAGTGACAGCATCGCCGCGTAGAGGCCGGGCCCGAAGGTCGAGATCACCGCCAGGGTGACACCCGTCGGCGAGAATCTTCCCGCTATCGCCCTCGACCCGTTGAGCAGGAGGGCATGCACCGTCGCCACCATGCTCAGGGAACGGAACTGGTTGGCACGGATGGCGCCGTACACCGCGATTTCCTGGCACGCCGTCAGCAGCACCGCGATCGGCAACAGGAGCACCAGCCAGCCCAGTTCCGCCAGGCCGAGCCGGCTCAGTAACTGCTCCGGAGCCAGCACGATGATGAGACCCAGCACGAAGGAGTTGGCTCCGGCCACCAGCAGCGAGAGCCGCCGCACCCGGAAGGCTTCCTGCTCGTCCTCGGCGATGACGATGGCCATGGGATAACGGAACGCGACGATCGGCGAGAGCACGCTGATGGCGGCGAGAAACACCCCCTGGATGCCGTACTGTTCCGGCGAGTAGATACGCGTGATGATGGGGGCGAACGCGATGGTGACCAGCTGCGCCAGGGTGTTTCCGCCCGCCACCATGGCGATCCGGCGCATCAGGGTGTTCTGGATGATTCCGGCGACACTCGGTTTCCTCACTGCTCGTCCGTTCCTTCCCTCGGCCCCCGGGCAGACAACGGCAGGCGATTGCTGGTCCTGTGCCGGGGCACGGGCCCGCCCGGCGGGGAGAACGCACCAGAGTCGGGGCCGGCCGGCGACCCGGACACGTCGCACCTGCCCCCCGCCGAGGGGATCCCCGCCTGCGCCCCCGTGAGGGGAGATCGAGCGTCACTCACCGAAGATGGCGGCTTCATAGCGGGCGGACACACTGTGCAGGGAGTAGCCCTCCACGACGATCTCGCGGAGAGTCTTTCCCTCGCGGTCCAGCTGGGGCTGCGTGGCGCTCAGCTGGCGCAGCATCTCCTGCGCCAGCTGCTCGGCGTCGCCGGGCGGGACCGGGGTGACCGCGCCATTGGTCAGCTGGGCCACGACGCCCACGTCGGTGCTGGCCACCCGGGTCCCCGCCGCCATGGCCTGGATCATCACGTTCGGAAAGGCTTCCGCCTTGGAATGCAGCACGAAAAGGTCGGAGGTGGCCATCAGCTGGGCCAGGTCGTCTCTCGGGCCCAGCAGGAGGACGTCCCTGCCCACCTCGAGTCCGGCGGTCTCGACCTCGTCGACGAGAAGCTCGTTGTCGGCGGTGACGTTGGGGCCGCACAGCAGCGCCACGACGGGCGATTCCAGTTCCCTACGGACGGTGGCGAAGGCGCGCAGGAGGGTCCGGTGGTCCTTGATCGGGTCCCAGCGCCCGGCGGAAATCACCGTCTTCTGCTCCGCCACGTCCACGCCGGTCTGCTCCTTGAGGTACTCGGGGGAACGGGCCTGCGGCGTGTAGACCTCCGTGTCGCACCCGGTCGGGGCGATGCCCTGCGCCCGGGGTCGGAAACCTATGCCCAGGTGCTTCTCCTGGGAGGCCTCGCCGTTGAAGGCGATGGCGTCGGGGACCCGGCTCGCGGCCGCGCACAGACGCATGATCAGCCAGGTCAACGGCTTGTTTGTTTTCCAGGCCAGGTCGGCGTGGTTGATGATCCAGGACAGGCGGGTGGCCCGGCGCAGTTTCGTGAACAGCGAGAGGATGTTCGTGTGGTAGGACCAGGAGCACACGGCGTCGGCGTCGCGCGTCACCTTGGCTAGGGTTTTCAGGGCGGACACCGGCGCGGATTTGGGCTGCAGCTCATAGACGCTGTGGCCGTTGCGGCGCAGCCTCTCGACGAAGTAGTCGCCCTGGCCGAGGGTGACGACGACGTTCTCCGCCTTCCTGCTCTTCTCCCCCTGCGTGACGATGTTGAACAGCATCGTTTCCGCCCCGCCCATACCCAGGCCGTTGATCAGATGGACTACCTTCATCGGACGCTCCTCCTCGCCGCCGGGTGGCATCTGAAGCTCCAGGCCAGCTCGCCAGCGGCGGTCATTGTTCTTCATGAATGTTTCGGGCTACTGCACTCACGCGTATTCGCCGGCGCCGCGACCACCGGGCGCCGGCCGGGACCAGGCTCACAGGGCACGTTCCTCACCCCCGCCCGCCGTGAGCAGGCTCCGGTATTTCCCGACCGCGATCGCGGAGTCGAAGTCGGCGGCGCGCGCCTTCGTGGGAATCCGGTCGTCCCGGGACAACGTCTCCACGATCGCCTCCGCCAGCGCCTCGTGATCGCCGACGTCCACGAGCTTGCCCCACTTCCCGTCCTCCAGGATTTCTCTCGGCCCCGTCTCACAGTCCGTCGACACCACCTGGGTGTCGCAGGCCAGGGCCTCCAGGAGGACGCCGGGCAGCCCCTCCGAGCGGGAGGAGAGCACGAAGACGGCGGCCTTGCCCAGGTAGGCCGGGACGTTGGAGACGAAACCGGGGAAGGAGACGCACTCCTCCAGCCCCAGGGAGGCGACCAGGTCTGTCAGGCGGGAGGACTCCTCCCCCTCGCCCAGGATGACCAGGCGCGCCGGCTGCTTGTCGACGACCAGCGCGAAGGCACGGATCAGGGTCTCGAAGTCCTTGACCGGGACCAGTCGGCCCACCCCCACGATGACGGGCGGGCCGGGCTCGTCGAGCCAGGGATGATGGGCAGGATCGGCCGACCTTCTCGAGATTTCCGCCACCTCCAGCGGGTTGAGGACGGCGCTCACCCGGGCGGGGTCCAGCCCCAGGGAGGTCACCAGCTGGTCTCTGATCCCCTCCGAGACGGTGACCGTGTGGTCGGCCATCATCAGCGCCCGCCGCTCCAGCCGGAGCAGGAACTTTCCGCGGGCGCCGGCATGGGCCGAGGCGGCCATGGAATTGTGCACCGTGAGCACCACCCGGCTGTGTGGGGAGAACAGCCGGGCCAACCAGGCGGTGGCGATGTTCGCGTGACCGAGGGCGGACATCACGCTCCGGGGGCGCCGCCGGTACAGGTAGCGCGCGTACCCGGGGATCGCCGTGAGCAACCGCGAGGATTTGAGGTCCACCACGTTCACGCCGTCCGCCACCAGCTCCCTGTTCGGTCCCGCGGCGTTGACGACCACCAGGTCCACCTGTTCCCCGGCCTCGGCCAGCCCGTTGGCGATCATGACCATGATCCGCTCCGCCCCTCCGCCCTGCAGGTTGGGGACGAACAACGAGATTCGCGAATTGTGCTCAGTCATAGCTTCTCTATCCTGACCTCTGCGAAAATTGATCTGACGGACCATCGTTCTCACGCCCGGAAAGGGTGTTCCGGAGAGCCGGTCGCCTGGCCCCGGATGAACTCCCTGGTGAACGGCTATTTTTGGATGTGTAACCTACATTACATAATGGGAGGGGCCCGCCGCGGGCACTTTCCGCAGATTCGTCCTGGCGCACGCGAATTCTCGGCGCCCTGGCCGGTCCCCGCTACCGCCCATCCCCGGAAACCGGTGACGCCCCCGCCGGAGTCCACCGGTGGGGGCGTGCCGTGCGTGCGCTGTCCGGGCCTACTTGCCCCAGTTGACGTAGGTCTCGCTGACCTGCTCGTTCATGGTGAGCACGTCGTAGGTGGCGACGAGTTCGTCGTCCTGGTTGAACAGGGCGGCGTCCCAGCAGACCTCGGCGTAGTTGTCGGTCACGCGCGGGGTGATGCGCTTGGCGGTCAGTTCGATGCGGACGGTGTCGCCGTAGGTGACCGGCTTGACGAAGCGCAGGTTCTCCAGGCCGTAGTTGGCCAGGACCGGGCCCGGCTCCGGGGAGACGAAGAGTCCGGCGGCCCAGGAGACCAGCAGGTAGCCGTGGGCGACGCGCGCCGGGAAGAAGGGGTTGGCCTGGGCGGCTTCCTCGTCGACGTGGGCGTAGAACTTGTCGCCGGTGGTCTCGGCGAAGTCGAGGATTTCCTCGATGGTGACCTCGCGCGGATCGGAGGCGAACTGGTCACCGATGCGCAGGCTGGTGCCGTCCTTGCGGAAGGGGTGCTCGGCGGTGCCGGCGGTGACCTCGGCGCGGGTGACGCGGTTGACGTCGGCGCCGCGGTACCACTGGCCGGTGATGGCGGTCAGGTGGTTCGGGGTGCCCTGCAGGGCGGTGCGCTGCATGTAGTGCTTGATGGCGCGGACGCCGCCGAGCTCCTCGCCGCCGCCGGCGCGGCCCGGGCCGCCGTGGACCAGGTGCGGCAGCGGGGAGCCGTGGCCGGTGGAGGTCCTGGCGTCGTCGCGGTCGAGGAAGTGCAGGCGGCCGTGGTGGACGGCGATGCCGCGGCCGATCTCGCCGGCGATCTCGTTGTCGTGGGTGATGACGGAGGCGACCAGCGAGCCCTCGCCGCGGGCGGCCAGGCGGACGGCGTCGGCGGTGTCGGTGTAGCCGATGACGGAGACGACCGGGCCGAAGGCCTCGACCGAGTGGACGGCGTCGGTGTCGGCGTCGTCGAAGACCAGGACGGTCGGCTGGAAGAAGGCGCCGTCGGTGGCGGCGCCGCCGGTGATCACGCGGCCGCCGGCGTCGATGAGTTTCTGGGTGGCCTCGGCGACGTCGCGCGCCTGCTCGGTGGAGACCAGCGGGCCCATGGTGGTGCCCTCGGCGCGGGGGTCGCCGGCGGTGACCTTCTCGTTGAGGCGCTGGGCCAGGGCCTCGGCGACGGCGTCGACAAGCGGCGCCGGGACGATGGCGCGGCGCACGGCGGTGCACTTCTGCCCGGCCTTGGCGGTGACCTCGTTGAAGACGGCCTTGACGTAGATGTCGAACTCCGGGGTCTCCGGGGTGACGTCGGCGCCGAGGATGGCGGCGTTGAGGGAGTCGGCCTCGGCGGTGAAGCGCAGGCCGCGCAGGCGCACGGCGTCGTGGGAGCGCAGGGTGGCGGCGGTCCGGGCGGAGCCGGTGAAGGCGACGTGGTCGCGGTAGTCGAGGTGGTCGAGCAGGTCGTGGGCGGAGCCGGAGATCAGCTGCAGGGAGCCCTCCGGGAGCAGGCCGGACTCGAGCATGATGCGCACGCAGGCCTGGGTGATGTAGCCGGTCGGCGTGGCCGGCTTGACCACCGAGGGCATGCCGGCGATGAAGGCGGGGGCGAATTTCTCGAGCATGCCCCAGACCGGGAAGTTGAAGGCGTTGATCTGCACGGCCGCGCCGGTCATGGTGGTGTAGACGTGGGTGCCGAGGAAGCTGCCGTCGCGGGAGAGGATCTCGGTGTTGCCGTCGATGATGACGGTGGAGTTCGGCAGCTCCCGGCGCGCCTTGGAGGAGAAGACGAACATCGTGGTGATGCCGCCGTCGACGTCGACGCCGTTGTCGCGGCCGGTGGCGCCGGCCTTGGCGGCGAGCTCGTAGAGCTCCTCCTTGTGGTCGTTGAGGTGGGCGGCGAGCTGCTTGATGATGCCGGCGCGCTGGTGGATGGTGAGCTCGCGCAGGTTGGCCTGGCCGACGGTGCGGGCGTAGTCGATGGCGCCGGCGATGTCGAGGCCCTCGGCGCTGACGCGGGCGACGACCTCACCGGTGCTGGCGTCGAGCACCTCCTTGGCGCGGACGTCCTCGGCCGGGCTGATCCACTGGCCGCTGAGGAAGGAGGGGGTGATGGTGTCGATGAGCGAGGCGGTCATGGCGGGTCCTTTTCAAGTAGTGGTTCCTGCCGGGCCGATTAAGTGACCGACCGGACGGTAAGGAATTGTGGTTAGTATAAGGCTCTGGGGAATTAATGGAACCCCCTGAGCGAAACAACGATGAAGGGGTGGTCCTAATGACTGATATGTGGAAGATCGTGCTGGGCGAGCTCGACAAGAAGATGGGCGTGGAGATCGTGGAGGAGTCGGCCGAGCGGGTCGTGGCCACCATGCCCGTCGACGGCAACCGGCAGTCCCTGGGGCTGCTGCACGGCGGGGCGATGGTGTGCCTGGCCGAGGCCGTCGGATCCTGGGCCGCGGTGATTCACGCCAGCACCCTGGGCAAGGTGGCCGTGGGCGTGGACATCAACGCCACCCACCACTCCTCCGGCCTGCAGGGCCAGGTTACCGCCACCGCCACGGCCATCAGGCTGGGGCGGACGCTGACCAGCCACGAGGTGCTCATCACCGACGACGCCGGCAAGCGCCTGTGCACCGCGCGCATCACCAACGCCATCGTCGACAAGCGCGGCTAGCTGTAGTCGTAGAAGCCCTTGCCGGCCTTGCGGCCCAGCTCGCCGCGCTCGACCATGTCGCGCATCAGCTGCGGCGGGGCGAAGCGCTGACCGAGGGTGGACTCGAGGTACTCGGCGATGCCCAGGCGCACGTCGAGGCCGACGATGTCGGTCAGTGCCAGCGGCCCGACCGGGAACTTGTAGCCCAGGACCATCGCGTTGTCGATGTCGCGCGGGCTGGCCACGCCCTCCTCCACCATGCGGATGGCCTCCAGCGCGATGGCCACGCCCAGGCGCGAGGAGGCGAAGCCCGGGGCGTCGTTGACGACGATGGGGGTCTTGCCCAGGCCGCTGACCCACTCGCGGGCCTGCTCGACCAGGCCGGCCGGGGTGGACTCGGCGACGACGATCTCGACCAGCTTGGAGGCCGGGACCGGGTTGAAGAAGTGCAGGCCGATGACGTCGTTGTCGACGCTCAGCGCCAGGTCGGAGACCGAGAGCGAGGAGGTGTTGGTCGCGATGACCGCCTCCGGGGCGAACTCGGCGATGGTGGCGAAGGAGGCGGCCTTGAGCTCCAGGGACTCCGGCACCGCCTCCACCACCAGCGGCAGGCCGGCGAAGGCGGCGTGGTCGGTGGTGACGCTCAGGCGGGAGAGCCACTCGTCGAGGCTGCCCTGCGCGCCGCGCTTGAAGGAGCCCTCGGAGTCGCGGGTGATGCGCTCGCGGGCCGCCTCGATGGCGGCGTCGTTGATGTCGACGACGGTGACGTGCGCTCCGGCGGCAAGGAAGGAGTGGGCGATGCCGGCGCCCATGCGGCCGCCGCCGAGGACGCCGACGCGGGCGGGGACGGAGCCCTCGTTGGCCTGGATGAGGTTCTGGGACTGGGTCTGGGTCTGAGGCATGATTGCGATGTCCTATCGGTTCTTCTTGCGGTCGAGGAAGGCCTGCATGCGGTCGAACTTGGCCTCGGACTCGAAGAGCACGGCCTGGGCGATGTTGTCGACCGAGGGGTGGGCGGATTCGGGCAGGGCCATGACGGCCTTGGAGATGCGCACGGCCAGCGGGTCCTGCGCGGCGATGCGGTCGGCGAAGGCCTGCGCGGCGTCGTCAAGCTGCTCGGGCGCGTGCAGCTCGTTGATGAGGCTGGCCTCGCGCGCCTCGGCGCCGTCGAGGATCCGCCCGGCCAGGAGGATCTCCTTGGCCAGGGACTCCCCGACGAGCTTGCGCAGGCGCCAGAGGCCGCCGGCGGCGGCGATGATGCCCAGGCCGGTCTCCGGCTGGCCGAACTTGGCGCGTTCGGTGGCCACCCGGAAGTCGGCGGCCAGGGCCAGCTCCAGTCCCCCGCCGAGGGCGTAGCCGTCGATGGCGGCGATGACCGGGGCCGGGAGGGTGGCGATGCGGTTGAAGATGGTGTTGTTGATGCCGCGCAGGGCGTCGTCTCGGCGGCGCTGGCGCAGCTGGCCGATGTCGGCGCCGGAGACGAAGATGCCCCTGCCCTCATGCTCGCAGCCGGTGAGGATGAGGATCTTCGGGTCGTTCTCCAGGCGGGCGCAGACCTCGTGGAGCTCGGCGACCATGGTCTCGTCGATGGCGTTGCGCACCTCGGGGCGGTTGAGGCGGACGGTGACGCGGTCCCCGCTCTCCTCCCAGATCAGGGTGGTGAATTCTGACATCACTACACCCTCTCGATCGCGATGGCGGAGCCCTGGCCGACGCCGACGCACATGGTCGCCAGGCCCTTCGTGCCGCCCTCGGCTTCCAGGCGGTTGAGCAGGGTGATGGTGATGCGCGAGCCCGAGGAGCCCAGCGGGTGGCCCAGGGCGATGGCCCCGCCCCAGGCGTTGACCTTCTCCGGGTCCAGCTCCAGCTCGCGCATGCAGGCCAGGGACTGGGTGGCGAAGGCCTCGTTGAGCTCGACGGCGTCGAAGTCCCTGATGCTCCAGCCGATACGCTCGGTGAGCTTGCGGGTGGCCGGGACCGGGCCCAGACCCATGACCTCCGGGGCCAGGCCGGCGTTGGCGGCGCCGACGACCCGGGCCCGGGGCTTCAGTCCGTAGCGCTCGACCGCGGCCTCGGAGACCACGAGGATGGCCGAGGCGCCGTCGTTGAGCGAGGAGGAGTTGCCGGCGGTGACGACCTCTCCCCCGGCCACGACCGGGCGCAATTTGCCGAGCACCTCGGTGGTGGTGCCCGGGCGCGGACCCTCGTCGGTGTCGACGATGGTGACGTTGCCCTTGCGGTCGGTGAACTCGACGGGCACGATCTCGGCGTCGAAGCGCCCGGCCTCGATGGCGGCCCGGGCCCGGGCCTGGGACTGCGCGGCGAAGGCGTCGGCGTCGGCGCGGTTGATGTCGCGCACGCGTGCGACCTCCTCGGCGGTCTCCGGCATGGAGTAGGTGGTCTTCTCCTGGTCCTGGAAGATCGGGTTGGTGAAGCGCCAGCCGATGGAGGTGTCGAAGGCCTCCCCCGGCTTGGCGAAGGCCGTGGTCGGCTTCGCCGTCACCCACGGGGCCCGGGACATGGACTCCACGCCGCCGGCGAGGACCACGTCGGCCTCGCCGGACTTGATCATGGCGGCGGCCTGGGCGATCGCGCTCATGCCGGAGGCGCACAGGCGGTTGACGGTGATGCCCGGGACGGTGTCGGGGTAGCCGGCCAGCAGCCAGGCCATGCGGGCGACGTTGCGGTTCTCCTCGCCGGCGCCGTTGGCGTTGCCGAGGATGACCTCATCCACGGCCGCCGGGTCGACGCCGGATTCCTCGATGACCGCGCGGATGGTCAGCGCGGCCAGGTCGTCGGGGCGGACGGAGGACAATGCGCCCCCGTAGCGGCCGACCGGGGTGCGGCGGCCGGACACCAGATAAGCGTTCGGGTTACTCATGAACGGAAACTCTCCTCGCTCGAAAAATCGGACTCTCGAAATGATTGGGGGTCAGCGGCCGGCGAAGGCCGGGGTGCGCTTCTCGTTGAAGGCGGCGAAGCCTTCGGCGTAGTCCTCGGTGCCGCACAGCCGGCCCTGCTCGACGTTCTCGACGTCGATGCTCTCCCACATGCCGGTGGAGCGGTCGCGCAGGTCATGGACCAGGGCGCGGCTGGTGAGGAAGGCCTGGGTGGCGCCGCGGGCGGCGCGGGCGGCGCGCTCGCGGGTGAACTCGAGCAGCTGATCGGCCGGGAGCGCGCGGGAGAAGAGCCCGGCGCGGGCGGCCTCGGCGCCGGACATGAGCTCGCCGGTGATGATCAGGTCCATGGTGCGGTGCGCGCCGAGGCGCTCGTAGAACAGGTGGTGGCCGCCGGAGTCGAGGGTGGCGCCCAGGTTGGCGAAGGGGGAACCGATCTTGGCGTCCTCGGCGACGTAGACGACGTCGGTGGCGATGGCCAGACCCAGGCCCACGCCCAGGCAGGGCCCCTGGACGGCGGCGAAGGTCGGGGCCGGGAACCGGCTCATCTGCTTGAGCACCGGGGTGACCTTGTTGGCCAGGTAGTCGGTGGCGTCGTCGTCGGCGGGCACCACGCCCTTGATGTTGCGGCCGGCGCAGAAGCCCTTGCCCTCGCCGCGCAGGAGGAGGGCGCGGACGCCGGCGCGCTCGGCCTCCATGTAGGCGTCGGCAAGCTCGCTCAGGTCGGCCTCGCTCAGGGCGTTGCGGGCGGCCGGGTTGTTGAGGACGATCTCGGCGACGTTGGTCTCGGTGTCGATGTGGACGTCGATCATGGGCACGGCTCCAATAACTCTTAGGCGTCGTAGTCGACGGTGAGGGTGTCGGTGGTCGGGCGGGTCTGGCAGGTCAGGACGTAACCGGCCTCGACCTCCTCGGGCTCGAGGGCGTAGTTCTCGTCCATCTCGACCTCGCCGGTGATGACCTTGGCGCGGCAGGTGCCGCACACGCCGCCGGCGCAGGCGTAGGGGACGTCCGGGCGCGAGCGCAGGGCCGCGTTGAGGATGGTCTCGTTGGCCGAGACCGGGGACTCGCTGGTGGAGTCGGTGCCGTCGAGGTGGAAGTTGATCGTGTAGGTCTTCTCGTTCGAGTCGATCTGGATCTGGCGGCCGCGCGCCGGGGAGGGCCCGTCGGCCGGGTCGCCGGTGGTGAAGAGCTCGAAGCGGACCTTCTCGGCGGCCACGCCACGGGCGGCGAGGGTGTCGCGAATCATCTGGACGAACTCGAAGGGGCCGCACAGGAACCACTCGTCGACGCGCTCGACGTCGATGACGCGGTCGAGCAGCAGGTCGAGCTTCTCCTGGTCGAGACGGCCGGAGTAGAGCGGGTTGGGGCGGTTCTCCCGGGTGAGGATGTGGTGGGCGGCCAGGCGGGTCGGGTACTTGTCCTTGAGGTCGCCGATCTCCTCGGCGAACATGACGTCGTTCTGGCCCTTGTTTGAGTAGACCAGCTCGACGTCGGCGTCATTGGTGCGCTCCAGGAAGGCCTTGGAGATGGCCATGACCGGGGTGATGCCGGAGCCGGCGGCGAAGGAGACGATGTGCGGCTTGGCGGTGCGCGCACTCTCGGCGTCGACCAGCGCCTCCGGGTTGTTCATGCTGGTCACGTGCACCTTGGAGGTGAACGCGCCCTGCGGGTTCATGACCTCGATGGTCATGCCGGGGGCGAGTTCCTCGTTGGCCCAGGTGGAGAAGAGGCCGCCGAGGTCCTTCTTGATGCCGACGCTGATCGTGCCCGGGTCGGAGACGTCGCAGATGGAGTAGGAGCGGCGCACCTCCTGGCCGTCGAAGTCGCGGCGCAGGGCAACGTACTGGCCGGGCAGGTAGTTGTAGTCCTCGCGCAGCTCCTCCGGGACGTCGAAGGTGACCTCGACGGAGTTCTCGGTCAGCGGGCGGACCGAGGCGACGGTCAGCGCGTGGAACTTCGCGCGGCGGCGGGCCGGGGCGGGGGTCTGGGTTGGGGAGGTCATCGCAGCACCTTGAAGTAGTCGAAGGGCTCATGGCACTCGTTGCAGGAGTACAGGGACTTGCACGAGGTTGAGCCGAAATGGCTGAGTTTGCGGGTGTTGAGCGAGCGGCAGCGCGGGCACGCCACCGGCGGGCTGAGGGTGAGCGGGATCGGGCCGGCCCCACGCCGGGTCTGCTCGGAGGGTGGGGCGATTCCGTACTCCTGGAGCGCGTCGCGCCCCACCGGGGTCATCCAGTCGGTGGTCCATGCCTCGTCGAGGCGCAGTTCCACGACGGCCTCCGGCCAGCCGGCGTCGGCCAGGGCCACCTTCACGTCGGTGGTGATGGTCTCCATCGCCGGGCAGCCGGAGTAGGTCGGGGTGATGGTGAGGACGGGGATTCCCGACTCCATTCGCACGGCGCGGAGGATGCCGAGGTCAGCGATGGAGATCACGGGAATCTCCGGGTCCGGGACGCCGGCGGCGACGTCCCACACCTTCTGCAGCTGCGGCTCGGTGGGTCGGAGCGGGTGCTCCAGGTTCGGCGCCAGCAGCGGATGGGGTTCGGTCACCATGTCGCCCCCGGGTGGCGGCGGGCCAGGGACTGCATCTCGGCGAGGATGTAGCCGCGGTTCTCGCTGTAGACGCCGGTGCGGCGGCCGGACATGACCGGCTTGGTGGTCGGAACCTGCAGGCCGGCCTGGGCGATGATGTCGGTGATGCGCCGGTCGAACTCGGGGCGCAGGCTGGACGGGAGGACGGCGACGCCGGTCAGGGCGGTGTGGACGTCCAGGTCCTCGAAGAGCTCGTCGACGTAGGGCCACATGACGTCGAGGCCGTTCTGCATTCGGGCGTGGGACTCCTCGGTGCCCAGGCCCAGGCGCAGCAGCCACTGGGAGGCGTGGTCGACGTGGTACTCGAGTTCCTTGACCACCTTGGCGGCGATGTTGGCCAGCGTCCGGTCCTCGGAGTCCAGCAGCGCGGTGTAGAGGCCGTAGGCGTAGTAGGAGTAGATCAGGCCGCGGGCGATGGTATGGGCGAAGTCGCCGTTGGGCTGCTCGACCAGCGCCGCGGAGCGGAACTCCTCCTCGTCGCGGAAGTAGGCCAGCTCATCCTCGGTCTTGCCCCAGGCGCTGCCGGCGTAGGTGTAGAGGAAGCGGGCGTGGCCGATCATGTCGAGCGCGATGTTGGCCAGGGCGATGTCCTCCTCCATCTCCGGGGCGCGCGAGATCCACCAGCTCAGGCGCTGGGCGTGCATGAGGGAGTCGTCGGCCAGCGTGAGGGCGTAGTCGGCGACGGCCTCCGGGGCGCGCACGCCCGAGGCGGCGATGTCCTCGGCGGTGATGCCGTCGCCCATCTTCTGCTTGGTCGCGGAGTCGTTGGTCGTGATGCTCACAGGTGCTTCACTCCTTCTGCCTGGCTGTAGTAGGTGGCGTGGCGGTAGTTCTTGCCGGAGGCGGACTCGAAGAAGCCGCCCTTGGAGTCAGGGTCGGAGGAGGTGATGGTCTCGGTCGGGACGACCCAGACGCTCGAGCCCTCGTTGCGGCGGGTGTAGAGGTCGCGGGCGTTGCGCAGGGCCATGGTGTCGTCCGGGGCGTGCAGGGAGCCGGCGTGGACGTGGGAGAGGCCGCGGCCGGTACGGACGAAGACCTCGTAGAGGGGCCAGGTGTTCTCGCTCATGGGTGGGTGCTCCTACTTCTTGGTGGTGGGGTTAGGCGATCAGGGCGCCGGGTTCGGACTGCTCTGCTTGACGACGCACGTAGGCCGCCGCCGCCTCGCGCACCCAGGCGCCCTCCTCGTGGGCCTGGCGGCGGTGCTTCATGCGCTGCTCGTTGCACGGGCCGTTGCCGGAGACGACGGACTTGAACTCGGACCAGTCCAGCTCGCCGAAGTCGTAGTGGCCGCGTTCCTCGTTCCACTTCAGGTCCGGGTCCTCGAAGTGCAGGCCCAGGGCCTCGGCCTGCGGGACGATCATGTCGACGAAGCGCTGGCGCAGCTCGTCGTTGGAGAAGCGCTTGATGTTCCAGGCCATGGACTGCCTCGAGTTCGGGGACTCGTCGTCCGGCGGGCCGAACATCTGCAGGGCCGGGCCGTAGAAGCGGTTGATGGCTTCCTGGGCCATCTGCTTCTGCTCCGGGGTGCCGTTGGCCAGCTCGTAGAGGATTTCCCAGCCCTGGCGCTGGTGGAAGGACTCCTCCTTGCAGATGCGGACCATGGAGCGGGCGTAGGGGCCGTAGGAGGCGCGGCACAGCGGGACCTGGTTGGCGATGGCCGCGCCGTCGACCAGCCAGCCGATGGCGCCGACGTCGGCCCAGGTCCGCGCCGGGTAGTTGAAGATGGAGGAGTACTTCGCCTTGCCGCTGAGCAGCTGCTCGACCAGCTCTTCACGGTCGGTGCCGAGGGTCTCGGCCGCGGAGTACAGGTAGAGGCCGTGGCCGGCCTCGTCCTGGACCTTGGCGATGAGGATGGCCTTGCGCTTGAGGCTCGGGGCGCGGCTGATCCAGTTGGCCTCCGGCTGCATGCCGATGATCTCGGAGTGGGCGTGCTGGGAGACCTGACGGGTCAGGGTCTTCCGGTAGCCCTCGGGCATCCAGTCGGTCGGCTCGACGCGACTGTCGTCGGCGATGAGCTGGTCGAAGTGCTTCTGTCCTGACACGTCGGCGTCCAGGTGCGCTGCGCGCTGGCCGGTGATGTCGGAAGCGAATGTGGTGGTCATCGTTCCTCCTGCGGTCTATCGGTGGGCGGTGTCTGATCGTCGGGCTGAATTACTAACCGATTGGTCGGTCAGTTTATGGATGCGAGCTGGGTCACGTCAAGGGCTGCGACGTGAGGCCGGTGGACCGGGGGTGATTCGGGTTACACCGAAGGGACTACCCGGGAAGTGCCGCGAAACTCCGCCACCAGCTTCCCGCCGCAGGTCACGGCCACATCCGTGACGCCGTTGCGGCCCCACGTCGCGCGGTTGACAGCATGCCCCTCCACGGTGTCGCCCACGCGGGCCGGGGAGACGAAGTGCACCGACAGCTGCGCCGCGACGGCCGGCTGGCCCGGCGCGTTGCACACGCCGGCGAAGAGCGCGTCGGCGAAGGTGGTGATGACCCCGCCCTGGGCGGTGCCGTGCCCGTTGCACATCCACTCCTCGACGACAAAGCGCCCACGCACCTCGGTCTCGCTGAGCTCGGTGACGGAGAGCCCGAGGGACTGGGACATGCGGTCGGACTCGTACATGGCGCGGACGTGGTCGAAGCGCTCCCCCTCCGCGACCCCGGGGGCGAGAATGGCGTGGGCGGTGCCGGTGGCTGCTGTCTCGGTCATGGTTCTCACTTCTCTCTCAGGTGAAGGTAATTACCCACCGCTCGGAAGGTAATGTCGTCAGAGACTACGTTGTCCCGCCCCCGGCGGGGAGGACCTTTCGGACCATTCACCCCCACCGGCGGCCCACCCCGACCCGCCTTAGAGAGGTATCTCCAGTGGCAGCCACACCCCCGCCGACCACCCACTCATCTACCGCCCGGGAGAGCGGCGCGCGCGGGCGCCCCGGCTATTCACGGGAGCAGATCATCCGCATCGCCGTCGCCGAATTCAACGCCCACGGCTACGAGGCGACGTCGATGGGCAAGCTGGCCGACCGCCTCGGCATCTCGAAATCGGCCATCTACCACCACGTTTCCTCCAAGGAGGAGATCCTGGTCGAGGCCACCGACCACGCGCTGAGCGAACTGACCGCCGCGCTTGACGACGCCGCCACCGCCGACGGCGACTCCCGGGAGCAGCTGCGCGCCGCCATCTTCGGCGCCACCACCGTCCTGTGCGCCAACCCCGACGAGGTCACGCTGCTGATTCGCCTGCGCGGCAACACCGAGGTCGAGCAGGAGATCATGGAGCGCCGCCGCAGCATCACCAGAGACTTCATCTCCCACGTCAAGGCCGCCCAGCAGGACGAACTCCTGCGCACCGACATCGACGCCGCCCTGGCCGGCCGACTCACCCTCGGCACGATCAACTCGATCACCGAGTGGTACCGCCCGACGGGACTGCTCCAGCCGGAGGAGCTGGCGACCGCCGTGACCTCGATGGTGATGGAGGGTCTGGCCAATCGCCCCTGACCTGGCGCTTCCTTCGATTGATCACACTAAGTTACGGGTCCGTAAGGGGTGATCGGCAGGGGTGACCGCCGCCCGATATCGAATGAGACCCTTGACCTTCGGCGAGTTCGTTGTAGCCTGTGTCACAACGAACTGACCGATCGGTTGGTTTTGTTCATAAAGTCTCCCCAGCCACGACACACGCTGAACTTCCCGGGTTCCCCACCACCGTCCCGCGGAGCTTCACCAGTCGCCACGGTGCTCAACGAAGGAAAAACATGACTGCCGCAACCGTCACCTCCACCCATCACGGCCCCCAGACCGGCATCGAGTACGCCTCCCGCGACGAAATCACCGCGCTGCAGACCGAGCGCGCCAAGAGCACCCTGCGCCACGCGTACTACAACGTCGAGCACTACCGCCGCGAGTTCGACAAGCTCGGCGTCCACCCGGACGACTTCCGTGACCTCAGCGACCTGTCGAAGTTCCCCTTCACGGAGAAGGAGGACCTCCGCCGCGAGTACCCCTTCGGCATGTTCGCCGTCCCCAGCGACAAGCTGGTCCGCATCCACGCCTCCTCCGGCACCACCGGCCGCCCGACCGTCGTCGGCTACACCCGCAACGACATCGAGATCTGGTCCGACCTCGTCGCCCGCTCCCTGCGCTACGGCGGCGTCCGCGCCGGCGACAAGGTCCAGGTCACCTTCGGTTACGGACTGTTCACCGGCGGCCTGGGCGCCCACTACGGCGTCGAGAAGCTCGGCGCCATCGCCATCCCCACCTCCGGCGGCCAGACCGAGCGCCAGCTCCAGGTCATGCGCGACTTCCAGCCGGATGCCATCCTGGGCACCCCCTCCTACATGCTCAACGTCCTCGACCGCATGCGCGCCGAGGGCCAGGACCCGCGCGACTGCTCGCTGCGCGTCGGCATCATGGGCTCCGAGCCGTGGTCCGAGGGCATGCGCCGCGATCTCGAGCAGGGCTTCGGCATCGACGCCACCGACATCTACGGCCTCTCCGAGGTGCTCGGCCCGGGCGTGGCCCAGGAGTCGGTGGAAACCAAGGACGGCCTGACCTTCTGGGAGGACCACTTCTACCCGGAGATCGTCAACCCGGAGACCGGCGAGCCGGTCCCGGACGGAGAGTACGGCGAGCTCGTCATCTCCTCCCTGACCAAGGAGGCCTTCCCGGTCATCCGCTACCGCACCCACGACCTGACCCGCCTGCTGCCGGGCTCGGCCTGTTCCATGCGCCGCATCGAGCGCATCAGCGCCCGCAACGACGACATGATCATCCTGCGTGGCGTCAACTGCTTCCCGAGCCAGTTCGAGGAGCTCATCGTCAAGGACCCGACCCTGCGCCCGCGCTACCAGTGCGTCCTGTCCAAGAAGGGCCGCATGGACCACCTGACCCTCGTGGTCGAGCAGGCCCCGGGCTTCGCGCAGGCCGACGCCGACATCTCCGCCAACCGCCTGCGCAAGGCCATCAAGGACAACATCGGCGTCAGCGTGGACGTGGAAATCCGCGACTATGTCGACTCCGGTGAAGGCAAGGCCAAGCGCATCGTCGACAACCGACCGCGCGCCTAGCCACACCCCAGGTTCTCCCCCGGCACCAGTACCACCGCCACGTCTCGCGCGTGGTCTGGTGCCGTTGTCGTCCCCATTTACTTTTCACCCTGTTGTTCTGATTGCTTCGCTGATTGCTTCGCCCCTCATTTCTTTGAAACGTCACGTTTCAGCACCCCAAATAGCACCGCCCCCCCTTTGTCCCGCACCATTCCGGCCTGACCCGCCCCAAGGGTCCCCAACAGAAAGTTCACACCGATGACCACTGAAATTGCCTCTGGCCACCGTGTAACTGACACGCCGACTCCCCCGGCCCCGCACGGCGCCCCGGAGTCCGGCACCGTCACCAGCGAGCACCGGAAAGTCCTGGCTGGCGCGCTCGTCGGCACCACCATCGAGTGGTTCGACTTCTTCATCTACGCGCAGGCCGCGGGAATGATCTTCGCCGCCCAGTTCTTCAACCCGGCCACGAACTCCAGCCCCAACCTGGCCCTCATCATTTCCTGGGCGTCGCTGGGCATCAGCTTCCTCTTCCGGCCGCTCGGCGCCATCATCGCCGGCCACCTCGGTGACCGCCTGGGCCGCAAGCCCGTCCTCGTCCTCACCCTGGTCGGCATGGGCGGCGCCACCGCGCTCATCGGCCTCCTGCCGACCTACGCGACCATCGGCATCGCCGCCCCCATCCTGCTGGTGGCGCTGCGCATCCTCCAGGGCCTGTCCGCCGGTGGCGAGTGGGGCGGCGCCGCGCTGATCGCCGTCGAGCACGCACCGACCTCCCGCCGCGGCTTCTTCGGCGCCTTCCCGCAGGTCGGCGTCCCCGCCGGCATGCTGCTGGCCACGCTGTTCATGCTGGTGATGACCACCACCCTCACCCCGGCGCAGTTCGAGGCCTGGGGCTGGCGCGTCCCCTTCCTCTTCAGCATCGTCCTCATCGGCATCGGCTACCTCATCCGCCGCCTGGTCGAGGAGTCCCCCGTCTTCGCCGAGATGGAGCAGCTGAAGAAGAAGTCCTCCGCCCCGCTCTCCGAGCTCTTCCGCAACCACTGGCGCAAGGTCGTCATCGCCGCCGTCATCTTCGCCGGCGTCAACGCCGCCGGTTACCTGGCCATCGCCTACTTCCTGTCCTACGGCACCAAGGTCCTCGAGATGGACCGCACCCTGCTGCTCGGCCTGACCAGCCTCACCGCCGCCGCCTGGATCATCGCCACCCTCTTCTTCGGCGCCGTCTCCGACAAGCTCGGCCGCAAGCGCACCTTCGCCCTCGGCTACCTGGCCATGATCGCCTGGGCCATCCCGACCTGGCTGCTCATCGACACCGCCAACCCGCTCTGGTTCGGCCTCGCCGTCGTCGTCCTCGGCGTCCTGCTCGGCGTCACCTACGGCCCGCAGCCGGCCCTCTACGCCGAGATGTTCCCGGTCGAAATCCGCCTCTCCGGCGTCTCCATCTCCTACGCCATCGGCTCCATCATCGGCGGCGCCTTCGCCCCGATGATCGCCCAGATGCTGCTCGCCGAGACGGGCACCTCCCTGTCCATCGGCGTCTACATCGCCGTCATCTCCCTGCTCTCCCTGCTCGCCGTCCTGGCCGTTCCGGCCGGCATCCAGGGCCGCGACCTGAACAAGTAGCACCGCCCCCGGGCACCGACCCGACCCGGCCTCCACCATCGCGTGGGGGCCGGGTCTTGTTTTCCCCTCATGCATGGCGACCTGGGGACCTCGGCACAAGCGCCCGCGTCATCGCTCGGCCACCATATCCCGCCGAGAAACGCCGGGAGAAAAGAACGAAACATCCAGCTTACCAGGCGTTTTCCCCTTCCGTTCGCTAAGCGCACAAATGTTGACAAACCCCCAAAATAGTCCGATCATCATATTTGGGAGTTGCCTGTACGTCAGGTGAACACTCCCTCCGCAACTCGATAGGAAAGAGTTATATGAGTATTCAAGGAAATGCTGGCGCCACGCGCGCGGGCATCGACAGCGGGACCGCCCGATGGTCGTCCCTGCTGCCCAAAATCACTGCGGCACTCATCGTCGTCGGCCTCATCCTCGGCGCCATCGTGTTCTGGACCGTCGGGACCACCGCCGGCCAGGACGTCGGCGCGCTGATCTGGGTCGCCACCTTCGCCGGCGCCGTCGCCCTGATGTCCATCCGTCAGCTCATGCTGGCAGAGCGGGAGTGACGCCACCATGCTGATGCAAGGAATTACCTACAACACGATGATGGGCCTGGTCGTCGGCGTCATCATCCTCATGGTCCCGCTGTTCATGCGCTCCCTCGACGTCAACCCCGGACGCAGCGTGAGCGGTTTCGGCTGGGGATTCATCGCCGCCGGCGGCTTCCTGGCTTTCACCGGCATGCACATGACCCTGACCTGGCCGCTGGAGCAGATCGAGGGCGTCTTCTGCTGTGCCGTGGACAACGTCACCTTCGGTGAACCCGCCGCCATCTACGGCCTCCTCACCCTGATCGCCGGTTTCGCCATCCTGCGCGCGGAGGATCGTGCGGAACGCGGCCTCCGCGAGCTGGACATGGTCGCCACCCTGCGGCCCATCCTCTACATCGCCGCCGTCGCCGGTTTCGCCATCGTGCTCTTCGGCATCGCCGGCCTGCACTTCGGCCAGTGGCGCCCGCCCACCGTCGAACCGATCGCCCGCCTCCTGGCCGGGAACATGATCGAACCGCTCATGGTGTTCTCCATGTACGTGATCACCGGTGTCGCGGCCATCCTCTCGCCCTTCGCGCTGACGAACAGGACCGTGGCCAAGGTGTTCGGCGTCCTCGCCTGGATTGCCGGCATGGCCTGGATCTTCCTCGCCTTCACCCTGTTCTACAGCCACGTCGGATTCTTCCCGTGGCCCTTCAACAACCCCGAGGTGATGCACCCCGAGCTCTAGGCCCGACCTGCCGACGGCGCACCCCGGTTGACACACCGGGATGCGCCGACGGCCCTTTCCGCTCAGCGCAGCGGGCGCCGCCGAGCCCTATAAATTCCCCACCGCCACCCGGTAGAGAATCAGCCCGACCATCAGTCGGGTGCGCCCGTAGGGCACGGTCAGCGAGAAACCGAGGACGTTCTCCACGTCCCTGACCCGGTGCGCCACGGTGTTGTGGTGGAGATGGACCAGCTGCGCGGCCTGGCGGATCGAGTCGGTGGCCGCGACCGCCTCCATCACGGCCAGCGAATCCTCCGGGCCGTTCTCCGCCAGCTGCGTGATGCCCTGCACGTCGGCAAGCGCGGTGACGTCCGAGGCCGCCACCGATTCCGCCAGCACCCGGAGGACGCCGACGTTGGCGATGTCCACGATCACGGCGTCGAACAGCCGGTAAGGGCCCCTGTCGCGCCTGCTGGGCATGGAGAAACGCAGCGCGGTCAGCGCGGAGGCCCAGGAGGTGTGCAGGGACTGCGCCGGCACGGTTTCCCCGACGCCGACCGACATGCCGGTGGGCACGTCGATTTCCCGGTTCGGGACTCCCCGGACCACCACCGCCAGCAGCTCGCCGACCCTGGTCACCAGCACGGGCTCCGGGGAGGTGCGGGCGGCGAGGCCTTCGGCCGCCGCGCGGTCCTCGCCGGCCCCGGCCACGGCCAGGACCGTCACCGGCTCCTCGTCCCGGAGCGCGAGCGCCTCCCGGATGGCGTGGCGCTCCTCGGCCGTGACCACCGCGCTCAGCAGCCAGCGCAGTTTCTCGCCGTCGTCGGTCGAGGGCGCGGGTTCCTGGTGCAGCAGCATGCGGGTCGCGTGGACCAGGCGCTGGGTGACGAGCTTGCCCGCCCGCTCCGGCAGCGGCGGGTCGATGGTCACCGTGATGTTGGAGCTGGCGAGCCGGCCCGTGTGGGGCTCCCCCAGCCCCTTGGCGGGTGGTTCGGTGGGCAGGAAATGCACCACCCGACCGAACGCGTTGACCCGCACGCTGCGTTTGAGCCGCTCGACCACCCCGGCCACCAGCCCGTCCAGGCCGACGCGCTCCTCCACCAGCCGGTCGATCACCGTCGACAGGGAAAAGACGTCGTCCGCGAACTCAGCGTCGGCGGTGAACAGAGGTCGCCGTGACTCCATGAAAAGACCTCCAGCAGGACAAATGGCGTGTGACGACGATCCTAGGCGCTGCCGGGGCCGCAGTTGGCGATTTTCCCGAACCCGCCCCCACCGGTGGGTGCACCCTCCCCACCTGCGCCTTCGCCAGATGTCACAGACGGGCGGGAAAATGACCGCCACTTGCCCGATGACCGGCCCTCCCGTCCGGGGATACCGTGAGGACACCCCACCGGATATGACCTGCACCACATTCCCATGTCAGGTCATCGAAGATCACAGGAGAAGTTCTCATGGCGCTCGATCGACACTCACTCGACTTCCTCACCGCCGCAGCGGCGGCCGCTGGCCCGGACGCGACGCCGATGCACCTGCAGACCCCGGAGGAGGCCCGTGTCGCCGCTCTGGGCAGCATCGATCTCATCGGCCCCGGGCCCGAGGTCCACTCCGTCGAGGACGTCCAGCTGCGCTCCGCCGACGAGGCCGAGGAGTTCACCGTCCGCGTGCTCAAGCCCTCGGCGAACCCGGAGGGTGTGTTCCTCTACATCCACGGCGGCGGCTGGGTGGTCAGCGACATCGCCGCCTACGACGCGGTCGGGCGCCAGCTCGCCGTCGACACCGGCTACACCGTCGTCCTGGTCAACTACCGCAAGGCGCCGGAGGCGCCCTTCCCGGGGCCGGTCGATGACTGCTGGACCGCACTGAACTGGATTGAGGACAACCGCGCCGAGCTCGCGGCCGACGGCACCCCGCTGGTCGTCGGCGGCGACAGCGCCGGCGGCAACCTCACCGCAGCGCTGACCCTGCGCGCCCGCGACGCCGGCGGCCCGACCATCGACCTGCAGGTGCTGATCTACCCGGTCACCGACGCCGATTTCTCCCGCCCCAGCTACCTCGCCGCGGAGAACCAGACCCTGCTGACCACCGAGGCCATGCAGTGGTTCTGGGACCACTACATCCCGGAAGACCAGCGCGACCACCACGAGGCCGCCCCGCTGCGCGCCGAGTCCCTGGCCGGGCTTCCCGACGCCTACCTCGTCGTCGCCGAGCACGACGTCCTGCGCGACGAGGGCGAGGCCTACGGCCAGCGCCTGACCGAGGCCGGCGTCACGGTCGACTCCCACATGTACCCCGGCCAGATGCACGGGTTCATCTCCTTCTTCAACATCCTCCCGTCGGGCAACAAGCTGGTCGAGATGATCGCCGAGAAGGTCCGAACCCACGCCGCCGAGTACGCCACCGCAGGAAAGTAGGAGAACACCATGAGCACCCAGCACAACATTGACGTGGACGTTGTCGTCGTCGGCGCCGGTTTCGCCGGCATCTACGCCACCCACCTCCTGCGCACCAAGAACAACCTCACGGTCCAGGGCTTCGAGAAGGGCTCCGGAGTCGGCGGCACCTGGTTCTGGAACCGCTACCCCGGCGCGCGCTGCGACGCCGAGTCCATCGTCTACTCCTACGGCTTCGACGACGAGATCCAGCAGGAGTGGACCTGGTCCGAGCGCTGGGCCACCCAGCCGGAGATCCTCGAGTACGCCAACTTCGTCGCCGACAAGCTCGACATCCGCCAGTACTACCGATTCAACACCGAGGTCGCCTCCATCACCTGGGACGAGGAGACCGCCACCTGGACCACGACCACGGCCGACGGCGCGACCACCGTGTCCAAGTACGTCATCACCGCAGTCGGCTGCCTCTCGGCCTCCCAGGTCCCGAACTTCCCGGGCCTGGCCGACTACCGCGGCGAGGTCCACCACACCGGCGCCTGGCCGCACGAGGGCGTCGACTTCACCGGCAAGAAGGTCTGCGTCATCGGCACCGGCTCCTCCGCCATCCAGTCCATCCCCAAGATCGCCGAGCAGGCCGAGCACGTCACCGTCTTCCAGCGCACCGCCACCTTCACCGTGCCGGCGCGCAACCGCCCCCTCGGCGTCGACGAGATGGCGCTGGTCAAGGCCGCCTACCCGGCGCTGCGCGAGCACGCCAAGACCACCGTCGCCGGCGTCATCGTCAAGCAGCCCATCGGCAGCGCCCTCGAGCTTGACGACGCCACCGTCCGCGCCGAGCTCGACGCCCGCTGGGCCTCCGGCGGACCCTCCGTCATGAACGCCTTCACCGACACCATGACCGACATGGAGGCCAACCAGATCACCGCCGAGTACGTCCGCGAGCAGATCAGGGCCACCGTCAAGGACCCGGCCACCGCGGCGCTGCTCACCCCGGACGCCTACCCGATCGGCACCAAGCGCATCTGCGTCGACACCGACTACTACGAGACCTACAACCGCGACAACGTCGCGCTGGTCTCCGTCCGCGAGCACCCCATCGAGCGCATCGGCTCCCGTGGCCCGGTGGTCGACGGCGTCGAGCACGACTGCGACATCCTGGTCATGGCCACCGGCTTCGACGCCATCACCGGCCCCCTGCTGCGCCTCAACATCACCGGCAGGGAAGGTCTGCCGCTGTCGGAGGCATGGGCAGAGGGCGGCAAGTCCTACCTCGGCCTCAGTGTCGCCGGCTTCCCCAACATGTTCACCATCACCGGGCCGGGCAGCCCCTCGGTGCTGACCAACATGATCGTCTCCATCGAACAGCACGCAGAGTGGATCACCGACGCACTCCTGGCGTTGGAGGAGCAGGGCATCGACACCATCGAGGCGACTCCGGAAGCCCAGGAGGGGTGGGTCTCCTACGTCAACGAGGTCGCCAACACGACCCTCTACCCGCAGGCCGCCTCCTGGTACATGGGCGACAACATCCCCGGCAAGGCCCGTGTGTTCATGCCCTACGCCGGCGGCGCCCACACCTACCGGTCGATTTGTGAGGATGTTGCCGGTGCGGGATACCGCGGCTTCGCCCTCAGCTCGAGGGACCGTGCCCCGAAGGTACGGGTGCCGGTCGCCTAGGTGTTGTGGTGCCCGCGCCGCCAGCTCCGGGATCGGTTCCGGAGCTGGCGGCGTGGGGTTTTTCGACCATTCGTATTGTTTTTTCAGCCTCGCAACAATCTCCCTATGCCTCGAAGAGCTGATACCGCTACTCCTTAGAGGCACAATGCGTAGTGTCAAGAGATCATCAAATCAAGATGGATTCGTCGGCACGAGTTCCAAGCATTCAGCTACGATCATCCTTCATGTCTGATAAAAGCGAGACCGTCAACAAGATACTTAAGGAAATTGCCGTTCATGGAGCTTCCTTTGATAGCAAAACCTCGGATCTGAATCCAAAATCGGTAGCAGATTGGGTCGACGAAAATGTGATCGATCTCGGCCCCAATTTTCAACGCCGAGACCGCTGGGATGAGACTCGTCAATCCAGGTTAATCGAATCCGTTATTTTAGGTATCCCAATTCCTCCCGCTTACTTAAGCAGCGAACCGAATCAGCCGTACGGTGTAATTGACGGGAAACAAAGAATCACCGCAATTCACAAATTCATGAGTAATGAACTCGTATTGACTGACTTGGAGCTGATTCCATCATTGAATGGGCTGAAGTACGAAGATCTCCCGTTTGATGTGACCAGCCGCCTTCGAGTCGAACCTGCCATCCGTGCAGTGATCATTATTCCAAAGCCGTCTCAAGACGAAGAGTTAACATCTGACGGCGAAGCCAAGTACGAAGTCTTTCACCGGCTAAACACAGGAGGGATCCAATTGGAACCTCAGGAGATCCGGAACAACAACTACCGTGGCCCATTCAATGAGCTGCTAATTGAACTAGCTGAAGACAGTTATATGCAGAAACAGCTAAAGGTCCGGGAAACTGACGAAGCATATAAGAAGATGGACGACATAGAGTACGTGCTTCGCTTCTTCACCCTTGCCGAACGATGGAGTGTTGAATCAGGGTTCGGCCAATTGCGCAATGAGCTAGATGACTACATGCGCCAGCACCGCTTTGCTGATGATAGCGAGCTGCAAGCATTCAGAAAAAAATACTCTACAATGCGTGACCGGGCTGAAAGCCTTTTCGGAGAGTACGCATTTCGCAGATGGACTGCCTCTAACGGTATCTGGAGGGACCAGCAAAACATTGCTGTCTACGATGCAGAGAGCATCGCCCTTTCCGAACTTTCTGATACCAATTTCGAGGCACTTTCCGAGAAGAAGTCAGAGGTACTAAAAAAAGTAAAGCAACTTTTCACAAAGGATCAAGCTTTTTCCAAAGCTATACAAGGCTCAACGGGCTCTCTAACATCAATCCATACCCGAGTCAATGCCGTCAAAGATGTCTTCGAAGGGTGTCTTTGATGTCACCTCACGGCTTAGTGGATCTTATAAATGTCGAAATTTGAAGAAGAACTAGATTCTCTCGGCAAACATTTGAAAGCAACGTACTCCATTGCAACTTCTTCAACGGAGACGCCGCCATCATGGCTGCAGAACTCGCTTTCGGATGAAACTGCCGATCTACTTGCGTCCAAACTTCGCAATGGCATCTTCCTGTCAAATTTCACTGCTTTTGAAGCTTTCGTAAAGGCTGGTTGCGACGAGCTTCTTAGGAAAATTGACGATGCCAACTCCTCACATGACTCCATGTCGGAATCCCAAATATCTGAGGCGGTACACAGACTAAGCGACGCCATCAAAAGCATCCCTAAATGGCTTTCTAGAAATGAACGAGAGCGGGAAGTTTATCAACTAAGCAAAATCCTTAACGAGGGATTCGAAACTCGAGTTTTTAAGCTTCCCAGTTCAGTCTATTTCCTTGGAAGCAACGTCACCTTCACAAATTTGAAAGATTTCGCAACCTCCGTGAAGAGAATCTCGCCGATCAAACCCCCACTGAAAGGCTTGCAGCTAGGAGATGTCACTTCCGCAACACTCCGGCTGATCACCCCCTATCGGCTGGCGCCGACTACCAAACGAGATCAGTTCGAACGATGCATGGATGAATTAGGCGCAATTCGGAACAAGGTCGCACATGACGCCGACTTTTCGCTTCAAATCTCAGATCTCTTAACGCAAACAAGACTCTTGGAAGCTGTCGCGAAAGCGTGGCACGTTTGGATTTCATTTGAAATCTGGAGGCTACAGCTGGATATGGAAAACTCAATCTTCTCTACGACTATCGAATTCGAAGGCAATAACCTGCGCCTAAGTCTCGACTATTCCAGGGGAAGCTCAGAACGAATGAGCATCGAGCATGTCGCCTGACCAGCTGATTTGTAACTTTCCATGCCCTTGCCTAAAGTTATGTCTCGTTGCAGAGAGCAACGGCCACAAGCCGAGGCGAACAGCAGCGAACAACTTAATCCCCTATAGCTCAGTTGGCAGAGCATTCGACTGTTAATCGAAAGGTCACTGGTTCGAGCCCAGTTGGGGGAGCAGATCACAGAACGGCCACCGGTTCACTCCGGTGGCCGTTCTGATTTCCAGCCGCAGACCCCGCCAGTCCTGGAAAGCACAGGCGGTCCACCGAACCGTCATCTCCCGAAACCGCCCCGCCCCGCTCACGTAGCCTTGATTCATGACGAATCTGAAGACGCAAAGACCGTATCTGAACAAGATTCTCGCGGGAACCAGCGCAGCGGTCCTCGTCTGCGCCACCGTCGGGTCGATCCTGACCAAGCCGGACAGCCCCAGCTACCGGGCTCTGAAGAAGCCGACCTGGCAGCCCCCGGCACCGGTCTTCCCCGTCGCCTGGACCGCCCTCTACGCGGACATCGCGGTGGTCAACGGCCTGGTCCTCACCGATCTGGTCGCCGAGAAGCGCAACCGCGAGGCACGCTCCCTGGCCACCGCCCTCGGCGTCAACCTGGCGCTCAACGCCGGGTGGTCCGGGGTGTTCTTCCGCGCCAACCGTTTCTGGCTGTCGGCCGTGTGGGCGGGGGTGCTCGCCGGTAGCTCTTGGGATCTGGTCCGACGCGCGGCGGCGTCCTCCCCCGCCCGAGGAGCCGCCCTGGCCCCGTACGGGCTGTGGACGACTTTCGCCACCGCCCTGTCGACCCGCATCGCCCAGCTCAACAGATAGGGCGTCCCCGCGGGACTTCGTCGTCGCCAAGCCCCGCACCGGGGCCAGCGGACAAAACTGACCGGAGCCAGACTCCAAGTGTGACCTACGGCACCATCGGCGGGGCCGGACTATGCTCGGGCCCATAACCCATCTCCGCCACGGAACCGGTCGAGCGCCGTTGTCGCCGGTCGAGCCACTGAAGGAGCCGATCCCCATGAGCCCTCTCATTTCCGGCAATTCCTACTGGATGGAGTCCGTCCCCGGCACTCCCCTACCCGCGCTCTCCGGCGACGCACACGCACACGTGTGCGTCATCGGCGGCGGCATCACGGGACTGCTCTGCGCCTATGAGCTGGCGGAGGCCGGTCAGGACGTGGTCCTGGTCGAAGGAGAGCGCCTGGCCTCCGTGGTCACCGGGTACACGACGGCGAAGCTGACCTCCCAGCACTCCCTGCGCTACGCCGCGTTGAAGGAGGAGCGGGGGCGCGAGGCCGCGGAAACCTACGGCCGGGTCAACGAAGCCGCCCTCACAAGGATCCGGCAGATCGCCGCCGAGCTGGGCGTCGACGGGGCCGTCGAGACCCGCCACGCCTACGTCTACGGCACCTCCGCGGAGACGCTGGAGCCGATCAGGAAGGAGGCCGAGGTCGCCCGCGAGCTCGGGTTGCCGGCCTCCTTCACCACCTCGGTGCCGCTGCCCTTCGACACGGTCGGGGCGGTGCGCTTCACCGGCCAGGCCCAGATCCATCCCCGCAGCCTGCTGCTGCCGCTGGCCCACGTGCTCATCGAGCGCGGGGTGAAGATCTTCGAGTCCACCCAGGTCACGGCACTGGAGCACGATGAGCACTGGACGGTGACCACCGAGGGCGGGACCGTGCGGGCCGAGCACGTGGTGCTGGCCACGGGCACCCCGATCGCCGGGGTCGGCGACGAGCTGTGGGAGCGGCTCTACTGCCATCAGGGCTACGCCGTGGCGATGCCGCTGAGCGGCGAGCGCCCGGACGGGGTGCTCATCTCCCATGACCGGCCGATGCGCTCCATCCGGACGATTCTCGACGGGGATCGCCGGCTGCTCCAGGTCGGCGGCGGTGCCTTCGTCCACGACTCGAACTCCGGGGCCACCCCCTTCGACGACCTCGAGGAGTGGGCGCGCGAGCACTTCGATGTCGGCCCGGCCGAGTACCGGTGGAGCACCCAGGACAACTCGACCACCGACCGGGTGCCGATGATCGGGGCACTCGAGCAGCCGAACCTCTACATCGCCACCGGTTTCGGCGGCTGGGGCCTGACCACCGCCGGGGTGGCCGCCGCCCTCATCCGGGACCTCGTCACCGGCGCAGCCGGCGATCCGGCCCGCGACCGGCTCTTCGACCCGACCCGGCCGCTGCCCGCCGCCGACGCCGCCCTGATCTCCGCGCGCACCAGCAGCGGCACCGACGAGGATCCCGGCGGGATCGTGGCCGCACTGCAGCCCGGCGAGGCGGCGGTGGTCCGCCACGCCGGGCGCCAGGTCGGCGTCCACCGCGCCGCCGACGGTGCGCTGCAGGCGGTCTCGGCGGTCTGCACCCACGCCGGCGGCGTAATCCTGTGGGACCGGGAGGACGGCCAGTGGCACTGCCCCTGCCACGGTTCGCGCTTCGCCCCGGATGGGGCGGTGACGCGCGGCCCGGCCCGGGAGGCGCTGCCTGAGATGGGCGAGTTTCTCGACGCCAACTGACGGGGATGGCCACGCCGGGCCTCCCCTGCTGCGAGTTGCCTGTGGAGGAGCCACCAGTTCGGCACAACTCCCACGGGGACCGCCCTGACCTGCAATTTCGGGGTGGCAGGCCAGGCTAACCACCGTTGCGCCCCCGGCATCTGCAGGAGTTAAGTTTCCGTCATGTTCTCCACCGTCGCCGGCCTTCCGGCCCACCCACTCTTCGTCCACGGCGCCGTCGTCCTGGGCCCGCTCGCCGCTGTTCTCCTCATCGCCTGGGCGCTGCTCCCCCGCGCCAACCGCCACCTCTTCTGGCCCTCCCTGGTCGCCGCCGTCGCGGCGGTGCCGGCCACGCTCGTCGCCAAGGCCTCCGGGGAGGCGCTGCTGGAGGCCGAAGGCTTCAGCGAGGACAACCCCGGCCGCTTCGCCGAGCACGTGCAGTACGCCGACATGCTCACCGTGGCGGTCATCGGCGCCGCGGTCCTGGCCCTCGGCTACGCGTTCGTGGTCCACCGCGGCATCGCAAACCCGGGCGTCCGGTGGCTGCTGCGCATCCTCCTGGTCCTGGCGGCCGTGGCGGTGCTGGTGACGGCGGCGCTGACCGGTCACGAGGGCGCCAGCCTGGTCTGGGCCGGGTCCGGGTCTTGACCCCGGCCACATAAACCCGCCGCCCCGCACCCGGGGCAGTCTCCGGGTGCGGGGCGGCGGGCGTCGACAAGCGGGCCAGGCAGCAGGCGCCTACACCTTGGCCTCGGCCAGCTGCTCCGACAGGCGCGGTTCATCCGCGCCCGGGTCTGCCGGACGCGCCTGCGGCTCAAAGTCCGGCAACCGCTCACCCACACCCAGCATCGCCGCGATCGCCGCGACCACCCGCTGGGCGGCCTGACCGTCACCATAGGGGTTGACGGCCTGCGCCATCGCGTCGTAGGCGACCTTGCTGTCCAGCAGCAGCTGGGTCTCCATGACGATCCGGTTCTTGTCCGTGCCGATGAGCTTGACCGTCCCGGCCACCACCGCCTCCGGGCGCTCGGTGTTCTCCCGCATCACCAGCACCGGCTTGCCCAACGAGGGAGCCTCCTCCTGCACCCCGCCGGAATCGGTGAGCACCAGCGCCGAGCGCGCCATCAGCTTGGTGAACTGGTCATAGGGCAGCGGGTCGGTGATGACCACGTTGTCCAGCTGGTCGACCTTGGGCAGCACCACGTCGCGCACCCTCGGGTTCAGGTGCAGCGGCAGCACGAAGATCACCTCGGGGTTGGCGCACGCCAGCTCCTGGACCGCGCCACCGATCTCGGTCATCGCGTCCAGGTTCTCCCGGCGGTGCGTGGTCACCGTGACGATGCGCTGATCCCCCGCGGCCGCCTCGGCCAGGGCCGGATCACAGAATTCGGTGTCCCACTCGGCGGCCTGCAGCAGCGAGTCGATGACGGTGTTGCCGGTGACGACGATGCCGCTGGAGCGGAAGTTCTCCCGACGAAGGTTCTCGCGCGACTCCTCCGTCGGGGCCAGGTGCAGCTGCGCGATCTGGCTGATGATGCGCCGGTTGGCCTCCTCCGGGAACGGGGAGTTGATGTTGCCGGTGCGCAGACCCGCCTCGACGTGGACGACCTTGACCTCCCGGTAGAACCCGGCCAGGGCGGCGACCATCGCGGTGGTGGTGTCGCCCTGGGAGATGATGACGTCGGGGCGCTCGGCGAGGATGACCTCGTCGAGGCCGGCGATGGCGCGTGAGACCAGTTCGTTGAGGGACTGGCCCGGCTTCATCAGGCCCAGGTCATGCGCCGGGGTGATCTCGAACATGGTGCTGACCTGGTCGAGCATCTCCTTGTGCTGGCCGGTGGACACGGCGATCGACTCGAAACGACCGTCGGCCTCGATGGCCTTGACCACCGGGGCCATCTTGATGGCCTCGGGACGGGTGCCGGCGATGGACATGATTTTCGGCTTACTCACGCGAAGAACTCCTAGTGCTGAACCGCGGTCGTGCCCGGGCATGGCCGACCGCCGGTCCTGGGGAATGTTTGAGACTATGTTTACCGCATCCTGGCAGATGCGTCAGAACTCATTCAATCACCCACATGCCCCCGATGCATGTTAAGTCAACGCCAGCACCACCGTCGCGGCCGCCAGGAGCAGCAGCGGGATCTCCGCCAGGCCGATCTGCCGGGCCGTCCACCCGCGCCCGCGGCGCGCGGAGAGCGGGAACCACACCGACCGGGCCAGCGCCAGCGCCAGCACCGCGGCCATGAGCAGCCCCGCCCACGACCGCCCCGGCGCGGCCAGGACCGGCACGCCCAGCCCCAGCACCGCCACGAGGTGGTAGAGCACCGAGCCCACCAGAAAGCCCGTATTGCCGCGTTCCCGGATCATGGTCTTGACGAAGGGGATGGTGCCGGTGAAGTACAGGGCCAGGAACACCCCCGACACGGCGACCGGCCCGGTCCAGGTCAGCGGCCACCCGCCGACGTCGGCGAGCACCGGCAGCAGCAGCGCGGAGGCCAGCGTCGTGGAGGTGCCGGAGACCAGGGACCGTGGTCGGCGCCGGTGGGTCTCCCACACCGCCACGGCCACCAGCGGCAGGTATGGCAGGGCCCAGACCGCGGTCGCCGGACGCAGGAGGAGCACCCCGACCAGGGCGGCGGCGCAGAGCGCGCCGTACACGCCGACCGGGGGCAGGTAATCCCGGCGCCGCCGGGCGGTGCGGGCGCGGGCGACCAGCCCAAAGGCGAAGAAGGCGGCGTAGCCGGTGAACCAGGCGAACACGATCAGGCCCACGGTGAGCAGGTCACCGACGCTGCGCTGCCCCGGCGCGGTGCGCGCCCACCCCAGGGCGGCGGCCAGCACGCCGAGCACGGCCGGGGTGATGAGCATGGCCCAGGCCCCGTGCTGGTTGGGGATCCAGGGCGAGATCCCCTTGCGCCGGCCACTGGGCCGGGGCCGGGTGGCGGGTGAGCGATCCTGGGGAATCGTGGTTGCCATGGCGCGCGGGAGCCTCCTGGAGAATCAAGGATTGCGATGATGCGCCTCCAACCCTAACCCAGGCATCATCCGAAAGTTTGATATCGCGCTCCGGTGGGTGCGACCTCACTCCCGCCGATTCACTCCGGCCGCCCCGTTTCTGCGGACTCGACGGCCGCGGATTCGACGGCGCCGCGCTCCCCCGAGGAGAGATCCGCCTCGACGCCGGCCGCGATCACCGCCGTGGCCAGGGCGCTGCGGGCGAGGGCGCCCGAGGCGCGGCTGGACAGGGAGCGCCCCCGCCGGTGCGCGCCGGAACGACTGCCGCCCATCCCCCGCACCTCCCACCGTCACCCGCCGGACAATTCCTCCTGACAAGAAACTTAAACCCCCGGCGCGTTCTAGGCGAGCGTTCAGAGCAAATAGATGTCAGTCAGCGAAGAAGGACTCCGGGCCGTGGGAGCCGGCGGGGTACTCCACCATCGCGATCCGGCCGGAGTCGAAGGCGTCGATGACCGGCTGCAGCACCGACCAGGCCAGCGCCGGGGCGCCGGCGGGCACCTCGAGGGAGTCGTCGCCTTCGACCAGCGCGCGCACCACGCGGGCGTAGGGCGTCAGGCGGGACGGCGAGAGCTCCCCGCTCAGGCGGGTCTGGCGCAGCTGCTCCCGGTCCGAGTGATCGGCGACGTTGAGGTCGACGTGCAGCTCGTCGCCGAAGGGCACGACCAGGCGGGTCGTCGGCGCTTCCGGATCCTGCTCGGTGGGCCGGTAGGTCACGGTGATCGCGGCGAGGGGGTCGCCGATGGCCTTGCCGGAGCGCAGCGTGACGGGAACGCCGCGCCAGCGCTCGGTGTCGACGTGGAGGCGGACCTGGGCCAGCGTCTCGGTGTCGCGGGCCGGGTCGACGCCCTCCTCGTCGACGTAGGCGGGCAGCTCCTCCCCCGCCACGGTCCCGGCGGTGTAGCGCGCCCGGTGGGAGTGCTCCACGTCGGCGTTCATCGCCGCCAGGATGGAGGTGATCGTGTCCTGGCCCGGGCCGGCGGCCAGGATGCTGGCGGCGGTGAGGATGAGGTGGGACTGCAGCATGTCCTCCAGCGCCCCGGTGGCGTCGTAGAACTCGGCGCGGCCCTCCAGGCCGAGGGATTCGTCGTGGACGACCTCGATCGACTCGACCGCCTCGGCGGACCAGCCTGCCTGGAAGATGCGGTTGGCGTCGAGGACGCCGACGAGGTTGAGGGTGGCGGACTCCGCCAGGAAGTGGTCGACGCGGAAGAGGTTCTTCTCCTCCACCACCCGCAGCAGCTTCTCCTCCAGTTCGGCGGCGGAGGCGGCGTCGGTGCCGAAGGGCTTCTCCATCGCCAGGACGGTGCCCTCGGGGAGGTCGACCTCGCGCAGGGTCTGCACCGACTCCTCCGTGACCGTCGGGGCCAGCGCGTAGTAGAGGATGAGCGGCCCACCGTCGGCGCCGGCCTTCGCCACTGCCCGGGACATGTCCTCGGCGCTGGTGGCGTCGGCGGTGATCCACGTGGCGGCGTCGGCAAGCGCGGTCACCACCGACTCGTCGAGTCCCCCGACGTCGCTGTCCCGCACCGCGTCACGGACGTAGCCCGGGTAGTCCTCGACCTCGCTGCGACCGGAACCCACGATGCGGATCTCCGCGTCGGGGACCTGGCTGAGGTAGTCGGCGATGCCCGGGATGAGCAGGCGGCCGGCGAGATCGGACTGGCCGCCGAGAATGAGGAAAGTCGTCATGACCCACACGCTAGCGAGCCGTTTCCGGCGACGCGCGGGCCGGGACTTTTCCCTACGCTGGACGGGACCGCCGACCAGGGCCGCCGGCCGGGACCGGCGAGCGCAGACTTCGAGGCAGACTTCACCACCAGGAGACCGACCGTGACCGATCCGACGCACCTTTCCGCCCCCGCCACCCCGAAGGGCTCGGCGGGCACGTGGCTCGAGGACTACGCGCTGGTCTCGGACACGCACACCGGGGCGCTGGTCTCGCGGGAGGGCTCCATCGACTGGCTGTGCCTGCCGCGCTTCGACTCCCCCGCGATGTTCGCCAAGCTGCTCGGCGACGACTCCCACGGCCACTGGACCATCAGCGTCGACGGGGGCGAGGTCACCGAGCACGGCTACATCCGCCACTCCATGGTGCTGCGCACGCTGTGGACCTCCCCGACCGGCACGGCCGAGGTCATCGACTTCATGCCCACCGACAAGGAGGTCAGCCAGACCGGCCACGGCCATCCCCGCCACCGCCACGACCTCATGCGCCAGGTCCGCTGCCTCGAGGGCCACGTCGACGTGGACGTGGCCCTGCGCCTGCGCTTCGACTACGGCGACGCCACCCCCTTCTTCACCTACTCCCACAACGGCTTCGTCCCCGTCATCCGCGCCGTCTCCGGGCCGGACGCCGTGCACGTCGCCGGCCCCGCCCTGACGATGCAGCCCGACGGCGCCTGCCACGCCGGCCGGTTGACGCTGCGGGAGGGCGAGCAGGCCACCTGGGTCCTGACCTGGTTCCTGTCCTACGCCGACGCCCCGGCGACCCCGGACTACTCCAGCGCGCTCGACGATGCCCTCGAGTTCTGGGACGAGTGGGCCATCCGCCCGCAGATCAACGGCCCCTACGAGCACGCCGTGCGCCGCTCGCTGGTCGTGCTGCGAGCGCTGACCGACTCCACCACCGGCGGCATCGTCGCCGCGCCCACCACCTCGCTGCCCGAGGAATTCGGCGGCGAACGTAACTGGGACTACCGCTACGTCTGGCTGCGCGACTCCGCCCTGAGCATCGAGACGCTTGTCGACGTCGGCTTCGTCGACCGCGCCAAGGAGTGGCGGGCGTGGCTGCTGCGCGCCATCGCCGGCGACGTCAACCGCCTGCGCATCATGTACGGCCTCGGCGGCGAACGCCACCTCCCGGAATTCGAGCTGGCCCATCTGCCCGGCTACGAGAACTCCATCCCGGTGCGCATCGGCAACGGCGCCGCCGACCAGTACCAGGCCGACGTCGTCGGCGAGGTGATGATCGCCCTCGACACCCTCCGCGACGCCGGCCTGGACGAGGACGAGCACTCGTGGAACCTCCAGCGCGGCATGCTCGCCTTCCAGTCCGAGCGTTTCCACGACAAGGACCACGGCATCTGGGAGATGCGCGGCGCACCGAGGCACTTCACCCACGGCCGCGCCATGATGTGGGCCGCCTTCGACCGCGGCATCCACGCCGTCGAGGAGCACGGCCTCGAGGCCGGGGAGGCCGAACTGGCGCGGTGGCGCACGCACCGCGAGCAGCTGCGCCGCGAGATCATGACCTGCGGCTGGAACGAGGACATCCGCTCCTTCACCCAGTCCTACGAGAGCACCGAAGTCGACGCCTCACTCCTCCAGCTCGCCCAGATCGGCTTCCTCCCCTACGACCACCCGAGGATGCTCGCCACCGTCGCTCGAATCGAGACCGAGCTCATCGACGACCACGGCTTCCTCCACCGCTACCGCACCACCGGCGCCGACGGCCTGTCCGGCAACGAGTACCCCTTCCTCCTGTGCTCCTTCTGGCTGGTCCAGCAGTACGCCTACTCCGGCCGCCTCGACGACGCCCGCACCGAGATGGACCGCCTCCTGTCCGTGCGCTCCGACACCGGCCTGCTCGCCGAGGAGTACTCCACCGAGCACCGGCGCCTGGCCGGCAACTACCCGCAGGCCTTCAGCCACCTCGGACTGGTACGTGCCGCACAGGCAATCGAGGACGCGCAACGGGTACGCTAGATCGCCGTACACCCCATGCCCCTTCCGAAAGGCTGACGCACATGTTCCGCATCATGATCGGTGCCGCCGCAGGCTACGTCCTCGGCACCCGCGCCGGCCGTAAGCGCTTCTACCAGATCAAGGACGGCTACGAGGCCGTCATCAACTCACCCGTGACCAGGAACGCCATCAGCTCGACGCGCAAGGCCATCGCCAACCGCCTCGACCCGGATCCGCGAATGCGCGAAGTCAAGAACCTCCGGAAGACCTCGCGGGTGGAGGGCCAGGACATCCTGGAACCGGACAACCTGGACGAGGATCCGCGCGACCGGCGCTAGGTGTACTGATCGGGGAGGTTGGTTAACCGTGTGATCGGTGGCTTGCCTCCCACCGCGGAATGGGCTCGGTGATGATTGTAGTGGTGGATCCAGCCCGGTAGGGCAGCTCGACGGGCAGCCTCCGAGTCATAACAAGTCGCGTAGGCCCACCCGTCCGCCAACGTCCGATGGAAGCGCTCGATCTTGCCGTTGGTCTGCGGCCGGTACGGCCGGGTCCGTTTCGGTGCCACTCCAAGATCAGCGCAGGTCCGTGCCCACAGATGTGATCGATAGGCCGACCCGTTGTCGCTGAGCACCCGGCTGACCGTCACCCCACGCCATCCAAACCAGGCCACCGCACGTTCCAGCACCCCCACCGCGGTCAGGGCCGTCTCATCGCCATGGATCTCCGCGTAGGCCACCCGGGAGTGATCATCGATGACGGTGTGGACGAAGCAGTGCCCCAGCTTCGGGTTGTGGTGCTGATTTCGGGGTTTACCCGGTGTGGCGGCCCGGTTCTTCTTGCCTTGGGCGCGCCCGACGAAGCGCCAGCCCCCGCCGTCGGGGATCTGGCCGAACTTGGTGACGTCGACGTGGATGAGATCGCCGGGGTGGGGGTACTCGTAGCGGCGGACGGGTTCACCGCTGTCGCGGTCCAGGCAGGACAGCCGGTTGAGGCGCCCGGCTGCCAGGATGCGGTGCACCGTTGAGGAGGAGACACCGCACATCAGCGACAGTTGGACCGGTCCGATCCGTTTGCGCAGGCGCAGCGACACGATGCGTTTGGCCACGGCCTTCGGGGTTGTGGTGGGGCTGGTGGCCGGGCGGGAGGAGCGGTCCTGCATGGACTGGCCGCCCCGGTAGCGCTCGGCCCAGCGTTTGACGGTCGGCCAGGAGCACTGGAACCTCGCGGCGACTTCGGCGATGGGCCAGCCGTCGTCGACGACGAGTTGGGCGACCTTGAGACGGTGTTTCGGGGTCAGTGCTGCGTTAGGGTGGACCACAGGAGACCTTTCGTGTGGGTGGTTTGGATTAAGGCACTTTCCATTCCACACGAGAGGTCTTCGCTACGTCAGTAGTTCACACTGATTCGACCAACCTGTCCGATCAGTACAGCTAGGTCAACCACGGCGCCGAACCGCGGCGCGGGCCCGGTTTCCGCGCAACCCCTCCTGCCGTAGCCGCCGGGCACGGCGAAACCGCCCGGTGACCGGATCGGTCACCGGGCGGCTGACGGGAAACAGAGATCAGGAGTCGCGGGCGGTGTCCTGAACCCGCCGGGCCGCCTCACGGGAATCGTCCCGCAGCGCCTCGGCCCGGTGCTGCCCCTCATCCTTCACGTGCTGGGCGCCGGTGGCGGCGGAGTCCTTGACGGAGGCCACAGCCTCCTGCGCCTGCGGCTGGAGGGTCTCCCCCATCTCCTGGGCCACGGACTTCGCCTCCTCCACCAGCGGCTCGGCCTTCTCCTTCACCGTGGCGGCGACGTCCTGCTCGGCGCGGGTGGCGGGCATCAGCGAACCGACCAGCCACCCCGCGCCCAGGGCGATCAGCCCGGCCGCGAGGGGATTGCCCCGGGTGCGGCGCTTGACCTGCCCGGGCACGTCCCTGACGGTCTGGGAGGCCTGCTCCGTCATCTCCCCGGCACGGTCCCGGGCCTGCTGCATCGTGCCCTGGCCGCCGTGGTGCCCGTGGTCGTCGTCGGGGCTGCCCATCACGGACTCCCGCAGGTCGGTCCACCTGCCGCGAATCTTGTCGGTCTGGCGCTCCATCGCCTTGTTGGGGTCCACCTTCTCGGCCAGCGCGTCGACGTCCCGGCCGAGCTCGCTGCGGGTGCGTTCGATGTCGGCGCGGATGTCATCAGGGTTGTTGCTCATGGTGTCTCCTTGTTGGGATTCAGGGTCGGGGGAATCTCCTGGACGGTTTCCCGGGTCTGGGGCAGACCCTTCATGTCGTTGAGGCGGTTCTTTCCGATCACAGCGAGTGCGGCGGCGATGACGGCCCAGATCACGGCCACGATCAGCGCCGACCAGCCCCAGTGCATCAGGCTGCCGAGCGCCCACATCAGGGCCAGGGAAAGGAACAGCAGCACGAACAGCCCCGCGACGCCGGCGCCGGCGAGCATGCCTGCCCCGGTGCCGGCCTTCTTCGCCGAGTCGGTGGCCTCCACCTTCGCCAGCTGAATCTCCTGGCGTACCAGGGTGGAGAGGTTCTCGGTGAAGCTGGAGAACATGCTGCCCAGCGACTCATTGCGCGCGCGGATCTCCGCCTCAGTGTCGGGCACGCGGCTGGAGCCGACGGCGGAATCACCCCCCGCGGTACTTCCGGCCCGATCGTCGAAGGGGGCGCTCATCGCTGTTCCCCCCAGTCGGCGGCGTCGTCACGGTAGCCGCCGGGGCGCTGCCCGGTGCCGTCCGAGGGGAGCCCGCCCAGCGAATCACCGATGGGGGTGTCCGAGTACCCGACGGGCGGCGTGCCGGGCATGTGCCCCGGGTAACCGCCGAGGCCGGTCTCGGGGACCTCGCCCACCGGAGTGTGGGGCGGCGTCACGGGCGGAGGGGTGATGGTCGGCTGGGGCGCCCCCGTCGGCGCGGCGACGGCCCCGGCACTCGGCTTCGTCTGCTCGCCGTCGGCGAGACCGCGCGTGAGACGGCCGGCGACCAGGCCCACGCCGGCTGCGATGGCCAGGAAGGTGCCGGGGCGGCGGGCGGCGAAGCGGCGGACGTCGTCGAGCAGTTCGGCGGGCTGCTTGGTGTCCAGCTCGGTGGTGAACTTCTCGGCGCGCTCCGCGAGCATGGCCACGATCTGACCGACCATCGGCGACTCGGGACGCTCTCCCCGGGCCAGCCGGTGCAGATCGTCGGTGACGGTGCGGGATTGTTCGGCGAGCCGTTTCTGCTGGGTCTCGGCCTGGGAGTAGAACTCGTCCTGGGCGGAGGAGGCGAGGGTACGGAACTGATCGGTGGCCTCCGCGGTGACCTGCCGGACCTCCTCGCGGGCGGTGGCGGCCACGTCCTGGGCCGCCCCCTGAGCCTTGTCCTTGACCTGGGCGGCTTCCTGCCGGGCGGCGTCCTGAGTGGAGCCAGTGTGATCCGGGGTGGGTGTCATTGGAACGTCCTTCCGGTTCTGCGCCTGGCCGTGTTCGGCCAGAGGGTTGGGATGTCGGATACTGAGATATTCTTCCATCAATGTCAGAGCATTCCTAGGAACCTCTGGACCCAACGATGCCACAATCCCCGGCGCCCCGTCCGCATTCCGGGACCCACCGCCCCACTCCCCGCCAGACGGAAAGCCGTCGCCCTACCGAACGTTCCCCCTGGTAGAGCAGGTTTCCCGAACCGTCCGAAGGTCGTCAGGGAGTCTTCTGCCGGGCGGTTGACACGCAACTCCCCCGGACCTGAAAGCCGGTCCACAGCCGCAGAAATATTTTCTCAGCCTAACGCCAGTAATTTGTTTGTTTGCGTGCAGCAAACACCGCCGCGGGAGGAGAACACCCCCTCCATCACTTCCGGAAGTAGACGGTCCCGTCCGGGCCGCCCCGGGCCCTAGCGGTACCCGCCGCCCCGGAAGGCCCGGTCGTTGAGCTCCCGGCGCGCGGCCTCCAGCGCCACGATGTCTGCGAATAGCGCCGAGTAGGCCTGCTCGTCGTCGGAGGGCCGCATGCGCTGCAGCTGCGCCTTGAGCTGCGCGATCTGGTTGCCGACCTCCTGCTCCTGCAACCGGGAGAGCACCGAATCGGTGTACTCCTCGAAGCGGTCCCCGTCGACGATGATGGCTTCCACGGCCAGCTCGCTGACGAGGTTGCGCCCGGAATTGTCCGCCATCTGCTCGGCGACGCGCGGAATCCACTCCACGCCCGACGCGGTGGCGGCACCGCCGGCGGCGTCGATCGCCGTCCGCACCGCGCGGTAGGCGTCGTTGGTCCAGGTCTCCTCCCCCAGCCCGTCGAAGTAGGTGCCCGCGTGCTCGGGGTACTGCAGGGCGATCTTCAGGGCCTCGCGCTCCGGCCACAGACGCGGGTCCTTGGGGTTGGGGGCGATGACCATCGGCGTCGTCTCCACGGCCGGGGACTGCCCGGTGTCGAAACGGGTGGCGCGGTGGCGGCGGTCGTCGACGCGCCGGGGCTTCTTGGCCTCGGCGCGGACCTGGCGGATGACCTCGTCGACGTTGGGCCAGCCGACCCAGCCGGCGAGCTGGCGGGCATACTCGATGCGCAGCGTCTCGTCCCGGATGCCCGCGACGACGGGGATGGCGCGTCGCAGGGCCTGCAGGCGGCCCTCCGCGGACTCGAGGGGGTAGTCGGCGATGAGCGACTCGATGACGAACTCGAACATGGGGATGCGGCTGGCGACCAGGTCGCGCACGGCGGCGTCGCCGCGCTCCAGACGCAGATCGCAGGGGTCCAGCCCCTCCGGAGCGACGGCGACGTAGGACTGGCCGGTGAAGTTCTGGTCGCCGTCGAAGGCCCGCAGGGCGGCCTGCTGACCGGCCTCGTCGCCGTCGAAGGTGTAGATGAGCTCGCCGCGGAAGTAGTTGTCGTCGAGCATGAGTCGACGGATGACCTGCAGGTGCTCGCCGCCGAAGGCGGTGCCGCAGGAGGCGACGGCGGTGTCGACGCCGGCCGCGTGCATGGCCATGACGTCCGTGTAGCCCTCCACGACGACGGTCTGGTGCTTCTTGGCGATGTTGCGCTTGGCCATGTCCAGGCCGAAGAGCACCTTCGACTTGTCGTAGAGCATGGTCTGCTTGGTGTTCATGTACTTGCCCATCGGATCGTCGTCGAAGAGCTTGCGCGCGCCGAAGCCGATGACGTTGCCGGCCAGATCCTTGATGGGCCACAGCAGGCGGCGTCGAAAAGCGTCGATCGGCCCTCGCTTGCCCATCTTCGCCAGGCCCGCCGCGTCGAGCTCCTCGACGGTGAAGCCCTTGCGCAGCAGGTGCTTGGTCAGCGTGTCCCAGCCGTCCGGGGCGTAGCCGATCTCGAACTGGTAGATGATCTCGCGCCCGAAACCGCGGTCAAGCAGGAAGTCGCGCCCCGTGGCGGCTTCCGGGGTCTCCAGCTGCTGTCGGTAAAAGTCGTGGGCCAGCTTGTTGGCCTGGATCAGGCGCTTGCGGGTGCCGGGCTTCTCGTCGCGGGCGCCGGTGGAGCCGCCCTGGTAGTTGATCTGGTAGCCGATGCGCTGGGCGACGGTCTCGACCGCCTCCGGAAAGGAGAGCTGCTCCATCTCCATGAGGAAGTTGAAGACGTCGCCGCCCTTGCCGGTGGAGAAGCAATGGTAGTAGCCGCGCGCCGGCCGCACGTGGAAGGAAGGGGTCTTCTCGTCCTTGAAGGGGCTCAGCCCCTTGAGCGAGTCGCTGCCACCCGGGGTGAGCTGGACGTATTCGCCGACGATCTCCTCGATGTGTGCGCGCTCGCGAATCGCCTCGATGTCGCTCTGCGGAATCCTGCCCCGTGCCATGGGTGACAGCCTACCTCTGCGGGCAAATCGCAATTTGGTCTAGTTTACGCCCAGCACATTTGATAATTTTGTCCAGGCTAATTTCAGGTTCCACCCCCGTTTGTGGGAAGATATTCCGCATGGTCGAGCCCTCTCCCACGAAGCGGAATTCCGTGATCGCCACCGTCGGCGCGGCAATTCTGGCTCTGGTCGCCGTCTACTTCGGCGTCGACCTCGAGGGGAACTCCTCGGCCGGCCCCGCGACCCCGGCCACCGCCACGGCCGCCCCCACCACGGTGGCGGACACGGCCCCTGCAGGCGGACTCCCCGCCTGCGGCGACCTTCCGGCCGAGGCCCAGGACACCGCCGCGGACATCGTGGCCGGCGGCCCCTACGCCTACCCGGACAACGACAACCGCCACTTCGGCAACTACGAGGACGCCCTCCCCGAGGAACCCTCCGACTACTACCGCGAGTACACCGTCGAGACGCCCGGACTCACCCACCGCGGCGCCCGCCGCATCGTGACCGGCGGCGGCACCGACACCAGCCCCGATGTCTGGTACTACACCGACGATCACTACGAAACCTTCTGCGAGATCACGGATGCCCTTTAGAGATCAGCCCATCCTGCTCACCTGCCCGCTGCACAGCCGCGAGGACCTCTTCGCCGCGCTCAGCGACATCGAGCCAGGCAAGCACCAGTCGCCGACCAACCTCGACGGTCTGGCCGATTTCCTCCGCGAGGTCAACGCCTTCCGGATCATCGTCTCCGACTGGCGCATCGACGCCGAGGAGACCGCGCGCATCGTCCAGGTGCTCACGGACCTCGGGGTGGGCCTGGTGCGGTAGCGCCCGGGAACCTCACCCTGGTGGGCGGCCGAGCCTTAATGGATAATCTCCCGCACCTGGCTCTCCCCGCTCGGCACCGTCCTGACGCTGCTCCTGACCCTCGTCCTCGGCTCCGGCTCCGGCGAGGTCCGCTCCTCGTCGACCGCCTACCCCGAACCCGCCCCGACTAGAGTCACCCCGCCCTCCACGACGGGCGGCATCGAGGCCGGCGATCAGGACGGGCTCCCGGCGGAGGTGTGGACGACCCTCGACGCCATTGCGGCCGGCTGCCCCTACGCCTACCCGGACAACGACAACCGCCACTTCGGCAACTACGAGGACGCCCTCCCCGAGAAGCGCTCCGACTACTACCGCGAGTACACCGTCGAGACCCCCGGACTCACCCACCGCGGCGCCCGCCGCATCGTGACCGGCGGCGGCACCGATGTCTGGTACTACACCGCCGACCACCACGACAGCTTCTGCCGGATCGCGGCCCAAAGGCCCATCCTCCGCCCGGCCCTCCCTAGACTGGTGGCCGTCCACCCCGCCCGGCCCAAGGAGCAGCCCCGTGACCCACCCCGCTTTCCGAGGTTCCGAGTCCCAGGCGAACACGCAGGTCAACGCCTACTTCGACGCTTTGGGCCGCTCGGACGCCGAGTTCCTCGACACGACGAACGAGGCGGTGGCGCACGGCGCCGCCCTCTTCCCCTCCGGCGCGAACCGCTTCCGGGCGGTGCGCACCCCGCAGTCGCTCATCCTCGCCACCGAGGGGCTGGCCGGGCACGGTGTCGAGCTCTATCTCGAGATCATGCACGGCCACGGCTGGATGTACGAGCAGATCAAGCTCAACTGGCAGTACCGCGTCCTCCAGGAGGCGGCGGGCGCGGTGAACCTGCTCGGTGGCCTGCCGGTGGAGAATTTCCCGGTGGTGCTGCCCGTGGCCGCGGTGAACGCGGCCCCGATGCAGCTCTATTTCCAGGAGGGCGGCGCCGGCGGCCTCGCGCTGCTGGCCGGGATGGCCGTCCCCGGCCGCCCGGCGACGACCGCCGACGGCACCGTCACCATGGTTGCGCTGACCCCGATCACCCCGGCCGAGTACCGGCGGGTCCAGGACAGCGGCTCCGCGGAGGCCGTCGCGGCGAACCGGGCCGAGATGGGATTCCACCACGTCGTCGTCGACTCGGCGGAAGTCACCGGGATGATCGACGAACGTCTGGCGCAGCGCCCCGACTGATCGGCCAAAGGAAGCGGGGCAGAGGCGTCGATTCTGCGTTCTGTATGGCCAAAGGAGTCGCCCTTTAGCCAGTGGCCTTTGCCCAGACGCCGACGCCGACGCAGACGCCACGCCACCGCCATGCCACCGCCCGCACCCCTACCCCATGAACCCGGCCAGCCCGGCGGCGTTGTGGGCGATGCGCTCGAGGCGGGACTCGGTCATCGAGGCGATCTGGTCGATGATGACGCGGTGGCGCTCCTGCTCCGAGTCGGCCTCCCCCCACCACAGCCGGAACGTCGCGTCGAGGGTGCCGGGGGCGCCGGCCAGCAGGTAGTCGTGGACGCGGTAGATGCGCTCGCGCTGGCGGTTCTGGCGGGCCAGGTGCGCCGGCTTGTCCATGACGTAGAGCACCGCGATGGTCTTGAGCAGCGTGACCTCGTGCTGGGCCTCGGCGGGGACGATGAGGCGGCCGTGCTGGCGCCCGAGCGGGCCGGCGGTGCCGGCGGAGGTGGCGGTGACGGCGGCGCCGACGTAGCGCCCGACCAGCTCACTGGTCATCCTCTTGAGGTCGACGAAACCGCGCAGCGAGCGCGAGAAGTCCGCCCCGATCTGCACGACCTCCAGCTGGCGCAGCCGGTCGGCGGCGGCGAGCATGTCGTCGGCGCTCCCGCCGAAGGCCTGGGCGCCGGCCTCGGCGAGCCAGGCCAGCTCCACGAGATCCCACAGGACCTGGAGGCTGACGCGCTGGGAGACGATGCCGTCCTCGACGTCGTGGACGGAGTAGGCGATGTCGTCGGACCAGTCCATGACCTGCGCCTCCATCGGCGGCAGATCGCTGGTGTGGCCGCGGCGCACCCACTCGAGCACGTGGGCCTCGGAGTCGTAGGCGGAGTACTTGCGGTTGAGCGTGCCGTCCGGGTTGGTCCGGGTCCGCGGGTACTTGCACGTGGCGTCCAGGGCCGCGCGGGTGAGGTTGAGCCCGATGGAGCTGCCCTCGTCGTCGAGGACCTTGGGCTCGAGCTTGGTGAGGATGCGCAGGTTCTGGGCGTTGCCCTCGAATCCGCCGCAGTCCTGGGCGAGCTCGTTGAGCGCGGTCTCGCCGTTGTGGCCGTAGGGCGGGTGGCCGATGTCGTGGACCAGTCCGGCCAGTTCGCACAGGTCCTGGTCCAGCCCCAGCTCGGAGCCGATGCCGCGGGCGATCTGGGCGACCTCGGTGGAGTGCGTCAGGCGGTTGCGCGGGGTGTCGCCGTCGCGGGGGCCGACGACCTGGGTCTTGTCGGCGAGGCGGCGCAGGGCGGCGGCGTGCTGCACGCGGGCCCGGTCACGGGCGAATTCGCCGCGGTGGTCGGGTTGGGCGCCCCGGTAGAGGCTGCCCTTGGGGGCTTCGGTGTACAGACGCTCAGCGTCGGCGGCGGTGTAGTCGTAGGTCATCGGTTCTCCAGCTGTTCCAGCCTCGAGCGGTCGGAGGGTTTGAACAGAAGTTGGACGCGGCGCAGGAACGCCTCCAGCCTATCGGCCGGCCCGCGCCCGAGAGTGGCCGACACATCGGCGACGAGGAGCCCGCCGACCTCGTGGCGCAGCAGCACCCACCAGCTGCGCTTCGGGAAGCGGATGCGTTCGTCCGGCGCCCCGGAGACCCGGGCGTCCAGGCCGATCTGCCGGGCGATGGATTCCGTGCGCGCCGCGTGCAGCGCCGTCGTCACGATGACCCACCGCTCCTGCCCGGGCAGCGCCTCGAGCGACTCCCACGTGGAGTTTCCCACCGGCACGGGGCGGGGCTTGTCGACGCCCGCCCGTTCCAGGTACTCCGCGGCCACGCCCGCCTCCGTGAAACGGTCGCCGGGCAGGTTCCCGCCGAGGGTGACCACCGTCAGCGAGGGATCGGCCCGGGCGATGTCGGCGGCGTGGTCGATGCGGGCCTGCAGCACCGGCGAGGGCCGGCCGTCGTACTGCGTCGTGCCCAGGACCGCCACGGCGGTGGCGCCGGGCTGGGGGCCGGCGGCGTGGCGTCGGCAGGCGAGCCCCGTCACGCGCAGCACGGGGAGCGACCCGGCCACGACCAGCAGCGGGAACAGGGCACGGGCTAAGCAGTTCATGAAGCGAGTCTTGCATATTCACAGGTAGCATATGGGCATGACTGATAAGCGTGTTCGACCTGACCGTGCATCATCCCGCGCCGCGGGTGCCGCCGCCCTGGCCGCGCTGAGCGCACTTCTGTTCTCCCCGCTCGCCGGTGGCGCTGAACCGGGGCCCCAGGTCCTCGCCCAGGCCCCGGCCGCGACGAGTCTGGCGCCGACGCAGTTTTCCTCCCCCGTCACGGACGCCTCGGGGGTGCTCAGCACCGCGGAACTGAGCGACCTGGAGGCGGAGGTCAACCAGTTCAAGATCGACCACCAGAAGTCGCTGTTCATCGTCTACCTGCCCAGCTTCGGCGGGCAGGATCCGCAGTCCTGGACGCAGCAGGCCGTCACCGCCAACGGCGGGGGCAACACCGCCGTCATCGCCATCGCCACCGAGGACCGCGTCTTTGACGTCGCCGCCTCGGATGAGGGCTACTGGAGCTCCGCGGAACTCGATGACGTCTACAACGCGATGTACGGTCCCCTGGTCAACTCCGACTGGGCCGGCGCCGGCTTCGCCGCCGTCGAGGCGGCCGCCAGCTCGGGGTCCATCTCCGGTGAGTCCGCCGCCTGGCTCGGTGCGGCCGGCGTCGGCGTGGTCGCCGCCGGCGGCGGCATCTGGGCGGCCAACAACCGCCGCAAGAAGCGGGCCACCGCCGACAACCTCGCCACCGCCCGCGAGCTGGATCCGGGCGACACCCACTCCCTGGCCCGGCTGCCCATCCCGACGCTGGCCGCCCGTGCGGAGGAAATCATCGTCGGCACCGACGAATCCGTGCGCCGCGCCCGTGAGGAGCTGGGGTTGGCCGTCGCCGAGTTCGGTCCCGAGCGCACCCGCCCCTTCAACCGCGCGATGAACAACGCCAACTCGGCACTGCAGCGCGCCTACGAGACCCGGGCCCAGCTCAACGACTCCATCCCGGAGACCGAGCCGCAGCAGCGCGCGATGTACCTTGACATCATCTCCTCCGCCGGGCAGGCGGAGCAGGCCCTGGGCGAGCAGGCCGCCCAGTTCCAGGAGCTGCGCAACCTGCTCATCAACGCCGAGTCCAAACTGGACGAGCTGACCCAGCGCACCGTCGACCTGCGGGCCCGCCTCGCCCCGGCCAAGCTGACCATGTCCGACCTCACCGAGGAATTCTCCGCGGACATCCTCGAATCCATCGCCGACAACGTGCCCATGGCCGAAGTCTCCCTCGGCGAGGCCGAGAAGCACATCGATGCCGGCCGCGCGCTCGCCGCCAAACCGGCCGGCCAGCAGCAGGGCCTGGTCGAGGAGATCAAGGAGTCCGAGCGCGCCATCGAGCTGGCCGACCGGCTGCTCGGTGGCGTCGAGCGGGCGGAAGCCAACATCGCCGCCGCCCGGGCCAACCTCGGTGCGCTGATGCAGGAGGTCGCCCAGGAGCTCCGGGAGGTTGCCGATCTCAAGGCCAGCGGCACCGCCAAGGGCGTCACCGCCGACTGGGCGGCCCTGGAGTCCGCCGCCGACAACGCCGCCCAGGTGCTTTCCCAGGCGCAGACCGACGGCGAGCGCAACCCCCTCGGCGCCTACACCGGCCTGGTCTCTGCCGACACCGCGCTGGATGAGCAGCTCGACCTGGTCCGGGCCGTCACCGCCGACCACGATCAGCTCCTGCGCCTGCTCGACCAGCAGGTCGCGGCCTCGGCGGCCCAGATCCAGTCGGCGGAGGATCTCATCGCCACCCGGGGCCGCGTCATCGACGCCCAGGCGCGCACCTTCCTCGCGCAGGCCCAGCAGCTCAACGCGCGGGCGCTGAACATGCGCACCACCCATACCCGCGAGGCCATCACCGCCTCCCGCCATGCCAGCCAGGCCGCCCAGCGGGCGATCGGCCGGGCCCAGGCCGACATCCGCGCCTACCAGAACCGGGTCAACGCCCAGCGTGCCTCGGGGGTGGGCGACCTGGTCACCGGCATGGTGCTCGGCCAGATGCTCGGCGGCGGAGGGCGGGGCGGCTTCGGCGGTGGGTTCGGCGGTGGGTTCGGCGGCGGAGGCGGCTTCGGTGGCGGGGGCGGCGGCTTCAGCCACCGCGGCGGAAGCTTCTAGATCCGCAGGTTATGGCCCGGTGAGTCGACGAGCTTGCACCCGAAGGACATGAACGCCACGTCCAGCAGGTTCACGTTGCCCAGGCCGGAGCCGTCGTGCAGTTCGACGGTGCCGTCGAAGCGGGGACGCACCCGCGCGACCCGGTCTCCGGAGGCCAGGTCTGTGATGATCCGTTCCTTGCGCCACGGCTTGTGGCGGGTGAGCACGTAGCGGCGGCCCTGGCAGTCCGCCTCCAGGTGGGCGACGGTGAAACTGCTCTGGGTCAGCAGGTAGACGGTGCCGTCGACCGCGGTTCCGCGCAAACCGAAGGACATCCGCTCGGGTGAGCGTTCCAGCAGCAGCCGGTGCCGGTCGGCGCGCAGCACCTCGGCCCGCACGTCGGCGATCATGACGCCGTGCTCGTCGTAAAGCTCATCGCCGCGCCAGGCCCAGGACCCGTTTGCGGGCCGGCCGTCGAAGCGCCCGGCCCGGTGGGTGGAGGTGTCGTTCACAGCCCTCAGCTTAGCGGAGCCGCCGAAGAGTGCTTAAGTCAACCAAACAATCACGGCGACGAGCGCGAGCAGCAGCATAAAGATGATGAGGACGTTGTTGCCCTTCTCCATCCTCGACTCCAGCACCGTGCGGGCGAACCAGCTCAGCGCCACGATTTCGTTGGGCGCCAGCTCCGTCTCCCCCTCGAATTCGAGGATGGCGGCACGCACGCCGGAGTTCTGCCCTGAGAACTGGGCGACCTTGTCCCCGTTGGCATCCTCGATGATCCAGTGGCTGGAGTTCTCGTTGATGAGGGTGAACGAGCGCCCGTCGAGCGAGGCGTTGAGCTCCTCGTCCTTGGCGAGCCGGCCCGCCAGGCGGTAGACACGTCCGTCGTCGAGCGTCGCGGACGCGCCCATGTCCTTGTCGACGGCCAGGCTCCAGGTCTCCGCGCCGACACTGGCCGTGCCGGCCTGGGTGTCGAAGACCCCGAGCTCCAGCGGGCCCTCCTCTGCGAGCAGACGGGGCTTGTCGCGGTCGCCGCGATCCCAGCTTGTGTAGCGCATCAGCAGCCGATCAGTCGGGCCGCGAGGTATGCCTCGAGCTCCTCGAGCTTGACGCGCTCCTGCTCCATGGAGTCGCGCTCACGCACGGTCACGGCGTTGTCCTCGAGGGTGTCGAAGTCGTAGGTCACGCAGAACGGGGTGCCGATCTCGTCCTGGCGGCGGTACCGGCGGCCGATGGCCCCGGAGGTGTCGTAGTCGACGTTCCAGAAGTCGCGCAGCTTGTCGGCGAGCTCGGCGGCGGGCTCGGCCAGCTCCGGCTTCTTCGACAGCGGCAGGACGGCGACCTTGACCGGGGCCAGGCGACGATCCAGCTTGAGCACGACGCGCTTGTCGACGCCACCCTTGGAGTTGGGAGCCTCATCCTCGGTGTAGGCGTCGATGAGGAAGGCCATCAGCGCACGGCCGAGGCCGGCGGCCGGCTCAATGGTGTACGGGGTCCACCGCTCCTCGGCCTCCTGGTCGTAGTAGGACAGGTCCTCGCCGGAGCCCTCGGAGTGCACGCGCAGGTCGTAGTCGGTGCGGTTGGCGATGCCCTCGAGCTCGCCCCACTTGGAGCCGGTGAAGCCGTAGGCGTACTCGATGTCGACGGTGCGCTTGGAGTAGTGGGACAGCTTCTCCTTCGGGTGCTCGTAGAGGCGCAGGTTCTCCGGGGCGATGCCCAGGTCGAGGTACCACTGGTGGCGCAGGTCGATCCAGTACTGGTGCCATTCCTCGTCGGTGCCCGGCTTGACGAAGAACTCCATCTCCATCTGCTCGAACTCGCGGGTGCGGAAGATGAAGTTGCCCGGGGTGATCTCGTTGCGGAAGGACTTGCCGATGTTGGCGATGCCGAACGGCGGCTTCATGCGCGCGGCGGTCATGACGTTCTTGAAGTTGACGAAGATGCCCTGGGCGGTCTCCGGGCGCATGTAGTGCAGGCCCTCTTCGTCGTCGACGGGGCCGAGGAAGGTCTTGACCAGGCCGGAGAATGCCTTGGGCTCGGTCCAGCTACCCGGCTGGCCGGTCTCCGGGTCATTGATGTCGGCCAGGCCGTTGGCCGGCGGGTGGCCGTGCTTCTCCTCGTAGGCCTCGATCAGGTGGTCGGCGCGGTAGCGCTTGTGGGTATGTAGGGACTCCACCAGCGGATCGGAGAAGACCTCGACGTGGCCGGAGGTCTCCCACACCTGACGGGGCAGGATGATGGAGGTGTCCACGCCGACGACGTCACCGCGCTTGGTGACCATGGTGCGCCACCACTGCTTCTTGATGTTGTCCTTGAGCTCCACGCCCAGCGGACCGTAGTCCCACGCGGAGCGCGAACCACCGTAGATCTCACCGGCCTGGAAGATCAGCCCGCGACGCTTACACAGGTTGATGACGGTATCAAGAACGGAGGCGGCCATGGATGAATCATTCTCCTCTGGTAGGGGGATCATGCGCTGAAAGCATTGCAGAGCCACAGTGTAGCGCGAACGGTGCCGACGGAACCGAAGGGACCACACGTTCCCCCTAAGTGGGACAACTGTATAATTTTGTATATTCAACCGGGGCGCACCCTGACGTTCATGGACGGCCGCATTAATTCATCCGGTACTTTCATCGTATAATTGACCTAGATGACCCTCCACCGTCTGATGTACAGCCGGTCACAAATGAAGGATGTGGGTGAGGATGAGGACACAGCTCACCGGCGACGGCGGCGCGCCCCCGCTAATCTACGACGAGGAGGCGCTGGACGGACTCACGGACATCCTCGGGGCGCTCGACTCGAAACTTCGCATCCGGATCCTCCTCGCGCTGCGGCAACGTGAGCACGTCGTCCACGAGCTGGTCGTCGCCCTGGGCAAGTCCCAGCCCCTCATCAGTCAGCACCTGCGCGTGCTCAAGCGGGTCGGCATCGTCGAGTCCGAACGCTCCGGCCGCGAGGTCGTCTACCGCATCAACAGCGAGACCGCGGTGAGCATCATCGACACCGCCGCCGAGGCCGTCGCCGAAATTCAGGCGGCCGCCGATTCCCCTGCGGGCGATGACGCCGGGCCCGCCGCGCGGGATGACCTCGCCGTCAAGCGCCGGCACCAGAATGACCAGCACCAGAATGACCAGCAGCGCGATGAGCAGCACGGCAGCGACCGAGGCGCCGCCGCTTTCCTCGGCCCGGACGACCGCGCTCCGGAGCCCGGTCTGACGCCGAGCACCCCGACTCCGCCCGAGCCCGGCGCCCGCTGACTGCACTAGGGTGGAGGCCCAGGGCCGGGGAAGGTCCTCCCCCGGCCGATTACCGCAGAAGGATGAGGTGACCGTGGCTTCCGTCAGCAGTTCCGCACCCAGGCTGGGCGCCCGCAATACCCGCCAGCGCACCGCGGTGGTTGAGCTCATGAAGGATCTGGACAACTTCGCCTCCGCGAAGGACATCCACCACGAGCTCAGCGAGCGCAACGAGAAGGTCGGCCTGACCACCGTCTACCGCACCCTCCAGTCCCTGGCGGAGATCTCCGCGGTCGACGTGCTGCACATGGCCTCCGGGGAGACCCTCTACCGCGCCTGCCAGACCGACCGCCATCACCATCACCTCGTGTGCACCGAGTGCGGCCGCACCGAGGAGATCGACGGCGGCCCGGTCGAGGAATGGGCGCGCAAGGTCGCCGACCAGTACGGATTCGAGCTGAGCACCCACGACGCCGAGATCTACGGCATCTGCCCGGAGTGCCGGGACCGGCCCAGCGACCGGACCTCCGCCTAGGCGACCACCGCGCCGAAGAGCATGCCCAGCAGGTAGGTCACCGCGGCCGCGCCGAGGCCGATGAGCAGCTGGCGCAGGGCGCGCCGGAACGGCGCCTTGCCGGAGAGGACGCCGGTGATGCTGCCGGTGAGCAGCAGCGCGATCGACACCAGGACCAGCGCGAGGATCGCCGCCGGCCGGACGGCCAGCCCCGCGATGAAGGGGATCAGCGGGATGAACGCGCCCACCGCGAAGGACACGAAGGAGGAGCCGGCGGCCACCCACGCGCCGTCGCCGTCCTCCTCGCGCTGCCGGGCGGCCGCCTCCGCCGCCTCCTGCTCGGCCAGCGCCTGACGGCCCAGCTCGATGTCGCGGAAGCGCTTCTGCGCCTTCTCCTCGGCCTCCCCCGGGCTCATGCCGCGGGCCTCGTAGACCAGGGCGAGTTCATTGGCGTTGACGTCCACCAGCTGCGGGAGCTTGAGGACGGCCTCGTGGTCGGGCGTGGAGGCGTCGAGAAGCTCGCTCTGGCTCTTGACCGAGACGTACTCGCCGGCGGCCATGGACAGCGCGCCGGCCAGCAGGCCGGAGATGCCGGTGAGCAGGATGGCGCCCGAGCTCATGCCCGAACCGAGCACGCCGAGGACCAGCGCCACGTTGGACACCAGCCCGTCGTTGGCCCCGAAAACGGCGGCGCGGAAGCCGCCGGAGATGCGCTCGCGGCCGCGGGTGGCCAGCGCCCGGACGACCTCGGCGTGCATCCGCTCGTCGGCGGCGATCTGCTCGGAGGCGTCCTCGTCGTCGATGTAGGGGCTGCGCGACTCGGCCGTCTGCATCAGCGCCAGCGTGAAGACCGAGCCGAAGTGCTTGGCCATGAACGCCAGGAAGCGGGTGTTGAGATCCGGCTGGCGAGGCATCCCGACGTAGGGGCCGAGCTTCTCGCGCCAGTACTGCTCGTGGCGCGACTCCGCGTCGGCGATCTTCATGAGGATCTCGCGTTCCGGGCCGTCCTTCTTTCGTGCCAGGCGCCGGTAGGTGGCGGCCTCGGCACGCTCGTTGGCCAGGTAGCGGCGCCAGCGCTTGATCTGCGCGGAGGTGGGTCGCTCCTGCTCAAGTGGCATTATTTGGTTCCTCCGAATCGGCGGTCACGACGGGCGTACTCCTCGATCGCGGCGAACATGTCCTCATGGGTGAAGTCCGGGAAGAGCTTGTCCTGGTAGACCATCTCCGCGTAGGCGGACTGCCAGATGAGGAAATTCGAGGTGCGCTTCTCCCCCGAGGGACGCAGGAAGAGGTCGACGTCCGGCATCCCCGGGTCGTAGAGGTACTGCGCGAGCAGCTCCTCGCTGATCCGCTCGGGCACGATCTTGCCGTCGGCGGCGTCCCGGGCGATCTTCCGGGCGGCGTCGACAAGCTCGGCCCGGCCGCCGTAGTTGATGCACAGCCCCAGCGTCATCGTGGTGTTGTTCCTGGTCAGCTCCTCGGCGGCCTCGAGCTCGCGGATGACCGAGCGCCACAGGCGCGGGCGCCGGCCCAGCCACACCACGCGCACGCCCTTCTCGTGGAGCATGTCGCGCTGGCGACGCAGGACGTCGCGGTTGAAGCCCATGAGGAAGCGCACCTCGCTGGCGGTGCGGCGCCAGTTCTCCGTGGAGAAGGCGTAGGCCGAGAGGTAGGGCACGCCCATCGCCAGGCAGGCGTCCACAGCGTCCATGAGGACCGCCTCGCCGCGCTTGTGGCCCTCGGTGCGCGGCATCCCCCGCTCCTGCGCCCAGCGGCCGTTGCCGTCCATGACGAGTGCGATGTGCCTGGGGATGAACTCCGCCGGGATGTCCGGGGTGCTCAGCCCGGCCGGGTTGGTCGGGTTCGGGTTAACGTCCATGTTCACGGTTACCCATTGTGCCCTACCGCTGATCCATCACCTTCAGACTGGTGATCTTCGACTCGAGGTGCCACTGCAGGTGCGCCATCGTCAGGCGGTGCGCCTCGCTCTCCAGGTACGGGGTGGCCTCGGCGATCGCCCGCGCGTCGTCGTCGTGGCCGTGGGCGAGCAGCCACATCAGGTGCAGGCTCTCCTCCTCCACCTCCGCGCTTCCCGACGGCCGACACTCGTGGCAGGCCGCCCCGCCCACCGCCGGATGGAAGGCGTGGTGCGGGCCCCGTCTGCCGCACTGGGCGCAGTCGAAGAGCTGCGGGGCCCAGCCCGCGGCGCCCATCGCCTGCAGCGCGAACTGGTCGAGCACCAGCGTCGGATGCGTCGTGGTCTGCATCCGCTCGAGGGCTTCGGTCACCCGCTCGAACAGGCCGGGATCCCCCTCGGCGGCGACGTAGGCCAGCCGCTCGGCGGTCTCCAGGACCACCGACGCGGCGGTGTAGCGGTCGTACTCCTCGATGATGCCCGCGCCGTAGTAGGCGACGGTGTCGGCCTCGGCGATGGTGGCGAGGCTGCCCCCCCGGTAGAGGTTGACGTCGAGGTGAACGAAAGGCTGCAGCCGGGAACCGAAGCGCGATTTCGCCCGGCGCACGCCCTTGGCCACCCCGCGCACCAGCCCGTGGGTGCGCGTGAGCAGCACGACCACCCGGTCGGCCTCGCCGAAGTCGTAGGTGCGGATGACGACCGCCCGGTCGCGGAACGACGGCCGGCCCGCCACCCTAGAACCCCAGTCGGCCGAGCTGCTTGGGGTCCGACTGCCAGTTCTTGAGCACCTTGACGCGCAGGTCGAGGTACACGTTGCGGCCCAGCAGCTCGAGGATCTCCTTGCGGGCGCGGTGGGTGATCGAACCCAGCCGGCGACCGTCCCGGCCCTCGATGATCGGCTGCTGGCTCGAGCGCTCCAGGTAGATCACGGCATAGATGTTGAGGCGGTCGCGCTCCTCGTCCTCGAGCATCTCGTCGACCTGCACGGCCACCGAGTGCGGCAGCTCCTCCCGCAGACCGCCGAGGGCCGCCTCGCGGATGAGCTCGGAGATGCGGGTCTCCATGTCCTCGTCGGTGAGGTGGTCGTCCGGGTAGAACTTCGGGCCCTCGGGCAGCTTCTCGACGATG